>CBDUYN010000186.1:0-20027 GCA_965371445.1 uncultured bacterium | reverse complement strand
TTGGCGTCGGGCTTCGCCTCCTGCTGACGCAACATCGGGAAGCGCAGGAGCTCGGAGCTGCGCGTCTCGTCGGTATAAAGCGCCAGGTCGTCGCCGCCTCGACAAAGCGGGTGGCACGGCGCGGCACCGCCGGGGCGCGGGGCGTGCCGCCGATCGGCCGGCCGATCCGGGGCTGCCGCGTCTACGTCGTGGACCGGGCCCTGCGTCCGGTGCCGCCGGGCGCCGCCGGCGAGCTCTGCCTGGCCGGCGATAGCCTGGCCCGCGGCTACCACCGCCGGCCGGCGTGGACCGCCCGCGCCTTCGTGCCCGACCCCTTCGGGGACGAAGGCGGGCGCCTCTACCGCACCGGTGACCTGGTGCGTCACCGGCCGGCGGGCGAGCTCGACTTCCTGGGCCGCATCGACCACCAGGTGCAGGTACGGGGGGTGCGCGTCGAGCCCGGCGAGGTCGAGGCGCTCCTGGGACGCCACGGCCAGGTCCGCCACGCCGTGCTCGTCCCCGTCGAGGACGCCGGTCTGGTCGCCTGCGTGGTGTCGGAGGCCCCGGAGGAGAGCCTGCGCCAAAGCCTGGAGGGCCGGCTGCCGGAGGCGATGGTACCGACGGCCTTCGTCTTCCTGGAAGCCTTGCCGCTCCTGCCGACCGGCAAGGTCGACCGCCGGGCCCTCGTGACCCGGGCCGGCGCGGCCCTCGCCGAGCGCCGCGAGGCCGGCTTCACCGCGCCCCGCACTCCGGCCGAGGAGCTGCTGGCGGGCATCTGGGCGGACGTCCTGGGAACGGCGAAGGTCGGGCTCCGGGACGACTTCTTCGCCCTCGGCGGCCACTCGCTCCTCGCCACCCAGGTGATCTCGCGCCTCCGCGACGTCTTCGGCGTCGAGCTGCCGGTGCGCTCGATTTTCGAGGACCCCACCGTGGAACGGCTGGCGCGGCGCGTCGAAGCGACGGAGCGCCGCGACCCGGAGCCGATTCCGCACGCCGCCCGCGATCCGCGGGGAATGCCGCTCTCTTTTGCCCAGCAGCGCCTGTGGTTCCTCGACCGGCTGTTGCCGGAGAGCGCCTTTTACAACGTCCCGGTCGCCCTGCGCCTGCACGGTGACCTCGACGCCGCCGCCCTGGCCGCGGCCCTGGACGAGATCGTGCGCCGCCACGAGAGCCTGCGCACCACCTTCGCCGAAGGCGGCGGAGGAGCGCCCGGCGAGCTCGCCGCCGTCCAGGTCGTCCACCCCTTCGTCCGGGGGAGCCTGCCACGGATCGACCTGCGGCGTCTGCCGGCGCCACGGCGCGAAGCCGAGACCCGGCGTCTCGCCACCGAGGAGGCCGGCCATCCCTTCGACCTGCGCCATGGCCCTTTGTACCGCAACGTCCTCCTGGAGCTGGACGCGCCGGAAGGCGGCGGGCACGTCCTGCTCCTGACCCAGCACCACATCGTCGCCGACGGCTGGTCCGCCGGCATCCTCTTCAGCGAGTTGGCGGCTCTCTACGAGGCGTTCTCCGCGGGCCGGCCGTCTCCCCTGCCGGAGCTCCGCGTCCAATACGGCGACTTCGCGCTCTGGCAGCGCGGCTGGTTGGCCGGCAAGGAGCTGGAGCGCCAGCTTGACTACTGGCGGCGGCAGCTGGGCGAGGAGCCGCCGCGGCTCGAGTTGCCCACCGACCGTCCGCGGCCGGCGGTGCAGGCCTTCCGCGGCGGCATGACGGAGCTCCAGCTGCCTGCCGGGCTGACGGCGGAGCTGGCGTCTTACGGCCGGCGCCGGAGCGCCACCCTGGCGATGACCCTCCTGGCGGGCTTCTACGTCCTCCTGCACCGCATGACGGGCCAGGAGAAGCTCCTGGTGGGCTCGCCCGTCGCCAACCGCAACCGCAGCGAGACCGAGGGCCTGATCGGCTTTTTCGTCAACAGCCTGACCATGGTCGGCGAGGTCTCCGGCCGCCCGAGCTTTCGCCAGCTCCTCGGCCGGGTGCGGGAGATGGCGCTCGGGGCCTACGCCCACCAGGACCTGCCGTTCGAGAAGCTGGTCGAGGAGCTCGCCCTGGAGCGCGACCTGTCGCGCAACCCCCTCTTCCAGGTGGTCTTCACCCTCCAGAACGCTCCCATGGCGACGCTCGCGCTCGGCGGCCTCCGGCTCGAGCCCCTGGAGTCGGATTTCCAGTCGACCCGCTTCGACCTCGAGATGCACTTCTGGCAAGCGGGAGACGGCGAAGGCCTGCGGGGCTTCTGCGCTTTTGACCGCGACCTCTTCGACAGCACCACGGTAGAGCGGCTGGGCCGGCGCTACCGGATCCTCCTCGACGCCGCGCTGCGCCGGCCCGGGACGCCGGTGACGGCGCTCACCTGGCTCTCGGCGGCCGAGCGTCACCAGCTGCGCTTCGAGTGGGGCACGAGCACGACCGTCGCGCCGGAGGCGCGCTTGAGCAGGACCGGAGAGGCCACGGCCGGGCCCCTGGTCCACGAGCTCGTCCGCCGTGCGGGGCGCCGCCGCCCGGACGCCGTGGCGGTGACGGCCGGCGACGCGACGCTCACTTTTGGCGAGCTCGCCCGGCGCGCCAACGCAGTCGCCCGTCGGCTCGTCGAGCTGGGGGTGGGACCAGAGTCGACGGTCGCGGTCTGCCTGCCCCGTTCGGCGCGGATGGTGACGGCGCTTCTCGGCGTGCTCGAGGCGGGCGCCGCCTACCTGCCCCTCGACCCGGCCTACCCGGCGAAGCGCCTGGCGTGGATGGCGCGCGACGGCGGCGCCGGCGTCCTGATCACCGACCGCGACCTGGCCGGGCGCGTCTTCGGCGCCGCGGAGGGTGGCGCCCGGCGCCCGGTCGTCCATCCGCAGGACTGCGGCGGGCACCCGGAGCCGCCGCGGCCGCGGGTCCGTCCCGGGAATCCGGCCTACGTCATCTACACCTCGGGCTCGACGGGCCGGCCCAAGGGAGTGGTCGTCCCGCACGCCGCCCTGACGAACCTCGTGGCCTGGCACGCCCGCGCCTTCGCGGTGACGGCGGCCGACCGGTCGACGCAGGTCGCGGCTCCGGGCTTCGACGCCGCAGTGTGGGAGATCTGGCCCTGCCTGGCGGCCGGCGCCACCCTCCACCTGGTGGACGACCCGATGGCCCTGACGCCCGGCGAGCTGCGCGACGCCCTGCTCGCGCACCGGGCGACGGTGAGCTTCCTGCCCACGCCGCTGGCCGAGGCGGTGCTGGCCGAGGCCTGGCTCGCAGCGGCGCCCCTGCGCCTCCTGCTCACCGGCGGCGACCGGCTGCACGCCCCGCCGGTCGGCGCACGGCCCTTCACCCTGGTCAACAACTACGGTCCGACGGAAAACGCGGTCGTCGCCACGTCGGGGCCGGTGCCTCCCGGCGCCGCACAGGACCGTCCACCGGCCATCGGGCGGCCGGTCGACGGCGTTTGTGCGCTGGTCCTCGACCGTGCCCTGCGGCCGGTGCCGGCGGGGATCCCCGGCGAGCTGTGCCTCGGCGGCGCCGGCCTGGCCCGCGGCTACCTGAAACGTCCCGCGGAGACGGCGCGCCGCTTCGTCCCCTGGGCCGGCGGCGGGGCCGGCGGGCGCCTCTATCGCACCGGCGACCTGGCGCGCTTCGTAGCCGACGGCACGATCGAGTTCCTGGGACGCACGGACCACCAGGTCAAGGTGCGCGGCGTGCGCGTCGAGCTGGGCGAGGTCGAGGCGGCCCTCGCTTCACATCCGGCGGTGCGCGACGCCGTGGCGGCGTTGCGCGAAGAGCCCGGAGGCGAGCGCCGGCTGATCGCCTGGGTCGCCGCCGAAAAGGACGACGCCGGCTTACGCTCCGAGGAAAGCGACCAGGTCGAGCAATGGCAGGCGGTCTTCGACGAGCACGTCTACCGCGACCAGGACCTGGGGGACGGCGATCCGACCTTCAACGTCGCCGGCTGGAAGAGCACCTACACCGGCGAGCCCCTCGGCGCCGAGGTGATGCGCGAATGGCTCGACGACCGGCTCGACCGGCTCCGTGCCCTGCTCGCGCCGCAGGCGGCGCAACAGGGGCTGGGCGCGCCTCCGGCGCGACAGGGGCTGGGCGCGCCTCCGGCGCGACGGCGCGTGCTGGAGATCGGCTGCGGCACCGGCATGATCCTCTTCGGCCTCGCCCCCCACTTCGCCGAGTACTGGGGAACCGACTTCTCCCGCGCCTCCCTGCGCTACGTCGAGGAGGTGCTCGCCAGGCCCGGACACCACGTCGACGGCGTCCGGCTCCTGGAACGCGAGGCCCACGAGCTTTCCGGGCTCGGGACGCGCAGCTTCGACGGTGTCGTCCTGAACTCCGTGGTCCAGTACTTCCCGGGGCTCGACTACCTGCTCCGGGTCCTGGAGGGGGCGGTGGAAAAAGTGGTGCCGGGCGGTTTTCTCTTCCTCGGCGACCTGCGGAGCCTGCCGCTCCTGGAGACCTTCCACGCCTCCCTGGAGCTGGCCAACGCACCGCCCGGGACGAGCCGCGGGGACCTCCTGCGGCGGGCGCGCGCGGGGATGGTGCGCGAGACCGAGCTGGCCCTCGATCCGGCCCTCTTCCCCAGACTGGTCGAACGGCTGCCGCGGGTGACGGCGGCCGAGGTCCACCTGCAGCGGGGACGGCGGGTCCACGAGCTGACGCGTTTCCGCTACGACGTCGTCCTGCGCGTCGAGGGCGGGGACGGCGCGTCCCTTCGGGACGAAGAGGGCAGGCGAGACGCCTGCGGTCCCAGCACAGAGCCGGACCAGGACGGCGCGGCCGCCGGTGAGGTGCGTTGGCTCGACTGGCGCCACGAGGGGCTCGACCTGGAGGGCCTGCGCCGGCGGCTGGCGGCGGACGAGCCGGCGCTCCTGGGCCTCGCGCGCCTCCCCAACCGCCGGCTGTGGGAGGAGCGGCGCCTCCTGCGTTGGCTGGCCGGCGAAGGCGACGCCGCGACCGTCGGCGAGCTGCGCGGGCAGCTGCGACGGATCGAACCGCGCGAGGAGGTCGATCCGGCGGCGTTGCGCGACCTGGCCGAAGAGCTGGGCTACCGATTCGCCGCCAGCTTCTCGGGCGAAGCGCCGCGGGAAGGGGACTTCGACGTCCTGCTGAGCCGCGACGGCGGGCCGCGGGCCGCGGCCCGGCCGTGCCGGGCCACCGGCGTGCGCCGGCCGCTGGCGCGCCTGGCCAACGCGCCGCTCCACGCCCGCCTCGCCGGACGCCTCGTGCCCGCGCTACGCGAAGCGCTGGCCGGGTCCCTGCCCGAGGCCATGGTGCCGTCGTCCTTCGTCGTTCTCGACGCCTTGCCCCTGACCCCCCACGGCAAGGTCGACCGGGCCGCCCTGCCGCCACCCGAGGGCTTCGCGGCGGCCGTCGCGACGGCCACCGCGGTGGCGCCGCGGACCGGGACCGAGGAGAAGCTGGCGTCGATCTGGAGCGAGGTCCTCGGCGTCGAGCGGGTCGGCACGGCCGACGACTTCTTCGCGAGCGGTGGTCATTCGCTGCTTGCCACCCGCGTGGTGTCGCGGGTGCGCGACGCGTTCCACGTCGAGCTGCCGGTGCGGGCGCTTTTCGAAACGCCCACCGTGGCGGGCCTGGCACGGCAGATCGACACGCTCTCCGGCAGGGCGGAGACGCCGGCCGGGCCCCCCCTGACGCCGGTGCCGCGCGACGGAGGGTCCCTGCCCCTCTCCTTCGCCCAGCAGCGCCTCTACTTTCTCGACCGCCTGGTGCCCGGCAGCCCGTTCTACAACATGCCCCTGGCGCTCAGCCTGCGGGGCGGGCTCGACGCAGCGGCCCTGGAAGCCGCCCTCGACGAGATCGTCCGCCGCCACGAGGTCCTGCGGACCACCTTCGCCGAGGTGGAGGGGCGCCCAGTCCAGCTCGTCCACGGCTTCGTGCCCCGGGTCCTGGCGCGGGTGGACCTCGCGGCGCTGCCGGCGCCGCGGCGCGAGGCCGAGGCGAAGCGCCTCGCCGGCCGGGAAGCCGCACGTCCCTTCGACCTCGGAGCCGGTCCCCTGCAGCGCGCCACCCTGCTCCAGCTGGCCGGCAAGGGTTTGCCGACGGCCGGCCCGGCGCCGGACGTCCCCGTGCTGCGGCTCACCCATCACCACGTCGTCGCCGACGGCTGGTCCTTCGGCTTCTTCTCCCGCGCGCCCGCGGCCCTCTACGATGGCGGAGCGCGCCTCCGGCGCGACGAGGCCTTCTCGAAGGGCCCCGGGGCGCCGCCCGGTCCGTCGCCGTCGCGCCGGAGGCGCGCTGGAGCACGACCGTTGCGCCGGAGGCGCACGCATCTACCGTTGCCGGAGCTCGCGATCCAGTACGCCGACTTCGCCGTCTGGCAGCGGAGCTACCTCCGGGGAGAGGTGCTCGAAGCCCAGCTCGCCTGGTGGAAGGCGCAGCTCGGCGCCGAGCCGCCCCTCCTGCAGCTGCCCCTGGACCGCCCGCGGCCGGCGGTCCAGGCCTTCCGCGGTGCGGCGCAGGAGCTGCGCCTGCCGGCGTCCCTCGCCGCGGCCCTCGACGCCCTGGGCCGGGCCCGGGGGACGACGCTCGCCATGACCCTCCTGGCGGGTTTCTTCACCCTGCTCCACCGGATCACCGGCCAGGAAAAGCTCCTCGTGGGCTCGCCGGTCGCCAACCGCAACCGCAGCGAGACCGAGGACCTGATCGGCTTTTTCGTCAACAGCCTGACCATGGTCGGCGACGTCTCGGGAAGGCCGGGCTTCCCCGAGCTCCTCGACCGGGTGCGGGAGATGGCCCTCGACGCCTTTGCCCACCAGGACCTGCCCTTCGAGAAGCTCGTCGAGGATCTCGGGCTGGCCCGCGACCTGTCGCGCAACCCGATCTTCCAGGTGGTCTTCGCCTTGCAGAACGCTCCCATGGAGCCCCTGGAGCTCAAGGGCCTCACCCTGGAGCCGCTCGAGTCGGGCTTCCAGTCGACCCGCTTCGACCTGGAGCTCCATCTCTTCGAAGACGACGGCCTGCAAGGAGCCTGCGCTTACGACGCGGCCCTTTTCGACGCCACCACGGTCCGGCGGCTGCTGGCGAGCTACCGCATCCTCCTTGAAGGGATCGCCGCGGCGCCGGAGAGCCCGGTCGACGCCCTCGAGTGGCTCTCGGCGGCCGAGCGTCACCAGCTGCGCACGGAGTGGAGCACGGGGCGCACCGGGCGGGTGTCGGAGGGCCTCGTGCACGAGCTTTTCGCGGCCCGCGCCGCCGCCGACCCGGGCGCCGTGGCGGTGGTCGACGGCGGGACGCACACCACCTACGGCGAGCTCGAGCGCCGGGCCAACGGCCTCGCCCACTGGCTGGCACGTCTGCTGGCGGCCCCGGAGCCGGTGGTGGCGGTCTGCCTGCCGCGCTCGGCGACGATGCTCACCGCCTGCCTCGCGGTGATGAAGGCCGGCGCGGCCTACCTGCCGCTCGACCCGGGCTACCCGCGGCGGCGGCTGGTGTGGATGGTGCGCGACGCCGGAGGCGTCGTCGTCACCGACCGGCTACGGGCGGCGACAGTCTTCACCGCGGACGACCTCGACGTGCTGACGCACGAGGGCTGCCCGGAGCGCCACACGCCGGTCGTGGTCGGGCGCGCCTCCGGCGCGACGCCTGCGGCGCGCCCGCGTGCCGCCTCCCCGGCCTACGTGATCTACACCTCCGGCTCGACCGGCCAGCCCAAAGGCGTCGCGGTGCCGCACGCCGCGCTCTCGAACCTCGTCGCCTGGCACCGCGAGGCCTTCGCGGTGACCTCCGGGGACCGGGCCACAGTGCTCGCGGGACCGAGCTTCGACGCCTCGGTGTGGGAGGTCTGGCCCTACCTCACCGCTGGCGCGACGCTTCACCTCCTCCATGACGTCGCCGCGGCGACCCCCGCCGAGCTGCGCGACGAGATCCTCGAGCAACGCGTGACGGTGTGCTTTTTGCCGACCCCCCTGGCCGAGGCCGTGGTGCGGGAGAAATGGCCCGGGCGCGCGCCGCTACGCTACTTGCTCACCGGCGGTGACCGCCTCCACGCGCCGCCGCCGCCGGGGCTGCCCTTCACCGTGGTCAACAACTACGGACCCACCGAGAGCACCGTGGTCACCACCTCGACCGTGGTGCCGCCGGGCGGCGGCGACGACCGTCTGCCGGCGATCGGACGGCCGATCGCCGGCCTCTCGGTGCACCTCGTGGACCGCCTGGCGAGGACCGTGCCGATCGCCGCCACGGGCGAGCTCACGATCGGTGGTGCCGGCCTTGCCCGCGGCTACCTGGGGCGTCCCGGGTTGACGGCCGAGCGCTTCGTCCCCGCCCCCGGCGGCGGCCGCCTCTACCGCACCGGCGACCTCGCCCGCCACCTCGCCGACGGCTCGATCGAGTTCCTCGGACGCTTCGACCACCAGGTCCAGGTGCACGGCCTGCGCATCGAGCTGGGAGAGGTCAAGGCGACGCTGCTCGCCGAGCTGGGAGTGCGCGAGGCCGTGGTCACGGCCAGCGACGGCGAGCGCCTCACGGCCTACGTCGTCCCCGACCTCGAGACGGCCGCCGAACGCCTCAAAAGCCAGGAGGTCGAGGAGCTCCCGGCGCAACAGGTTGAGGAGTGGCGCGCCGTTTTCGACGACCACGTCTACCGGGAAGAGGTCCTGGGCGACGGCGACCCGACCTTCAACATCGCCGGCTGGAAGAGCACCTATACGGGCGAGCTGCTCGGGGCCGCGGCCATGCGCGAGTGGCTCGACGACCGCGTCGAACGGTTGCTCGGACAGCTCGCGCCGCGGGCCGCGGGGGGCCGGTCATACGTGGGCGCGCCTCCGGCGCGACGGCGGCGGGTGCTGGAGATCGGGTGCGGTACCGGGATGATCCTCTTCGCCGTCGCGCCGCATTGCGACGAGTACGTGGCGAGCGACCTGGCGCGCGCCTCGCTCGACTACGTGGCCCGGGTCCTCGCCCAGGAGGAGCACCACGTGCCGGGGGTACGCCTCCTGGAGCGTCCGGCCCACGACTTCTCGGACCTGGCGCCGCGCAGCTTCGACGGCGTGATCCTCAACTCGGTGATCCAGTACTTCCCGAGCCTCGACTACCTGCTCGAGGTGCTCACGGGAGCCTTCGAGCTGCTCGTTCCCGGCGGCTTCCTCTTTCTGGGCGACGTGCGCAGCTTCCCCCTGCTCGAGGCCTTCCACGCCTCGCTCGAGCTGCACCACGCCGCGCCGTCGACGAGCCGCGAGGAGCTCGCCCGGCGCACGCGCGCCGGCATCGAGAGCGAGAGCGAGCTGGCGGTCGACCCGGCGCTCTTTCCGGCCCTGCAGCGTCCCGCCGAGGGAGACGGAAAAGCGCCCCTGCCGCGCCTCGCCGGCGTCGAGGTGCACGTCGAGCGGGGCCGGTTGCACCACGAGCTCAACCGCTTCCGCTACGACGTGGTCCTCCACGCCGACGAGGTGAGGCGCGCCGCCGGAACCCCGGCCGTGCGGTGGCTCGACTACCCGTGGGCGCGGCTCGACCTCGAAGGGCTCCGGCGGCGGCTCGCCCCGGCCGGGGGAGGCGAGGCGCCCGCGCTCCTGGGGCTGCGGCGCGTCCCCAATGCCCGGCTGCGCGAGGAGCGCCACGCCCTCCACTGGCTCGCCGGCGAGGGCGAGGCCGCGACCGTGGGCGAGTGGCGCGACGAGATGCGCCACAAGGCCCACGCCGAGGACGACGTCGACCCGGCGGTGCTCGCCGAGCTGGCCGCGGAGCTCGGCTACCGCATCGACACGAGCTTCTCGCCGGAGGCGCCGCACGAGGGCAGCCTTGACGTCCTCCTGAGCCGTCCGGGGACGTTGCCGGTGCCCGCCCTGTGCCTGCCGCTGGTCGAGCCCACCGGGGACCTCCCGGCCCCGGTGCGTGGCAAGATGACGCAGTTCCGCCGCTTCTCCTACCACGCCAACAACCCGATCCACGGCCGGCTCGGCGAGCGCCTCGTGCCGTCCTTGCGGGAGTCGCTCGCCGAGAGCCTGCCGGCCTTCATGGTGCCGTCGGCCTTCGTCGTCCTTGACAGCCTCCCCCTGACCCCCAACGGCAAGGTCGACTTCGCCGCCCTGCCGGCGCCGGAGGAGGCCCGGGTCCACACCCGGGCCCGGTACGCGGCACCACGCACCCCGGTGGAGGAGCACCTGGCCGCCGTCTGGCAGGAGCTGCTGGGCCAGGAGCGGGTGAGCGTCGAGGACGACTTCTTCGAGCTCGGCGGCCATTCGCTGCTCGCCACCCGGGTGGTGTCGCGCATCCGCGACGCGTTGCACGTCGAGCTGGGCGTGCGCTCGCTCTTCGAAACGCCGACGGTGGCCGGCCTGGCGCGCCAGGTGGAGCGGCTCCTGGCAGCCGGCGACGTGGCGCCGGCCCCGGCTGTCCGGCCGGTGCCCCGCGACGGCGCTCGCCCCCTGCCGCTGTCCTTCGCCCAGCAACGCCTCTACTTCCTCGACCGGCTGATGCCCGGCAGGGCGTTCTACAACATGCCCTTCGCCCTGCGCCTCCAGGGCGGGCTCCGGCCGCCGGCCCTCGCCGCCGCCCTGACCGAGATCGTGCGCCGGCACGAGGTCCTGCGCACCACCTTCGCCGAAGCCGACGACGGCACGGTCGTCCAGCTCGTCCAGGCGCCGGCGGACACCCCCCTTCCCAGGGTGGAGCTGCGCCGCCTCGGCGCCGGGACGCGGCAAGCCGAAGCCCGGCGCCTCGCCCGCCGGGAGGCGGGGCGTCCCTTCGACCTGGCGGCAGGTCCCCTGTTGCGCAACGTGCTGCTCCTTCTCGGAGGCGCCGAGCACGTCCTGCTCCTGACCCAGCACCACATCACCTCCGACGGCTGGTCCTTCGGCATCTTCTGCCGCGAGCTCGCGGCGCTCTACGAGGCGTTCTGTGACGGCCGGCGGTCGCCTTTGCCCGAGCTGCCGGTCCAGTACGCCGACTTCGCGATCTGGCAGCGCGGGTGGCTCCGCGGCGAGGTTCTGGAGAAGCAGATCCGCTGGTGGAAGGACCGGCTCGGCGACGCTCCGCCGGTTCTCGAGCTGCCCACCGACCGGCCGCGGCCGGCGGTCCACCAGCTGCGCGGCGGCGCCCTCGAGGTGAAGTTGCCGCCGGATCTGGGCGAGGCCCTGCGCCGGCTCGGCCGCGAGGAGAACGCGACGCTCGCCATGACGCTTCTGGCAGGCTTTTTCGCCTTCCTCCACCGCGTCACCGGCCAGGACGTCGTGGTCGTGGGCGCGCCCGTCGCCGGGCGCAATCGCGGCGAGACCGAGGGGCTCATCGGCTTTTTCGTCAACACCCTGCCGATGGTGGGCGACCTGCGGGGCGGCCTCACCTTCCGGCAGCTCCTGCGCCGCGTCGCCGAGACGGCCCTCGGGGCCTACGCCCACCAGGACGTGCCCTTCGAGAAGCTGGTGGAGGAGCTGGGGATCGAGCGCGACCTTTCGCGCAGCCCGATCTTTCAGGTACTTTTTGGCTTGCTGAACCTTCCCCTGGCGCCCATGGAGCTCTCAGGCCTCCACCTGGAGCCGCTCGACCATGACTTCCATTCGACCCGCTTCGACCTGGCGGTCAACCTCCTGGAGAGCGGGGAAGGGAGTGGACTTTTCGGTTCTTGTACTTACGACAAAAACCTTTTCGACACGACGACCGTCGTCCGTCTCCTTGGCGTTTACAGGACTCTGTTGAGCGGGTTCGTCGCCGCCCCGGACGAAGGCGTCGCCGGCGCCGCCCTTTCAGGCGCGGCAGAGAGGCATCAAGTGCTCGTCGAGTGGAACGACGTCTTCCTGGAGGAGAGCACGTTCGTCTCGGTCGTCGAGCTCTTCCGCCGGCAGGCCGCGCGCACGCCCGATGCGGCGGCCGTGGTCTGCGAAGACCGGCGGCTCACCTTCGCCGCCCTCGCCGAGCGCACCACCGCCCTCGCGGCGCGGCTGCGGGCCCTGGGCGGGCGTCCCGAGGTGCGGATCGGTCTCTGTCTCGAACGCTCCTGCGAGCTGGTCGCCGGCATCGCCGGCATCCTCGAGGCGGGAGCGGTCTACGTGCCGCTCGACCCCGCGCACCCGCGGCGGCGCCTCGCCCTCCAGGCCGCCGAGGCCAACCTGCGGGCGATCGTCACCCGCGCGGGCCTGCGCCACCGCCTGCCCGAGACCGGCGTCGAGATCGTCGACGTCGACTCGCTGCCGCGCCCGGCCACCGGGATCCGGAGCGCCGCCGTCAGGGGTGAGAACGCCGCGTACGTCATCTTCACTTCGGGCTCCACCGGCCGTCCCAAGGTCGTCGTGGTCGAGCACCGTCAGTTGGCCGACTACTTGCGGGCCTCGATTCCCCGCCTCGGCGTGGCACCGGAGGCGAGCTGGTCGACGCTGGCCACGATCTCCGCCGACGCCGGCATCCAGGCGATCTTCACCTGCCTGACGGCGGGCGGTACCCTCCACCTGCTCCGCGACGAGACGATCGCCGACGCCCGGCAAGTGGTGGCGCGTTTCGCCGCGCAGCCGGTGGACGTCCTCAAGATCGTGCCGTCGTTCTTCGCTCTGCTCTTCGACGAGAGCCCTGAGGTGCTGCCGCGCCGGCTGCTGCTCCTGGGCGGCGAGGTGTCGAGCTGGGAGCTCGTGCGGCGGGTGCGCGCGGCGGCACCCGGCCTGCGCGTGTCCAACCAATACGGACCGGCCGAGACCACCGTCCACCTCACCGCGTATCATGTCCCGTTGCGCCGGAGGCGCACCACCAAACCACCGTCGGACCGCTATCCGGACCGGACGGGGGCGCTGCCGATCGGACGGCCGCTGCCGGGCACCCGCGTCTACGTCTTCGACCGCCGTCTGCAGCCGGTGCCGGCCGGCGTGCCGGGGGAGCTGGGTCTGGCCGGCGTCAACGTGGCCCGCGGCTACCTCGGACGCCCGGCGGCGACCGCCGAGAGCTTCGTGCCCGAGCCCAACGCCCCGCTGGCCGGCGGCCGCCTCTACCGCACCGGCGACCGGGTCCGCTTCCGTGCCGACGGCCGGCTCGATTTCCTGGGCCGCATCGACAGTCAGCTCAAGGTGCGGGGCTTCCGCGTCGAGCCCGGTGAGGTGGAGAGCGTTCTCGCCGCCCATGCCGCGGTACGCCAGGCCGTGGTCAGTATCCTCGAGGGTGCCGGCGGCGCGGTCCTCGTCGCCTGGGTCGTGGCCGATCCCAGGCCGACCACCGAGGAGCTGCGCGGCCACCTCGGCAACAGCCTCCCTGAAGCTCTGGTGCCCTCCGCCTTCGTCTTCCCGGACGCCTTGCCGCGGCTGCCCAACGGCAAGGTCGACCGGGCGGCGCTGAGCCGCGAGTCTCCGGACCTCCTGCGCTCCGGCGCGGCGGAGCGCTTCGTGGCCCCGCGCACCCCGACCGAGAAGATCCTGGCGGACATCTGGCGCGACGTGCTGGCGGTCGAGCGGATCGGCACCGCCGACAACTTCTTCCAGCTTGGCGGCCATTCGCTGCTCGCCATCCGCATCGTCTCCCGGGTGCGCGACGCCTGCCGCGTCGAGCTGCCGCTGCGGACCCTCTTCGAGGCGCCGACGGTGGCCGGCCTCGGGCGCCGGCTCGAGGCGCTGCGGGCGGCGGGCGCGCCCGCGGCCGGGTGCTCCGGCATCACGCCGCTGCCGCGCGACGGCGGCCCGCTGCCGCTCTCTTTCGCCCAGCAGCGGTTGTGGTTCCTCGACCGCCTGGTGCCCGGCAGCGCGTTCTACAACATGCCCGTCGCCCTGCGCCTCGTGGGCCGGCTCCACCAGGCGGCCCTGGCCGCTGCCCTCACCGCGATCGTCCGCCGTCACGAGGTTCTGCGCACCACTTTGCACCAGGTCGACGAGGAGCCGGTCCAGGTCGTCCATCCGGCCGCGGAGAGCCCTCTGCCGGCCGGGCCGTCGCCGCTGCCGGAGCTCGGCGTCCAGTACGCCGACTTCGCCGTCTGGCAGCGGGCGACCCTGCAAGGCGAGGTCCTGGAAGAACAGCTTGCCTGGTGGCGCGCCCTGCACGGCGACGAGCCGGACGTCCTCGAGCTGCCCACCGACCGGCCGCGTCCGGCGGTCCAGACCTTCCGCGGCGCCTTCCTGACGGCGGTCCTGCCCGGTGAGCTCGCGTCGCGCCTCCACGCCTTGAGCCGCGAGGCCGACGCCACCCTGGCCATGACGCTCCTGGCGGCTTTCACCACCCTTCTCTTCCGGACGACCGGCCAGGAGAGGATGATCGTCGGCTCGCCCGTCGCCGGCCGCAACCGCAGCGAGCTCGAAGGCCTGATCGGTTTCTTCGTCAACACCTTGCCGATGGTCGCGGATCTCGGTCCCGCCGGCCGCCCCGCCTTCCGCGAGGTGCTCGCCCGGACGCGGGACATGGCGCTCGGCGCCTACGCCCACCAGGACCTGCCCTTCGAGAAGCTGGTCGACGAGCTGGGCCTGGAACGCGACCTGTCGCGCAACCCCCTCTTCCAGGTGGTCTTCACCCTGCAGAACGCGCCCTCCCAGGCCCTGGAGCTGCCGGGGCTCACCCTGGAGCCGCTGGAGTCGGGCTTCCAGTCGACGCGCTTCGACCTGGAGGTGCACTTCGCCGAACGGGACGGCGGGATCGCGGTTTTCTGCACCTACGACACCGATCTCTTCGACGCCACCACCGTCCACCGGCTGACGCGACGTTTCCAGACCCTGTGTACAGGGATCGTGGCCCGGCCGGACGCCCGGGTGACGGAGCTCCCCTGGCTCGGCGCCGCCGAGCGGCACCAGGTCCTCGTGGAGTGGGGAGAGAGCGAAGCGCCGGAAGTTCCCCCGGAGGGGGACGAGCGAGGGGTTTCCGGCGTGACGCTGACCGGCGTCTTCGCGCAGCAGGTCGTCCGCCATCCCGGCGCGGTCGCCGTCGTCTGCGGCGACGAGGAGCTGACCTGGCGCGAGCTCGCCCGCCAGGCCGCCCGCCTGGCGCGCCAGCTGCGGGCCCTGGGTGTCGGGACGGAGGTCCGGGTGGGCCTCGAGCTCGAACGTTCGACCGAGAGGGTCGTCGCCATCCTCGGCGTGCTCGAAGCCGGCGGCGCCTACGTGCCCCTCGACCCCGGGGCGCCGCCCGAACGGCGGGCGGCGATCCTCGAAGACGCCTGCCCGGCCCTGGTCCTCGACGCCGGACGCATGGCCGAGCTGCGGCGGCAGACCGATCCGGTGACGGTGGCGCTGCCCGCCGTGCCGGCGGCGGCGACCGCCTACGTGATCTTCACCTCCGGCTCGACGGGACGGCCCAAGGGCGTCGCCGTCTCCCACGCCAACGTCCTGCGTCTCTTCGCGGCCACCCGGGAACGGTTCCGCTTCAGCTCCGAGGACGTCTGGACGATGTTCCACTCCTACGCCTTCGACTTCTCGGTCTGGGAGCTGTGGGGGGCGCTGCTTCACGGCGGACGTCTCGTCGTCGTCCCCTACCCGGTGAGCCGCTCGCCGGCCGACTTCCGCCGCCTGCTGCGCGAACGGCGGGTCACGGTCTTGAACCAGACGCCCTCGGCTTTCGGCCAACTGGTGCGCGCCGACGCCGACGCCGCGGACGCGGGAGAGCTGAGCCTGCGCCTGGTGATCTTCGGCGGCGAGGCCCTCGACCTGGAGAGCCTGGCGCCGTGGATCGCCCGCCACGGCGACGAGAAGCCGCGGCTCGTCAACATGTACGGCATCACCGAGACGACGGTGCACGTCACCTGGCGCCGGATCCGGAGCGCGGACGTCGAAAACGCCCGCGGCCGCAGCGTCGTCGGCCCGGCGATCCCGGACCTCGTGCTTCGGCTCCTCGACCGCCGCGGCCGGCCGGTCGGCGTCGGCGTCGTGGGCGAGATCCACGTCGGCGGCGCCGGCGTCGCCCGCGGCTACCTGGGCCGCGGCGGCCTCACCGCCGAACGCTTCGTGCCCGACCCGTGGAGCCCGGGCGGACGCCTCTACAGGAGCGGCGACCTCGCCCGCCACCTGGGCGACGGCGACCTCGAGTACCTCGGCCGCGCCGACTTCCAGGTCCAGGTGCGCGGCTTCCGCGTCGAGCCGGGGGAGATCGAGGCGGCGCTCGAACGCCTGCCCACCGTCCGCGAGGCGGTGGTGACGGCCTCCGACGATGCTCCCGTCCGTCTGACGGCCTTCGTGGTGACGGAGCCGGAGGCGGACGCGGCCGGGCTGCGCCGGGCGCTCGCCGGGAGGCTGCCCGAGTACATGGTCCCCGCCGCCTTCGTCCACGTCGACGCCGTCCCGCTGACCGCCAACGGCAAGGTCAACCGGGCCGCGCTACAGCGCCTCGCGCCAGGCCCCGGGTCCCGGGAAGCGCCCCGCGGCTCCGCGGTGCCGCGCACCCCCGAGGAGCAGGTCGTCGCCGACGCCTTCCGCGACCTGCTCGGTATCGCCGAGGTGGGCCTCGACGACAGCTTCTTCGAGCTCGGCGGCGACTCGATCCTCGCCACCCGGGTGGTGGCCAGGATGCGCAGCCTCCTGGACGCCGAGATTCCCCTGCGCGACCTCTTCACCGGTGCCACCGTGGCGCAGCTGGCGCGGCAGGCGGTGGCCGGACGAGGCCAGGTTGAGGACGTGCCCCCGTTGGGCCGCGGCATCCCCGACGTCCAGCTGCTGGTGTTGAACCCTGCGGGGCGGCTGGCGGGCGTCGGCGAGCTGGGTGAGATCGCGGTGCGCAGCCCGCACCTCGCCCGCGGCTACCTCGACCCCGAGCTCACCCACGAGCGCTTCACCGCCAACCCCTTCACCGCGGCCGAGGACGACCGGATCTACCGCAGCGGCGACCTCGGGCGCTATCTGCCCGACGGCGAGGTCGCCTTCGCCGGCCGCGCCGACCGGCAGGTCAAGATCCGCGGCTTCCGCGTCGAGCTCGCAGAGATCGAGGCCGTGGTGGCCGAGCACCCCGAGGTGGCGGAGTGTGCCGTGCTGGCGCGCCAGGCCGGCGCCGAGATGGACCGTCAGCTGACCGCCTGTGTGGTGGCGGCGGCCGGGGCTTCGCGCTCCGAGCTGTCGGCGCGCCTCGGCGTCCATGTCCGGGAGCGGCTGCCGGGCTACATGGTGCCGGCGGTTTTCGTCGACCTCGAAGCCGTCCCCCTGACGCCGACCGGCAAGGTGGACCGGAATGCGCTCGAGCGCCTCGTCGACCGTGACGCGGCGGGCACGGCCGTTGCCGTGGCCGCGCCGCGCACCGAGACCGAGGCGAGGATGGCAGAGATGTGCCGCGAGCTGCTGGGCGGCCGTCACCTGGAGCTCGACGACGACTTCTTCGACGTCGGGGGCCACTCGCTGCTGGCGGTGCGTCTCCTCGGCCGGATCCGCAACGAGCTCGGCGTCGAGGTGGCGCTGCAGGATCTCTTCCGTGCCCCGACCGTCGCCGGACTGGCGGCGCGCGTCGACGCGCTCCGCGGCGGCCTTGCCGCCGCCGCGGGGGAGGTTGCCGGGTCGCCGCTGGTGGAGATCCGACCCGGCAGCCGCGCTGACGCGCCGCCGTTTTTCTGCGTCCACCCGGCCGGCGGCAACGTCTTGTGCTATGCCCGGCTGGCCCGTCACCTGGATCTGCCGGGCTCCTTTTACGGCCTCCAGGCGCAGGGTCTCGCCGAGGGTCAGGAGCCGCTGGCCACGATCGAGGAACAGGCCCGCCTCTACCTCGACGCCGTGCGCCGGCTGCGTCCCGCGGGTCCCTATCATCTGGGCGGGTGGTCCATGGGCGGCCTGGTGGCCTATGAGATGGCCCGCCGGCTCGCCGCGGCGGGAGAAGAGGTCGCCGCCCTGGCGCTCCTGGACGCCGGCCCTCTGTCGCCGCCAGCCGGAGAAGACGAGTCCCTCTACTCGGCGGCGAGCCCGCTGCTGCCGGAGCTCGACCTTCCGGCCGAGAAGCTCGGGGAGTGGCGTCATCTGGAGGCGGAGGAGCAGACGGCCCGCGTGTGGCAACGTCTCCGCGAGCTCCGGCTGCTGCCCGAGGACACCGAGATCCCGCGCCAGGTCGAGGCGCAGGACCTGCGCATCCTCGGGCTCTTCCTGGCCAACATCCGCGCTTTCTGGAGCTACCGTCCGCGGCCCTGGGCGGGGCCGCTGACCCTCTTCGTCCCGGCAGAAGGGCGTCCCTGGAAAGAGCACGTTCCGGCAGCGCAACGCTGGGCCGCGGTGGGCGTCGAGGTGGAGCAGGTGACGGTGCCGGGCACCCACCTGACACTGATCACCGAGCCGCACGTCCGGGAGCTGGCGGCGAAGCTGCGGCCGTTGCTGGAGTGATCCGGTCCCGGGCATCAGGTTCAACCTCCGCGCAACGTGGTCTTTCCTTGCTGGTGCTTTCCTCCTGGCTTGCCCTTCGTTCGGAGCGGACCCGTCTTTTCGGCCTTCTGGGACGGCTGCGTCAAGAGGTTCGAACCCGCCGAGGCCGTCTTAAAGAGAGCAGAACACGCAAGGATGAAGCCTCAATATTCACACCGGTTGAAGTGGAATGTAGGGTGGCGGTGGAAGCTCGACTCCGATTGTATCGCCGGGACGTACAAGGCCTTCGGCCTCAACAATGCCCATGACCCCGGCCTTTCGGATGAGATTGCCATCCGGGTCGCGACTCAGGGTGGCAGCCATCAGCCCATCTTGAATGCCGTCTAGCTGGGCACATGGATTTCGCAGGCCAGTGATCTCGACCACTGCTGTTTGCCCTAGAAGCAGCCTACTTCCTGTGGGTAGAGCTAGTGTAGTGCGTCACACAGACGCTGTCTTATTGAGGATCTGGCGAGCACGCTTGACCTTTTCGAGGATGTCATTGGCAGATTTCGTCCAGATGTACGGCTTGGGATTCTCGTTGTGATGTTCGCGATGCTCCTCAATGGCGGCAATTAGATCCGGCACGCTACGGAAGACACCTCTGCGTAAACGTTTTGTCGTCAAGTCACGAAAGAACCTCTCCACCATGTTCAGCCATGAGGCACTCGTCGGTGTGAAGTGAATGTGAAATCGTGGATGTTTGGCAAGCCAATCCTTGACTGCTGGCGCTTTGTGGGTTGCGTAGTTGTCGACAATGAGATGGAGATCCTTATCCTTTGGCGTCTCTTTGTCGATCAACTTCAAAAACCTCAACCACTCTTGATGGCGATGGCGCGGCATACAGGTACTGATTACCGTACCATCGAGCGTATTGAGCGCTGCAAACAGTGTCGTCGTACCGTTACGTTTGTAGTCGTGGGTCATGGTTCCACAGCGACCCTTTTTCAACGGAAGGCCGGGCTGTGTTCGATCCAACGCTTGGATTTGGCTCTTCTCGTCGACCGACAGAACCAAGGCGTGTTCTGGGGGGTTCATATAAAGGCCGACAACATCCTCCAACTTCTCGACGAACTTGGGGTCGTTCCTTGTTCTCTTTTCCTTCGGCTGCCGCCAGCACGATCGCGGAACGTTGCGCCAAACGGACCGAAATCCGCCTTCCGCGAGCGAGTTTTTCGAGTTTCCGGGTCTCGTCCGAGGACAACACAATTTTGGGGGCCACTCTCATTGGGATTCTCCTTCAGTGAAGGGTAGATCATACCACATTCTTGTCCAAAACAGGCTAAGATAGTCGAATATTAAAAATATTACTCCTGACGCCGGCCGTGCTTACGCTGGACGGCCAGAGAGCCGGCCTTTGTGGGCAGGACGCGCAGAGTCCCCTCTTGTTCTCGTCTTATTCTTCCCACTGGGACCGCGGGCGGGACGCGCAGCATCCCCACTTGTTCTTCCTACCACTGGAAGATAGGACGGGGACTGCGGCCCCTGTGGCCTACGGGACGCTGGCGGTCCCAGTGGAAGAGGGGAGAAGAAGGACGCTACGCGTCCGGCCGGCGGGACGTCGGCGGTCCCAGTATGAAGAATAAGACGGGACCAGACCCAGCATCGCTGACCTCAACTCAGGAGGACCACAGCAGTGATCACACCACCACATAAGATGGCGTATTTCTAGCGCACTATACTAGAGTCTCTCCGTAAGGCCGGGATCGTTGCGCCTCGGGAGCCGGAAGCGCTGGAGAGTCCACACGGGCTTCTCCTGCATGGGTTCGTGCAATACCTGGAGCGGGAACGAGGCCTCGCGCAGAGCACCATCGGCGCCTACCGCCGGGACACACGTCTGTTTCTTGGCGAGCGCTTTGGCGCAGATCCCCC
>CBDUYN010000185.1:0-20046 GCA_965371445.1 uncultured bacterium | reverse complement strand
TCCGGAATCTGGTCCCCCCTTTAGGAAAGGGGGTTAGGGGGATTTCCCCGGCAGGCGCAGCCGGCCGGGGATTCCGGCTACGGACGGTGTGGCGTCGGGCATGATACCGTGCGAGTGCATGATACCGTTGGAGTCGGGAGGTGTTTGAAGCTTCTCCCAGAAGCGTTTGAGGAGTCTTATGAAGATCCTGGTCGTCGATGACCAACAGGACGTGCGCACCTTCCTCGCCCAGGCGCTGACCCTCCTCGGGCATGACGCGACGATGTGCGTCGACGCGGAGAGCGCCCTCAAAGCGGCGGCGGCCGAGGCGTTCCCGCTGATGCTGCTCGACTGGATGATGCCCGGCACCGACGGCCTCGAGCTGTGCCGCCGGATCCGCGCCTCCCCGGGCGGCGAGCTCCCGATCATCCTCATCTTCACGGGCCGAGACCAGCCCGAGGACCTCCAGGAGGTGCTGGCGTCGGGGGCCGACGACTACATGACGAAGCCTCTCGACGTCGACTACCTGCGGATCCGCCTTTCCGTCGCCGAGGCGACGGCGCTCCAGCGGGCGGCACGCCTCGAGGCGGAGGAAAAGCTCCATCTGCTGTTGAAAGCGATCGAGACCACCCAACTCGGCGTCACCATCACCGACACGAACAAGCGCATCGTCTACACGAATCCGGCCGACGCGGAGATGCACGGCTACCAGGTCGAAGAGCTCACCGGGCAGGACGTGCGGATCTTCGCGCCGCAGGCTTCCTGGGAAACGGAGGGCCCCGAGGGTGTCGTCGGCTTTCGCAAGTGGAAGCGCGAGAGCTTGAACGTCCGCCGCGACGGGACGACGTTTCCCGTGCAGATCACCTCGGCCGTCGTGACCGACGATTCGGGCCGGTCGCTCGGGATCGTCTCCTCGTGCGAGGACATCACCGAGCGCAAGAGCAACGAGGAGGCCCTGCGCACCAGCGAAGAGCGCTACGCCCTGGCGGCCCGGGGCTCGAACGACGGCCTCTGGGACTGGAACCTGCGCGAGAACGTCGTCTACTACTCGGATCGCTGGAAGGCCATGCTCGGGTGCTCGGAGGCGGAGGTCGGCGACGCTCCCGAGGAGTGGTTCGACCGCATCCATCCCGCGGATTTGCAGCGGGTCCGCAGCCTCTGGCAAGACCACCTCGACGCCACCTCGGAGCATTTCGAGTGCAGCCACCGCCTGCGCCACCGCGACGGCACCTACCGCTGGGTGGCGAGTCGGGGACTCGCGGTGCGCGACGAATCCGGCAAGGTCTGCCGCGTCGCCGGGTCGCTGACCGACATCACCGGCCGCGGCATCCACGATCAGCTGACCGGGTTGCCCAACCGGACGTTCTTCTCCTACCGACTGGAGAACGCTCTGGAACGGCACAAGAGGAAACCCAACTATCTCTTCGGCGTGCTGCTTTTCGGCCTCGACCGGTTCAAGATGGTCAACGACAGCCTGGGCCACGTCGCCGGCGACGAGCTCCTGATCGCCGTCGGCAAGAGGCTCGAAGGCGTCCTGCGGGCGACCGACACGATCGCTCGGTTCGCAGGGACGCTCGCCCGCGTCGGTGGTGACGAGTTCATCATCCTGATCGAAGACATCACCGACGCCGGCCAGACGATCCGCATCATGAAGCGTTTTCAGAAAATCTTCGAGCGACCCTTCGGGGTGAGCGGCGACGAGGTCTACGCCGCGGCGAGCGTCGGCATCGTCTTGAGCTCGTCGGCCTACCAGCAGGCTGCCGACATCGTGCGCGACGTCGACATCGCGCTGCATCGCGCGAAAAAGCTCGGCGGGTCGCACTTCGAGATTTTCGACGAGACGATGCACCGGCACGCGGTGACCCGCCTGCAGATAGAAAACGACCTGCGGCGTGCCCAGGAAGGCGACGAGTTCCGTGCCTTTTACCAGCCGATCGTCTCGCTCGAAACCGGGAAGCCCGTGGCGCTCGAGGCGCTCTTCCGTTGGCAGCACCCCACGGACGGGCTGATCTCGCCGACGCGGTTCCTGTCGGTGGCGGAGGAGTCGGAGCTCATCGTCTCGATCGACCGCTGGATCCTCGAGGAGGCCTGCCGGCAACTGGTGAGATGGGAAAAGGACCTCGGCCGGGAGCTTCCCCTGGCGGTCTCCGTCAACCTCTCCAGCCGGCAGCTCTCGCGCCTCGGCGTGGTCGAGGCGGTGACCGAGCTGCTGCGCGAGACCGGGCTACCCGGGGAGCGTCTTCGTCTCGAAATCACCGAGAGCGTCCTGATGGAGGACCCCGACGCCGCTGCCGAAGCCCTGGCCGAGCTCAAGACCCTCGGGGTCGCGCTCTGCCTCGACGACTTCGGCACCGGCTACTCCTCGCTCTCCTACCTGCACCGCTTTCCTCTCGACGTCTTGAAGATCGACCGGTCCTTCATCGCCGGTATGACGGCGGAGGGAGGAGGACCGGCCATCGTCCGCTCGGTCGTCGACCTGGCCCACAACCTCGGCATGGACGTGGTCGCCGAAGGCATCGAGACGGCGGAGCAGGTCGAGCAGCTGCAAGAGATGGGATGCGACTACGGACAGGGATTCTACTATTCGGAAGCGGTGGCGAGCGACGTCGCCCGGGAGCGCTTCCTGGACGGGTAGAGCCTTTCCCAACACGACTCTCTGCGGAGTGCGTGCGCACCATGAACGTCGTCCATGACGACTTGGAGGCCGCCTATCGGACTCGTCAGCTCTTGCGGCCGAGGAGCCCTACGAGCTGTTTCGGGGAGCTGCCGGCGGCGGCGCGCTGGAGGCTCTCGATCGAGCGCGGCCGGTCGATCTGGTGACCTGCCGAGGACTCGAACTGCTCTTTGGTCCGGTTGACGTTTTCCCGGAGCTTCTGGACGCCGCGCAGCGTGTCGCGGCGGCTGATCACCCCCACCAGGCGTTCGTTCTCCACCACCGGTAGGAGCGGGAAGTTGCAGGCCAGGAACCGGTCGGTGACCCCGAAGATGTCCATCTCCGGCTCGCAGGTGACCCGGATCTGGGATTGGTAGTCCGCGACCGTACCGCCCTCGAAGTCTTCGTCGTAGGTGAGGTTCGAGAGCACTCGCAGGCAGTCTTTCTCGGTGAGCATCCCCGTCAGGCGCTCGTCCTCGTCGATCACCGGTGCGGCGGCGAAGTGGAGCTTCAAGAGCTGAGCGATGGCCTCGAAGAGCTCCTGATCGGGCGAGAAGGTCAGGACTCGGCTCGTCATACAGTCTCGGGCGGTCGGCAGGGCAACGTCGTGCATCGCTCAATTCTCCCAGGGTTGGGTTTCGCGGGTCGGGTCAGGTCGGCCAGATCTTAGCACAGCGTCCACCCAGGACTGAACCCCAGCGTTGCATCAGATCCGGCGTCCCAGCGTGTCTCACCCCCATTCCCCCCGAGCTTGGACACCAACCTCGTCTCTTCCGTAAGCAGGGAAGATGAAATCCGGACCCGGCCTCTTCCTCCTGCCCGTCCTCCTCGTCCTGGTCGCCCTCCCGTCCGCGGCCAGAGAGGCCGAAAAAGACGAGGACGTCGAGATCGAGGAGGATCCTGGCCAGGCGGCGCCGCCTCCGGCGGCCCTGGCGTTTGCCATCGATCCTCACGACCCCGCCGTCCTCTACGCCAGCTTCACCGGCCGCGGCCTCCACAAGAGCCTCGACGGCGGCGAGACGTGGCTCCAGGAAGGCGAAGGCGTCCGCAGCACGACGATCTCGGCGATCGCGACCGACCCGAACCGTCCGCAGCTCGTCTACGTCGGCGGCGACCAGGGCCTCGACCGCAGCCTCGACGGCGCTCGGACCTTCGCGGGCGTCCCCGAGGTACCGGCGAACGTCGCCGTCGTCCGGATCGATCCGCGGACCTCCGTCCTCTACGTCGCGGGGCGGGAAGGAGGGCTTCTGCGCAGCGACGACGGCGCGGCCTTCGTCGACCTCGGCCCGGCTCTTGCCCAGGCCCTGAAGAGCGATCGGGCCGACGCCGAGGCGCCGCCGCCGCGGTTGACGGCTTTCGAGCTCGATCCGTCTGCGGCGCGGCTGCTGGCCGCGGCGGGCCCAACCGTCCTCGAGAGCCGTGACCGTGGCCTGGCCTGGCGCCTCCTGGGCCGGCTCGACGCCGCGGTGCGCGACCTCGTGGTCGATCCCGCGGCGCCGGGCCGGCTCTTCGCCGCCACCAAGTCGGGGGTCATGAGGAGCCTCGACGGCGGCCGCCGCTGGGAGCTCAGCACCCTCGAGGAGGACGTGACAAGCCTTGCCGTCGCGCCGCCGGCGCTCTTTGCCGTCGCCGCGTCGGGGATCTATCGCAGCCTCGACGCCGGCGAGACCTGGGAGCGTCTGCTGGAGAACCCCGCCGAGGTCGTCGTCGTCGATCGGCTGAACCCCGGCCGGATCTTCGCCGCCAGCTACGGCCAGGTCTGGCGCACCTTCGACCAGGGCGCCAGCTGGCGGGGCTATCGCTTTCCCTTCACCGGCTCGAAGCCCGAGGTCTTCGCCGGACGCAAGCAAGAGCCGCCGCCGATCCCGCTCCTGCTGCGCAAGGGAGAGGACGGCGACCACGTGACCGCCATCGTCTTCGATCCCGACGCCCCGGAGATCGTCTACGCGGCGGCGCGCAAGGGCGTCTGGAAGAGCCGCAACGGCGGGCGCGATTGGCGCCATGCGAGCGTCGGGCTGCAGCTGACCGACGTCCACGCCCTGGTGATCGACCCGCGCGAGCCGTCGACCCTCTACGCCGGCACGCACGGCGCCGGGGTCTTCAAGAGCATGGACGGTGCCGCGTCGTGGGTCGAGGCTCGGCGTGGCCTCACCGACCTCGTCGTCCGCAGCCTCACCGTCGAGGAGAGCCTGCCGTCGACGATCTACGCCGCGACCCGGCGGGGCCTTTTCGCCAGCACCGACGCCGGCGCGAGCTGGACGGAGCTCGAAGCGGTCGACCGTCCCGACAGCCTGACCTACGTCGACGACGTCCGGGCCATGGCCTTCGACGCCCGTTACGGCCTCCAGGTCACCGCCGCGACCGAGCTCGGCACCTTCTACGCCGGCGACGCGATCGCGGGGATCGCGACCTTCACGCCGGGACGCCTCACGATCGACGCCCGGCGGGCTCAGGCCGGCTGCCGGCTTGCCGCCGGCGGGGGGAGGAGGTGCCTGTCCCGGCACGGCATCGATCCCGAAGCCCTGGTGCTCCGCGACCTGGCCTTCTTGCCGGGATCGACGTCGGCGGTCGCGGCCACGGTCTACGGCCTGTGGTCGGGCCAGGCGGCGCCGCGGGGCGGCGACTGGACGCGCCTCGGCCTCTCGGCCAACGTGTCGGCGATCCTCGCCGAGGACGAAGACCTCTGGGCCGCCACGGCCAACGGCCTCTGGCGAAGCTCCAACGAAGGCTTCAGCTGGACCCGGACGCCGGTCGCCGGCCCGGCCTACTCGGTCGCCGTCGAGCCGCGCGGCGAGGCGGTCTTCGTCGGGCTCGACGGGGCCGTCTACCGGCACCCGCTGCGTTTCGAAGCGGAGCAGCGATCGGCGACGTCGTTCCTGCCGCCGTTGCGGCCACCCCGCGCCGAGAAGCGTCCCCACGAGGGCCGCCGGATCCGGGTGCCGGAGGAGGTGACGCCCGCGGCGCGCCAGCTCTGGAGCCGCATCCGCAAGACGCCGCCTCACCAGATGCGGCTCCTGGTGCTCCTGGCGGCCGAGCTTGCCGGACGCGGGCCGGCCGAGCACACCGAAGTCCTCCGTAAGCTCCTGATCTCGCTCTTAAAACAGCTCTACGAGCGCCACGACGCCATCCGGGAGGCCGGCTTCAGCCCCGACAGCCGGTGGCTTCAGACCTCCTTCCTCCTCGACGACGGCGAGCGGATGCATTCGGAGCTGCGCCTCTACGAGCTCGACACGGCCCCGACGTCGCCCGAAGGCCTGCGGCCGGAGCTCCTACACTGGGTGGAGCTCCACGACCTGGCCGCGGAGCCCGAGCACCTGCGCCCGAGGTGGGTGCTCCCCGACGCCGGGCCGGTCCTCGCCTGGAGCGGCGACGGACGCTACGTCGCCACCCACACCGGCCTCGGCCGGGTGCGGGTCTCGTCGCTGGCGCCGCTCGCGGGCGAGGTGTCGCCGCCGCCGCGGACGCCGGCCGCGCACCATTTCGAGCTCGACGTCCCCGCTGTCGTGAGCGCCGCTGCGGTCGCCGCCGATGGCCGCTCGTTCGCCGTCGCGGGCCGCCGTGGCGTCCACGCGGTGGTGCGCCTCGCCTGGGTGCAGGCGGCCAAGGTACGTGTCGAGACCTTCGTCCTGGAGGGGACGGAGGCCGAGCCGGCCGGATTCACTCATCTCGTCTTCATTCCGCGGCGGCGGCTCCTCCTCTTCGACCACGAGGGCGTCGTCCGCTCCTGGAGGGGGACCGGGGAGCCGGTCGAATTCCATCGGGCAAGCGACGTCTTCAACACGGTCGAGCTGACGCCGAACCTGCGCTGGCTCGTCGGCTCGACCGAGGACGAGCTCCTCCTGTGGCGGATCAACGGCACCAAGATCTTGCCGCCCGCCGTCGTCACGGGTCAGCCCCGGGGCCATCTCTTCAGCCCCGGCGGTGCCTGGCTCCTGCTCCGCGACGGCGGCCGGATCCGCCTTTTCGACCTGCGCGACGGACGCCTCGGACCGAGCGTCGTCCAGACGGAGGACGTGGGACGCTCGCTCTTCAGCCGCGGCGGCGAGAGCCTCCTCGTCCGCGACGGCGACGTCGTCACGGTCTACGACCTGACCAAGGAGCCGATCCGTCCCCGCTTCGTGGGCGCCGGGAGCCCTTTCGGCTGGGACCGGTCGGAGACGGTGAGCCGCGACCGCCGGTGGACGGTGACCGCGTCGGGGGTAGACGTCGACCTCTGGGACCTGGGAGAGGTCCGCCGCCGGGGAGCGAGGCTGCGTGCCGGACGCTTCGGACCGGTGGGCATCCACGGCGACCTCTCCGACGCGGTCCGCACCCGGCCGCTTCCGGCCCTGCCCGAGGACGGCCTCGACAAGCTCTCGCTGGTCGCGTTGCGCAACTTCGCGTGCGAGGTCGTCGGACGGAGCCTGAGCGTCGAGGAGTGGGCCGCCTACCTGGGCGACGAGCCCTATCAGAAGACCTGCGTCTTCAAGGAGAAGAAGGGCGTCGTCCAGCGTCCGGAGGACGAGTAGGGCAGATGTCGCCCTCCGGGCTCCGGAGCGGGGCGAGATCCGGGATTTGCCCCTCTTTTGCGTGATCCGACTCCGGAGCCCGTAGGGCGTCATCTTCTAGCCTCGGGTGTCAACCCGTGGTTCTTTTGGGTAGGAAGGTCAAGGGACGCTCGCTTGCGTCTCACCATGGCCTTGTCTTCGCGTCCGGTGCCCGCGGCCCTGGGTTGAACCCAGGCCTGGACGATCCCGGCCCTGCGGGAGGAAGGAAGCCACCGACGACCCTGTGTTGGCCTACCCTTCCACTAACTGTCGGGTCGTGCTACACTGGACCGCGGTGAGCGCCGGCCGCGAAGCCAGCGCGACTGTGGAGTCCGACGCGCAGCGAAGCGTGGAAGGCACCTGAGAGCCGAAGATGAGAGTATACCTGGACAACTGCTGTTTTAATCGACCGTTCGACGACCAAAGCCAGCCCAGGATTCGGCTGGAGGCTGAAGCTAAGCTCTTCATCCAGGACGAGATCACTGAGGGGAACTTGGAGCTGGCTTGGTCCTACGTTCTGGATTATGAAAACTCTGCGAATCCGTTCGAGGAACGCAAGAATGTAGTCCAATCCTGGAGAGCCCGTGCCGCCGTGGACATTGTGGCAAGTCCCGAGATTCTACAAAGAGCGAATGCTCTGCAAGGAAAAGGCTTGAAGAGCAAAGACGCGCTTCACGTGGCATGCGCGGTGGAGATGAAATGCGACTACTTCATCACGACAGATGACAGAATCCTGAGAAAGCTACACGGCTTTCAAGAGATCGAAGCGGCGGATCCATCGACGTTCATTAGGAGCATCCTCCATGATCACGGATGAAGAGATCAAGCTAGAAGGAATGAAGGCGCTTTTGGCGGCGCTTGGAGGCGTCCAGGCGGAGCGGTTCATCACGCTCATGATGCGTGCGCCATTTGACTACACAAAATGGCAAGAAAAGCTCTGGCCGGAGCGCAGCGTTGCAGACATCAGTCAGGCGGCGATGGAGGTGCGCGCCTCTGAGGACCGGTAGGCCGGCTAGGTTCTTGAACACTTTTGGAAATGAGTCGAGATTGCTCGACGGACCCTTCCAAGAGCCAGCTTTAGCCGGCTTTCCAGCACATAGCACGGGCCTTGAGGCCCGTAGCGGAGGCGCGCCGAGCCTCCGAAGGGTCCCGTGATTCATCGGTCTGAGACACTTGCCTCGCTACCCAGTTTTTCAACCCTTCCGAGACGGTGCTCTGCGTCCGTTCCGCTTCGCGAAACCCAGAGGGGGGCTGACCCCCCTCTGGACTCCCCCCGCTCAGAGCTCAGAGAAGACAGAGATCAGAGGTTCAGAGTTTTGATGGGGAAAGCACCACACGGAACCCGACGTCGACGTTCCGGCCCCCCGGACCGCACCTGCCACGGCACGCGCAACGGACGCCGTCGTCGCGGTCGACAAAAGAGCCGCCGCGCACGACCCAG
Source organism: uncultured bacterium (assembly GCA_965371445.1). Taxonomy (GTDB): domain Bacteria; phylum Acidobacteriota; class Thermoanaerobaculia; order Multivoradales; family J023; genus DASWIG01. The sequence goes on along the minus strand of CBDUYN010000185.1, from coordinate 11,447 downwards.
AGAGGTGATTTGTGAGGTTTTTCCCGCCCATCGTTTGGATCGTACGGGTACGAGAAAACCTTCGAGCTTGCCTCGTACGCGCTCCGAGTCCACTCCCAGACGTTCCCGCTCATCTCCTCGCATCCGTAAACGCTCCGACCGTTGGCAAAGCAGCCGACTGCACTGACCGTATCGACGCCGGAGTGCCCACTGTTGCAGCGCCCCTTGTCGAAGTCTCCCGGCCACGGGTACTCCCGCTTCGGCTCTGGGTTAGGCACCAGAGAGACGCTCGGTTCGGCAAGATAAGGAATCTGTCGAACGCAAGGCTCCTGCGGGATCTCGACACCACCCCGGGCCGCCTTCTCCCATTCTGCCTCTGAAGGAAGCTGAGCCTTGTAGCCTTTCGGCAACCCGAGCCAATCCGTCAGCCAGCAACAGAAACCGGTCGCCTCGTGCCAGTCGACCCGAGCCACGGGAGCGTTGAGAGGACCGCGAAGCGAGCGCGGATCTTCGGGCTTGACGCCGCTCGCCTCCACGTACTGCCGGAACTGCGCCACCGTCACCGGATACCGAGCCAACCAGTAGTCGTAGTCGAGATGCTCGTTGAGGTGCTGAGGCTTCTCGCTTTCGTACTTCTCGCTCCCCATCCAGAACGCCGCCGCCGGCACCCGGCAGACCTCCATCTCCTCGACCGACGTCACCCCAGACCGCGGATCGCCGAGCCCGGCAAGCGAAAGCCCGCACCGAGCCCGGACGGTTGGCTCCAGCGTCTCCGTCGACTTCATCCCCGCCCGCAGCCACTCCTGGATCTTCTCGAAGGTTGCGGCAAAGCGTCCTTCCTCCTTGCTGGCGCGTTCCGTGAAGCGCGTCTCCTCCAACGCCTGCGCCGCCAGCCGAGCTTCCTCCGCGACGCCGGGCTCCACCTCCTTCCCTTCGTCCGGCGGACGCGGCACCAGTTCGTCGACCAGGTCGGAGATCACCCGCGGCGTTTCCCGCGACGCTCCCGCCGCCAGCAGGAAGACCTCCCGCCACCAGGCCAGGTCACGCCGCACCCGCTCCGTGAGCATCGTGTCGTACTCGCCCTGCTTCAGCAGGTGACGCGCCGCCAGGTACTCCTGGAAGGTGCGGTGGGGAAAGCGGTAGGTCCGCTCGCCGACGGCATGGAGCAGTCCCGCCCGCTGCTCGACGTAGACGATCACCTGTTGCGCCCGGTCGAGGCTTCCCAACTGATCGCCCAAGGCATGGAGCAGGTCGTCACCGGGGATGTCGGCGGCCGCCTCGGAGCGTCCGCTTTCCTTCTCCTGGCGCTCATGGGCCTCAAAGGCGACGCGTTCGAGCGCGTTGCGGACGACTTCGATCCGTAGGTCGAGCTGCAGCATCCGGTCGTGGTCGGCGCCCGTCCCACCGGCGCCGCGCAGGTCGCGGACGAGACGGTTCTCCCAGTGGGCGAGGAGCAGGTTGACGGTGCGTTCGTAAAGGTCGGCGCGGTCGCGCGGCAGGTAGCCGTCGCGGCCGTGGATTTGGGCCATCAACGTCAGGAGAAGCGGCGACTCGGCAAGCTCGCGCAGGTGCGGCCACTCTTCGGCGGCCCGCGCCAGGTGCTCGGCCTCCTGCTGGCAGCGAGCTTCGTCCCAGCCCTTGCCGGGGCCGACGACGCGGTACCAGGTGTGGGTGAAGGCCTCGATCTGCTCGCCGGCAAAGGGGGCGAGGCTGACCTCGGTGAAGACGGCGTCGTCGAGGCGCCAGGCGTCGCTCTTGCGGTAGGCGTACTCGCGGCAGGTGACGACGACGCGGCAGCGTTTGCCGACCTCGCGGGCGAAGCTTTCGACGGCCCTGCAGAGGAGCGAGCGCTTTCGGGTCGCGTCGTCCTCGGCGACCTCGTCGAGGCCGTCGAAGAAGACGACGCCGCCCGTGGCGAGGATGTCGCGGAGCCCGGCGTAGGCGTCGTCGCCGCAGCCGGCTTTGCGGAGCTGCTCCTGGAGGTATTGCCAGACGAGGCCGGCCTCGGGGCGGGCGCCGTCGGGAAGCCAGCTGGCGAAGCGCCGCAGGAGGACGCGGACCGGCAACGGACCGTCGTCCTCGGGCCAGCCCGGGAGCTTGCCGCCGTCGGTCGAGCCGAGGCGCCGGCGTGCCAGCTCGGTTACGAGGTGGTTGACGAGCGTGCTCTTGCCGCCGCCCGGGCGTCCCAGGACGACGAGCCGCGCCACGGCGGCGCAGCCCTCGACCGCGGAGACCGGCTTCGTCTCTTCTTCCGTCTCGCGTCGCATCTCCTCCGGTTCGTCGCCGGGACGGCGCTCGCGTCGTCGTCCGAAGAAGTCGGTGACCTCTTCCGTCTCGCGTCGATGAAGTCCTTCGAGGAGCAGCGTCGTGAAGACGTCGGAGAGGCGCACGGCGCTCGCCTCGTCCGGACGCGGACCGGTCTCGTCGATGGGGGTGAGGTCGAGGGAGTCGCAGCGTCCGATCAGGTAGCGGAGGTAAAAAGGCTCCCAGTCGCCGGGCGTCGACGCCGGCAGCGCCAGGGCAGGCGCGGCGAGGACGATCTGGGTGCCGGCGACGCTCTCGGCGGTGATCTGACCCGCGGAGACGCCCGCGGTGCCGGGCTTGGCGCCAGCGAGGAAGCGGACCATCTCCTGCAAGGCGTCGCGCATTTCGCGGTGGAGCTCGAGTTGGGCAAGAAGGAGGTGGGTCTTCAATTCCTCGCGCAGCACCCCTTGCTGGAGGACGGCGGCGGAGAAGCCGCCTTCAAAGGCGGTGAAGGCGGTCGTGGGTTCAAAGCCCGAGAGGTGGGTGGGGTCGTAGCCCGCCTCGGCGAGGAGCTCTTCGAGCTCGTGGGGGTCGAGGCGGTCGCCTCGCAGGAGCGGGACGAGGGCGCGTCCGACGTCCTCGGCGACGTCCTCGTGGGTGAAGAAGCGGCGCAGGACATCGAGGAGGTGGACGCGGCTATCCTCGTCGACGCGGGCGGTCCGGACCATGGCGAGGATGCCGGCCTCGGTGGCGCGTTCGAGGGCGGTCTGGCGCTCGGGGTCCTTGAAGATGCGGCGCAGGCGCCGTCCGGCGGCGCCGAGGACGGCGTCGGTCGCCTTCTTGGCGAGCGGGGCGATGAGGAAGGTCGTCACGGGGTCCACGGTTGGGGGCCTTGCGTCAGTGCCTTCGGCGAAGCCGGAGGAGGAAGTGGTCGATCCGGACCTCGGAGCCGTCGTCGAGCGTCGTCGGGCAGGTGAAACGTGCCTGGATCGGAAGGTCGGGAGTTTCGACAAGAGGAGCCTCAATCCCGTGAGGCTCCAGACAGACGCTTCGATAGCGTTCGCCTTCCACCGTCTGGTCGGTCAGCATGACGACGGCTCCGGCGGTCACCCGGTGGGACCAGTAGCTGGCCAGTTGCCCGTGGACCTCTGCATAGTCGTTGCGGCCCCAGATTTTGACCTCGACGAGAGCGAGGTCGTCGGTGTCGGCGAGGCCGAGCTTGAGGTCGGTGCGTCCGGCTCCGTATTGAGCCTCGCGCTCGACCCGCCAGCCGAGGTTCTGAAAGCCCATCGACAAGACGGCGGAGAAAGTGGCCTCGGGGACGAGCTGCTTGCCGCTGCCGCCGGTGCCGGGACGGAAGAAGTCGGCGCTCAGGCTGTGCAGGCGGGCGAGCTGGGTTTCGAGGTCCTCGAGGAAACGCTCGCGAAAGCTCGTGCTGACGGAGGGCTGAGCTTCGAGGTTCAGGATGCTGGCGATCGGCTCCAGGACGACGCGGTCGGCGTTCGTCGAGCCGACGAGGCGGACGAGGCCGGCGGCGCGGAGCAACTGGACGACTTCTCCCACCTCGAGGTCCAGGGGATCGTCGAATTGACGGCAGGCGGCTAGGAGCTCTGCTTGATGTAGCGGGCGCCCCTTGCTCCGCACGAGCTCCAAAACACGTTGTGGCGCTCCCGAAAGTCGCTCGTAGGAAAAAGAGCGTTCGAAGCTCAACAAGAACTGGAGATGTTTGTCTTGGAACTCGGCAAAGAAGACGGGGATCTTCTCGCCGGTCGCAAGGTTCTCTTCCCAAAGCCGCTCAAGGCCGTAGGTCACCAGTAGAGGGTTACCACCGGAGGCGAGCAGAATGAGGTCGAGCACGTCATCTGGCAGGATCTGTCCCCGCTCAGTGAAAGGTTGACTGAGAACCCGCAGGTCTTCGTGAGTGAAAGGGTCGAGGAAGACTGGCGTCGCCCGCGAGAGAAAAGGCGATCCAAGTACGTCGCGAAAGATGAAAGTCCCGATGCCGCCGGCCGCAAGAACACCCATCGGGTACTCTCTTCGAGCCGCTTCGAGTCCGTTGAAGAAGTTGCGGCCCGGAGCCTGTTCGGCTGAAGATCGAGGGAAGCTCTCAGCGTAACTGTCGAACTCGTCGTAAAGTAGGATCAACGTGCCTGGCACACCACTTGACTGAAAGTAGGAATCGAGGAGCTGACCCGGGGTGAGAAACCCGTCAGCGGCCGCCGCTTCGCCGAACAGTCCTTGGGCCAGAGCTTCGAGACAAGAACGAGAGCTCAGCTCTTGCGGCGCCGAAGAGAAACGCAAGATACGCAGATCCGCCGTAGCCGAGGCTGCCGCCTCGATCTGTCGAAGAAAAACGGTCTTGCCCATGCCGTGTCCTGCAAGGACGACAACGCTTCCACCTCGCACCATTGCCTCTACGGTGGAGGTCGTCGTGGTCCTCGTTACCTCGACTTGTGGTTGGCTTCGTTGCCAACTATAGGGATTCATGCTCGTCGTTTCTCTTGCGACTCAAAGGTGTGGAGATACCACTGCAAGACCCTGGGAATCCAGGGCGAATCCCGAGTGCCGAGAAGAAGTCCGAAATCTCGCAAGATTCGAATTGCAGGCCGGTGCCAGGCGGCGGGCGTCGACAGGGCGGCGCCGAGCTCAGCGGCATCACTACAAGCAAGATCGCTCAGCAGCACGTACGACTCCCAGTAACGGCTCGAGAGAAGGTGAACCACTTCCTGACAAATCGTCATGACTCCGTGTCTGTCTAGGAATATGTCTAAAGAATCTTCATGAAAAGGATCCGTGGAAACAGGTATTCCTCCGGCGCTTTCGCGACGGGCGCGGTTCAGCAAGGCGGAGCCAAATTCCCGATGCAGCATAGGGTGCCCGCCGCTCCAGTCCAGGGCAGACTTCCGAGTCAGAGGACCGATTTCGAGGGCGACCCGGCGACCGAGCTTTGTCAGTAAGGTGTCGGCGTCAAAAGGAGGCAGCGGGCCCAACCAACGAGCCACGAACCAACCCAGCATTGGGTTGGTCCGTCCTTCCATTTCGGGCCGCTCAAAAAACATCGGATCCCGGCCGATGACCGCCAAGGCCAGTCGGGAAGTCTCCTGGGCGAATGCGCGCAACATCTGGAATAGCTTGTCGAGATCCGCGACACCTGGTTGTCCGCCGCTCCCCTCGAACAGGAGATCGTACTCGTCGATGACCAGGACGAGGGGACGACGTGTGTCGCTCAGAGCACTCTCCAGAACGTTTCTGAGTTTGGTGAGCTCGGAACCCGAGCCGGCGGCATCGGCCGGCAGGAGATCTTCGGCGCTGAGGCGCCGTTCCAGAACGTAGCGCAGGAGATGGGCCACCGTGTCGAGCGTCCTTTCCTGAACGTGACCGGCATCCAGCCATGCGACACGAGCCCGCACCGCCGCGCGGTTTCGGTGTCCTGAGTCCCCGACGGGTAATCGCCCCTGCTGGGCACTGATCGGATCCAGGCGATCGGTGACGGCACGAACCGTCGTCGTCTTGCCGATCTTGCGCAGCCCGAAGACTCCGATGGCTTGCCCTCCTGCGAGGCGTCGCGAGAGATCCGAGATCACTTCGGCACGGCCGATCACTTGATTCCCACGAACAGCGTCTCGGCGCTCGAAGATATCCTGAACCGGAAGACACTTACGAAACCTGTCGATCAGAGAGGGGAAAATGCCGTCCACAGGCGACCAAGCCACCCATTGGTCTCCATATTGGAACATTCCCCCGAGTCTCTCGTCCAGCCGCGGGCCATCTTCGACCACGATCAACAAGTCAAGGTCGACATTGAATTCGTAGTCCCAGACCTCGCGGCGAGCTTGGCGTAGGTCCTCGCTCAGAATCGTTTCCTCTACAGCCAGGATCAGGGCCTCCGGAGCCGTGCCATAATCCTCCTGAACAGAGAGTGGTAGATGAGCTCGCAGCAACCAGCGGCCGGGGCCAAAGGAACGAGCCGAGATCACTCTGGTACCGTCAAGCCGGCAGCGTTCCAGGAGAGCTTTACCCCAGGTGACGAGCTGAGCGAATTCTCTCAAGGTTATGTCCAGGGCGGGTGCGGCCACGACGCGGAAGCCAGTGACTTCTCGCCCCTCGGAGCCGTGACGGAATCGGGAAGTACACAGTAAACGGCCAGGCTCGTCGTCAAACGTTCCGCCGCGTAGCACCCATGTCGGAGCGTCCGCGTCAGGGTCTTCTCTACCGTCCTGCGTGTCATAGGGATAGGAAAATTGCCCCGACGCGTTGCTGTGAAGACTCCGAGTCCACTCTTGCAGGTTACCGCTCAAATCCTCGCAACCGTAGACGCTCGCGCCTTCCGGGAAACAACCCACAGGGCTCAGAGAATGGATATTTGAAGCTGAACCGTTGCATAGGTCATTTGCGAAGTCTTCCCCCCAGGGATATCTCCGAAGTGGATTTGGATTTGCAGTCAAGGTTTCCGAACGGTCAGTCTCTTGAAGCTCTGTTGCTGCCCTGACGAGCGGCCGTGCGGGTATTTCGATACCCCCGCGTGCTGCCTTTTCCCATTCGGCTTCCGAGGGCAATCGAACCTCAAAGCCTGCCGGTAAAGCGCCGCGGTCGGCCAACCGGCGGGTGAGCCAACGGCAAAAATCCTGGGCGTCGGACCTGCTGACTCCACTCACCGGCAAGTTGGCGAAATCTCGCAGGGCGCCGAGCCCTGCGAGCTCGTGAGGACTCTCGTATTGGCGAAACTGTGCCACGGTCACGGGGTAACGGGTCATCCAGTAGTCGTAGTCGAGATGCCCGTTGAGATGCCGAGGGCGTTCATCGTCGGTCTCGTCGCCGCCCATCCAGAAGGGTCCCGCCGGTACCAGGCAAAGCTCGATCGACTCGGCGTTCGTCACCCCGCGGCGAGGATCTCCGAGACGGGCCAAAGACCTGCCACAGCGGGCTCGGGCCGGCGGGTCGAGCGAGGCGCCGAGTCTCATGGCCGCCACCAGCCAATGCCGAACCCTCTCCACCGTGGCCGCGAAGCGGCCGTTGCCCTCGGTGGCCCGTTCCGCGAAACGGGTCTCCTCGAGCGCCTGAGCCGCGAGACGCGCTTCTTCGGCGACGCTGGGCGTCAACGTGACCTCCCCGGGCAGGTGCGGTATCAAGTGATCGACGAGGTCGGAGATCAATCGCGGCGTCTCCCGCGACGCCCCAGCTGCCAGCAGGAAGACATCCCGCCACCAGGCGAGGTCGCGCCGTACGCGGTCCGTCAACATCATCTCATACTCGCCCTGCTTCAGCAGGTACCGTGCCGCCAGGTACTCCTGGAAAGTGCGGTGAGGAAAGCGGAAGCTCCGGGTGCCGCCGGGATGCAAAATCCCCGCCTGTGGCTCGACGACGACTTGCCGCACCGGATCGAGTCTTCTCAGATGCTCGGCGAGGGCATGGAGCAGGTCGTCGCCAGGGATTTCGGCGGCCCCCTCGCAACGCCAGCCCTCCTTCTCTTGGCGCTCGTGGGCCTCGAAGGCCATCCTCTCGAGCGCCGTGTGCATCGCGTCGGCGGACAGCCATCCTCTTCCCGGGCCCCCTGCACCACCGCGTAGATCGTCAGGGAGACGGCTCTCCCAGCCGGCTAGCAGGATCTCGGCCGTCCGTTCGTAGAGGACGTACACCTTGAGCTCTTCACGCAGAAGCGCTTGCCCGCGGACCGCGGCGGCGAAGCCTCCGGTGAAAGCGGTGAAGCTCGGTCGGAAATCGAAACCGGGTGAGGCTTCCGGATCGGAGCTGATCACGATCATCAGCTCTTCGATCTCCTCCAGGTCGAGCGGCCTCCCTTGAAGAAGTGGCGAGAAGGCCGGCCCCAGATCTTTGGCGGCCTCCTCGGATGTGAAAAAACGACCCAACGCCAGGTAGCGGTCGCTGTGCCTGCCCTCGTCGCCACACACCGCCTGAATCCCCTGAACCATGGCCAGCATGCCAGCCTTGACACAGCCCTCCAGCGCGGTTTGGTATTCCGGGTCCTCGAAAACGAGCCGCAGGCGCCGCCCGGCGGCGTCGAGGATGGCGCCGGTCAACCTCTTGGCGAGTGGGGCGACTGGGAAGCTCGCTGCGGGATTCACGCTTTAGGACTCCTTCAAGACGTAGGATATCGCAGAATCTGGTCGCCTGACGAATGCCGGCCGTGTCGAAGCCGAGACGACGACACGGAGCCAAGGATGCCCCCGACCGTGGGGTCGAAGCCCGAGAGGTGGATGGGGTCGTAGCCCGCCTCGGCGAGGAGCTCTTCGAGCTCGTGGGGGTCGAGGCGGTCGCCTCGCAGGAGCGGGACGAGGGCGCGTCCGACGTCCTCGGCGACGTCCTCGTGGGTGAAGAAGCGGCGCAGGACGTCGAGGAGGTGGACGCGGCTTTCCTCGTCGACGCGGGCGGTCCGGACCATGGCGAGGATGCCGGCCTCAGTGGCGCGTTCGAGGGCGGTCTGGCGCTCGGGGTCCGTGAAGATGCGGCGCAGGCGTCGTCCGGCGGCGCCGAGGAGGGCGCCGGTCGCTTTTTTGGCGAGCGGGGCGATAAGGAAGGTCGTCAGCAGGGGGTCCACGGCTGGGGCTCCGGAGGTGCGTCGGTCTCGCGGAAGGTCGCGAGGGTCTCTTCGTTTGGCGAGGACAGGCTGAAGGGGAGCCCGTCCTGTGCGACGAGCTGACGAAAGAACAGGCGGATCGCCTGTGTCACCGTGAGCCCCAATTGGCCCAGGATCTCTTCGGCCTTCGCTTTGAGCTCGGCTTCGATGGGCGCGTGAATGGTCACGGTCTTGGGCATGATTTCCTCCAGATGGCCGGGTTGGGCTTCCTCACCCGACCGGCGTATCGTCTTCCAGACCCCATCCTATCTGATCTCCCATACCGTGGCGACGTCGTGTCCGGCCTCACGCAGGGCCTCGATCCCGCGAGAGCCGATGTTCTCGTCGAGCTTGAGTCTCACGACACTTTCTCGAGCGGGATCTCCACGTATCTTTCCCGTGCCATCTCCGCGCCGTAGGCGATGCAGGCCAGGATGTCCGCGCTCTCCAACTGGGGGTACTCCTTCAGGATCTCCTCCGGCGTGGATCCCGACGCCAGGAAATCGAGGATCAGGGACACCCAGATGCGGTGACCACGGATACAGGGCTTCCCAAAGCATACGTTGGGATTGATCGAGATCCGCTCGAGCAGCTCTTGAGATGTCATCAGCTTTCTCCAACGCCTTCCTGGCCAGATTGTTCGGAGCCGTCGCTCTGTCGAGAATATCCGTGGCGGGCCGGTAGGTCAAGGGCTGGCGAGACGCCCGCGCTCCCAGCAAGAGGCGGGGCGGAGAGGCCACCGACGACGTGCCGGCACGGGGCGAAGACAAGGCCAATGTGTTGACCTGGGGTACGCTGGTCTACCTACCTGTGGGACACCGCGACCGCGAGCTTCGGCCTCAGGATCTACCCGAGTGGCCGGAAGTCGTTCGTCGTCACCTACCGCGTACGGGGCAGGCAGCGCTTCTACACCCTGGGGCGCTACGGCGAGATGACCGTCGACCAGGCCCGGGCGGAAGCCCTGGGGACGCTCGCCCGTGCCCGCAAGGGTGAGGACCCGAGCGGCGAGCGCCAGGCTTCCCGTGGCGCCCCCACCATGACCGACCTCGCCGAGAGGTACATGAGGGAGCACTCGGAGATCAAGAACAAACCCAGGACGGTCCACCGAAACCGCCAGTTGTGGGACCGCGTGATCCTTCCACGGCTCGGCAGGCGACGGGTGGCCGACATCGACCGGCGAATGTCACTTCATGATTCGACACCTGGAGCGCCTACCTATCGAGGCGACATTCCCTGCCGTCGTTGACCGCATAGCTGAGGGGCTCTTCATCAAGTTGTGTGGAAAGAGATCGGTTCAATAGTCTCGGGTGCCATATTGAGGCCGCCGAGGTGGAAGTAGATGGCACGGCGAAAGCGCTCTCGATTGCGGAACCCGCGACCGGTGTACTTGATCCACTGGATGCGAGAGTTGATGCCCTCGGCCCGAGCATTGGTGACACGGTGGTAGATCGCGTTGACCAAGCCCTCGAGGTGGCGCTTGACCGTCTTGGCGGTCCGGCGCATCGGCTTGAGCCGGGAACGGACAGCCCAGTTGTACCAATCAAGCAGAGTGGCTCGGGCCCAGTGCCGGGATCGGTACCGCCAAGCGCCCATGGCCATCTCCTTGAGCGCCCAGGCACGGCCGGTCTTCTCTGCCACAAGCCTCAATCTCTCGATCTCCTCTCCCCCCTCCATGCTGAGATGATCCGAGTTGGTCAACCAGAGGTGCCGGGTGCCCTTGAGGGCGTCCAAGCCCTCCCGCTTGAGCCGGCGACGCTCTTCACGACGGACCTTGTCGACAGCGTCGCCTAGGTGCTGAGCCATGTGGAACTTGTCGAAGCAGATCTTCTTCTCCGCGCCAGGAACCCACTTGCGCACGGCGCTAATGTAAGCGGGCCACATGTCCATTGCCACCGTCTCGACCCGGCTGCGGGTCTCCTCGTCAAAGTCGCCGAGATACTCCTCGACGGTGTTGGAGCAACGACCGTCAGCCACCTCGACCACGTGGCCCTTGTCCTGGTCACAGATGACGGTCACGTACTCGTGGCGCTTCTGGAACGACGTCTCGTCGATCCCCAAGTGCCGCGGCAGCTCTCGACGCTGGCGCTTCAAGCCTCGACGCACAGCGTCACGCATGATCCGATCGACCACACTCCAACTGAGGCCGAAGAGTGCCGCCACCGCGGAGATGCTCGCCTCTTGGAGCCACAAGATCACCTGTTGCTCGAATAGCGCCGTAAAACGGGAGCCGCGGTCCGCCCACGGAACGGGCAGTTGCTTGACGCCATGTCGGAGGCATTTCACCCGCGGGACCTCGGCCTCCAGGGCCGTCTGGAACTGGCAGGTGTCCAGATGCCGCCACCGGCGGTGCTTGGTATCGTGGCGCGCGCACTCCGCACCGCAGATCGGGCACGGGTGGCGTCGTTCTTCGTTCTCGACCTTGACCACCACTTCGCGGTCGCTGGCAGAGAGGGTCACGCCGGTCACTCGCCACGGCCATTCCAGTTCAAGGATGCCTTCGTATAGCTCTTTGCTTTGCATGTCCCTACACTATCAGCCTTCGAGTCCCAAATGGGGGCTTCTACCCGGAATTCCACACAAGGTGGTGAAGCGCCAGCTGAGGTAACGGAAGGCGCCCAGATCCGAACAGGACAACGCCCGTACCTCTATG
>CBDUYN010000184.1:0-20109 GCA_965371445.1 uncultured bacterium | reverse complement strand
GCCTCCGAGAACGTCAGGAGCTACTTGAGGGGCGCCGGTGAGCGCCAAGCCGTTATGCTGGTGATACAAGATAAATGAGGATACTAAATGAGTGAGAAAGAATCGGTCCTTGTTGCTGTACTGCTTTTGTCAGCCATGGTAGTAAGTCAGGGCTGTATTTCCGAGGAAGGCGGCAACTCTATGGATCAATCCCAAACATACTCCGGCTTCGCTCTTGAGACTAACTCGCCTCTCTTTAAGGTACGTGACCTTGATGGAGAAGAGACTCTTCTACTCATCGATAACACCTATGTCCCCGAAGTAGATGACATCAGTGGCAAGGTTGCCCTGATCGGAGGACCACGAAGGAACTACCGCATGACGGCTGAGATGAAGTTTCTCGGCCATCATCTCTCGATGGAGGGCGCAGGCTGGTTCGGCATTGCTATCCGTGCGAAGAACCTGGATAACTTTGAACTGGTCTGGTTCATGCCCAGCGCCGAGGTAACCTCGACAGTGGCTTATCTCCCCGTAGCTCACGGTGTCGTCCCATGGTGGACGGAGGCGTATGCTGCGCAGAAGAAGGGTGGTCCCCGACTTCCCGGCAATGAATGGTTTGAAGCGCAGGTTGAGGTAATAGATGACGAGATAACAGTTTTCGTTGACGGCGAGTTCGTGTTCACGAAGAAGCTCTCATACTATCTGTTCGAGGGCCGCCCTGGTTTCTTTGTGGGAACGGCGACAGATGTTGCCTTTCGGCGAGTCAAGATCGAGGATCTCCCAGAAACCAAAGAATGATCCATGGGATCCCGTGTGATAAATACAGAGCATAACAAGCCGATCCAGACGGACGGCGCTTCGCGCCGCCGCTGATCGGCGTGGCGTTATACGTCCCAGGAAAGGGATTTAGTTTCTGAAACAAACGCTCTGGCAAAATTTTTATAACAGCTCCGAGTCGAACGGTCAAGCTTTTTCCGTCTCCCTTGCTAAATTCAACCTTCACTTTTCCTGCTGACTTCCTCCAAGCTCGCCCTTCGGGCTTCGTCGTGATCGAAGAGGGCGCTTCCCGCGAAACAGCCTCGCTCTCGCTACGCGAGATCTCGGCACGCGGGAAGCGCCCTCAGATCCGCTGGCGAGGCCCGAGGTGAGACCAAGGTCGTGAGACCCGGGCCGTCGTCCTCGCTGGGCCGCTCGCCCGATTCACGGGAGCCAGTCGGCAGCCGTGATCGGGCCGTGACCGGCGAGCGGCCCGAGCCGACCGGCAAGGGCACCGAGGGGCGGCCCGAGGGGCCTTCTCGCCCCCGAGGCGAGATGTTCCGAACTTTTTCGAGGTTCGAGCGAAGAAGGTCGGCGGTCTTTCCGTCTTTTAGTAGGGTGTGGACGAGAAGAAGACGCTTCAGCACATCTTCGAGCGCGGCCTGGCGGACTACCTCAGGACGCACAGGCTACCGCTGCTCGTACACAAGGCGGGCCACGCCATCCGGCGTTGCCGGACGGCGGCGCTGGGCGGGCACGTCAAGGCGTGCCCGCTGGGCCACGTCGAGAAGGTCTTCTACAACTCCTGCGGTCACCGCTGTTGCCCGCGGTGCGCCTACCTGAAGACCGAGGAGTGGCTGGAGCGCAAGGCCGGCCAGCTGCTGGGCTGCGACCACTTCCACATCACGTTCACGCTGCCTTCGCAGCTCCATCGGCTGTTTCGCTACGACTACCGGAGCCTCGCCGCGCTGGGCTTCCAGGCGGTGCGCGACACGCTCTTCGAGCTGCTCGGCGACCCCAAGTACATGGGCGCTTTGCCGGGGCTTCACGTGACGCTGCACACCTGGAACCGCGCTCTGCTCTTCTTTCCCCACTTCCACGTCCTGGTCACCGGGGGCGGCCTCGGGGCCGACGACCGTCGCAAGCGCTACCCGGACGCTCGTAACGTCCTGACCTACTTCGCCCGCTACGCGCGCGGCGGTCCGCTGAAGTCGAAGCGCCTGGAAGCGGTCGACGACGAGACCGTCACTTTCCGCAAGAGCCGCAGCTACGAGCTGTACGAGGCGATCACCGTGTCGATCGGGGAGATGATCCACCGAATCCTTCGCCACGTGCCGCCGCCGTACCTGCGCACGTCGCGGGCCTACGGTCTCTACGCTCCCAACGCCGGGGAGAAGCGCGAGCGCTGCCAGGCGCGTCTCGGGCTTGTGCCGCAGACGGTGGACGATCCCGCGGTGCAGGCGGAGATCCCGCGCAGCGAGGACACGACGGCCGAGGCCGAGGTCTGCCCGGTCTGTTCTCTGCCCCTCGTGCTCGTCGCGAAGATTCCGCGGCCGCGGCGGCGTCCCCTGGATCCCAAGACGCGGCAGCGTCCACCGCCGGCGAGCTCGTCTACGAGGGGGAGGTCGCCATGAGAGCCCGGTGTCTTGAGCCGCCTTGCGGTTCCTGGGATCGGTGCGCCCTGTGGGGCTGTCGGGGGCTTCTGGCGGCGCCCGCACAGGGGCTTGGAGAGGCCTTTCCGGGGTCGGACCCGTGCCCAGCCGTCTCCGCCGCAGCGGTGAGGGTGCTGGCGGCACCCGTCCCAGTGCTTGCCACGGGCCGATCCCGGTGGTACTATCCACATAGCCATGAGCACAGCACCGAGACCCTCCGACACCAGAAGACGGTGGTTTCCGAGCCCGCCGAGGGACGGGACGTATAACAAGCGATTGAAGCGTCCAGGCCCGCTGTGCTCCGCGCGATCTCCTCGCCTCGGGGAGAGCCGGCAGAGCCACGACCCCAACGTCTCGGCCGCCTGGACGCTTAACCGCTATACGTTGGGCGGCGCGAAGGGTTTGTAGCAGAGGCACCAGAGATTTCAAATGACTCGAATGCGGAGATTCGGAGATAGCAAGAAAGATTAAGGCAACTCGACACCAGCCCCGGGCTGGGGCTCCGTCGTCCTGACGTGACGGTGCCGTTTGGACACTATGACGTCATGGGAACCCAAATGAGATATCGCGAACCACCTCCACCTGATCTACGTTGCGGTTGCCGAGGCGGCTGTGAGACTCGCCGCTGCCGCTGCCTCCGCGAGAACCAGCCCTGCTCGAGAAGCTGCACTTGCGCAGGTTGTGAGAATCCTCTTAACGGTGTCGATGTTCATGCTCTGTCTCTTTGCAGCGTGCAGAACATTCTCAAGCTAAAGGCCGTCAGCGATTCGGCCTTGACGAAAGAGTACTCTCTCCCCTGCGGAGATCGAAGTGTCCCGTTGAAGCTGCTTTTGAACGAATTCGTCTGCCCGGATTGCGAGGAGAGTTATTGGTTTTCTTTCTGCTGGAACGAGCCTGTTCAGGACAGCTGCACATGGCACTGCAGCGATTGTGGAGAGTGCAGAGACTGGCGTGAATGGCATTGTTCAACCTGTAACTCCTGCACCTATGGCGTCACGAGCCCTTGCGACCGTTGTGGAAGCACTGAGGGCGTTATCGAGATCTGAGGGGAGACTTGGCTGGATGCTCAACGAAGTAACCCTCTCAGAAGCGCGCCCATGGGCGCTGGCGAAGTCCCGTCGGACTCCGAACCAAATCCTCGGCATAGAGGCGAACGTCCGAGGTTTGGCCGCCCAACCATGCCATGCAGGGGACGCCGACGTCGTATCAACCGTTTGTAGTGACGGTAACGGCGTTGCCTTCGTTGAACGTTTCGAGATGGCTGAAGGGGCGCCCCTGATGGCTGTCCGTTATACCGCAAAGACCAAGACCGACTTGCAGAGATGATTAGGAGCGAAAACCGTGCCGTACGAGATAGCCGATGAGCCGTTTGCTACGAAGGAGCAGATCAAGGATCGGTGCCGCGACGACTGGGACGAAACCTCGTTTCTGCTTGGTTTCATATCAGCGCAAACCGTCTGCGCCAATCACCTATCGAGGCTCAGCCGCCGCGGCACGCGGCGGTGCGGCGATCTCAGATCGACGCGTCCTAGAAACTATTCTGTGCCCTCATGCCGTCCCATTCAAGGCGGCGATCGCGTCAACTCGTCCCCCCGATTTCCCCGAGCGCGGCCCTACGCTGGAAATAGCCGATCCCTCTGCCGGCTCCGTTGAAACCGATGGGCCGCCTTCACCTCTTCGAGCTCGAGGACCAGCCCTGGTTCCCGGCGGGGATCCGCGGCCTGATGACGGACTTCCTCGACTTCTTCGCCAACTTGACGGAGTGGCCCTACGAGGCCTTCGTCCCCAGGCTGCGCCGCGCGATGGAGGCGGCGGGGTCGCGCCAAATCGTCGACCTCTGCTCGGGCAGCGCCGGACCGGCCGTCACGATCTCGCGGATGCTGAAAGAGCACGAGGGCTACGGCGTCACGGTGCGCTTGAGCGACCTCTATCCCAACCTCGAACGCTTCCAGGTGCTTCATTCCGAAAACGGCTCGCTCGTCTACGTCGAGGAGCCGGTCGACGCCCGCCACGTGCCAGCGTCGCTCGAAGGCTTCCGTCTGATCGTCAACGGCTTCCATCACTTCCGGGAAGAAGAGGCCCGCGGCATCCTCGCCGACGCTGCCGCGAAGCGTCTCGGCATCGCGGTCCTGGAATTCGTCGGACGCTCGGTCCCGGCGTTTGTCGGGGTGCTGACGGTACCGTTGACGGTGTGGGCGCTGACGCCCTTCATCCGTCCGTTCCGGTGGCGCCGGCTTCTGTGGACGTACCTCGTCCCGCTGGTGCCGCTCTTCAGCCTGTGGGACGGGGTGGTCTCCTGCCTCCGCGTCTATTCGCCGGCAGAGATGCAGGCGCTGATCGACGACGTCGTGGCGGACGGCTACGAGTGGGAGATGGGCCGGCTCTCCATGCGCGGCGGTCCGGCCTTGACCTACCTCATGGGCCGTCCGGCCAACGATCCGTCGGATCGTACTCCCGGATAGCGGAAGGTAGTCACGAGGCGCAAGCCTCGCTACAGCTTGATGCCCAGCGGCTTCGCCAGGACGAAGGCGAGCAACACCGAGAGGACAAGGAAAATGATCAGCCAGTGGGTCCGAAAACCGAAGAGGTAGGTGGCGACGTCGCCGCCCTCGTAGTTGACCTCGATCGACTCGTAGGGGCTGTCGCCAGGGAGCGGATCCTCGGCCGGGTAGAGGAGCTGGTTCAAGAACCCCGAGGCCAGCCGCGAGGGCGAGCACAACTGGATCTCCTCCTCCGAGACGACGACGCTTTTCGTGACGCTCTCGCCGCCCTCCCACTGGAGCTCGATCTCGTAGGCCCCCCACTCCTCCGCCGTCAGCCGCCAGGAGGCCTCGTTGATCGGATAGGCCCACATCGAGGGACCGTGAACCGTGAGCCCTTCGGGCGCCAGGAGCTCTAGCGGGGGCTTGCCGCCTTTCTTGAAGTCCGCGGCCCGCTCCTCTTTCAAGACCACCTTGACGAGTGTCTCCTCGCCTGGCTCAAGGCCCGTGTAGCCGTACTGGAACTGGAGCTGCGCCACCACCAGGACGAAGGGGATCATCATCACCAGGAGCGGCGGTAACGAGAGCCCCACGTAGGTGACGTTGTGGCGAAAGATGTCGAACATGGCGCGCAAGATCGCCTTCAATTCGTCGTTGAAGAGCCGGATCTCGAAGAGCCCGGCGTGGATCTTGCGCTTGACCGCCTCGATCTTGTCCTGGTTCGACGTCCACTTGAAGATGTAGAGCGCCACGACCGCGAAAACCGCGGAGAGGATCACGAGGCCGACGAGCGCCGGCAGCGCACGGAACGGGGAGAGGAGAGCGTCGGTGACGCTGCGCAGAAGAGAGTTCAGAATCGACATGGATCGGCTCGCAGGTTTTCGTGGGCGAATGACCTTTAGGAGATGTAACCCAGACCCCGCAGGCGCTTCTTGATTTCCTCTTCGGAATCGGCGTCCTCGAGCTGGGAGAGCTCTTTCTCGAGAGCATGGGTGATGAACTCCTCGGCCGAGGAGTAGCCGGCGATCTCGGCGTAGCGCTTGACCTTGTTGACGAGGTCGGTCTCGAGCTTCACTTTCGTGGTTCCGAACATTTCTTTGCTCCAGTCTTTGAGAAACCCTTGAACGGCCGGCCTAGGGCGCCGCAGCCGTAGTGGGAAAACTCTCGACACCGTACTCGGCGAGGATCGAAGCGGCGAGGTTTCTAAGCGACGTCGCCGTGCGCTTCAAAGGCCGGCTCACAATCAACACCCCGGGGACGACCTCGTGGTCCATGCCGTGGTCGCCCGTCCACTCGCGGTCGTTGTCCTCGTACAGCTCCTCGGGCACCTTGCCGAGCGCGGAGTCGCCTGAGCCGCCGTAGCTCCAGGCGTAGCCGATCACCATGTCGGGGCCGACCTCGAGCTCGCCGCGGTCCTTGAAGAACTGGTCGCGGATATAGACCTTGGTCACCGCCGGCTGCCCGGTCTTGGGATCGACGGTCGCCAATAGCTTCTCGCCGATCTCGGCGAGCAGCGCCTCGCGCTTCGCGGGATCGACGATGCCGCCCTTCTCTCGGCCCCGCTGGTTCAGAGAGAGACCGTTCAAGCCCGCCGAATAGGCCTGGGTCTTCGAACGGTCGACGTTCAAAAACAGGCCAGAGTCGTTTTTCAGGTCCGGGTCCTTCAACCTCAGGTAGCCGTTCTCCTTGAGCCAGGTGTTGAGGCTCATCGTCCGCCGCAAGGGGGCGAAGCCGTGGTCCGACATGACGACGAGGAGAGTATCGTCGTCCATTCTATCCATCGCCATCCCGACGAGCTCGTCGGCCTCCCGGTAGAGCTTCTCGATCTCTCCGGCGTAGGGAGCGTCGGCTTCCGCGTCGTACCTGGGATGCTCCGGGTCGATGACCTTGTACATCATGTGGCAGACCTGGTCGAGGTTGCCGGTGTAGTAGTAGAGGAGGCCGCCCTCGAAGTCGGCCAAGACGTGCTTGTACTGCTCGCGGATCTCGCGGCCGGCGATGTCGGCTTGGGCCAGGAACTCGTCGCGTGTCAAGACACCTTCCTCGAAAGCGCGGGTGTCCTCGGGCATGCCCTGGGTGTAGAAGCGTCCGGTGGCCTCGGCGAGCTCGGCCGCGTAGTCGGACGGCGTCGAGATCGGCATGCCCGGATCCAGCGGGTCGAAGTTGATCGGCGAGGCGTAGAGCTCGAACTCCGGACGCACCCGCCGGAGATGAAAACGGACCATGGCCGGCAAGGTCTGTGTCGGGATCATCGCGAATTTAAACGGCACCCAGTCGCTCCACTCGCCGACCTTCAGGACCCGGTGCTCGTCGCCGATCTCGATCTTGGCGACGTCGTCGACCGGGTCGACGTAGACCTTGAAGTCGGTCGTGAGGTCGCTACCATCGGCCAGGAACGGATTCGGCGGACCGTGGAGCCGGGCTTCAACGATGCCGTCTTCTTCCCAGACCTCGTAAATCTCGCCGCCGCCGACGTCCTGGCCGCTGAAGGCGAAGAGCACCGACGTGTACCAGGAGAAGGTCCCGTAGGAGCCGATGGCATCGGGCGTGCCCATGCCGGAGAGCTCGCGGCTGGCGGTGCCCGAGGGCGGAAAGTTGACCGGCATGCGCACCACCGTCGACGGCACGCCGCGGCTCTCCAGCGCCTCCCAGAAGGGCTGGCCGCGACGCAGGAGCTCCAGGTCGCTCTCGCCGGGAATCTGGTACTTGCCGAGCTTCGTGCCCTCGGCGCTCGTCGCCCGCGACATGGCGAAGTAGGGGATGAGCGTCTCCGTGTCGCGGTGCATGAAGTCGTAGATGCCGTGGCCGCCCGAATCCATCCCGGTGATGAAGTTCGACCAGGCGACCGGAGAAAGCGGCGGTACCGAAGTCTCCAGGTCCGACATCGTCCCCTTCTCCAGGAGGCGCTGGACGTTGGGGAGCTTGCCCTCGGCCATGTACTGCTTCGTCAGAATGGGATCCATGCCGTCGATGCCGAGCACGAGGACGCTCAGGCCGTCGTAGGCGGGCGGACGGCCGTCGCCACAACCGGCCAGGAGGGCGGCCAGGATCACGAACGTGGCGATCTTTGCTTTGCTTTCGAACATGTGCGGGTCATTTCCTCTTCTTCGTCTTCTTCTTGCCCCCGCTTGCCGGGGTCTTCTGCTCGCTGGCGGCGGCGAAGCTCGCCGCATCGCTGTAAAGCTCCTTGCCGTCCATGTGGGCCGGCGGATCGACGCCGAAAAGCCGCAGGGCCGTAGGAGCGATGTCGATCAGCGCCGGATCCTCGGCGTCGATCGCGTGGGTCGTGAACAAAACGCCCGGGACCTGCCGTGGGTCGATGCCGTGATCGCCCGACCAGGCCTTGACGTTGTCCTCGAAGACCGGACCTGAGGACATCCCCGTGGCACTGTCCCAGGAGATCCGGTAGCCCGAGTTGTAGCCGATCAGCATGTCGGGGGCGTTGCCCATGTAGGGACCGGAGTAGAGCTTCTTGGTCTCGAAAAGCTCGGTGACGCCGACCTCGCCTTTTTCCTCGTCGACGAGCCCCGAGATCCTCTCGACGAGCTCGGCCTTGAGGGCCTCCTCCGCCTCGCCCCGCTCGACGATGCCGTGCTCCTCGCGGCCCTTCAGGTTCAAGAACATCCCGGTCAGGCCGAGGCAGTAGGCCTTGGTCTGAGACCAGTCGACGTCGGCGAACCACTCGCAAGAGCCGTCGGTACCGTCCTTCAGCTTCAGGTAGCCCTCCTTCAGGAGCCAGGCGTTTAAGTTGACGCCGCGGCGGAAGGAGGCGAAGCCGTGGTCGGAGAGCACCATCAGGACGTCGCCTTCCTCCATTTTTTCCATCACCCGGCCGACGAGGGCGTCGTTTCGCTTGTAGAGGTCCTCGATGGCGTCCTTGTGCTCGCGCTCCGACGTATCGGCTTCCTTGCCCTTCGCCGCCGGATGGCCTGGCTCGATGTAGCGCCAGAACATGTGCTGGATGCGGTCGGTGGCGTCGAAAACGCAGGTCAGGGTACCGCGGTTCAGCCGGTCGAGGGCGGCAAAAAACATCTTCTCGCGCTCCGCGTTGATGTCCCAGGTCTGCTGTAGGAACGTCGCGTCGTCGATGATCTCCTCGTTCAAGGCCCAGGTGTCCTCGGCCAGGCCGAGGGTCGAGTAGGGACCGATCTTCTTCGCCAGGTAGTTGGCGTAGTACGACGGGTGGGAGACGGGCATCGCCGGGTTGTCGGGGTCGAGGCTGATGGGCGTCATGTAGAGCGAGAGCTCCTCGCCGGTCTCGGTCAGCTGCATGCGGGTGATGCCGTTGACCTTGACGCCGGGGGCGGCCTTGTAGGTGAGCTTGACCCAGTCGGAGAGCACCCCTTTTTCGAGCTCGTAGGAGTCCTTGTCGATCGTCACCCGGGCGCGCTTCGAGCCGTTCTCGGTCTCGACGACGAGCGGGATCTCCATCGGCGGCTCGCCCTCGAGGAAGCTGTTCGGGGGGCCCGGGACCTTGGCCTCGAAACGGCCGGAGCCGTTCGACGTCGTAAGGGTGATCCGCTCGCCGCCCTCCTTGAACCTCTCGTCGCTCTTGCGGGTGGTAAAGAGCAGGAACGTCCCCTGGGTGCCCAGGAGATCGGGCACGCACATGGCCGAAAGCTCGGCGCCGTAGAAGCGGTCGGGCGGGAAGGTGATCGGCACCCGCAACACGGTCGACCAGATGTGCTTTTCGCCGAGGATCGTCCAGAAGGGCTTCGAACGGCGCAGCAAGCGGAGCTCGGGTTTCTGGAGCGGGATTCGCCATTTGCCGAGCTTCAAGAAGCGGTCGACGGAGCCGATCTTGGTCGACGACAGAAGCGGCAGATAGGTGCGCCGGTCACGGGCCAGAAAGTCGTAGATGTTGTGCTTCGCCGGATGGCTGCCGGTCGAAAACGACGACCAGGCCACAGGCGAGATCGACGGAAAGGTCGTCGCCAACCGGTAGTAGCCGCCCTGGGCGGCCAGCTTCTCGAAGTTGGGGAGCTTGCCTTCCTTCATGAACCGGTCGGTGAGCTTCGGTTCCTGTCCGTCGAGGCCGACGATCACGAGCCGGCGGATCCAGGGCTTCTCCTTGCGGCGGTAGCGGAGCCTGCGCCACAGGATGCGGAAGGGCAGCGCCAGGATGACCAGGAAGGAGAGCACCAGGGTGCCCAGGATGACCATGAAGGACCCGACGAGAGCGACGCCGGCTCCGGGCCCGATGTAGGCCTCGGCGGGCAACGCCAGCGCCACCGCGCAGATCGCGGCGAAAAGGAATCCGAGGTGCCGCCGTCCCTTCCAGGGGACGGACGCGGGGTACACGGGCGACCCTGAGAACAAAACGCTGATCCTCCGTCGATGATTGACTTCCTGCGGGCTCCGCAGCGGCGATATGGGCGGTCGTTACGAGACCGAAGGCTTTGGGGGAGCCTCGGGACCGGGCCAGCTCGTTGGGTGGATCCGCCGCGGAGGGAGCGCCTGCGACGCGCCCGAAGTGTACGCAGAACCGGCGGTCTTGGCAAGCCTTCGATGCCTTCGCGACGAAAAAAACGCCCCAAACCGCTGAATATCCGGCCGCCTCTTGCGCTTCCGGCCCCATGTGGGTATGGTGGTTCGTCGCCGGACCTGAGGCGCCCGCCCGCCCTGCCCAGGGGCCCCAGGAGGGCCGGTCCGATCGCCAACGGCGGCCCCGTCCAACCAACCCCAGGTCCCACGTCACGAAGGAGTACGGAAGATGGTCTCCAGCTTTCGCCGGGCCTACCGGCGCATCCGTCACGGTGAGCCGATCACCGTGGTCTCGGGGCTTCCCCGCTCCGGCACCTCGATGGCCATGAAGATGCTCGAGGCCGGCGGGATGAGCGTCGTCGTCGACGGCATACGTACCGCCGACGAGGACAACCCCAAGGGCTACTACGAGGACGAGCGCGTCAAGGACCTGGGCCGCATGGAGGACAAAGGCTGGCTCGCGGACGCCCGGGGCAAGGTCCTCAAGATCATCTCGTACCTCCTGAAGGATCTGCCGCCGGAGAACAACTACCGGATCGTCTTCCTACGGCGCAACCTCCACGAGGTCCTGGCGTCGCAAAAAAAGATGCTCGACCGCCGCGGCGAGACCTCCGACACGAGCGACGAGAAGATGGTGGAGATCTACGAGAACCACCTCTGGCGGGCCAACTACCTTTTGCGCCACGCGGCGCACCTGGAATGTATGGACTTCGACTACAAGAAGGTGCTGGAGGATCCGCTCGGTGAGGCCGAGAGCCTCAATCGTTTCCTCGGCGGAAACCTCGACATCGAGAAGATGGTCGAGGTCGTCGACCCGGAGCTCTACCGCAACCGCCGCTGATGGTGACCTCGGGTGGGTACGCCGGGTAGAGGAGCTGGTGTCGCCGGAGCCCCTCGCGGCGTCAAGGCCCTGGAGCTCGAGGCGCGTCTACCCCCCGGTTGCTCGCTCACCGACCTTTCTGCCCGCACCTTCGACGCCCTCGCCGAGCTCGGCGAGCTCCGCTGGATCGAGGACGAGGAGTCCGCCCTCGCCGAGGGCGACCTCGCAGAGAGCTTCTTCGTCCTGATCTCAGGCCGGGTGAAGATGTCGCGGTCCCTCTCGAACGGCCGCAACCTGGTCCTCGCCCTCTTCAACCCGGGGGACCTTTTCGGCACGGCGGCGGCTCTGGCCGGACAGACCTGCGACGCGTCGCTCGTCGCCCTCGAGCGCTCCCTCTGCCTGGAAATCCGCCGCGACGACCTCTTCGCCCTCTTCGAGGAGAAGCCCGAGCTCGTCGGCGAGGTCCTGCCGCTCCTCTCCCGCCAGCTCGTCGAGTGCAAGAACTGTATCGTCGAGCTGATGAGCTACCGGGTCGAGATCCGCCTCGCCCGGCTCATGGTCAAGCTCGCCGACAGCGTCGGCCACCGCACGGAAGGGGGGCTATTCATCCCCATCCCCCTCTCACGCCAGGAGCTCGCCGACATGGTCGGCACCACCATCGAGACCTCGATCCGCGTGATGAGCCGCTGGGGCAAGGAGGGCCTCGTCGCGACCGCGGCCGACGGCTTCCTGGTCCGCGACCGCGAGGCCCTGCGCCAGCTCTCCGTCATCGACCCTGCCTGAGCGGTCCGGTCCGGGAGGTAGAGGCCTGATCCCAGTATTGTGGGGTCATTCCTGGACGAGCCACAACATGGTGTGTCCCTACCTCGGTTTCACCCCATCGCGTATGACGGCCGTCATAACGCAAATTGTGCAACGCTGCTAGCGTCTTCGCTCGCGAAGCTTTGGCTCAACAACTGGAGGAAGAAGATATGGAGGCCCAGCCTGGAGCCCCGACAGAGGGAGTCTTTATCGCTCCCGCAACCGCGACGTCCCGTGGCCTCGCCTTTCGCCGGTACTACACGACGGCCGGCATCGACCCCTTCGACACGGTGGCGTGGGAAACCCGCGACGCCGTGATCACCGGCGAGGACGGCAAGAGCGTTTTCGAGCAGCGGCGCGTCGAGATCCCGCGCCCCTGGTCGCAGACGGCGACCAACGTCGTCGTCTCGAAGTACTTCCGCGGCGCCCTGGGGACACCGGAGCGGGAGCGCAGCGTGCGCCCGCTGATCAGCCGCGTCGTCGACACGATCGCCGGCTGGGGACGAGAGGGCGGCTACTTCGCCGACGAGGAGGCGGCCGCGGCTTTTCACGCCGAGCTGACCCATGTGCTCCTGCACCAGATCGCCTGTTTCAACTCGCCCGTCTGGTTCAACGTCGGCATCGAGGCAAAGCCCCAGTGCTCGGCCTGCTTCATCAACTCGGTCGAGGACAAGATGGCGTCGATCCTCGACCTCGCCAAGACCGAGGGAATGCTCTTCAAGCACGGCTCGGGCACGGGCTCGAACCTCTCGACCCTCCGCTCGTCGCGGGAAGGGCTCTCGGGAGGCGGCACGGCCTCGGGGCCGGTGTCGTTCATGAAGGGGCTCGACGCCTTTGCCGGCGTCATCAAGAGCGGCGGCAAGACCCGGCGCGCCGCCAAGATGGTCATCCTCGACGTCGACCACCCCGATGTCGAGGACTTCATCCGCTGCAAGGAGATCGAGGAAAAAAAGGCCCGGGCGCTCGTCGAGGCGGGCTGGGAGGGCGACTTCGGAGCCCGCGGCGGCGCCTACGAGTCGCTTTTCTACCAGAACGCCAACCATTCGGTCCGTGCCGGCGACGACTTCATGCAGGCGGTCCGGGAGGAGCGCTCCTGGACCACCCACGCCGTCACCGACGGCCGCCCCATGGACACCTACGAGGCCCGCGACCTGCTGCGTCACATCGCCGAGGCCACCTGGTCCTGCGGCGACCCCGGCATGCAGTTCGCCGACACGATCAACTCGTGGCACACCTGTCCGGCGAGCGGCCCGATCCGCGCCTCGAACCCCTGTAGCGAGTTCCTCTTCCTCGACGATTCGGCCTGCAACCTGGCGTCGCTCAACCTGCTGAAGTTCTTGCAGGACACTCCCGAGAAGGGCGGCCACCCCCTGGAGGGCTTCGACGTCGAGGGCTTCCAGCACGTCTGCCGGGTGGTCATCTCGGCCCAGGAGATCCTGGTCTCGAACGCCGGCTACCCGACCGCGAAGATCGAGGAGACCTCGCACCGCTTCCGTCCGTTGGGGCTCGGCTACTCGAACCTCGGCGCGCTGCTCATGGCCTGCGGCCTGCCCTACGACTCCGACGAGGGACGCGACGCGGCCGCGGCCGTGACCGCGCTCATGTCGGGCAGCGCCTACGCCCAGTCCGCCCGCATCGCGGAGGAGATCGGCGCCTTCGAAGCCTTCGAGGCCAACCGGGAGCCCATGCTCGGCGTGCTGCGCAAGCACCGCCAGGCGATGGAGCGCATCGAGGCGTCGCACGTCCCGGCCAAGATCCTGAAGGCCGGCCGCGCCGCCTGGGACGAGGCCATCGACGCCGGCACGGCAAGCGGCATCCGCAACAGCCAGATCTCGGCGCTCGCCCCCACCGGCACCATCGCCTTCATGATGGACTGCGACACGACCGGCGTTGAGCCCGACATCGCTCTCGTGAAATACAAGAGGCTCGTCGGCGGCGGACAGCTCAAGATCGTCAACCAGACGGTCCGCCTGGCCCTCGAGCGGCTCGGCTACTCGCGCGAGTCGATCCACGACATCCTCGACCACGTCGACGAGCACGACACGATCGAAGACGCCGAGAGCCTCGACGAGCGCCACCTGCCGGTCTTCGACTGCGCCCTGACGCCGCGCGAGGGCTCGCGTTCGATCCACTACCTGGGGCATTTGAAGATGCTCTCGGCGGTGCAGCCTTTCATCTCCGGCGCCATCTCGAAGACGATCAACATGCCTGAGACGGCGACGGTCGACCACGTCCGCGACGCCTACGTCGAAGCCTGGCGCCTGGGGTTGAAGGCGGTTGCCATCTACCGCGACGGCTGCAAGAGCAGCCAGCCCCTGACGATCGGGGAGCCGAAGCAGCGTCACAAGCCGACCCCGGCCGCGGTCTATCCGGCACGCCGCCGCCTGCCCGACGAGCGCCAGGCCGTGACCCACAAGTTCTCGATCGACCAACACGACGGCTACATCACCGTCGGCCTCTACGACGACGGCACGCCCGGCGAGATCTTCGTGGTCATGGCCAAAGAAGGCTCCACGATCTCGGGCCTGATCGACGCTTTCGCTACCGCCGTCTCGATCGCCCTGCAGTACGGCGTGCCGCTGCGCACGCTGGTCGAGAAGTTCTCCCACACGCGCTTCGAGCCTTCGGGGTTCACCCAGAACCCGCAGATCCGCATCGCCAAGTCGATCACCGACTACATCTTCCGCTGGCTGGGCCACAAGTACCTCGACGCCGAGGAGCAACAGGCCGCGGGCCTCGTGAGCCCGCTCGTCGACGGGTCGGGCAACGGCTCGTCCGCCAGGGCGTCCGGGGCGAAGCCCGCGAGCTCGTTCCTGCATCAACAGGACTCGCCGGGCTGTCACGTCTGCGGCTCGATCATGGTGCGTAGCGGCACCTGCTACGAGTGCCTGAACTGCGGCACGACGAGCGGATGCAGCTAGCAGAACGAGCTGACCCAGGCCGCCTCAACGGGTGGAGGCTTTCTCCAGCGGCTCTGCTACGATCGCCGCCGCAAACCGCTGGTACCGTCGGAGCTGCCTGCCGCAAGAGGAGAGTTGGTCATGAGCAAGCTGTACGAGGAAACCTACCGGAGATCGATCGAGGACCCCGAAGGCTTCTGGGGTGAGGTGGCCGAGGACATCCACTGGTACAAGCGGTGGGACAAGGTCCTCGACGATTCCAACCAACCCTTCTACCGCTGGTTCACCGGCGGCGAGCTCAACACCTGCTACAACGCGCTCGACTTCCACGTCGAGAACGGCCGCGCCGATCAGCTGGCCCTGATCTACGACGGCGCCATCACGAAGACCGTCAAGAAGTACACCTATGCGGAGCTTCGCGACACCGTGGCCGTCTTCGCCGGGGCGCTCGCCGCGCGGGGCGTCGGCAAAGGCGACCGGGTCATCGTCTACATGCCGATGATCCCGGAGGCGGTGATCGCCATGCTCGCCTGTGCGCGGCTCGGCGCCGTCCACTCGGTGGTCTTCGGCGGCTTTGCGCCCCACGAGCTGGCGATCCGCATCGACGACGCCCAACCCAAGGTCATCGTCTCGGCCTCCTGCGGCCTCGAAGGGCCAAAGGTCGTCCCCTACATGCCGCTCCTCGACAAGGCGATCGAGATGGCGAGCTCGAAGCCTGAAGGCTGCATCCTCGTCGAACGGCCCATGCAGGAGGTGCCGCTCGTCGCGGGACGCGACGTCGAATGGAACGACGCCATCGCTGGCGTCGAGCCGCACGACTGCGTCCCGGTCGCCGCCACCGATCCGCTCTACATCCTCTACACCTCCGGCACCACCGGAGAGCCCAAGGGCGTCGTCCGCGACAACGGCGGCCATGCCGTGGCCCTCAAGTGGACGATGAAGGCGATCTACAACGTCGACGCGGGCGACGTCTACTGGGCGGCTTCCGACGTCGGCTGGGTCGTCGGGCACTCCTACATCGTCTACGCTCCACTGCTGAAGGGTTGTACGACCATGATGTTCGAGGGCAAGCCCGTCGGGACTCCCGACGCCGGCGCTTTTTGGCGGGTCATCTCCGAGCACAAGGTGAAGACGCTTTTCACGGCGCCGACGGTCTTCCGTGCGATCAAGCGCGAGGATCCCAACGCGGAGCTCATGAAGGGCTACGACCTCTCCGGATTCGAGGCCCTCTTCCTCGCCGGCGAGCGGCTCGACCCCGACACCCTGAGGTGGGCGGAGGCGAAGATCGGCGTCCCGGTGCTCGACCACTGGTGGCAGACCGAGACCGGCTGGTCGATCTGCGCCAACCCCCTGGGGCTCCACCACTTCCCGGTCAAGGAGGGCTCCCCCACCAAGCCCGCGCCCGGCTGGAAGCTCAAGGTCGTCAACGAAGCCAACAAACCGGTCCCGCCGGGCACGATCGGCGCCCTCGTCGTCGAGCTGCCGCTGCCGCCGGGGACCCTCCCGACGCTCTGGAACAACGACGATGGTTTCGTCGAGTCCTATCTTGAGGAGTTTCCCGGAAGCTACAAGACGGCCGACGCCGGCTTCATCGACGAGGACGGCTACGCCTACGTCATGTCGCGGACCGACGACATCATCAACGTCGCCGGGCACCGCCTTTCGACCGGCGCCATGGAAGAGGTCCTCGCCAACCACCCCGACGTGGCGGAATGTGCCGTGCTCGGCGTCGCGGACGACCTCAAGGGACAGGTCCCGATCGGCTTTCTCGTCCTGAATGCCGGGGTCACGAGGCAAGACGGCGAGATCGTCTCCGAGGTCATCCGGAGCGTACGCGAGGAGATCGGCCCGGTGGCCTCGTTCAAGACCGCCGCGATCGTCAAGCGCCTCCCCAAGACGCGCTCCGGCAAGATCCTCCGCGGGACGATGGGCAAGATCGCCGACAACCAGGAATGGAAGATGCCCGCCACCATCGACGACCCGGCGATCCTCGACGAGATCAAGGAGGCCCTGCAGGCCATCGGCTACGCCCGGGGCTGAAGGCTCCGTCGCGCCGATCCAGGACTCTCATGCTGGGAGCGCAGGCGTCTCGCCTGCTTTTCGTCCCGCAGGGACCATGGCCGACGACCGCCGGATCGACGGCCGAGGTCATTTGCGGCTCCTGAGCTTCATCAGCAGGTGCAAGATCTCTATGTAGAGCCAGATCAGTGTCACCATCAACCCGAGGCGCCGTACCACTCCATGTACTTCGGCGCCCCCTGCGCGGCGCCGTTCTCGATGAAATCGTAGTCGAGCACCAGGTTGAGCGCCGCGACCACGACGACGAAGAGGCTGAAGAGGATGCCGAACGTCCCCGAAGAGTGGATCATCGGGATCGACATGCCGCGGGTGAGTTTTTTGGGTGGCGTCCCCGGGACCAGCCCACCAACCCCAGAAACACTCTTGGCGGGCTACGAGTTCCGCCTCTGGGCTACTCTCTTTCGTCCCTCCTGGGACTGAGAAGTGGACTTTGGGCACCTGTCGACGAAGGGGTCATCTCGCCGTAGGACGTCGAGCTCTTCTCCTTCGCCGAGACCAGCCGCGGCCGAGGTGCCTGGCGCTTCCCGCGGCGGAGACCGGGCAGGTGCGCGAGTACGAGAAACCGCTGGGCAAGCCGGCGGACGCCGTGACCGACACGGACGCCTTCGCCACGTGCGGTTGAAGCTTGCCTGGGCTTGATACCCGAGGGTCGGCTGCTATAGTCGGAGGGCTCCCAGAGAGAGGAAGACACATGCTGAGACCGAGGACGCGATCCCTTCCAGTCTTTTGGGCCTCGATCGCCCTGTGGGCGGCCCAACTTTATGGGGGACCATCAGAGACCCGACGTCGCGGTGACTCCCCACGGGGAGTTCGTCGTCGTCTGGCACCGGACGCGGTATTCGTACTTGCATGAAGTCGACGTCTTGGGCCGCCGGTTCGACTCGGCGGGTTCCCCGGTGGGCGATGACCTCGTGATAGGAACGGCCAGCGACGGCTACGATCTGCACTGGGCCGACGTTGACGTCAACCCGAAAGGTGACTTCGTGGTGGTGTGGGAACGCCGGAAGGAGCTGGAACGATCGAGCATCCAGGGGCGTCGCTTCTCCTCCGAAGGCATCGGTCTCGGCGAAGAATTCCAGGCTGACGACAACCCCGGAGAGCTTACCTTCATGCCCGCCGTCCACTGGACGCCGGACGGAGGTTTTATCGCGATCTGGGACACAATCGAGGGCGGCAGCGGACAGCGCTTCTCTGCCGACGGTTCCAAGATCGGTCCGCCGTTTTCGTTCCACACAACCTACGCCCGCGGCCTCTTCAACGTCCTCGACGTCGCCGCGTCAGGCGACTTCGTCGTCTCCTGGATGGAGTGGACGGACAACACTTTCGACGACACCAACGTCTTCGCCCGCCGTTTCGCCTCCGACGCCACGCCCTTGAGCGACCGCTTCCAGGTCAACACGTCGACCACGGGTCAGAACGAATGGCCTTCCGTGGCCATGGAGCGCGGCGGGGAGTTCATCGTCGTCTGGAACAGCCCGATCCCGGTTGGCAACGACACGTGGAACGACAGCGTCCAGGGCCAGCGCTTTTCCTCGACGGGAGAGCGTGTCGGTGAAGAGTTCCAGGTCAACACCACCACGAGCCATATGCAGTTCGAGTCTTCGGTGGCCGCCCGGCCCGGGGAGGGCTTCGTCGTGACGTGGGCAAGCTTCGAGGTGTTCGAAGCGGGAATGTATCGGTCTTTCATCCGCGCCCGCCATTTCGGTTCGACACCGCCCTTCTGCACCGAGACCGACACGATTGCCTGCCTCAACCGCGGACGCTTCCAGGTCGAGGCCGAATGGACGGACTTCGCGGGCAAGAGTGGACCGGGGCGGCGCGTGCCCCAAGGCTCTGACGACTCCGCCCTCTTCTGGTTCTTCGGCCCCGACAACTGGGAGGTGCTGATCAAGGTGCTCGACGGTTGCGCGATCAACCACCGCTTCTGGGTCTTCGCGGCGACGACGACGAACGTCGAATACGTGCTGCGCGTAACGGACACGGAGACCGGGCAGGTGCGCGAGTACGAGAACCCGCTGGGCAAGCCGGCGGACGCGGTGACCGACACGGACGCCTTCGCCACCTGCGGGTGATTGTCGCGGGTCCCCATGTAGAGAAAGGTGTGGTTGACGCTGGCGACCTCGAGTTCCAACCGGCCAAGGAGCCACGTATAACCGGCGCCGTAGTCGGTCGGCATATGCCAGTCGCGGCTGCTCGTGGAGTCGAAGACGTAGATCGACGGCTGGCTGCAACCGCTCTTGTAAACGGAAGCCACCTCGGGGTCGGCGTTCCAGGGGATGAAGTCGGCAAAGCGGCCGGGAAGATTGGGGTTGAACTCTCCTTTGTTCGCGCCGTAGTGCGTGTCGTCGCCGTCGGCCACGGCGTCGCACGGGGTCTTTCCCCCAGCGTTGGACGACCGAATGCGCCAGAGCTCATAAACCTCCCGACCGAGAAGGTCCGTCACCTTCGTGATGGTGGCCACCCGGCCTGGCGCATTCGCCTTCAGAGGGAAGTCGACCTTTCCACCCCAGCCCACGTCGACCCACTGGCCGTCGGGATCGCCCGTGACGGCCATCTTCACCTCGACCTTCTGTCGGGTCTTGATTCGAACCGACGTCGCGCTAATGTCGCCTGAGCCATCGGTCTTGTTCCAACTGATCATCCCGACGTAGTCCCAGTCGGTCGTCGTGGTCTCGGCGACCAGGGCGATGTCCCGGATCCGGTAGCCGTGGGACTCGGTACAGGCCGCCTGCTCCTCGGGCGAGCACTGCGGCTCGTCGCACGGGAACTCGCAGCTCCAGAGCACCTTCTCCCAGGCGTTCACGCTCAGGTCGCGAGGGTCGTCGGTTCTCTGGAAGACGATCTCGTTGATCATCGGCTCGGGCATCTCATAGCCGGGGATGTCGCCCGTCAGGCTGCGTCGGACGAAGGCCGTCATCTTGCCGTCGATCCCCCGATCCGAGGTCGGGGGTGACGTGGATGGTGAGGCTGCGGCTCTGCATGGTTTGGCTCCCAGGTCGAGCTAGCTCCATCTTACCCGGAAGGGGCCGAGATGTCGACGGGAGCGTCCGCTATCAGGTGGGGCGCAACTACCCTTTGGTGTGTTGCGTCTGCTAGAGCTCGCTTGCCAGAATGTACCGGGAGGCCAGTCCCATAATAAGGTGGCGGCGGCAGCGGCG
>CBDUYN010000183.1:0-20245 GCA_965371445.1 uncultured bacterium | reverse complement strand
ATCGCTGTTATGCCGAGCTCGGCATAACAGCAAAGACGTCCCTGCGGGACGAAGAGGCAGGCGGGACGGAGAATAGGACGGAGAATATGCGTGTCAGCAGGCCGCCTGAGACATCCGCATGACTCTCCGCCGGGACGAATCCCGACGGTCAGGCGCCAAGACGGGTGACGAAAGCGCTGTGCTCCGGGCTCGACAAGGCGTCCTGCAGGGTGGTGAGAACCGTTGCCAGATCGCCCCGGACCAGCGCCGCGGGATCCAGCCAGAGGCCTGGAAAGGCCTCGCTTTTGTAGAGGCCGGAACCGTCGAGCGCCAGAGGCCGGTATTCGCCGCCGCGCAGGACGAGCCAGTCGATCTCCCCGTCGAGCACGCGGTAGACGACGTACTCCCGCACGCCGTTTCTACGGTAGACGTCGCGCTTGGCGTTCAGGTCGTAGCCGGCGCTGGACGCCGCGATCTCGACCACGAGCTCCGGTGCCCCTTCCAGGAAGTCGTCCGGGGTGAAGCGCACCTGCCCTCCCTTGTCGGGATCGACGAAAAGCAGGAGGTCCGGTTGGGGCTCGTTGTCCGGGTCGAGCCGGACGGTGCTGTTGTCGCCCGCCTCGACGCCGGGAGTCGCGGCTTCATAGGCGGCCAGCCAACCGGCGGTGTGGAGATGAGGCCGGCCATGGCGGCGCTGGCGTACGGGGGAAGGCACGTAGACGACTCCTTCGATCAGCTCCGCTTTGCGGAGATCCGGCATCGCCTCGTAGCGACGCTCGAACTCGCAACGCGTCAGCCGATCCCCGCTCTGAAGAGGCTGCAGCTCGTCGGAAGCTGTGAGGATCGGGGGTTTTGCGAGTTGGGTTGTCGGCATCTTTTTGCACCACCAGGACGTCACTCTATCACACCTGGGTCATGGGTGGCCGTCGGAGCTTACGGGGACCACGTGGCCGGAGCCCTCGTCGCCGTCGAAATCCCGCCAGTCGACCTCGACCTGGAAGCGACCCTCGCCGAGGTACAGAGTGGTCGGCCCGGGAGGAGCGGGGGGATCGAGGCTGCGTATCCTGACGGCCTGGCTTTGCGAGTGGCGCCCGAAGCCGTCGGAGACGGTCAAGCTGACGGTGTAGCGGCCGGGCCGATCGTAGACATGGGTCGCCGCCTGGAGCGTCGAGGTCGAGCCGTCCCCGAAATCCCAGCTCCACGTCCTCGGTTCCCGACCTGTCGAGGTGTCGAAGAATTCGATCTCCTGATCCTCGCGCGGCCGTGCCGGACGCCAGGAAAAGGACGCTGCGACAGAAACGGTATAGCGCTGAGCCTGGATGCTCCAAGAGGAGGAATCCGTGCCGTTCGAGCCGTAGCTCTCCCAGACCACGACGAAGTCTCCGTCGGCCGACACGGCTACCGCGGGGTAGCGCTGATGGTCCGTGGTGTAGGAGTTGATCAGAAAGTCATCTTCCATTGGGGTGCCGTCTGAGCGGTACCGCCGGCCTACGATACTACCATCCCCCCAAGTGCTCTCGCCGCCTGGGCCGTCCCGACCCCCCTCGTTCCAGACCGCCACGAACTCCCCTTCACCGGTCATGGCCGTCGCGGCTTCGGATTCGCGTCCTAAAGAGCCTCCTCCTGCAGAGTTCACCCGAAACTCGCGACCCTGCCGAAGGCCAGCGGACGAGTAGAGCTGGGCGCGAATGTCGTACTGCTGGTTGTCATAGTCCCAGACGACCACGAAATCCCCGTCGTTGTCCATCGCCACCTGTCCGAAGTACTGGCCTTCATATGTCCACGTGTTGACGCGAAACTCAGGCTCCAGGGGTATCCCGTCAGCCGCGAAGCGGCGAGCGAAGATGTCGTGATAGAAACTTCCATCCGCGTCGTGGCCGTGGAAGGCAACCACGAAGTTGCCGGCGGCATTGCTGGCGACGGAGCTTGTCCAATAACGGGATTCCAGCGTTGCGGAGTTGACTTGAAACTCGGCACCACGCCGACTGCCATCGGCGGAAAAGAGCTGTCCGAAGATCCCGTTTCCGTCCTCGAGGTCATGCTCCCAGATCCCCCAGGTCACGACGAAATCCCCTCCTCCAACCAGGGCCATGTCGGGCGAGACCTTGCGCCCCGGGGTGTAGGTGTTGACCTGGAACTCCCCGCTCAACGCTGTGCCGTCCGCAGCATAGCGCCGAGCTTGGACGCTGCTATCGCTGGTGTCGCCGCTCGACCCGTGGCTCGTCCACACCACGACAAAATCGCCCTCGCCATCGGCAACCACCGCGGGCGACCCCTGCCAATCCGTGGTGTAGGTGTTGACCTGGAACTCGCCTCCCCGGGGCGTGCCGTCGGAGGCATAGCGCTGGCCCTGGACGCTCCTGGAACTGGTGTCGGAGCCGTACGACCCGTGGCTCGTCCACACCACCACGAAGTCGCCGTTGGCAGCGGCGGCGACCGACGGGGAAAACTGGCCGGACGTGGTGTAGGTGTTGACCTGGAGCTCGCCGCCCGCTGGGACAGGTTCCTGTCCTTCGAGGATGGGAGGCGTCGCGACGGCCGACAGGGCGAGGATCAACGACGGAAAGAGGATACGACGTGGCATGGCTCACCTCCTGGGCAAGATGGGCGGCGCGGTTCTTGACGGGCCGGTTCTTGCTGTCACCTGTACAACGCGTAGGCCGGGACCGAAACAGACCATCGACTCGGGGGCCTGGAATCGGCAGCTGGGGAAGTCGGGCTACCGGATCCGGATCACCGGCAGGAGGACGTGCGACCGATGCTCGACGTCGTGATGGAGGGCCGGCTTTCCTGACGGCGTCCTCTGGGCTCGGGACGGAGAAGGCGTCGGCTGGGTGCCCTCGTCTCAATTCCGCAAGATCAGCAGCCACACAACGACGGCCAGAGCCATCAACGCCACAGCGATGATAAGCGTCCTGCCGAGGCCCCAGCGTCGGGTCACAGGCCCGATCGGCCTCGCCTGCGGTTTGATCGCGAGAGGTCTGGAAGGAGAGGGCGCAGGCCTCGAAGATCGGCCCACTACGAATAAATGGCAAGCCTGGTGGAAAGCTCCAACACGGGAAGACCACGTCACAGCCACCCCGGAGCAACTCCGCGGACGCTTCACGGTAAGTCTCCACATAGACGCCCCGGCGCGTCAAGTAACTCACACGCTCCACCTTCGACGCCGCGTGAACCAGAGGACGCTTGGTCTTCTTCAGCTTCGCCGGCCGATCGAGGGGACTCTGCGCTTGAACCCTGGCCATGCCCAGAACGCGCTTGCCCTTCTCCTGGCGTTTCGCGGCAGCCTCGGCCTCGACGTCCGCGATCATCTCCGGGACCTTCCGGCTCCTCTCGGCCGTCGTCAGATCCTTCCAGCAAGGCAGCGGAGCCAGCTTCAGGAAGTAGTCGGTGACATACTCCTCGCGGGCCAGCGTCTTACCTCGGCGCCGGGCCTCGCACAGCTTCGAGCGGTCGACCCAAATGCCGTGCAGCGGCACGTTGTCGACGAGCGCCTGAGCACAGTGGAACCCCTCCCAGTCGGTCACTCGGGAGACGAGATTTTCCTTGATGCCGTGCGAGAGGCAGTAGCGGAGGCGCTCTTCCAGGGCCTCCGGCTTGTTGGTGATCGGGATCGGGTGGTAGCGGTCGGTCCAGAGCTTCTCGTCCCATTCGTCGACGAGCACGAAAGCCTCGTGGGCGATGTTGCCGTTGACGAACTCCATGAAGTCGGCGAGCTGTTCGTGATCCTCCGGGGTCAGGATCAGGTGCCTATGGTTCGCGAAGTATTGGGTGGCAGGGAGGAGGAACATACCGCGGAGGGTCAGCGACGGGTACCACCCACTTCGGCAGACGCACTTCGGCAGACGGAATCTCCGAGTCTCGATGGGGTAGGAAGAGGCGGGCCGCGCTCAGCGCCTCGGCTTGGAGCTCGAGCTGCCTCACCGGGCTTCTCGTCCAGCGTGGCGTCGGCAGGCACGTCCACGGCTGCCGCCACCGTCACCTGGTCGGCGGGCACCTCGGGAGGCTCCTCCTCGGTCCGGCCCGGCCGCGTGGAGGACGGGCGGACGCGGGCGGCGAGGTCGTCGCGTCCTACGAGGCGGCACCAGTCCGCGAAGCCCCGGGCTTCACGTCCGCGAAGCCCCGGGCTTCACGTCCGAAGAGCCGGTCGTAGAACTTCTTCTTCTCCTGCTTCCCGAGATACGCCTCTTCGGCCCGGTGCTCCGTCTCGCCGACTTGGTCGGCGACGGTGGAAAGCGCCACCGTGTCGGCCTTGAGCTCGTCGAGGTAGAGCGTGGGATCGAACGACGCGTTGGCAAAAACGGGCGGTCCCAGCACTTCGGAGAGGTCGTCGCTCCCGAGGGTGCGGAGGATGCGCCAGGCCTGCCGCAGCAGCGGCACCGGCTCGCGGGCCGTCTCGCCCCCGAAGCCGAAGCGTCCGAGGTCGGCCTCGTCGTGAGCTCCGGTGACGACCCGGCGCAGGCTGACGATCCGGCGGCTGAGGTTGTGGGTCAGCTTGTCGCGCTCCTTGACGAGCCCCGTGTACACGGCCTTCTCGTCGTAGTGCGACTCGTCGGCCGCGACCAGGTCCTGGAGACCGGCTCGCCGGTCGCCGGCCTGGCGGCGATCTTCGCGGACGGGTTCGAGTCGGGAAATACGACGAAGTGGTCGTCGAGCGTGCCTTAGAAGGGACCTCGTAGCCCGGGGCGAGAGCCAGCGACCTCTCGCGCTGGCGGCCACGCCGCCGAAAGGGTACCTGACATCAGGAGACGGTCAATCTCTCTTGGAGCCAGAGGTTCACCAGGGTCTCCACGGAGACGCCAGTCTCTCCAGCCCGTGCCTTGAGACGCCGGAGGAGACCATCCTCAACTGCGACCAACGTCGTCCGGCCTTGCGGCTCAAACTCCAGGTCGACGAGCTTCGTCGGGTAGTCGGCGATGCTATGGGTGTCCCAGAACTCACCCGCCTCGGCGATCGACATCCTCTCAGGTATGGGATCGGCTTTGCTTGCCATACTGCCTCCGCTCCTTGCGGTCCATGTCACGGGCTGTGATGATCAATGCACGGTGGTCGAGCTTGAGGATGAACAGGACCGTGAGGTACCGGCCTTCCGCGCTTCGCCCATAGGCGGCGTAGAGATCCTCGCCATCGACCCGGCCCGATTCCACGAATCGAATCTGTGGACGCTGCGGAAAGACCGCCTCGGCTTCAGTGGTGCTGACATGGTGTTTACGTTCGATCTTCTCGACGACAGCTTCGAGCCAGATGAATCCGGTGATCCTCATCGGGAACCCGTCCTCGGCATCTCGACAGCTCCGGCGGCATCTCGACGGGCCGTCTGTCCCTAGGGCCAGTATAGCCCGACGAGCCCCCGATGTCAGTATGCCGCCAGCGGCCGGGAGTAAAGAGGGGCTGGAATCCGACGCCGCGCCGACGGGAGCTCGCCAGAGGCAGGGGTGTGTAACATCGCGCCGCTTCTTCGTCAGGAGCTCGCAACCGGGCGGTCTGGAGCCCGGACGCGAGCCTCCTGGCCATCTTTGGCGGTGAAGACGTCGACGCCGCGCCGCGGGGATTTCGCGACCACCCGTTGGAGCGTGGTGCTCGACGCCCGCGCCGGCGCCGACGAGGCGGCGCGCGACGCCATGACGGAGCTCGTCGAGGCCTACTACTCGCCGCTCTACGCCTTCGCGCGCCGCCGCGGTCACGACGCCGACGAGGCGGGCGACCTGGTCCAGGGCTTTTTCGTCCGCATGCTCGAGACCGACGGCTTCGGCGGCGCGCGTCGCGAGAGGGGACGCTTTCGCTCCTATCTCCTGGGGGCTTTCAAACACTTCCTCGGCCACGAGCGCGAACGCTCGCTCGCCGCCAAGCGCGGGGGTGGTGTTGCGGCCCTCTCCCTCGACCTGGTGGACGCCGAGTCGTTCTACGACCCGGCGGCCGTCGACGAGATGACCCCCGAGCGTGTCTTCGAGCGTCGCTGGGCGTTGACGCTGCTCGACCTCGTCCTGGGAAGGCTACGCCAGGAGTGGGACGCGGCGGGACGCGGCGCCGCGTTCGAGCGCCTGAAGGGCTTTCTGACCGGCGACGGAGCCGACGCTCCGCAGCGTGATCTGGCCCGTGAGCTCGACATGAGCGAAGGGGCGCTACGGGTGGCGGTCCACCGTCTGCCGCGGCGTTTCGGCAAGCTCCTGCGCGCGGAGGTCGCCGCGACGGTGGAGCGTCCGGAAGAGGTCGAGGACGAGCTTCGCTATCTCCTCGCGGCTCTGCGCCGGTGAGTTTGCCAAGCCACCAGGACTCGCTCGCCGGTGCGTTGGGAATGACGACCCGTAGGCAGCCGCGGTCGCCGTCGACCTCATATCGCTGCAGCAACTGGACGGTTCGCCTTCCGCCGGCCCGGCGGCGATTTTCGCGGACGGGTTTGAATCGGGCAATACGACGGCGTGGTCGGCGAGCGTGCCTTGAGGCCGTAGGCCGAATCAGGAAAGCCCCGGCAACGTTGCGGTTTATCCACGGGCGCTCGGCCGGCCGAAGACAAGGCCAAGCCGTGCCGTCCCCACTTCCGAGGTCGGCCATCCACCTCCTGAGGCTTCGTTCAGAGATCCTCGGTGCTTGACCCGGGCGGCGATCCGCTTGCCACCCAAGCGTTTCGCAGCGTGGCTCCGTTCTTTGACCCTACTTGAAGCGCAGGTCGTAGGTCAGGATGAAGCTGCGCTTCGGCTGCGGACGGAAAAACGTCGCGTTCGAGAACTCCGCGTAGAGCTCGTCGGACACGTTCTCGACGATCAACCCCACGTTGTGGCGCTGGCTGTCGTTCTCAAAGAGCGTGAAGCCGCTCGCCAGGGTGTGGATCGTAAACGACGGCAGGATCTCACCGAGCGGTCCGGGGACCTCGGCGGGATCGAGGTCCACGTCTTCCTCGCCGTTGTGGCGCAGGCGGTACTCGACCCAGACACGTCCGCGCGGCGCCTCGTAGCGCAGGTAGAAGTGGTACTTGTCGGAAAAAGTGTCGCCGGTCGGATCGGCCGCCGGCCCGCCCGACTCGCTCTCGCCTGAAAGGTGCGTGTAGTTGCCGCCGATCGAAAAACCGTTCTCGAAGCGGTAGCCGCCCGCCATCTCAATGCCCTCGACCTT
Organism: uncultured bacterium; assembly: GCA_965371445.1. GTDB lineage: Bacteria > Acidobacteriota > Thermoanaerobaculia > Multivoradales > J023 > DASWIG01. The sequence goes on along the minus strand of CBDUYN010000183.1, from coordinate 13,156 downwards.
CAAGAGGTCGGCGTTTCGTTGCTGGACCACGACCTGGACGCCGGCCTGGTCGATCTCGTCCTGGGTGTCTTGCGGCAGCTGGCCGATCTCCTCCGGGGTCAGCGTATGCTGGATGATCGCTTCGTCGATCTCGGTCTCGAAATAAACCGCTTCGAAAAAAGCGTTCTGGCTGCGGAACTTGACCCCGAAGTCGAAGTTCTCGCTCTCCTCCGAGGTGAGCTCGGTATTCAAGACCTGGAAACCTGCTCCCTCGGGGGTCAGGCCGTTGAAGAGGCGCTCGATGATGTTGGGGGCGCGAAAAGCCGTGGCGTAGGAGCCCACGAGGTTGACGTTGTCGTTCACGCCATAGGTCAGGTGAAGCGCTCCCACGACGGCGTCGTCGGTGAAGTCGAGTCCCGTCGTGTCCCAGCCGGGCGTCGCCTCGGCGCGGGTCTCCGTATTCGAGTAGCGTAGACCCAGCGTCGCCGTCAGCTTGTCGGTGGCGTAGACCGTGTCCTGGACGAAAAAGCCGTAGCCGAGGTTCGTGGCGTTGGGCGAGTTGGCGACCGCGTCGGTCCCGACGAAGACGCATTCGAACGGAAAGGGGACCTCGCCCGCCGGACCGCAGAGGAACGACAGCGGGAAGACCGCCCGCAGCGTCGTCGTCGTGGTCGAAAAATCGGTGTTGAAGGAGTCGTCCTCGAAGTACTCGGCACCGTAGGTGAGGCTTTGCTTCAGGCCGATGATCTTCGTCAGCTCGGCGCGGAAGCCGAAGGTCTCCAGATCCGTGAAGTTCAACGAGTCGGCCTGGACGTCGGAGCTCGGACCCGGCCCGAAGACGGGACCGATGTCGATGAAGATGTCGTTTTGGAGCTCCCTCTCGTTGGTCTGGACGTAGGCCTGGACGTCGATCGTCGTCGCGAGCGCCGTTTCGAGAGCCGAGGACTCGTAGCCGAAGGTGTAGCGGTCAAAGTCCTGGAACGGATAGAGGATACGGATCCGAAAGGGGGTCGACTCGCTGATCAAGTCGGGCTCGACGAAGCCGAAGCCCGTCCGCTCGGCCCGGTAGCGGTTCCACCGGAAGAGGATCGCGTGCTTGTCGCTCAAGCGGTAGCCGAGGTGGAGGTTAAAAGCGTCGTCCTCCAGGCCCGTGTCGGTGACGGTCGTCTCGTCGGCGAGGGTGATGCCGCCGAAGCTCCCCGACGGTGCCTCGTAGTCTTCGGTGTCGCGCAGCATGCCGCTGAGGCGGTAGGAGAGCTTTTCCCCATGGCCGAAAAGCGCGAAGCTTCCCTTCGACTGCTCGTCGGCGCTGCTGTAGCGCAGCCCGAGGTCGAAGCCGAAATTCGTACCGCGGCCGGTCGGCGGGACCTTGGTGATCAGGTTCAGGACGCCGCCGATGGCGTCGGAGCCGTAGAGGACCGAGGCCGGACCCCGGACCACCTCCATGGTCTCGACGTTCGAGATGTCGACGAGCCCGATGATCTCGCCGAAGTCGGTCTGGCGGCGGGCGTTGTTCATCCGCAGGCCGTTCTCGAGAAAGAGGATGCGTAGGCCCCGCTGGCCGCGGATGATCGGCCGCGCCTGGTTGGGGCCGATGCCGTTGACGTCGACGCCGGGCTCGCTGCGCAGGAGGTCCGCGGCGTTGTCGGGCTTCAATTCGTCGATGCGCTCCGCGTCGTAGACGATGACCGGGCTCGGGATGTCAAACGTGTCGATCGAGCTCCCGGTCGCGGTGACTGCGGTCGAGGCGAAAAACGAGAGGTCCTCGTCGACCGCCGGCTCGTCTTCGGTCGCCTGGGTCTCCTCTCCGGTCTCTTCGTCCTGCGCCTGGACGACGCCGGGGACCGCGGCGAGGCCGAGGCCGAGCAGCAGAAGCAGGGTCCGGAGCCCGAGCGTTGCCAGGGGAGTCTTGACGTCTTGGAGTCGGGCCATTTCGGCCTCCTAGTAGTCGTTCATGGGATCCTTTTGAGGGCCGATCTCATGTATATCGTGGCCTCGATTGACCGGTCAACCGTCGGCCGGGTAGGGGCGGCTCAAGCCCTCAGCGCCAGCGCCTGAAAACCCGGCGCCACCTCACCCGTCGTCGCGAACCGATAGAGCGCCGCCGTGTAGACGCTCTTGAGCGCGCTGGCGAAAAGCGTCAGGAAGAGAAACGCGACGCCGAATAAAGCTCCGACCGCGGCGATCAGCACCGGCTCCCCGATGCCGATGACCACGATCATCACGGGCACGACCAGCAGCACGAGCCCGAAGGTCATAAGCGCGAAGAAAATCCCCATGCCGACGTTGCCCGCGATCTGCTCGCCCCAGGTCCGCTTGAAGGTCTCGGCGCTTTTCCTGACCGCGTCGATCGGGCCGAGGCCCTCGACGACCAGCACCGGGACGACGAGGTAGGTGGCGAGGCTCCAGGCCACGCCGACGAGCGAGAGGACGATCTTGCCGAGCGTCCCGGCACGCTTCTTGAGCACTCGCAAGACGACGCCCACCGTGGCGGCGATCAGCGCGTAGCCGAGGATCGGACCGACGCGGCGTCCGGCGGCGGCGAAGCCGTCGCGGAGCGTCGGACGGCCACCTTCGAGGCGGATCATCGCCGCGCCGACGAGCGCCGAGTTGAAAAAGAGCATCACGAAGTACTGCGAGAAGTAAAAGGTCGCCAGGACGACGACTCCCGTCACCCCGATCGTCCCCTGGGCCGCCCCCGCGACGCTCGCCCCGAAGAGAAGCGACGGCACGAGGAAGCTCATCGCCACCAGCACCATGGCGGCGCCCGAGAGCACCGGGAAAAGCAGCAGCTCGCGGTCCGCGCACAGCACCTCGGCGCTGGCTTTGACCAGCGACCAACTATTCGTCACCTTCTTCCACATGAGAGCTCCTCCGGTACCGCCCCCTCGGGGGGAGCGAGGGGGGAAATCACTTAGTCCTGTGGAGTACTACGCACCAAGAGCGCGGAAGATTCAGGGACGGAACAGCTCCAGCTCCAGCGACGCCTCGACGAGGTCCGCGAAGGCGTAGTCAGGGCCGGCGGCGCGCAGCTCCGCGAGCGCCGTGAAGCCCGTCGCCACGGCGAGCGAGCGGGCTCCGGCGGCCCGGGCACAGTCGACGTCGAGCAGGCTGTCGCCGACGATCCAGACCTCCTCGGGCTCGAGCTCCCGGCCGACCGCCTCGGCGGCCCGCGCCATCGCCACCGGCACCAGGTCGCGGCGGTCGACGGCGTCGTCGCCGTAAGCGCCGAAGGTGAAGAAGCGTCCGAGGTCGAAGCGCGAGAGCTTGATCTCGGCGCCGCGGCGCCAGTTGCCCGTCAAGAGCCCCAGGACGACGTCGTCGCGCTCCGCGAGCCGTTCGAGAAGCGGCACGACCCCCGGCATCAGACGCATGCCGCCCACGTCAAGACCTGCCTCCAGGTTCTCGAAGTAGAGACGCTGCATCTCCGGGAGCCGGGCGAGGACGTCTTCTCGCGGCATCCCCGTCCAGCTCAGCAGGTCCAGGGCGATCCGCGGGTCCGTCTTGCCGGCGAACTGGTAGCCCTCGGGGCGGCGGAGCTCGAAGCCGTCGCCAAACGCCTCCCTCAAGGCGTTGACGAAAAGCGGCCGGATCTGCCGGCCGCAGAGTAGCAGGGTGCCGTCGATGTCGAAGAGGACGAGGTGTCTCACCACCGTCGAGCCTACACCGATCGCCACCGCGGTGGCCGTTTCGTCTTGAGGAAGGTCGCAATGCCGTGCCGGCAGTCGTCGGTCGAACGCGATGCGGCGTTGACTTCGGCGGCCCGTTCGAGAGCGTCGGCGAGCGGACGGCCGACGACGTCGAGGAGCAAGCCCTTCGTCCGCGCGATCGACTCCGAGCTCGCCGCAGCGAGGATGCCCGCAACGAGCTCCTCGCCCGCCTCGGCCAGCTCTTTTGTCGCCGGGACCACCCGGTTGACGAGCCCGATCTCGTGGGCGCGCCTGGCATCCATGAGCTGGGGATCGAGCAGAAGCTCTCGGAGGTCGCGTCCCTTGACGCGCAGCGGCAGGAACGTGGCGACGAGCGCCGCGACGAAGCCGATTTTGACCTCCGAGTACATCAAACGCGCGTCTTCGCTCGCGACGACGTAGTCGTGCGCCGTCGCGAGACCACAGCCGCCGGCGATGCAGGACCCGTGAACCAGCGCCACCGTCAGCGCCGGCTGGTAGAGGACCGAGGCGAAAAGCGCCCGCAGGCGCTCGGAGTCCTGGCGGTTTTCCTCCGGCCCGGCGTCCTTCAAGGTCGCGAGGTGCTTCAGGTCGGCGCCCGCCGAGAAGTGCTTGCCGGCGCCCCGGAGCAGCACGGCGCGGATCCCTTCCTCGCGTAGCGGCTGCTCGTAGAGGTGGGTCACCTCGGCGAGCATCGCGGGCGAGAGGGCGTTGGCCTTCTGCGGGTTGTCGAGCGTCACCCAAAGGAGGTCGCCGGCTTGGCGAATCTCGAGAAATTCGTAGTCGCGGCCGAGGTGGGTCGACATCGGCTTCAGTCCTTCAAGAGCTCGTCGGGGACCTCGACCTCCATCTTGAGGAGGCCCTGGCCGTGGGTCTTGCCCTGGGCGTCGGTTTTGAGGCTCGCGGTGCCGCCGCCGCCCAGGGAGTCGTTCAAGATGAAGTTCAAGGCCCGAATGTTTGCGACCTCGTAGCGCTTCACCGGTCCGTGGACGAGCTCCTTGAAATGCTCCTTGACGCGCTCGGCGGTGACCTCGCGCTCGATGACCTCGTAGAGCTCCTCGGAGTCGGCAATGAGCCCGACGTTCGAGGCGTCGCCTTTGTCGCCGGAGCGGGCGTGGGCTATGCGGTAGAGCGGTACTCTCATCTCACACCTCCTCGACGCTGACCGTCAGATGCGCCTCGACCTCTTCGCGCGCCAGGAGCGCCGGCCAGTAGGCGACGACCGTCTGCGGCTTCGGACGGCCGCCGGCGAAGCCCGTCACCCCCGGCGGACCCGCGGTCACGAGCGGCGCGAGCTCCTTGCCGAAGCGCTCGACCCGCAGCCGGTCCTTGTCCCACACCGCGAGGCGCAAGACGACCTCTTCAGGATCCGACGGCACCTTGGCGATCCCCGGCAGGCAGGCCCCCGTCCCCAGGATCTCTGTTTCCTTCTGCTCCTCCTCGAAATGGACACCGGCACGCTCCAACCGCTTCCAGACGATCTCGGCGCAGAGCTTCGCTTTCTCCACCGCCCGCGGACCCGCCACCGTCAGCTGCCCCGAGGTCTTGTAGCCCGCGAGGTAGGAGGCCGAGACCTTGAGGAAGGGCGTCTTGGGACGTCCCCGGATCCCGGAGACGCCGACCCGGTCCTTGCCCTCCTGGGCGAGCCGGATCGTCGTGAAGTCGGCGGTGACGTCGGGCGTCAGGTACTCGCCCGGGTCTCCCATCTCGTAGACCAGCTGCTCGGCCACCGTCTCGGTCGTCACCATGCCGCCCGTACCCTCGTGCTTGGTGACCGTGAAGGTGCCGTCCTCGCGGGTTTCGATCACCGGATAGCCGACGTTCCAGAGGTCCGGGATTTCCCAGAAGCGGCTGAAGTTGCCGCCCGTGCACTGTGGGCCGCATTCGAGGACGTGGCCGGCGATCGTCCCCGCGGCGAGCCGGTCCCAGTCGTCCTCGGCCCAGCCGAATTCATGCATCAGGGGCGCGAGGGTGAGGGCCGTGTCGGTCACTCGTCCGCAGAGGACGATCAAGGCGTCCTGCCGGAGCGCCTCGACCACCGGGCCGGCGCCGAGGTAAGCGTTGGCGCTCGACATCTGCTCGATGTGGGGCTTGAGCGGCAGGCCGGTGTCCATGTTCTTCATGGGGTGCCCCGCGTCGATGAGGCCGCGAAGCCGCGCCAAGAGGTCGTCGCCCTCGACGATGCCCACCCTGACGCCCTTCAGGCCGTGCTCGCGGGCTACCTCGAAGATCTTTTCGCGGCAGGCCTGCGGATTCAGGCCCCCGGCGTTCGTGATGACGCGTACGCCGCGCTCGTGAAGCTCCGGCAGGACCTCGCCGACGAAGTCGATGAAATCGGTCGCGTAGCCCCGCTCGGGGTTCTTGAGCTTCTGGCGCATCATGATCGAGAGCGTCACCTCGGCCAGGTAGTCCATGCCGATGTAGTCGATCTCGCCGCCGCGTAGAACGGCTACGGGGGCATCGACGTTGTCGCCCCAGAATCCTTGTCCGTTACCGATACGAGTGGTCTTCATGGGTCTTCCCTCGGCGGCATTGTCTCACGTCCGGAGGCCTGGGTGGGGTCTGTCTTGTGCCGCTCGGCGGCCGCGTGAGAAAGTGCCGCCAGGAAGATCCCCGATGCGCTCCCCCAAGACCCCTGCCTCGCCGCGCAGAGCCCTCGGCCGCAGGCTCGCGAACGTCGCTTTGTTGCTCGCCGTCACCGCGGTGTGCCTCCTGGTCCCGGAGGGTGCCGTGCGGTGGCTGGATCTCCTCGCGGCGCCGCGGCGGGCCGCCGAGCCGAAAGAGGGTGCCGAGCCCAAGGGCGACGCCGATCGCGTGCTCTCGCCGCTCGTGCCCCATCCGTTCCTCGGCTGGGTCCACCGGCCCGGCGAGCGCCGCGAGGCTCAACGCTCCCTTTTCCCGGAGGGGCGAGGCCCCGCCTGGTACCGGCGGAACAACCGCACCAACCTCTTCGGGCAGTACTCCGAGATCGACGACTACCGCCAGCTCGACGACGCCGACTTCGTCGTCGGCATCTTCGGCGGCTCGGTCGCCGGCGACTTGGCGCTCGTCGCCGGCGACGTCCTCGTCCGCCGGCTGGAGACGCAGCGGCCGGAGCTCAGCGGCTCGGTGCGGCTGGTGAGCTTTGCCATGGGGGGCTACAAGCAGCCGCAGCAGCTGATGGCGCTCGCGGAGGCGATCCTCGCCGGAGTGCCCTTGGACGTCGTGGTGAACCTCGACGGCGTCAACGAGATCGGCTTCGGCGAACGCTTCGCGCGGCGCGGCGTCCATCCGCTCTTTCCACACCGCGAGATCCTGACGGCGGCTCTTGAGCTCACCCGGGGGACGCCGAGTTGGCAGGAGGTCGAGCTGATGGCGGCGGTCGTCGACGAGCGGCGCGCCGCCGAGCGCTGGCGGCGGCGGGCGACGGGGCCGCTTCTCGCCAAGAGCGAGCTGGTACGGGCCGTCGCCGGGAGCTTCGTGCTCGCCGCCGAGCGGCGTGCCGCGTCGTCGGAGGCCGAGCTCCGGGACCTCCTCTTCGCCAGCGCGCAGACGGTGGCGAACCTTCCCGAGCCCTGCCTCGACGAGCCCTTCGCTTGCCTCGACCTGATCGCCGAGATCTGGGAGAGCTCGTCGCGGTCGATGGCGGCGCTCGCCGCCGAGCGGGGGGCCGTCTATCTGCATCTCCTGCAACCGAACCAATACGTCAGGGGTTCGAAGCCCCTCTCCGCCGAGGAGGAAGCCGAATTCTACGACCCGCGGGGGCCGTGGGCCGAAAGCATTCGGCGCGGCTATCCCCTGCTGAAGCGTCGCGGGAGGGCGCTCCGCAGCGCGGGCGTCGAGTATCACGACCTGACGAAGCTCTTTCACTCGCGGCAAGAGACGCTCTACCGCGACACCTGCTGTCACCTGAACGTCGAGGGAAACCGAATGCTCGCCCGGTCGATCGCGACGCGGATCGTTCGGGCGTTGGAGGCTCAAAGGGGGTCGGGTTCGACCCTCAGGTCTGCAAGACCCCCGTCCTGAAGGTTGGGATCTCCGGATTCTGCGCCACGCAGGCGAGCGTACGCCCCAGGATCTGACGCGTCTCGACGGGATCGATGATCGCGTCGACCCAGAGGCGGGCGGCGGCGTAGCGCGGGTCGGACGCGTCGGCGTAGCGCTTCTGGATCTCCGCCAAGCGCTGGGCCTTCTCCTCCTCGGAGACGTCCTCGCCGCGGTTCTTCAGCTGAATCGCAAGCAGCGTCTTCGACGCCTGCTCGCCCCCCATCACCGCGATCAACGCCGACGGCCAGGCGTAGAGGAAGCGCGCCCCATAGGCCTTGCCGCACATACCGTAATTGCCGGCACCGTAGGAGTTGCCGATAAAGAGCGTGATCTTCGGCACCGTCGAATTGGCGACGGCGTTGACCAGCTTGGCGCCGTCCTTGATGATGCCGCCGCGCTCGGCGCGGCTACCGACCATGAAGCCGGTGACGTCCTGGATGAAAAGCAGCGGAATCTGCTTCTGGTTCATCAGTTGGACGAAGCGCGCCGCCTTGTCGGCCGAGTCCGAGTAGATGACGCCGCCGATCTGGAGCTCCTTGTCGCGCTCGCCGGTCCCCGTCTTGCGGTCGACGATCGAGCGCTGGTTGGCGACGATGCCGACCGCGCGGCCCTCGATCCAGCCCGTGCCGCAAACGATCGTCCGGCCGTAGGTCTCCTTGTACTCGTCGAGCTCCGAGCCGTCGAGAAGGCGCGCCAGGACCTCGCGAACGTTGTAGGGACGCGAGCGGTCGACCGGCAGGACGCCGTAGAGGTCGTCGGCCGGGTAGAGGGGATCCTTGGGCCCGCGGCGCGCGAAGGGGGCCTCGGCGCCCTTGCCGAGCTGCTCGAACTGGCTGCGGATCTTGGCGAGGCACGAGGCGTCGTCCGGGTGGCGGTGGTCGACCACCCCCGAGACGTCGCATTGGACGACGGCGCCGCCCAGCTCCTCGCTGTCTTTCTCCTCGCCGATCGCCGCTTTCACCAGATGCGAGCCGGCAAGGAAGATCGAGCCCGTCCCCTCGACGATATGGGCCTCGTCGCTCATGATGGGCAGGTAGGCGCCGCCGGCCACGCACGAGCCCATGATCGCGGCGATCTGGACGACGCCCTCGGCCGAGAGCCGTGCGTTGTTGTAGAAAGCGCGCCCGAAGTGCTCGCGGTCGGGGAAGATCTCGTCTTGGAGCGGCAAAAAAACGCCGGCCGAGTCGACGAGGTAAACGATTGGCAGGCGATTCTCCATCGCGATCTCCTGCGCCCGCAGGACCTTCTTGCAGGTCATGGGGAACCAGGCCCCGGCCTTGACGGTGGCGTCGTTCGAGACGACGACGACGTCGCGGCCGTGGATCTTGCCGACGCCGGTCACCACCCCCGCGGCCGGGGCGCCGCCGTATTCGGCATAGAGTCCGTGGGCGGCCCACAAGCCGAGCTCGACGAAGTCGCTCCCGGGATCACAAAGCGCCGCGACGCGTTCGCGGGCGAGCATCTTGCCCTGCTTTTTCTGCCGCGCCCGGGCGCGCTCGCCGCCGCCTTGGCGGATCTTTTCGGCGCCTTCGCGCAGCTCGTCGAGCTTGCGCCGCCAGCCTTCGGCCCAGCTGGCGAAGTTGGTGTCTCTTTTCAGGTGGCTTTCGATGATGGTGGTCAAGTGCCGTCCTCCGGCGACGGAGTTTTCGTCTCTGGGGTCTACGGATCAGGCGGACGACGGGATCGGGGCGACGACCGGCCGCGATTCTATACCTTCCACAGGTGTGGCCGTCGCGCTATCGGGGGAGCTTCAAGGATCGGAACGGGGTAGATCCCGTACAGACGTAGAATCATGAAGATAAGGTTGTAAAGCTACGCCAATTTTGCTAAGTTGACTTCATGAAATTACGCTGGCTTGCGGCAGACCTCGTCCGTTGGCGGCAACGTGGGCCGAAGCCGGTCCTGGTGCTGACTGGCGCCCGGCAGGTCGGTAAGACGACCCTCGCCCGCAGCGTAGCCGCCGCGGGTTTCGAGTACGTGGCCTTGGACGACCCGGTCCTGCGCTCCGAGCTCGGACGCGTCGGCTCCGGTCCCTTCGCCCGCCGCTTCCCGCGGGCGATCCTCGACGAGGTCCAGAAGGTGCCCGAGCTCGTCGAAGTGGTGAAGGCGGTGGTCGACCGGGGCGGTCCGGAGCGCTACCTGCTCCTGGGCTCGAGTCACATCCTGTTGCTCGATCGGGTACGGGAGAGCCTCGTCGGCCGTGCTCAACTCCGGCGATTGTGGCCGCTGGGGCTCGCGGAGGCCGTGGGCGAGGCCGAGGCGATCGGCGAGCAGGCGGCGCCGGAGCCAGCTCTCGTCCGGGTCCTCGCCGAAGGCGAGGCCGCTCTCACCGAGATGCCGGAGGTGCTCTCGCTCCACCCCCTGGGCGTGGAGCTCGAGCTCGCCCGCGACCGCCTGCTCCAGGTGGGCGGCATGCCGGCCCTCTGGGACGAGGAGCTCACCTCCGCCGAGATCCGCGAAGAGCTGGCCACCTACGTGACCCTCTACCTCGAGCGGGACCTCGCCGTCCTCGCGAGGCTGCGTGACCTGGAGCCCTTCGTGCGGCTCCAACGGCTCGTGGCCGAGCGGACAGGCACGATCCTCAACACCTCGGAGCTGGCGCGCGACGCCGGGCTTGCACCCGTCACCGCGGGCAACTTCCTGCGCTACCTGGAGCTCAGCTTCCAGGTCGTCTTGCTGCAGCCTTTCTTTGCCAATCCGTCGAAACGGTTGATCAAGTCGCCGCGCCTGCACTGGACCGACCCGGGGATCTGGCGGGCCGTGACCCGCCGCTGGGACGACCTGCCGGGGCTTCTCTACGAGAGCGCCGTCGTCGCCGAAGTCTTGAAAGTCGTCCACGCTTTCCGGCTCGACTACGAGCCTTACCACCTGCGCACCTACGACAAGCGCGAAATCGACCTCTTGCTGGTACGCGGCAAGACGACGGTGGCCATCGAGGTCAAGTCGGGTGAACGGGTCCATCGCCGCGACTCACGGCACCTCCGGGACGTCGAAGAGGTCACCGGCCTCAAGAACGAGCTCGGTCTCGTCGTCTATCGCGGCCGCGAGCTGGTGCAGCTCGACGAGCGGATCTGGGCCGTCCCCGACGTGCTGCTCTTCGGTCCCTGGGTCGTATAGAATGGAGGGCCGAGGACGAAGGAGATGCCAGAGCGTGCCGTAAAACCGCTCAACGTCGACGAGTTCCTGGATTGGGACAGCGGCGACGACCGCCGCTACGAGCTGATCGACGGTGTCCCCGTCGCGATGGTGTCCCCGACGCGCGCCCATCGGATTTTGAGCGTCAACTTCGCCCGGCGGCTCAGCGAGGCCCTGGACGAGCGGCCACCGTGCACCGTCGGCGCCGAGGAGCCGATCGCGATTCCCGGCCGGAACGACAGGTGTCACGTCGCGGACCTGGCGGTGACCTGCCGGCCCCACGAGCCCGGCCAGAGGCTGACGCCGGAGCCGATCCTCGTCGTCGAGATCCTCGCCCCCTCGACCGAGAGCCATGACCGCAGGGTGAAGCTCCCCGACTACCGTGCGATCGACTCGATCGACTCGATCATCCTGGTCGACCAGGAGCAGTGCTACTGCGAAGTCCACCGGCGGCTGGACCAGGACCGCTGGCTGGTCGACCTGCTGCGGAATCCGGAGGCGCGGTTGCGGCTGCCGGGTCTCGGCTTCGAGCAGCCGCTTTCCGTCCTCTACGCCAACGTCAGCTTCCCGGAAGCTGACCGTCTTCGCTAGACTCCTTGCCATGAGCGAGCTGATCGACCTCCAGATATCAATCGACTCTTCAATAACTTCTACTGCCCTACGTACGGCTTTAGTCTTTCGCCAGCTACTCATTCCCGATTACACCGGTCGCGGTAGGAACGCCGGTTGCCCGGCGCCCCCCGCACAGATCCCGGCGTGCGGTTTTCCCGCACCGGGCTCCTCGGTTACCCTCGCTTCGCACTTGTTACGCATGACTCAGCTCCATCTGGATGTAACCTTCCATGATCCGGGGTCTCGGTATCCCGAAGTGTCTCACAAGAGCGTGGTACTGTTTCCAGGTGTAGCTTCGACGATGGCTTCGGCGATTCAGCCACTTCAGAACGATCTTGTTGAGCTGCGCGTAGAACGACCACAGGCTCCGCGAGTTCCCTCGGACTCCGTAGGTGATTACGTATTTCTTGAGGTCAATGAAATGGGCCAATTTCTTTTTGTTGAGTCTCATATGATTTGCCCTTGCTCGATGCCTTTTGCGAGCTGCTGCGCCAGGGGAGAGTTGATTTCCGGTGGAGTGAAGATAATGTTGAAGTTCGGCTGAAGGATTTTATTGGAAAGTGTGATGATTTAGTTCAAAGTAAGCGTGTGGAGCAGGAACGGCTACGAGGGTGGCGCGGTTGATATGGCAGAGGGAATGCCTGGCAGTTAGTTAAATGGTTGCAGAGGCCTGAGATGATCGCAGAGCTGAGATACGTCATTCGTCTTTCCTTGAAGGAGTTGGGAACTTCAGGGTCAGCAATTGCCGCGCTGGCGTTGAGTATTGGTCTCACGAGCGCGATGTTTAGCATACTCTACGGCTCGTTCTGGAAGAGTCTGCCGTTTCCTGAAGCTGGACGCTTGGTACGGATTGAAACTCCACGGTCGAGTTCCGACGGGGTCGATTGGAAGACTGTCGAGACCTGGCGGGAAAGTCAGAGTAGCCTCGATGCGGTGGTACCCTGGTTGGCTGTTGGTATGATCTTCCGTGGAGACGGCAGGCCGGCGGAACTGCGTTACGGCGCTTACGTGGCTTCGGAGTTTTTCGACGCGGTCGGCGCTATGCCGATGGTCGGCAGAGGTCTGGAGGCTGAGTCAGAAATCGTAGCAGCTCCGCTGAGCGTCGTTCTCGGCTATCAACTATGGATGAGCCGCTTTGGTGGTGATCGTGGGGTGATCGGAGAGTTGTCAATCTCGGCGACGAGCCGGCGACGATCGTCGGGGTGATGCCGCAAGGCTTCGCGTTTCCGTTGGATCAAGAGTTCTGGCTATCTCTGGGCAGCATTCTGCCCTCTCTTCAAGAGGCAACCCACCTAAAAATGGACGTCTTTGCTCGTTTGAAGAAGGGGGTTAGCACTCAAGAGGCTCAGGTTGAGCTCAATCTCCTCGCGAAGTACGTCGATGAATCGTTTGGTAGCGATAATAGGAGCGAGCAGGGTCTGGTCGTCGTACGGCCATTTGTTGAGGCCTATACGAGAGCCAAGCGGAGAACTCTCTCGTTGATGACAGGTGCTGTGCTCGGAGTGCTACTGATCGGTTGCGCCAACGTGACGAACTTGCTTTTGGCACGATGGACGGTGCGGCGCCGAGAGTTGGCGGTACGTGCCGCCCTCGGGGCCGGCCAATGGGTTCTGGCCCGGAATGTGCTTTTCGATGCGCTGGCGCTCGCTGGGCTTGGAGCCGTTGCTGGCCTGGGTATAGCGGTGTCCTTTCGGTAAGCGTGCAATGGCCGGGAATCGGCGGCATCGGGCACGCCT
>CBDUYN010000182.1:0-20388 GCA_965371445.1 uncultured bacterium | reverse complement strand
CACCCTCTTCTCTTTCTCTTTTCTCTCTTCCTTCCCTTCCACTTTTTCCTTTTCCGCCTCACTTTCAGCATCACTACATTTCAGGACGGCCAATACCTCCTCCGACGTGCGCCGCAGCCATCGAACGATGTTGGCGGATCCGCCGCGTGCCATCGGAGTAGCCAGATCTTGTGTTCTTTCCATTTGTCCCAACACCACTGGCGCTTCTCGACGAGTAGGTGAAGCCGAACCGCGGCGTCCAGTTGTCGTCGTCGGGGACGTTCTTTATTTCCTTGCTTTAGCTCTCGCTTCGTGGACTCCGCCATGACAGTATGCCACAGCTTTTTGGTTCGCGGCTTGAGCTTATCGGCTCCCGGTTTGGGCAGTGGTAATTTCAATATATTATCAGTGTCGAGATCCACCAAGTCCACTTTCAGGCCGAGACGTGAGGCCCAATAGCCGCAGTCAGCCATCCTCCTCGCTTGGTCTAAATAGAATTTTCTCTCGGCGTGCCGGCACAGATCTTCAAATGCCTGCGCGAGTGTCAGAACTGACGGGAAATAGAGTAGGCGGTACAGAAGATTTTTCTCATCTACTGTTTTTCTCACGTCGCCGGAAAAGCAGCGTTCCAGCATCTCAGCCAAGCGCCCCTTGGCAGCTTCCGACTCCTTGGCGGCTTCCGACTCCTTGGCGGCGTCCACTGCCTGGTCAATGGTTTTCGTCGCGTCGAGAGGTGATTCAAGATGAATCTGGCCACGGGCGACGTTGTGCTTTGCTACTTCCTTGAAGACTTCGTGGCATGCAGCATCTTTTGGTACGGTTTCCTCGAATCTTTTTGCTAATCCAAAAAACATGTCAGGTGTTGCTGAGGCGCACATTTCAGAGTGATAAAGCGCGAGCAAGGTAGCCCGCTCTTCATCTTTCATTTTGCCGTCAGATCGCAGGCGGTCGATTGCAGATCCACAGCGCCAGGTGATGGTGTCAAGGCAGTTCTTATAATCTCTGTGAGCCTCGGTCAGCGCCGAAAGTTCGGTCTTTTCTTCGGCGAACTCCTTCCTCTTCTCGTCGAAGTTCAATCCGTTCTTGACCCGGACCCCTTTGAGCTTCAGAAAAGTCTTGAGCCACTCGTCTGGTTTTGGAGGTTCTTCGTCGCCATTATCTTTTTTAGAAATCGGAGGCACTGCGATGCCTTTAGCGCTTTCAGGAATATTATCCCAGCTCACGTTCTTCACGTTATCATCATTAATCAGCGTACGATCCTCTTCGTCATACGCAAGATCCAGCCAGATGCTGTCGATAACCCACTGATTGCTCATTTTACGTACTCCCTAAATCCGTATGTAATCGACGATTCCTTGAAATGCCTCGTCCGAGTTACTCGTTACGAGCCGACGGTCGCTGGCCAACTCGTCGAGGCGTTCAAGGTCCTCGCGCACCCACCGCGACGCGTTCCAGACATTGCGGACCACCAGCCGAACGATAAGCGGCAGGTTGAACGGCGACCAAGGCCGGCGCACGACCCGGGCCGGCCGATCCACCCGACCCGTCCTGAGCCAGGCCAGCCCGCGGCAAATCCAGCGCCGGGCGTGCCCCGGAGGAGGCAGGAGGTAGACGACGAGACCCCACCGTTCCGGCGGCTCGTCCAGGCCGTGCACGGACTCCACCACCAGAACCTGACCGGGGCCGACGTCGGGCTCGGGGACCGCATCGTCGCGGTCCACCTCCACGACTTGCCGGCCGAGGGCGCTCGCCACCCGGCGCCGGAGCGTGCTCTTGCCGATGCACCCGACACCCGTGATGAGGACGGCCGCCGGAGGGTCGTCCCCGGTGACGACCGGACGGTCGCTGGCAGGCGCTCCCTGCGGAGCATCGATCTTGGCGGTTCGCGATGCCATACGTTCGGCTTCATCCGGAGACGGAGGTTACCATGGAATGGTATCCTGGCGGATCGAGTCCGGCAGGAAAGCGGAGTACCCCGTGAACAGCAAAGACCCCACGGCCGACAGCCCCGGCCCTTCCGGCGAAGAGCGAAGAGCATGGCTCTGCAACACCGACGTCGAGGCTGAGTGGGCACGGACGCAGAGCGAGGGACAACCGCGGCGCGGCGAGCGTTCAGCGCTCTTCCAGCGCTTCGAGGAGATCCTCCTTCCCAGCATAGGCCCCACCGACGTCGCGATCCTGCGGACCGCCCCGGATCCTCAGTTCTTGGCCTACCTCCGGGAATTGGAGCTGGAACCGCCCGAGGTCCTCGTTGCCCGGGGAGCTGAGCAGGCGTCCTGGACCTCCACGGCTCAGCTCGTCCGCGACGACCCCACCACGATCCGGGAGCTCGCCGCGCGGGTCCGCTCGGGCCGGTGCTCCGTGCTTGAGCCCTTCGGTGTCTCGGAGAGCGTCGAGGCCGTGGCCCGACGCACGGGCCTTCAGCTCACGGGGTCACCAGCGGAGACAGCCGCCCGCGTCAGCCGGAAGTCCTCAGCCAGACGCCTTGCGGAAGAGCTCGGATTCCCGCACCCGGAGGGGGAGGTCTGCGCCGACCCCGGGGACCTTCCGAAGGTCGTCCGCGGCTTGCGCCTGGCCGGGGACGGTTGCCCCGTAGTCGTCAAGCCCGACCTGGGCGCCTCGGGACGCGGGCAGCGTATCGTGCGCACCGACGCGGATTTCGAGGCCCTCGCGGCGGCCGTCGACCAGGGAGAGCTCGGAGCGCCGGGCACGACGCACGTGGTCGAGCGCTGGTATCCGTCCCGTTCGACCCTGACCTACGGTTTCCTCGTCGATGAGGCCGGGCGTGTGCCTGTCCCGCCGATCGTGCGTGAGGCCCTGGGCGGCGCGGGTCCCCGACATCATGGCTACGTCTATCCGGCAAGCTTCGGCGGCAGCGGGCAGGATGCCCTGCGGAGCGCGGCGGAGCGCCTCGCCGAGGCGCTGCGACGGGACGACAGCTATGTCGGTCCTGTTCGGTGTGACGCCCTCGTTCTGGACGACGGGCGTTTGTTTCCCGTGCTCGAGATCAACGCACGTCATTCGTTCTTTACCTTCGTCGACAGGATTCATGCTCGCCTGCTCCGAGGCGGCACCGGCCTCTTTCGGTGGTTTTTCTTCCGCAGTCCCGGCCGCTTGTCCTTCCATGACCTGCTCGAGCATTTCATCGGCAGGGATCTGCTTTTTGACCGGCGCCGTCGAGAGGGCCTGGTCGTGCCGATCTTCGGCACGGTCACCGCCTGTGAGGCACTGGCCGGCGAGCAGGGTCGGCCTCCACTTCGGCGTCTTTTCGTGCTCGTCCTCGCACCCAGTGCCGATCGCGCGTGCGCGATTGCCGACAAGCTGCGGAAACGCCTGGTAGAGCTGTCAGAACCCCTGACTACTTGACCTCTTGCCGGGACCCGTCAGGCCCGCACCACCGCGTCGCCGGTCTGCACCTTCCACAGCGACGCGTAGAGTCCGCCGCGGGCCAGGAGCTTGTCGTGAGTGCCGGCCTCCACCACCCGGCCGTGGTCGAGGACGTCGATGCGGTCAGCGTGACGCACGGTCGACAGACGGTGGGCGATCAGGACGGTCGTGCGGCCCTCGGCGAGGCGCGCCAGGGAACGCTGGATCGCCGCCTCGGTCTCGTTGTCGACCGACGAGGTGGCCTCGTCGAGGATCAGGATCGGCATGCGGGCGATGGGGCCGAATCATGGAGCCGGAGGGTAGCACAGCCACGACCCCGTTTGACACCGATGCCGCGAGCGGTGGTATTCTTGAGTCGACAACGGAGGACGGAATGATCAGGACCATCAACGAAGCCGTCGCGGAGCTCAAGCGTGATCCGCAACACGCCGTCACGGCGGAGGTCGACGGAATGGTCGTCGAGGTGCGCTACAGGGGGCGGCGGAGCGCGGCGGACGTCTTCCGCGACCTGGGTCCCTGGGAAGGCGAATCCGCAGACGAGATGCGAAGCCTGCTGCGTGAAGCCCGAAACCAGGGCGGTTCCGGAGAGCCCCCCAAGTTTTGAGCTACGTCTTCGACACCAACGTCGTGATCGCCGCGTTCAACGGTGACAGCGGCGTCGCGGAGAGGCTCGAGGATCTCGATCCCGGAGACGTCATTCTCTGCTCACCTGTCCTGGCCGAGCTTGAATTTGGCGCTCGTTGTTCGAGCCGCAAGGAAGAGAACTTGGCGCGCATCGGCAACTTGATCGCGAGCACGCGCTATGAGCCGTTCGACCTCCATGCCGCACGTCTGTTCGGGGAGGTGAAAGCCGACCTCAGGCGGAAGGGTGTCCTCAAGACGGACTTCGATCTCGCCATTGCCATGATGGCGATGGTTGCCGGGGCAGTTCTCATCTCCGACGATAATACCTTCTTCGATGGTTCGATTCCCGGCTTGGAAGTCGAAAACTGGTTGCGCGGCGAGGAGCCCTGAGCTTCGAGGTCGAGCTCCTCGGAGTCGGCTGAGCCTTTTCGTCTTCGCACCCGATGAGCCGGGCAGCGGCCGCCTGCCCGGTTGAAAATTCTTGTCTTCCGGATCATCTTTCTGCTCGCGTTCGTCGCCCTCGCTCAATACACGCTTTGACCCCTGCGCACCCAGCAGACGGCGGACGCCCCGCGGGCATCCGCCGTCGTTCTCACGCTACCGCGCCCGGTAGCGTTCGTAGAGGCTCCGGTGCTTGTTCTCGGTCGAGACGACCTTGCCGCCGATCAGAAGATGCGTCACCTGCGAGGTGATCTCCAGCGGATCGCCGTCGGTGACGAAGAGGTTGGCGATCTTGCCCTCTTCGATCGAGCCCAACTGCTCGGCGACGCCGAACATCTCGGCCGGGTAGAGGGTCAGCGCCTTCATCGCTTCCTCGCGCGGCAGGCCGTAGGCCACCGCCATCGCCGCCTCGTAGGGCAAGGTCCGCGCCGAATGCGGGCCGCCGGGACCGAAGCCGCCTCCGGCGCCCGAGCCGAAAGCGATCTTCACCCCCGCCTCCACGAGCTCGCCGGCCGTGCGGAACGGACGGTCGTAGGGGTCGTCCTCCTGCGGCGGCAGGCTCTGGGTTCGGCCAAGGATCACCGGGATCCCCTTTTCGGCGAGCATCTCCTTGACCTTCCAGGCGTCACGCCCCCCGGCGAGGATCATCTGAAGGCCCTCCGCCTCGGCGAGCTTGACCGCCGCCTCGATGTCACGTTTGGCGTTGGCCTGGAAAATCACCCGCTGGCCACCGTCGAGGACGCGCGCCAGCGCCTCGAGCTGCAGGTTGCGCTCGGTCCGCGGCGACGACGACGCCGTCGCCTGGGCGTAGTGGCGTGCCGCGTCGAACCAGTCCCGCAGCTCGTTCTGGGCTTTCTCCGCCTTCTCCTTCGCCTCCTTGAAGGGCGTCTCGCGCACGGTGAAGGTACGGAAGTCAAACGAGCGCGTCCGGATGGCGGGCCAGTCGATCACCATCGCGACCCCGGGGTCGATGGCCATCTCTTCAATGGTCCAGCCGTCGAGGTGCACGAGCGACGCCTGGCCGGCGATCACTCCGCCGCCGCGGCCCGCCCGCGGTGCCGTGACCGTGTGGGTCAGCCCGTTCTCACGGGCCACCGGGATCACCTCGCTCGCCGGATGGACCGCCGTCGCCGCCCGGAGGTGTGGGTTGTAGCTGCCAAGCTCCGTCGTGTCGACCGTCGCCGCGACGGCACCGACCTCGACGAGGCCCATCTGGCTCATGGCGTCGAAGATCCCCGGGTAGACGTGGAGACCCGTGACGTCGATTTGCGTCGCGCCCTCGGGCACGGCGACGTCGGGGCCGACGCCGCGGATGACACCGTCCACGATCAGGACATGTCCTTCGACCGGCTCGCCCGCCATCGTATGGACCGTGCCGCCCGTGAGGACGATCGAGTCCG
This sequence comes from uncultured bacterium, assembly GCA_965371445.1. GTDB lineage: Bacteria > Acidobacteriota > Thermoanaerobaculia > Multivoradales > J023 > DASWIG01. The sequence continues at coordinate 14,557 of CBDUYN010000182.1, read as the reverse complement.
CGAAAGCCGGCACGGCCAACGCGCCGAGCAGGAGGATCGTCAGAAGAAAACGGCTCGTTCGAATCATCGTCCTTCCTCCTGGCAGCTGTAGGTGGGCTCGCTCCATCGCGGCATCGTCCGCGAGGCGCCCCCCGCCGGTTCCGCCTCGCCGCCTCCTTCGTCTTCCTTCTCGTCCTTGGGCTTGAGCTTCTCCTGGATGGCGTCGATCGCCGCCTGACGCTCGCGGTCGGCCTCCCGGTCGAAGTAGAGGTCGCCGTCGACGAAGGTCTTCGAGACGACGGAGAGCATCGACAGCGGATGCCCGTCGTAAAGGGTCAAGTCGGCGTCTTTGCCGACCTCGATCGAGCCCACCCGGTCGTCGATGCCGAGCTGGATCGCCGGATTGAGCGTGACGAGCTTCAAGGCTTCGATCTCGTCCAACCCGCCCCATTTCATCGTCTTGGCGGCCTCCTGGTTCAAGTGGCGCATCTCCTCGCCGCTGTCGGAGTTGATCGAGACGACGACACCCCGCTCGGTCATGAGCGCCGCGTTGTGCGGGATGGCGTCGTAGGCCTCGACCTTGTAGCCCCACCAGTCGGAGAACGTCGACCCCCCGGCCCCGTGGGCGGCGATCTCGTCGGCCACCTTGTAGCCCTCGAGGACGTGCTGGAGCGTTCGGATCTTGAATCCGAATTCCTCGGCGAGGCGCAGGAGCTGGAGGATCTCGTCGGCGCGGTAGCAATGGGCGTGGACGTGGCGCTTCCCCTCGAGGATCTCGACCAGCCGCTCGAGCTTGAAGTCCCGGCGTGGCGGCAAGGGATTCTTGCCTGCCTTGGCGGCGCTTTCATGCTCCTGCCATGCCTTCTGGTACTCGCGCGCCTCGGTGAAGGCCTGGCGGATGACGTCCATGACGCCCATGCGAGTCGCCGGGTAGCGCTGGTTGCCCTGTCCGGCGCTGCGCGAGCGCTTCGGGTTCTCGCCGAGCGCGAGCTTGAGGCCGGGCATGGCGCCTTCGAAGCGCAGGCCGGCGGCGTCCTGGCCCCAGCGGAGCTTCAGGATCGCGTTGCCGCCGCCGATCGGGTTGGCGCTGCCGTGGAGCACGTTCACCGTCGTCACCCCGCCCGCGAGCGCGCGGTAGATCGCCACGTCGTCGGGGTTGATGACGTCTTGAATCGTCACCATCGAGCTGACCGCGAGGGACCCTTCGTTGCCGCCGCCCTCAATGGCGATGTGGGAGTGGGCGTCGATGATGCCCGGCACGAGCGATCCGCCGCCGGCGTCGATGATCTCGGCCTTGCCGGGGACCTTGACGTCGCTTCCGACCGCCACGATCTTGCCGTCCTCGACGACCACGGTGCCGTTCTCGATCGTCTCGCCACTGACGGTGTAGACCGTGGCGTGGGTGATGGCGAAAAGCCCCATCTCCTTCGCCGGACCGCGGTAGAGGCCGAGGGCGTTTCCCAACTCGGCGATCGAGACGGCGGGCTCGTCGTCCTTGCCTTCCTTCTTCCCACCGGCCTCGGCCTTGGCGGTCCGCTCGCCGGTGACGTCCATCGTCATCGGGCCGGCGCTCATCGTGCCCTCGACCTTCTCCCCGGCGACGGTGAAGGAATAGGAGGCCTCCATGGTGCGTGTGCCCCGGGTCTGGGTGGTCTTCCAGGAGAGGTCTTCACCGCTCATACGGCCCTTCTCCAGCGTCCGCGTGCCGCGCTCGCTGGTGATCTCGCCGGTGACCTTGCCGTCGTCGCTCATCTTGAGCTCCGCGGTCATCTCGCGCGTGCCGCGGGGCGTTTCCAGGGTGAGCGCCCAGGTGCCGGAGACGTCGGAGGCCGGCGGCTCGGTGGGCTCTTCGCTCTTGCGCTCCTCGTACTTGCGACCGTCGACGAAGACGGCCTTGACCTCGACGTCCTCGGCCCAGGGCTCGGCCGTCGCCACGACGAGGTTGGCGATCTTGCCGGCCTCGATCGAACCCAGGACACTGTCGAGGCCGTAGATCCGGGCCACGTCGAGGGTCAACGCTTTCAAGGCCGCCTCGCTCGAGAGCCCTTCGTCGATCGCTTTGCGGACGTTCTTGAAGATTTTCGACGGGCTCGCAAGGCCGTCCGAGTAGAAGGCGAAGAGGACGCCCGCTTCAGCCAGGAGCTTCGGCGTCGCCGGGGCCATCCGTTGGTGATAGAGGGACCGGAGCGCGGTCGTGGCCTCGGGGTCGCGGTCTTTTTCTTCCTTGGGCCAGTCGAGGCTCACCAGCACCGGCGTGGCGCTCTCCCGGAGCACGTCGACGCGTTCGTAGGCGCCCTGACCGCCATAGAGGATGGGCCGGAGCTGGTACTCCTCGGCCATCACGAGCACCCGGTCGATCTCGCGCGAGATGTGCGCGGGGACGAGAAAGGGCAGACCCTCGTTCATGGCGTCGCGCACCGGGTCGAGCGTCCGGTCGTAGGCCGGACGGACGGTGCCTTGCGGCGATTCACGGTAGCGGCGCTCGGCCTCGTCGTAGTGACGGGCGTCGGAGAGGACCTGTTTGACGTAGGAGAGACGCCCCATCAGGGACCTGGGGTAGGTACGGCTCCGAGCCGCGTAGTTGAGGTGCTGGGCGACGGGGGTCGTGACGACCATGTCGCGGGGCTCGTCGCCGCCGAGGGCGATCATCGCCGCCTGGCCGGGAAAGAAGCCCTCGCCCGGCGCTGTGACGGCGGCCGTGAAGCCGGCCTCGCGCCACTTCTCGACGCGGGAGTCTGCCGCGGCGAGAAGGTCGGCGGCGCTTTTCCACGGCGTGGTCAGGGGACGGTCCTCGGGTCCGCGGACCGGCGGCTCGTCGCCGCCGCCGGGCGGACCACCCCCGGCGCCACGGGGACGCGGCGAGGGCTCCTCGGCCTCACCCTGACCGAGGTTCGTCATCGCGTCGATCAGGCCCGGGTAGACGAAAAGGCCCTCGCCGTCGATCACCCAGGCGTCGGCCGGGACCTCAATGTCCGTGCCCACGGCCTCGATCAGCCCGTCGGCGATCAGGACCGTGGCACCTTCCAGCGTCGTGCCTGTACCGGTGACGACCGTGGCGCCGAGGACGGCATAGTAGGGCGGTGGATCGGGCTGTTCGGCCAGGACGGGCCAGCCCAGGATCAGGAGGGCGAGGACCAGGGCTCCTCGCCGGCTCCGTCTGGCTTCGCAGGTTCTCGTGACGTGCATCGATGCTCCTCTTCTGCCTTGCCGGGGCGTCCTTGACCGGCGCGGCCCGGCGGGTTGCGATCGCTCGGCGCCGGAGCATACCTGCTTTGGCCCGGGTTTGAAAGGCGCCCTGCAGTGTTCCGCGCTGAAGACCAAGAGCTTAGGCGACAGCGACTTCGTCGCCGTGGCTCAGGAGGGCTCTTGCTCGGAGCTCTTGCCAGGGATCGCTCAAGCGAGTAAGATGTAGCTATGGCTGGGATATCTTCAAACTGTGCTCACTGCAAAGCGGTCGTGACGGATTCCGACGTCAGGTGCCCAGCCTGCGGACGCGATCTGGGGCCGCCCAACGTCAGGGAAGTCGGCCGCGTGGAGGAGCGGGAGGCCTTGGCTGTACGGGAATCCAAGGCTCGGGGCCATGCGGAGAAACGTGATCTTCTCGGCTCCTATGAAGAGCTTCAAGAGAACCTCAGAGATCGATCCGGAGTCGTAGTGACGATGCCTGCGACAGTCGCCTGGAACCTGCTCCGGCGCCAGGAGGCGTTGTACGCGGGCTACGAGAGTCAGGTCAACGCAGGCATAAGAACACCCGCCCGGTCGGAGCATGATCGGCAGCGGGCCGCCGTGGGCGGCGTGGTCTTCGGCTCCTACGCGAAAGAAATTCGCTACGGAGTCCTTTCCTTGGACAACCTGGGCGTACGTAATTACGGTCCGGTCCACTGTCGGCTTCGAGAAAGAGCCGTTGCTCATCGCGTGACTTTCATGGAGGAGAACTCTTTCCACTTCGTCGAGCGGCACGGACTGACCCCAAGCGATTCCCTGCCGGCAGGCTACCGGGCTGTCTGGCGTGAACGTGACAAGCTTGCTTCTACGAAGCTTGAGCCGCAACTCGCTCACGACCAGACAGCGGAAGATTGGGCACAACTGCTTGTAAAGAACGGGCGAAATCGCTCAGAAGACGAATTCGTCGAGGCTCATGTTTTTGGCTCGTTCAACAAGGACTCCGTCGAGCGGATAGAGATCGACGAAGCTACCTCCCTAAGCGACCACGAGCGTTTCCTTTGCAGACACATCCGTTCCTGGGAGGACCACCCGTGAGAGCTTTGTTTTCCGAAGCCGCCGGCATCGTCTTCATTCCCGGAGACGACGGAGGTAGGCTCGTCAAATTCGACGCATCAGCCGCGGACCCACACCTGGTTCCCCTCATCGACGATTGGCAAGAGATCGAGGGCGACACCCTTGAAGCTATCCAGAGCGACGTCGCGAGCTTGCACTGGTGTCATTGGTCCGTCCTGCTAATTGAAGAGGCCCTTCGGGGCCTTTCCGGCGATCTGCTCGAAGAGACGTTGGACTATCTGGAGTCTTTGCTGGATGGCAAAGCAGATCCTGCCAAGGTTCTGGCCGGCCTGCTTCGAGCACCACTGGCGAAGCCGGGACGCCTTGCCGACCTCAGCTATCGAGCCATTAAAGCTTCTCACCTCAAGCTTTCGTCTCTCCTGTCTAAGCTAATCGAGGCGCAGCCTCGTATCAGGAGACTGTCTCAGGAGTTCTTCACGCTACCGATGAGCCTCTTCGTGTCGGGAGGCTCGACTCCCGGAGAAGTTTGGCAAGAGCTGGTACATTCTGAAGAATTCCCGGATCTCCTGCTGACCTCGGAATTGGAATCGTTCATGACCCTCTGGCCTCTCCGGAGAGAGAGCGAATTGGGCCGCACTCTTGCGGGTCGCTTTTTCGCGGCTCCGTTCCCGACGAAGGAACGGTGGGAGGCTTTGATCAAAGAGACACTCGCGTTCGAACGGCAACGCGAGGAACTGGCGAAGAAGCACGCGGGCGACTTCGTCATCATGAGTGGCGGGGCGCTGCGAGGTTTTTTTTCGTCTTGCGCCGAGGCACATGAGGTCGCGACGAATACTCTTGGAATTGACCAGAGTTTTCTGGTGGCGAGAATCGAAAAACGTCAGCTAGCGGTCGAACGCCGAATCATCGGCTCCAGGCGACCGATCGCCGCTTGAGTGTCGGTATGAAGACACGAGTCCTGATCATCAGGCATCGAATTACCGCAGAAATTGCCAGCAAGATCGGTCCGATCATCCCCGGGTCGATCTCAGTACCAGCGTACCTGCGCAAGAAGCTCGGGGCGGCCGGCCGGGATGTGCCCGAAAGCATCCACGGGCGGTTCTTCATCGACACCACTTCCCGACAAACGGTCGTCGCAAGCCAGATTCTTGACCGGCTCAAGCTCTTCCCCTCGAGCCTGTCCGGCGACGAGGTGCTCAAGTACGTCTACATCGTCGAGGTGGGGCTCTTCGGCAACCAGCCCACGAAACCGCAGGGTGCAGGAAAGTGCTCCTGGGTTATGCCCGTGCAGGCGATCGGCGCTACCTATCCCTACGACCATGCTCCAGAGGAACAGGTGATCGCCCACCTGGGAACCGACCTGCTCAACAAGGTCGAATTCTCCTACAGCGGCCCGGAAGGGCTCGTCTCTTTGAGCATCGACCCTTCGCGGCTGATCTTCTGAGCGTTCGGGGTGAGCCGAAGGCGCAGGTCTCGGTCGGCCAAGGCCCACCCTACGAAAACCAGCCTGCCTAGCGTTTGCGGATCGAAATCGACCCCGCGAAGCTCTCGAGCGTGACGCGGCCCTCGCCCGAGCCGGTCTCGAAGGTGACCTCCTGCTCCGGCGTGTAGCGTCCGACGCGCTTCGCCTCGGGACCGAGCTCGTTGGTGATCCGGCCGCTGAAGGTGGACACCTCGAAGCGCGCCGAGACCGACTCCGGCAACGTGACGTCGATCGAGCCGTTGTGGCTCGACGCGTCGAGCCGGCCGCGCGGAGCGAGGGTCCCCTCGAAGCGGATGTCGCCGGCCACCACCTCGAGCTCGGCGCTTTCGATCTCTTCACGGCCCAGGACCTGGATCCTGCCGCTCACCGCGGTCACCTCGATCTCGCGCCCGCAGTGGAGCTCGACGATGCCGCTCACGGTCTCGACCGTCAGGCGCTCGACACCGCTTTTCACCACGACGTCGCCGGCCACGGTCTCGATCCGAAGGACCGGTGGTCCGTCGTGAATCTCGATCGAGCCGCTCACCGACTCGATCTCCAGCTCGCCCGAAAGGTCGGAGGTGGTGATGTCGGAGTTGACCGTCTCGACTTTGACCTCGCTACCGCGGGGCAAGCGCACTTCGAGATGGGCGGTCGCCTTTTCGCGGCGACCGCCGTGGCCCCGGTGGAGCTCGACCTCGATCTCCACCCGACTGCCCCGGCGTTCGACCTGGAGCTCCTTGACGCCGCGGCCGAGCGTGGCGATGACCTCGACCTCGTCGCGGTCCCAGCCGGAGATGTCGATCGTGCCGGCGACGTTGGTGATCTCGACGGTGCCGTCGGCCTTGGCTTCGACACGGCGCTCGACCTCGGTCTGGGCGAGGACGGGGAGCACAGCCCCGGCGAGCAGGATTGCCGCCGCGAGGCCGTGGAAAGTGGTTCGCTCGATGCTACTCATGATCGTACTCCTATCTGGAAAAGCTCTTCGACAGTGTCTTCCCCCCTTGATCCCCCCAGGGGGACAGCGGGTCTTCAAGTCTTGGCCGGCGGACCGGTGAGGCGCTGCAGGATCTCGATGCCCTGACGGTGCTTGGCCAGCAGAAGCCCTTCGATTTGCCGGTTCTCGGGGTCGGAGTCCAGGACGCCGCGCAGGTCGCGGATCGCCGCTTCGATGATACGGAGGTTGCGCTCTACGACGCGCATCGCCACTGGCGAGAGGTCGTCGCGGCGGGAGAGGGCCAGCAGCCACAGCTGGTCCTTGGCCCGCAGGTACTCCGCCTCGACCTTGGCGAATTCGCTCGCCCCGGTCGCGGACGCCGGCAGCACCTCGCCCGGCGAGAGCTGTGCCGTCGTCGCCTCGGGCGAGCTTGCCGTCGCGGGGCGCAGCACGAGGGCCAGGAGCGCGCCGAGCGCCATGAAGAGGATCGCCGCGACGGCCTGGTAGGCCCAGCGGCGCCAGGTTCCGGCAAGGACCGCCGCCGGCCGACGTTCGACCAGGCGTCCGGCGATCTCCGGCCAGAGGTCGCGCGGCGGCTCGATCGAACGCGGGATCTCGGCCGCCTCCGCGAGCAGGCGGCGGATCGATTCGGTGTCTGTAGCTTTCTCGTTCATCGTTCCAAGGCCTTTCTCAGCAGCTTGCGCGCCCGGTGGAGCTGCGCTTTCGAGGTCCCCGACGCCAGGCCCGTCATCTCGGCGATCTCCCGGTGGGCGTAGCCCTCCAGATCGTAAAGCACGAAGATGGTCCGGGCGCCGTCGGGGAGCGTCGCGATGGCCCGTTCCAGGTCGATCGCCGCGCCTGGCGGCGGCGCCGGCTGCTCTTTTTCGGCTACCGCGTCGTCGATCGCCACCACCCGCTCCCGGTGCCGCCCGGCGCTGCGCCAGCGGCCGAGGACGACGTTGACCGTCAGCCGGTGGAGCCAGGAGGTAAAAGCGCTCCGTCCGTCGAAGGTGTCGAGTTTTTCCCAGGCGCGCACAAACGCGTCCTGGGTCGCCTCTTCGGCCTCCTGCGCATTGCCCGTCATGCGCAGGCAAAGCGCGTAGATGCGTCCTACCGAGCGGCGGTAGACCTCTTCAAAAGCGCCCACCTCCCCCGCTCGGGCCCGCTCGACCCACCGTTCGAGCGACGTCGATTCGAGCGAAACGTCTACCGGCAATCTCGTCCTCCCCGCGGCCTGGGCCGCGGAGGCGTCGTTCGCGTGATCGTAGCAGGCCGTTACCATCTCGCTCTATGAGATGCCGGCGGGCGCCCGGAGGTTTGAACGGCCCACCAACGTCCTTGGCGCGAATCCGCGTCCGGTGCTATCCTGCCCCCGCCGGGGCCGTCCGGCGCCAGGAATTGAGACCACAACCGGATCCCGGAGACTACGAGCCGATGCCCAGTCTCGACGCTCCCCGTTTAGCCCTCACCTTCGACGACATCCTTCTGGAGCCCGGGCTCTCGGAGGTCCACCCCAACGAGGTCGACCTGACGACCGAGCTCTGCCGCGGCATCTCGCTCAAGATCCCGCTGCTCTCCTCGGCCATGGACACCGTCACCGAGTCGGCGCTCGCCATCTCGCTCGCCCAGGAGGGCGGGCTCGGCGTCGTCCACAAGAACCTCTCGCTCGACGCTCAGGCGGCCGAGGTCGACAAGGTCAAGCGCAGCGAGGCCGGTATGATCGTCGATCCGGTCACCATGCGACCCGAGCAGCAGATCCGGGAGGCGCTGGAGGTCATGGCGCGTTACAAAATCTCGGGCGTCCCGGTGACCGACGAGGACGGCCGGCTCGTCGGCATCCTGACCAATCGCGACCTGCGCTTCGAGAGCAACCTGGAGCGTCCGATCAGCGATCTCATGACCCGCGAGAACCTGGTGACGGTGCCGCCGGGCACTACTCTCGGCGAGGCCAAGGCGCTGCTCCACAAGCACCGGATCGAGAAGCTCCTGGTGGTCGAGAACGGCAACCTGACGGGGCTCATCACCGTCAAGGACATCCAGAAGACGATCAAGTACCCTGACGCCTGCAAGGACGAGCTCGGCCGCCTGCGAGTCGGCGCCGCGGTCGGGGCAGGCGGCGACTACCTGGAGAGGGCGAAGGCGCTGGTCGCGGCCAAAGCCGACGTCCTGGTGGTCGATTCCTCGCACGCCCACAGCCGGGGCGTCCTCGAGGCGGTGACGAAGCTCCGCGAGAGCTTTCCGGAGGTCAAGCTGATCGTCGGCAACGTGGCGACCGAAGCCGGCGCGCGGGCGCTCGCCGAGCGCGGTGCCGACGCCGTCAAGGTCGGCATCGGACCCGGCTCGATCTGCACCACCCGGGTGGTGACCGGTGCCGGCATGCCGCAGGTCACCGCCATCGCCGACGGTGTGCGGGCCGCGGCGGAGCACGGCCTGCCGGTCATCGCCGACGGCGGCGTCAAGTTCTCCGGCGACATCACCAAGGCGATCGCCGCCGGGGCGCACACCGTGATGATCGGCTCGCTCCTCGCCGGCACGGAGGAGAGCCCGGGCGAGACCATCCTCTACCAGGGCCGGACCTACAAGGCCTACCGCGGCATGGGCTCGCTCTCGGCCATGGCCCGCGGCAGTGCCGACCGTTACTTCCAGGAGGGCGAGGCGTCGCTCTCGAAGCTGGTGCCCGAGGGAATCGAGGGCATGGTGCCCCACAAGGGAAGCGTCCACCAGGTGATCCTGCAGCTGACCGGCGGGCTGCGCTCCGGCATGGGGCTCGCAGGCTGCGCCTCGATCGCCCAGCTCAGGACCGAGGCGCGTTTCGTCCGCGTCTCCGCCGCCGGCTTGAAGGAAAGCCACGCCCATGACGTCATGATCACCAAGGAGGCTCCGAACTACCGGATGGAAGGATGAGCCCGCAGAAGAGGTCGAAGATGCCCCTGCCCGCCGATCCCCTGTACCGGGGCGACCGGGTGCGCCGCCTGCAAGCAGGAGGCGCCGACTTGGAGGTGGTGTCGGCCCTCCCCAAGGAGCACTGGCGCGTCGACTCGATGGCGATCTGGATCGAGGGCGAGTCCTTCGCCTTGATCGAACGCGAAAAAGTTCGGACGTCGAAGGGGCAGACCCTCCACCGCTTCCTGCTCAAGAAAATCGACACCGACTCGCAGGTCATCACGGAGAGCCTGGAGTACCACCCGTCGGAGGTCCAGGAGGTCTACCGGCTGCACCAGGTGCGGGAGAAGTCGATGTGGGTCGAGACCTTTGCCGCCGTCTGGGGCCTGCTCGACCCCGAGACCCAGGAGCGGCTTTCCCGGACCTACGAGTATGACGTCCGGCGCTCCACGGGTCTTTCGGCCATCGGCTCGGCCGGGGTAGGTATCTTCAGCACGCTCGCCGCCATCTGGAAGATCGGTGCGCTGCAAGCTCATTGGAGCCACTACCTGGTCCTCGTCCTGAGCCTTCTGCTCATCGTCGAGGGGCTCAAGCGTGGGGCGAAGCTCAAGCAGGGAGAGGTCACCGAAAGCGTCCTGGGCCGGCTCCTGAAACCTTTTGCCGACCGTTTGCTGCGTTGGGAGAAGGTGGCGCCTGGGACGGATTGAGACCTCATATACCTCACAAAACCTTGTGCGCCATCTTGAGCGCGTGAACGGCGTCGCCCCGGGTGCAATTGTCCTCGTGGATCGCCTGGTTGCCGAGCTTTCGGACGCTGTCGAAGACTTGCTTCAGCTCGCCCTCGACGAAGCCCTCGGCCTCGAGGGCCAGGACAAGCTGGTTCTGGCTGTTGTAGGCGGCGGGGTCGAGCCCGAGGCGGGCGGCAGTTTCCTGGGCGACCTGCTCGCCGAAGAGGCGGACCTTGGCGACGGCGGCGTTGGGGTCGTCGTGGCAGTAGAGCTCTGCACGGTGGACGAGCTGGGCCAGCTGGGGGTGGCTCTTGGCCAGGAAATCGAAGTTGCTTCGGCTCATCACTCGTCCAGGGCAAGGGAATCGCGCACGACGGCTCGGCGTGGGCGGGTCGATTATAGGCGAAGCGAGGCGTCCTGCGTTAGTCACGGACAATGCCAAGGCCGGGCGGCGCTTCGCAGGGATTAGCCTTGCAGGGCGGGCGGCAGTCCCGCCCTTCGGCCCCTATCCTCTGACAGATCTGGTCGACTCCGCGCCTCTTGCGTCGCCTCTCTGGCTTTCTGGCAGGAATGGTTGATTCTTCTGCCCAGCCGTGGCAGACTCGCTGAGGTAATGTCAGGCGATGCGCTTTGGCCAACTGGGCAGGTGGCGGCTTGTCGGCTTTCCGGCTGTCCGAGCAGGAGCTAACCTGAAGAGGAGGCTGGCGATGAGAAAAGACCGGTCTTTCTTGTCGATCGTGACCCTTGCGCCGCGGCCCTGGGCTGGAGGTCCGAGGGCGCCTTGCCCTACGCCAAGTACGTCTGTCCGCCGCCCGCCTTCGGGATCGGCAACGGAGAGGGCGAGGAAGAGTACGACGGAGAGGGAGAGATACCCCACAAAGAGCTCGTGGAGCTCAAAGACGACTACTCCGTGCGCCCCGTCCTCTACAGAGAGACGTGGTGGGACTTCTTCATCGACGCCCGGAGAGCCGCGGTCCTCGACGAATGGGCCTGCAGCGGGCTGCCGGTCCTCTCCGGCACCAACCAGGACGACCCGGCGAGACGTTGCTACGTCACCCCGTCGACCGGCGGCGGCTGTACGATCCCGCCGGATCTCTCGACCTTGCAGATCGCCGACAGGTACATCTTCAACGCGCTCATCCCGGTGCTGGTGGAGCGGCCCAGCGGAGAGGAGCTCCTGGTGTTCGTCGCTCAGGTCAACAACAGGACGGGACCCCTGGCGACCAGTTGCTACAATTGTCCCTGGACCGAGCCCACCGGCCCGGCCTCTTGGATGCAAGAGGGCGGCGACGAGTTCGTCATCTTCTCCACGGAGGCCACCCTCGCCGGCGCCCGCGGTGAGGCTCCCCTGGTCTTAACAGACGAGCACACCCGCCCCGACGACAAGTGGAGCTGGCAGGCGAAGGCGGTCCTCTGGGAGTCGGACCGGGGAGACGACGGTAGGATGACCGTGTTCGCGAAAAGGAGCCTGCTGACGAAATTCCCGGGTTCGAAGGGTTTCACGCCAATGATCAACGAGATCGTGTTCCAGCGGTCCGACGATCCTCGGAAGCTGAGCGTGGGTGCCTGGGAGAAAGTCCTTTGGAACTGCCAGTTCCCCTGCGACACGGAAGACTGCTCGCCTGAGGAACAGGCCGCCTGCACGGTCCCGCACGGCTACCGAATCCGGGACATCGCTCTGGTCGACGAGACGACGACGCTGGACTGGGACTATGTCGGGATGATCAGTTGGACCAAGACAGATGGTTCTTTTACCTCAGGAGCCACTCCCGTTCGGATCAAGACTCGACAGAAAGTCGAGGTGAAGATGTCCGTCGCGGGTGATCCCGACGGCGACTGGGTCGATGTGGGCTGGGGTGGAGAAATCGATTTCCCCTTTTGGTCCGGTGTGGGTGGCCGAGTGGCCACCATCACGAAGGTGACAGACCTCCGGGGGCAGGAGAGTTACGAGCTCTGGCGAATCCGGGCATCCGACCCAGGTGGAAAGACTCCCTGCGATGCGGTGGCGGGGGGTGACGACAGCGAGTACAGGCCCAATCAGGATTTGTTTGGTGATGGGCCGAAAGGCCGATTCGCGGACTTCATCCCCTGGAATCCGGACCCTGAGGTCGCTTCCGTCTTCACGGTCGGGTGCGGGCAGCCGCTGATCTACGTCTTCGACAGCTCGAGCGGCCGCGATTGGCATATACCGACAGACTACGGGGCCGGCTATACGTGGCTGCTGGGCCGACTGGACTTCAAGGACGCCGGAGCGAGCCACACCTTTCTTTACATGGGCACGCGCGACAACTTGATCTGCAACCATCGTTCGCAGGCCGACTATTATACGGGCAAGGCCATTGCCGTCAGCGAGATGACCCGCCTCTATGATCCGCCGGAGCTTCCGAACGCGATCTTGATCGACGGTTTTGAAAGCGGGAGCTTGTGCGCCTGGTCGGCTGTCTAACAGTGATTCGAAGGCGGCTCAGCCACAAGTGGCGAACGCCTCTGTGTCGGTCACGGCGTCCGCCGGCTTGCCCAGCGGGTTCTCGTACTCGCGGATCTGCCCCGATTCTGTGTCGGTGACCCGTAAAACGTACTCGACATTCGTCGTCGTGGCGGCAAAGACCCAGAAGTGCTGGTTGATCGCGCAGCCGTCGAGCACCTTGACGAGGACCTCCCAGTTGTCGGGACCGAAGAACCAGAAGAGCGCCGAGTCGTCGGAGCCCTGAGGTACTCTGCGGCCGGTGCCGCTCTTGCCGCTAAAGTCCTTCCACTCGACTTCGACCCGGAATCGCCCGCGGTTGAGACAGGCGGCGGTTTCGGTCTCGGTGCAAAACGGTGCCGTCGGGCCGAATTGACGGGCACGGATCCACGACCGATATAGCCCCGCTTCGAAGACCTCGAAGCTAGTCCACGCGACGACAAAGCCTCCACCCGATCGGGCGGCCACTGAAGGCTGGTATTGCCAATTGCTGGTCGTAGTGTTGACCTGAAACTCTTCGCCGACACGCTCGCCGGTTGAGGAAAAACGTTGGCCTTGGACACTGTCTTTCCAGTTGTCGTTTCCGACCGGAATCGGGCTGTCCCAGACGATGATGAACTCCCCGCCCCGTTCCATCGCCACCGAGGGCCACTGGTTCTGACCCGTGGTCGACGAGTTGACCTGGAAGCGGTCGCTCAAAGGGGTTGCGTCGGAGGCGAAGCGGCGGGCGAAAACGTTGGTGTCGTCGAAAGTGGCGTCGGTCCACTCCATCCACGTGATCACGAATTCTCCCGACGGGGCGATGTCGATCTCGTTGAGGACGCCCCGTGCGTAGGTGGTGTGAAACGCGAACGGGGGACCCAACGCCGCGCCGTCGGAAGAAAGGCGCTGCCCGCTGCCGCCGTTGATCGTTACCCAAACAACGATGAAGCCCCCATCGCGTGTCCAGTGGACGTCCGGAAAGGCGGCCAGCTCGTCCACGGCGTTGGTAATCCGGAGCTCGTCTCCAAGATCAGCACCGGCCACCGAAAAACGCCGGGCTTGGATGGTGGACTGCTCATAGCTCTTCCGCCGCTGCCACACGACCACGAAATCACCTTTCGTGTTGGTGTCAACTCGGGCCCATTTCAGATCGTAACCGTCGCTGGACTCTCCGATGAGGAAATCGCCGCCCAAAGGAGTGCCGTTGAAATCAAAACGACGGCCTACCACGTGGGTGAGCGTTTGATAGTCGGGAGTTCGGTGCCATACGACGACGAACTTGCCGTCGGGTGCCACGCCGACGGTGGGTCTATTGTTGTCAGCGGTCCACTGGTCATGGAGACGGAATTCCTGCGTCAAGGGCGTGCCGTCTGAGGAAAATCGCCGGCCCCAAACGGCCCATTCGAAGCCGCGGTAGCCATACCGGCCGTGCTCCCAGACCACGACGAAGTTGCCACGGGCATCCATGCCGATGTCGGGCTCGAACTCAAAGAATCCCTCCTCGCTGATCCTGTAGTCGTCCCCCAGCGGTTCCGGCGTCTGCGCCGACGCCAGACACACCCAGAGAACGCCACCGATCGCGACGGCGAGAAGCAAGAACGTCGATGGCTTCAACATGGGTTGGTTCCTTGGCTCGAAGACTTGCCCAGCATAGCACCGACCCATCAAGAGTCAAGCCCCGAGGGGTTGAAACCTGACGGCTTACCCCAGGGCCTTGCCAGCAGCTGGCCCAGGGGCTTGTTAGCAGGTGGCGAACGCCTCCGTGTCGGTCACGGCGTCAGCCGGCTTTCCCAGCGGGTTCTCGTACTCGCGCACCTGCCCCGTCTCTGTGTCGGTCACCCGCAGGACATAGCCGACGTTCGTCGTCGTGGCGGCAAAGACCC
>CBDUYN010000181.1:0-20599 GCA_965371445.1 uncultured bacterium | reverse complement strand
TCGACCCAGGGAACGCCGTCGACCCAGGGAACGCCGTCGACCCAGGGAACGCCGTTGACGGAGTAGTAGCCGTCCCACTCGTACCCGACACCGAGGATGTAGAAGTTGCCGTTGGCGTCGACCCGGGCCGGACCGGCATAGTGCACGGTGCCCGCCAGGTCGTTGGCGATGTTGAGACCGCCGTTGGCGCAGGTGAGCTCGGTCTCGTCGACGGCGTCGGCGGCGTTTACCAGTCCGGAGCCTTGTTGGAATAGGCTGTAGGCCAGCAGGTTGGTGGCGGGATCGACGGCCGGATGGGCCGAGTACATCAGACGGCACTTGACCTCGTCCGGGGTCAGCCACGGGGCGGCGTCGAGCATCAGGGCCACGACGCCGCTCGCCACCGCCGCTGCCTGCGAGGTGCCGGAGCCCGTGAAGTAGGAGCCGTTCAAGAGCTCCGGATGCTCGATGGCGATCAGGCTCTCCGGGTCGACGACGCCCAGCATGTGCCCGCCAGGGGCGACCACCTCCGGCTTGACGAAGCCCTCGATGGTCGGACCCGCGGCCGAGAAGCTCGCCAGGAAGTCGTCGCCGGCCACAGACGGCGTCTCGTTGTCGGTCATGGCGCCGACGGTGATCACGTAGGGCACGTTGCCGGGAACGCCGATCGTCATCGGATCAGGGCCGCCGTTGCCGGCCGAGGTCACCACCACGATCCCCGCCTGCCAGGCCGCCATCACCGCCTGGTTGAGCGGATCGTCCCAGTAGTAGGAGAGCGGGTCGGCGCTGAAGGAGAGGTTGAGCACCCTGATGCTGTAGGCGGTCTTGTTGGCAACGACCCAGTCGATGCCCCGGATCACGTCGGCGTACGTGCCCTGGCCCGAGTCTTGAAAGGCCTTGATCGAGACGAGCCCGGCATCCGGCGCGATGCCGTTGTAGACGTTGGCCGGGCTTGGCGGCTGCGCGCTGCTGAGCATCACGGCGCCGAGATGGGTGCCGTGGCCGCTGCCGTCGTCACCCGCGTCGAGCTGGTCGATGATCGCGTTGTAGCGCGCCAGGTAACGGTCCGCGCCGCTGGTGTCCTCGGCCAGCGAGTACCAGGGCCAGACGCCCGTGTCGACCAGGGCGACCGTCACGCCAGCGCCGGTGATCCCCTGACCGTGGAGCGTGTCGGCTCCGGCCAACGCCGGGTAGCCGCTGTAGTAAGGCGCGTCCTGGACGGTGTAGGCGATCTGAATGTCGTCGACCCATATGCTACCGCCATTCTCGCCTTTGTTTTCGGCCGTGATCCGGAAACGGAGCCGGGTGGAGGCCCCCGTATACGGCGTGATGTCGAAGCTGTCGCTAGCATTCTGAGGAATGCTGGAGTCGAACGTCGTGACGGTCGTAAAGGTGGCGCCGCCGTCACCGGAGACTTCGAGGACGATCGCGTCGCCGGAAGGGAGGTTTGCTTCGTAGGTATAGCTCAGCGTCGCCGTAGTGACGCCGGCGAGAGCTGCGTCGCGGTATACGTACTCCCCGACACCACCTGAGGGTTTGATCCTAACGCAGTTGCCGAAACACTTGCCGCTTGCCTGGACTTTGACGTTGCCGTTATTGATGTCACCGTCGTCGGATTCAACCCAGGCGCCGATCCAGCTCCGGGTACCGTTGTCGCCGCCGTAGGAGATCGAGTCGAACTCGTCGCGAAGCTCAAAGGTCGAGGCGAGCGTCAGCGAGCGGTTCCCGTAAATCCGGCGGACGGCGCTCGCCTCCGCGAGGGCTTCGCGCTGGGAAGCGGTCAGCTCTGCCGTCACGGCGTTGATGATGCCGAGCTCGTGGGTGATCTCCCCGCCGACGCCGCGCACCGCCGCGGCGACGGCCTGAAGGTCCCGCCCCTGGACGATCACCGACCGCGCCTCTTCAGCGTTGTCGCCTCGATTCCCGGTACCGAGCATGGCCAGCGCCAGCACCAGCACGGCCGCGATGCCCAGAATTCCCAAACCAGCTCCGACGATTCTCTTCTCTCTCATGACTTCACTTCTTCTCATTTCCGGTTCCCTTTCAGTCCTGATGGTGCCTGCAAACCTCGCCATCACCCGCCACCGGAATCTCCGCTCAGTTTTCTACTGAGCGGTCGGTATTCTACACTCCCTGACGCAGATGTCAACCCCTCGAGGACATATAGCTGAACGTGAATATGAGATGAAGTCGTTATCTACCAACCGGTCGGTCGGTCGCCAGCGTCTGCGGGCCGGAGGGAGGTGGGCTGGACGGTCCAGGGAGGTCGTCAACCCAGAGGCACTTGCCCCTCCGCAGGGGGATCGCCGAGACGCGGGGACGGGATCGTCCCGCCCGAGGCCGGCGCTCCGCCCTCCCCGCTGGTTCCCAGCTATACGGCCCGACGCGGTGGCGCGTGGAGGGTTTGGATCAGCGTCCTCATCTCGAAGGGCGGCGAGAAGTCCGCGCAGGCGGCCATCGTGTTGCCGCGCGGATCCAGGTTCTGGCTCACCAGGAGGACGACGGCCCGGGGGTGGCCCCTCTTGAGGGTCAAAAGAGCGTCGGGCACCCGGTGCTCGCCGCTGCCGCTCTCGAGGACCACCACGCCTTGACACCGGCTTTCGAACCACGTCACCGCCTCCGCGACGCTGCAGGTACGGTGGACCTCGATCTGCCGTTCGGCCAGCGCCTCGATCAGCTGGCAGCTGACCGAGGAGTCGTCGACGACCAGGATGGGCGTTTCCGCGTTTTCCTGGTCGAGGATCTCGAGGACGTGGTCGATCTCGATGGGCTTGAAGAGCACCTCGGCGTGCTCTTGCGAGCGGGCCTCGACGACGAGGCTGGAGGAGGCATAGGCGGTCATGAAGATCACCCGGCTCTCGGGCGACAAGCGTTGGATCTCGCGGCACGCCTCCACCCCGTCGATGCCGGGCATGCGCAGGTCCATGAGGATGAAGTCGGGCCGGTGCCGGCTCGCGCGCTCGACGGCTTGCGACCCGGAGTAGGCCACGTCTACCGCGAACCCGAGGGCGTCCAAGACATCGCGCAGGCTCGTCACCATGCTCTTCTCGTCGTCGACCACGAGGATGCGGGCTTTCTTGTCCGGTTGATTCATCTCCGACTCTCCTTCGTCCGTTTCCCAACTCCTTTCAGTCCCGATAGTGCCTGCGAGCCTCGCTATCGCCCGATGCCGGAGCGTCATGCCTTGGTTAGCTGCGCCGTCCTGCGGATCCCCGCGGATTTCATCGCCTTCTTCATCTTGGGATCTCCTCAGTCCGACGTCCTCTGTCTCCGCTCCGTTTTCTACCAAGCGGTCGGTATTCTACACTCCCTGACGCAGATGTCAACCTCTCGAGGACAAAGAGTTGAACTTGCCGAATGTTACAGGCTACATTACGGAAAACTCGGCCCGCTGGCTCGATTTCCTGCCTGCCGTAATGTTCCCTGTAGCATTTCACCCCTAAGATGGACCGTGATCTCGCTCTGAGCCCTCGTCCACCTCCTGAAGTCGGGGTCCGGAGGGCCGGGCTCCGAGGGAACCGCGGCAGTGTCCTCCTCCGGGCTCACCTGTGGCGGGGCACCGGCGAGTCCTTGGAAGTCGGCGGCCGGCGGCGGGCGAGAAGCGTCCTCCTCTCGGCGACCATCAGGATGAGAGGCTCGGACAAGGCCGTCTCGACGGCCTCTCGCCGTAGGATGCCGTCACCACGTGGTAGGCTCCCTGGGCAAGAAGCTCGAGGAGGGCGATCTGTGATCCGCAAGGACTGCCATGTCGGCCGGGAGTTGACCAGAGATCGATGTCGATGAACGAAGACAAGACAGAGGCCGAGACGCTGGTCGTCGAAGCGCTGCGGGCGATGCTCGCGGCCAATGATGAGAGCCTCTCTTCGGTGAGTGCCAGGGACTATCTGGAGAGCTGCGTGGCGCAAGGCATGCCGGTGGAGGTGGAAGAGACGCTCAACCGCCAGCGAAGGCTGGCGGCCCTGGGCGAGCTCACTGGCAGCGTCGTACACGAGATCCGCAATCCGATCGGGGTGATCAAGAACTCGATCTACTTCCTCCGTTTGACGCAGAAGATGATCGACGAGAAAGCGAAGGAACATCTCGCGCTCATCGAGGACGAAATCGACCGCGTCAATCACATCGTCTCGGAGTTGCTCGACTTCGTCCGCGAGGCGCCGACCGACAATGCCGGCCGCGTGGTGCTCCAGGACGTTGCCGCGGCGGTCCTCGCCCGGGTAAGCGTCCCGGAGGCCGTCGAGGTGAGCCACCTTCGCGACGAGACTCCTTTGATCGTCGAGGCCGACCAAGGGCAGCTCGAGCGCATCCTGGAGAACTTGCTGTCGAACGCCGTGCAGGCGATGCCCGAGGGCGGCCGGCTGTCGGTCGAGTGCCGCCGCCGCGACGGCGAGGCGGTGACCACGGTCAGCGACACCGGCGTCGGCATCGCCCCGGAGGACCTCGCGAGGGTCTTCGAGCCGCTCTTCACCCGCAAGCCGAAAGGAGTGGGGCTGGGGCTGACACTGTCGCTGCGCTACGCACAGGCGAACCGGGGACGAATCGAGTGTGAGAGCGAGCTCGGTCAGGGTGCGACGTTTCGCCTGGTGCTCCCCGTGAAACAAGAGGACGCGACGCCATGAGGGAGGTCGAACAGCCCATCCGCGTGTTGGTCGTCGACGATGATGAAGGAATGGCGACCACGCTGTGCGACATTCTCGACGCCAGCGGCTACGTCGTCGACGTGGCCTATTCGGGATACGAAGCGATGGATCTCGCGCGAGAAAACCGGCCCGACTGTATCCTCATGGACCTCCGAATGCCCGACCTCAACGGGGTCGAGGCCTTCCGTGAGCTCAAGCGGCTGACGCCGGAGAGCTTCGTGATCTTCATGACCGCCTACGCCCAGTCGACCCTGGTCGAGGACGCACACCGCGAAGGGGCGATCGACGTGGTCCCCAAGCCCCTGGATCTCGGGCGCGTGCTGGCCCTGATCGAAGAGACGGCCGCCCAAACGGCCGTCCTGGTGGTCGACGACGACACGAGCTTCTGCAAATCCCTGGGAGACGCCTTGACGGAGCACCAGTTCGACGTGCATGCGGCAGCGACGCTCGACGACGCGATCCGGCGCTTCGAGAAAGAGCCGCGGCGCGTCGTGATTCTCGACATGAAGCTCAACGGGCAAAACGGCCTCGACGCCCTGCTGCGCATCAAGGAGCTCAATCCCCGCGCCATCGTGATCCTGATCACCGGTTTCTCGGATCTGTGGGCCGACATGAGTAAGGGCTTGCGAATGACCGCCACGGCCTGTTTCTTGAAACCGTTTGACGTCGCCGAGCTGGTGAGGACAATTCGCGAAGCCGTCGATGAGCTCCGGTACCCGGAAGGCCGTGCGCCGAGCCAGCCGCTCGTCGCCCGATTCTCTCCCGATTCCGGTCAGGCCTAGTCAGGGCGATGGCGAAGAGCAAGAGCTGGGCATGAACCAACCCACATGCTCGATCCTCCTGGTGGACGACGACCCCGCTGTCTGCACTTCGCTGGGCGACGTCCTTGCGGTCATGCACCATCAGGTGGAGTCTGCCCATTCCGGGCACGAGGCTCTGGCCGCCTGCGAGCAGCGAGACTTCGACCTCGTCGTCCTCGACATCGGATTGCCCGACCTTTCCGGCCTGGAGCTCGTCAGTCGACTGGAGCAGAGCCACCCGGAGATCGAAATCCTGATCGTCACCGGTCAGGCCTCCTACGACTACGCCATGCGTGCGGTCAGCCGCTCCACCATCGGTTTTCTGGTCAAACCGATCGACCTCGACCGCCTGCTCGCCATCGTCGACCGCGTTGCCCAGCGCGCCGCGGCGGAGATGGAACGCGAGAGATTGATCCACCAACTGGAAGACCAGAATGCCGAGCTGGAACGCTACGCCTACACCGTATCCCATGATCTGAAAGCCCCTCTGCTCACCATCAAGGGCTTTCTCGGGATGATCGAAATGAATGTCAAAGCCGGAAAGACCGAAAAATCGGCGGACGACATCCGCCGGGTCTCCGAGGCCGCGGACTGCATGGGCCAGCTCCTCGACGACGTTTTGAAGCTGTCGCAGCTCGGCCGCGTCGTCAACTCGCCCGAGGAAATCGCGCTTTCGTCCCTGGCCGAAGAGGCGGTCGACGGCGTTGCCAGCTTGTTGGGCAGGCATCGCCTGGAGATCATCAAGATTGCCCCCGAGATGCCCGTCGTCCACGGCGACCGCAGCCGCCTGCTGGAGCTCTTTGTGGCCCTCGTCGAGAATGCCGTCAAGTTCCTCGGCAGAAACCCGCAGCCAAGAATTGAGATCGGCGTCGAGCATCGCACGGACGGACCGGTCTGCTACGTCCGTGACAACGGCATTGGCATCGATCGCCTCTACCACGAGAAGATTTTCGGGCTTTTTGAACAGCTCGACCCGCGCTACCAAGGAACGGGCATCGGTCTGCCCCTCGCACGAAGGATCGTCGAAGTCCACGGTGGTCGCATCTGGGTCGAGTCCGAGGGGCTCGGAGCCGGGTCAAGCTTCTGCTTCACGCTCCGACAAAGCCCCGTCTCCATCAAGGGACCGGATTGTAGTGGCTCGCCTTAGTCCGCCCTACGAACGCCCCCGCAAACGCTCCAGGAGCAGGTAGACCGCCGGCAAGACGAAAAGCGACGCCGCCGTCGACGCCAGGATCCCGCCGATGATGGTGAGCGCCATGGGGCTCCTGAGGCTCGCTGCCTCGCCCGTGCCCAGGGCGAGCGGCAGGAGCGCCAGCACGGTTGTCATCGTCGTCATCACGATCGGACGCAGCCGGATGCCGGCGGCCCGAGCCAGGGCTCTGCGTAGCTCCATGCCCGTCGCGATCAGCCGCCGGGCCGTCGCGACCAGCAGGATCGCGTCGTTGACCGCGACGCCGGCCAGGACGATGGCGCCGAGCATCGCCATGACCCCTATGGGACGCCCCACGGGGACGAGAATCGCCGCCACGCCGATCGCCGAGAGCGGTACGGCCACCAGCACGGTGAGAGGATGCAACAGCGACTCGAAGGTCCCGGCAAGCACCATCAAGACGAGGAGCAACGCCAGCGCTCCTGCCCACTTGAGCTCTCCGATGGTACGGGTGCGCTCCTCCTCTTCACCGGCAAGCTTGACACCCAGGCCCGGCGGCAGCTCGGCCGCTTCGAGCTCACCGCGCACCGCGGACGTGGCCCGCGGGTAGTCGCTCCCCGCGGCGATCCGGGCCGTCACCCGGGCCACCCGCCGTTGATCTCGGCGGTAGATTTCCCGAGCTCCTTCCGCGGGCTCGAAACGCGCCACCTGACCGACGGCGAGCCGCGCTCCGGAAGCCGTCGTGAACGGCAACGCCGCAAGCTCCTCGCGCCGTACCGACGGCAGACGCAACACCACCCGGCGCTCCTCGTCGCCCGTCGTCATCGACGTCACCTCGCGGCCGTCGAGCGCCGCCTCGAGGACCCGGGAGACCGTCTCCAGGTCGGCCCCGAGGGCGTCGGCCAGCGAGTGGTCGAGCAGCACCCGCAGCTCCGGCGGACCGCCCTCGAAAGACGAGCGGACGTTCCACAGCTCCTCGAGCCCGGCAAGCCGCTTCCGGAGCTCCTCGGCGCCCCGGCGCAGATCCTCCAGGGAGCGTCCCGAGATTTCGACGACCACCGGCGGACCGCTCGTCCCCAGGGCGCGGGCGAGCGCCGAGGTGCCGACCTCCCAGGAAATCTCGGTACCCGGAATCGCGGCGAGCGCCGGCGACGCGGCCCGGGCCACCTGGGTTCCGGTCAGCCCCACGGGAGGAGAGAGAAAAGAGCCGTCGTCCTCGGCGGCCAGGCGGACCCAAAGCCGCGCCGTTGATTCTTCGGTCTGCTCGGCGGAAAGCGCCCGGTCGTCCTCGGGGACTCGTCCCACCTCCGACATGAGCGCCACGAGCGCGTCGCCCGCGGCGGCACCGAGCACTCCCTCGACCGCCTCTACGGTCCGTGCCGTCGACTCCACGCGCTGGCCCGCGGGGCCCACGACGCGAAGCGAGAACTGGCGCGGATCGGCCGGTGGTAGAAGCTCCGTCCCCAGGCCGAGGAGGGAATAGATCGAACCGGCCGCGACGAGCGCCGCGGCCAGCGTCACGAGGAGCGGCTGACGCAGGATCGCCCCGACCAGCCGTTCGAGGCCCGCGGTCACCGGTCCCGCCGGAGCGCCGGCCGCCGGGACGCCGGCCGCCGGGATGCCGGCCGCCGGGACGCCGTCGGCGTCTTCGGCCACCTCGACGGAGACCCGGCGCCGCTTCGGCAGGAGCCAGCGCGACAGCGCCGGGATCAGAAGCACCGCCACGACGAGCGACGCCGCGAGCGCCACGACGACCGTGAAGGCGATGCCCTCGACGAGGCGCGCCGCAAGCCCTCTCACGAAGACGACGGGCAGGAAGACGACGCAGGTCGTCAGCGTCGAGGAGGCGATGGCCCCGGCTACCTCGGCCGTCCCGTGGGCCGCGGCGTCCTCACCGGACTCGCCGGCGACGAGGCGCCGGTAGATCGACTCGACGACGACGATGGCGTTGTCGACCAGCATGCCGGCACCGAGCGCCAAGCCGGCGAGCGTCATCAAGTTCAAGCTCTCGCCGCCGAAGCGCATGAGGAAAAGCGTCGCGAAAAGCGACACCGGGACCGCCGAGGCGACGATCACCGTCGGCGCGGGGGAACGCAGGAAGAGCGCCAGCACCGCGACGGCGAGGACGATGCCGAGGCCCGCGGCCTGGCGCACGTCGGCGAGCGCGTCTTCGACGAGGGCGGCCTCGTCGGCGACGAGGCGCACCTCGATCCCCGCCAGGTCCTTGCCCAGCCGTTCCAGCACCGCGCGCAGCCGCCGCGACACCTCGACCGTGTTGGCCCCCGACTCCTTGTAAATCATGAGCCCCACGCCCTCGCGGCCGTCGATCCGCACCAGGTGGTCGATCTCGCGGTCGGCGAGGGTGATCCGGGCGACGTCGGAGGCGTGGATCGCCACCCGGCGTCCGTCCTCGAAGGTGGTGCGCACGACCGCCCGGGCGACGTCCTCGGGGCCACGGAAGCGCGACAACCCGCGGACGAGATAGACGCGGTTGCCGTCTTCGAGCGTCCCGGCGTCGATGTCGAGGTTGGCGGCACGGATCCTCTCCTCGAGCTGGGCGAGGGTCAGGCCACGCGCTTCCAGGAGGTAGCGGTCGACCTCGACGCGGACCTCCTTTTCGCGTCCGCCGACCACTCGCACCTCGGCGACGCCGGGGAGCTGCTCCAGGGCCGGAGCCACCTGCCGGCGGGCGATGCGCCGCAGCTCGGCGAGGTCGCCGTCCGCCTCGGGGAGGAGGCCGAAGCTCAGGATCGGCAGCTGGCGGGGATCGAAACGGCGAACGATGACCTCGTCGACGTCCGGGTCGGAAGAGATCGGACCGACCGCCTTTTGGACGTCGACCAAGGCGAGGTCCATGTCGACCTCCCAGTCGAAGACCACGGTGGCGAGAAGCCGTCCGGACCTCGCCACCTGGGCGATTTCGCGGATCCCGCGGACGGTGAAGAGGCGTTGCTCGACGCGCTCTCCGTAGAGGCGCTCCATCTCGGTCGGTGGCCGGTCGCCGGAGCGGACCGAGACGACCACCGTCGGGCTCTGGACATCTGGTAGCAGGTCGACCGGCAGCTGTCCCAAGGCGATCCAGCCGAGCAACGCCACCGCGACGGCGAGCACGATGATCGCCACCGGTCGGCGGGTTGCGAAACGGGCTAGCTCTTCCATTTAGCCCGTCACCCGCACCCGCGTCCCGTCGGTCAGCGTCTCCAGACCCCGGACGACGACCCGCTCTTCGCCTTCGAGCCCCTGGCGTACCTCGACGACGTCGTCGTCGCCGAGCCCCAGGCCCACCTCGCGGCGTGCCACGCGCTGGCCGTTGATGACGAAGACGACCCGCGAGCCGCCGCGCTCGGTCACCGCCTCACGGGGAACGACGAGGACGTCCTCGCGGCGCTCGGCGACGAGGGTGACTTCGACGAACATGCCCGGACGCAGCCGTCCGTCGTTCTTGACCGAGATCTCGGCACGGATCGTGCGGGTCACCGGATCGATCTCCGGCGCCAGACGGATCAGGCGGCCGGGGAAGCGCTCTTTTTCCCAGGCGTAGTGGCGAAGCCGCGCTTCGAGGCCCTCGCGGACTCGTGCCAGGTCGGGACCGACCAGGTCGACGTCGGCGATCAAGGTGTCGATCGGCGCGATGCGGGCGACGAGGAATCCCATCTCCATCCGCTGGCCGTCGGCCATCGGGAGGTTGGTCGCCGAGTCGCGGGCGAGGCTCAGGACGACGCCGGAGATCGGTGTGACGATCTGAGTCCGCTTCTCGGTGAGGCGTCCACGGTCGAGCTCGCGCTCGGCCTCGACGAGGCTGGCCTCGGCGTTGCGGACCTCCTCCTCCGGGCTGACGCCGGCCTCGAAGAGCTCCTGGCGCGACTCGAGGATCCGCTTGGCCGACTCGTAGCGCTTGCGGGCCGCCGCCACGCCGGCGCTGATGCGGACCTCCTCGCCGGTGATCTCGGCGATGACGTCTCCGGCCTCGACCCGGTCGCCCTCGGCCAGACGGCGTCCGTCGGCGCCGCGGCCGATCGTCAGGAGGCCTGCCGATTCGACCTTCAAGAGGGCGGTTTCCACCGCTCGTAGGGTGCCGGTCGCGACGACCAAGTCTTCGACCGTGTCGCGTTCGACCTGGCGTACCGAGACCGGGACGCGGAACTCGACCTCGTCGGTTTCGCCCTCGGGGTTGCAGGCGGCGAGGAGGAGAACGAGGCAGAGGAGCTGGACCACCCGGGGTTGAAACCCCGGGCTACACTTTAGAGGGCGCCCTACGGGCTCGGCGGCTAAAGCCGCAGGATCTTCCGGCTTTAGCCGGCTAGCCCGTAGGGCGCCTTTTTGAATGTAGCCCGGGGATTTATCCCCGGGTGCCAGCGGCGCCGGGATGGGCGATAGCAGAGCCCGCCCTACATTCCTATCCATCATCCGTTTCCTCCTCGGTGTTCCCGGGCTTTGCGCCCACGCCCTGCCAGCGAATCGCGTCGGCGACGACGGCAGCGCCGTCGGTCTCGTCGGACAGGACGACCCTGACCTCGCCGGCCGGCAGCTCGAATTCGCCGATCGCGTTCCAGCCTTCCTCGGCCCCGGCCGCGTCGAAGGTCACCTCCTGAGTGTCGTCGTAGGTGTCGACGACGCTCAAATGGTAGGTGCCTTGCTTCCACCGTCCCCGTTGCCGCCGGTCGGCCTCTACGTAGAGCTCCAACTTCCACGGTCCGGAGCGCGGCAACTCGGCGCTGAAGATCGCCCGCTGCTTTCCCTCGCCGGCCTGAATCACCGCCTGGGTACGGCGGTACTTGCCCCAGGCCCGCGGCAGGATGCGCCGTGACCACTCCTTCGTCGGCCGGAAATCAGCCAGCAGCGGCAGCCCTTGGTCAAAAGCCTGGGGCGGCTGGAAGCGGCTGGCAAGGCGAAAGCCCGAGCTCACCTCGTCGGCCTCGACGCCAAATCCTGAATCAAGGTCGTCGACGACGATCATATCCGAGGCAAACGGTTGCCAGTCGCTGGGACGGGATCCCGTGAAAGGCTCCTCGTCGACGAGCTTTTCCTCGTCAAGGCGCGGTAGCTGGACGTCGAAGCCCTCGCGGTTCAGGGCGAGATAAGGCTCCACCCGCATGCGGGCCACGGGCTTCGAAAAAACGAAGCCCACCTCGACGGCCTCGCCGGGACCGACCCGGATCGGATCGCTCTTGTCCCAGTAGCGTCCGAGCCGCTGGGAGCGGTCGCGGCCGTTCTCGCCGTCGTCGGGGACGGAGAGGATGCGCACCAGCCCCGGGGCGGCCTCGTCGTTTCTCAGGTGAAGCGCCACCTGGTAGCGGGCGACGCCGTCCTCGTCGTCCTCGAGGCGGACGTAGCGCGCCTCGGAGGCGACGAAGCCGGGCAGGTCGGTCGTGCGCATCCAGTCGCCGGCGAGCCCCACGAGGTCGATCCCGAGCTCCTCGGCCACCGCCGTCAGGTCCTCGGCGTCGAAAGACGATCCGGCGTAGCGCGCGCGCAGGGCGGCGATCAGCTGTCCGGCCTGCTCGCGGCCGAGCCCGTCGAGCAACCAGCGCGACATGGCCCCGGCCTTCAAGACCAGGACGTTGGTCGCCCGTGCCGGATCCTCCCGCGGGTCCATGTCGACGAGCGAGACGCCGAGGGCCTGATCCCAGACCTCCGGCCGCTCGGCTGCGGCGTAGCGTACGAGCTCGCTGATGTTGGCGTTGCGGCCTCCCTGAGAGCCAAGCCGCGTCATCGTCCGTTGGATGATGGCGTTGAACTCTTTGCGGCCGAAGAGATGGGCGGAGAAGTATCCCTGCTTGCCGCTGGTGAGCCGGCTCGTCAGCTCATAGCAAACGAAGTCGAGCGCCAGCGACCCTGGCCCGTGGGTCGCCACCTGATGACTGAAAAAGCTCCGCGCCGCGCCGAGGAAGGGGTTCGAGCCCGAGAAATCGCCCTCGAAGAAACCTTCGAGCGCTTTCCGCTTGGCCCGGGCGACGCCGCCTTCGCGGTCCTCGAACTGCTCGGGCTTGCGGAAGCGGGTGTCGAAGCGGCTGGTCGGGAAACCCCATTCGCGCATCATGACCATGGCGGGCGGGGTCAGGGTGGTGTCCATCCGCCAGCCGCCGCCGTAGCTGCGCAGCGACCCCGGCACCTCGACCAGGGTGAACGCGCCGTAGGGGTATTCGAGGCCGATCTCCGCGGCTTCACGGAAACGCTCTTCGAGCCAGGTCCGGATCTCTCCCTCGGCCTCGGCAAAGACCTCGAGGTTTTTCGTGTGGCGGGGATGGAGGAGCAGCTCCAAGAGGACGCCTTCGACCTCGATCGAGCGGCTCTCGAAACGGGAGGCGACGATGGCCGCCTCGCAAAGCGGTGCGCCGGGGACGAAGCGGAAGGCGTCGCCGGCTTCTTGCCGGCGCCCGGGTCCGGCGACGAGCCAGCCGTCGGGGGCCTCGACTTCGAGGCTGAGCTCAAAAAAGTCGCGCGGCCGCTCGTCGCGGCCGACGCCGGCGCCGGCGGTCGGTAGCCAGTGGATGCCGGGGGTGAGCACCACGACCCGGCGGTCGAAGTAGGCCGGCTCGTAGCCACCGAAGAAAAGCATGTTCCCGGCGTCGAAGTAGGGCAGTCGCAGGGCGTCTATGGCCGCGTCGAGATAGGCGAAATACGTGTCGGGCCGGCCCTCGTAGGCGATCTCGACGCTCAACGTCTCGCCGCGAGCGAGCGGCTGGGCGAGCACGAGCTCCAGGAGGCCGTCCTCGTGGGTGAAGCTGCCGCCGGTGACGCTCGTCACTTCAAAGCCCGGGTTGAGGGTGAAGAGCGCCCTTTCCAAGTCGCCGTCCTGGGCGGTGAATTCGAGCTCGACTCGGGCGGTGAGCGTTTGGCCAGGGTCGATTGTGACCTTGCCGTCGACGCTCAGGAGGTCGGGGGCAGGCTCGCCGCTACGAGCTTCGTGGACTTCTTGCCAGCCGGCGAAGCGCTCGCGGGCGCCCAAAGCGTCGCGGACGATCCAGGTGAGGCTGCCCGCGGCGAAAAGCAGGAGGACGGCGCCCGCCCCGGCCCATCTCCAGCGCCGTGCGTCGTCGAGGCGCGGATGCAGCACCGCCGCGAAAGCGAGGATCCCCGCGGCGGCTGCCAGCACCGCCAACCTCTGGAGCAGGCCGAAGGGGCTCCAGACCGCCGACACCAGATCCGAAGGGATGTTGAGCGTCGCCGTGCCGATGAAGTCCGAGGCCAGGATGACGTCGACTCGCGCGGTGAAGAAAAACCAGCCCCAGACGCCGATCAAAGCGAAGAGGGCGATTGCGGTCACCAGGCGGTGGCGCGTCCCGAGCGAGACCAGGAAGGTCAGGGCGAGGACAAGAGCGAAGCCGGGCAAGGCCACCGGACCGATGAAGGCGAGAAAGGACCTCCACTCGACGGTCTCGCCCAACGGCCATTCGAGAGCCGTTGCGAGGACGCCGAAGCCCTGGACGACGAGGAGGAAGACCCAAAGCGGCCACCACACCTGAAAGAGGATGCCCAGGAAGCGTCCGACGACGAGCTCCAGGTTGGAAAAAGGCCGGCTGTCGAGCACCTCGGAGACCCGTTCGCGCTCGTCGCGGGAGCGTACGTCAAAGGCCATGAAGATGATCCCGACGAGCAGCACCGCCAAGTAGTTGAAGCCGAAGGCCGACACCAGGTACTTGGGATGGATGCTGCCCACCGAAGCCGAATACGACGAGGCGAAGCCGTGGATGAAGCTGTACCAGAAGTACACGGCGAAACCCACCAACCACGCCAGGACCACGAAGACCCAATAACGCACCAGGCGGCGCAGGAGGCGCGCCTCGGCGCGGGCGATGCCCAGGACGGTTGCGAGGTTCATGACTTCTCCTCCTCGTCGGCCAACGCGGCGGCGGCCCGGCCACGGCCGGCCATGAAGGCCAGATAGGCTTCCTCGAGGGTCAGTTTCTCGACGATGTCGGCACCTTCCGGGACCTCGTCGCCCGCGACGACCCCGCGCAGCTTCGTCCCCACCCCGTCGACGGCGCGCGAGACGATCTCGACGTCTCCGCCCAGCCGCTCTTCGCCGCCGACGCCGACCGTGATCTCGAAGACCCGGCCCACGGCCTGCTCCAGGAGCTTCGCCGGCGAGCCACGATAGACCAGCTTGCCGGCGTCGAGCAGCGCCAGGTCCTGGCAGCCCGAGCCCAGGTCGGCGACGATGTGGGTCGAGAGCACGATGGTGCGATCTTCGCTGAGCTTGGCCATGAGCTGACGGAAGCGCAGCCTTTCCTCCGGGTCGAGCCCGACGGTCGGCTCGTCGACCACCAGCACCTGCGGCTCATGGACCAGGGCCTGGGCCACGCCCAGGCGCCGCGTCATGCCGCCGGAGAGTTTTTTCACCTTGCGGTCGGCCACGTCGCCGAGGCCCACCTCTGCGAGCACCTCACGGATCCGTGCCTGGCGCCTCTTGCGGTCGCGCATTCCCGAGAGGAGCGCCAACGTGTCGAGGGCCTCCTCCACCCGCTGCAGGCGCCAGGCGCCGAACTCCTGGGGGAGGTAGCCGAGGAGCGGGCGCACCGCCGAGCGCTCCCGGACGACGTCATGACCGTAGACGCTGACCCGGCCCGACGTCGGCACGAGCAGCGTACAGAAAATCTTCATCAGGGTCGACTTGCCGGCGCCGTTCGGTCCCAGGAGGCCGAAGAGCCCGGTGCCGATTGCAAGGTCCACGCCGTCGAGGGCGACCGTGCCCCCTTTGTAGACCTGGCGAACGCCCTCGACGGCGATGACCGTCGAGGCCGTTGCTTGAGGGGGGCTTTCCAGAGCTTGAGAAGTCATCGTTTCTGGCTCCTTCCCGTTCGCGGGAATTCAGATGGATGTCTCCGCTATAGTACGGATTCGTCGGCGGAAGGATTCGCAGCGCCGGGGAGTTTTCTTCGTCCGCCCGGCTTCCCTCCGAGAGGATGTTAGGATCCGCTTCACAGGATGCGATTCAAGTGTCGCGTGAGTCTATCCTGAGAGGACGCAAGAGAGATGGACAAGGACATCGGAGCCGCGACGAGTCCCCCGACGGCCTTCTTTGCCGCCATCGACGCCGACGGCAAGACCCTGTCGATCAGCGAGGCGATGCGCGCGAGCCTGGGCTTCGAGCCGGGCGAGGGGGTGGGCCGGCCTTTCGCTTCGACGTTTCTCGCCGAGGAGGACCGCGAGGCTTTCGCGAAGCTCTTCGAGAGGCTCCTCAGGGAGGGGAAGGCCTTCGTCCGCGAGCTCGTGGTCCTTGGCCACGGCGGCAAGAAGCACGCACTCGAGTGGCACGCGAGCCTGGTGCTCGACGCCGACGGCGAATTTCAGTACGTGGCCGGCGTGGGTGTCGCCCTGGGACCCCGGCGCCGGCTGGAAGCGCTGCTCGCCGGGGCCCAGAAGATGGAGACCGTGGGTTTCATGGCCGGGGGGGTGGCCCACGACCTCAACAACCTCCTGATGTCGATCCAGTCGAGCGCGTCGATGGCGTTGCTCGACGTCAAGGAGACGATCGACCGCCAGATCGAAGCCGCCTCGCAGCTGACCCAGCAGCTCCTGGGGGGCGAGGCCCCGGCGATCCTAGAGCCCCAGGCCCTGGACTTGAACACTCTGGTCGAGGACACCGTCGAGACCTTCCAGCGCGCCCGCGGCGAGGTACGCTTCGAGCCCGATCTCGGCGCAGGCCTGCCGCCGGTCGCAACGGAGCGCGTCCACCTCGAGCGGGTCCTGATCAACCTCTACGTCCACGCGGCCTACACGCTCCCCGAAGGAGGTCGGCTGCGGCTGGTGACGAGGACGGCGACGCCCGGGGAGGTGGCCAGCCGGGCCGGCGAAGACGAGTCCCGGAGCCACGTCGTTCTGACGATCGACAGCCTCACCGGGGTGCCGCCGGCCTGCCCCAGGGTCGAGACGGTCTCCTCCGAGAGCCTGGGTCTCGAGGAAGCGGCGACCTCGATCGAACGGCTCAGCGGGTTCCTGGTGGTGGCGCCTCAAGGCGAGGGCGGCATGACCTACTTCGTGGGCCTGCCCGTTCAGGAAGAGAACCTTCTCGACAAGGAGGTGCATGCCGACGAGGAGCCGTCGGCCGAGGAGATGCGCAACGCACGGGCCACGATCCTCCTGGTCGACGACGAGGAGCGCTTCTTGAAGCTCGGCTCGAAAGTGCTGCGACGTCTGGGATTCTCGGTCCTCGAGGCCCGGGACGGCGACGGAGCGTTGGAGACCTACCGCGCCCGCGGCGAGGAGATCGACGTCGTGCTCCTCGACATGGCCATGCCGGGCATCAACGGCGCCCAGGTCTTCGAGAGGCTCCGGGTCATGGACCCGGAGGTCCAGGTCCTCCTGATGAGCGGTTACCCGGAGGACAACGCCGCGAACCGGCTCGTCCGGGGCGGCGCCGCCGGCTACCTGCAAAAGCCCATCAGCATGAGCGAAGTCTCGCTGCGGATCCTCAAGATCCTGCGCCAGGCGCCCGGGAAGTAGGCCGGGACACCTTTCGCCTCCGCCACGTACAACCTGTCGAGATGATACGCACCGAGAGCCTCACCAAGCAGTTCGGTACCCAGCTGGCGGTCGACGACCTCGACCTCGACGTCTCGGAAGGAGAGTTCTTCTGCTTCCTGGGACCCAACGGCGCCGGCAAGACGACGACGATCAAGATGTTGACCGGCCTCATCCGTCCGAGCGGCGGGCGGGCTCTTTTGGGCGGCCACGACATCCAGGAGGACCCGCTCGCCGCCAAGGCGCTCATGGGCTACGTCCCCGACCATCCCTACCTCTACGACCGGCTGACGGGACGCGAGCTCCTGCGCTTCGTCGCCGGGATCTACCACATGAGCGAGGCGGAGCTCCAGGAGCGCCAGGATCCGCTCCTCGAAGCCTTCGCCATCGCCGAGGTCGCCGACCGGCTCGTCCAGGACATGAGCCACGGCATGCGCCAGAAGCTCTCCTTCGTCTCGTGCTTTCTGCACGCGCCACGCATCGTCGTCGTCGACGAGCCCTGGGTGGGGCTCGACCCGAAGTCGATCCACATGGTCAAGACCTACCTCAAGGAGGGGACCCGCAACGCCTTGACGGTCTTCATGTCGACCCACTCGCTGTCGATCGCCGAGGAGGTCGCCGACAAGATCGGCATCATCCACCTCGGCAAGCTCCTGCACCTCGGCACGGTCGAGGAGATCAAAGCCCTGGCGTCGTGCGCCTCGGGCTCCCTGGAGGACGTCTTCCTGGAGCTGACGGCGGAGGAGAGCGATGCCACCGCTTGAGAAGCCACAGTCTGAGAATCCACCGTCGGAGAAACCGATCGGGGCGTTGCGCGCGATCTACCAAGCGCGGCGGAGGATGACCCTTCATCTGCTCGCCTCGGTGCGGCGCGAGTCGAAGCTCAAGGTGGCGATCGTGTCGATCTCGGCGACGCTTCTCTGGCTCGGCATCTTCGCTTTCGCGCTGACCGGTTTCTTTCTCTTCGAGAGCTTGATCGGCTCGGAGGTCATCGGGGTGGGCCGGCTGACGGTGGGCGACGTCGTCATGTCGCGTCTGCTCTCGGTCTTTGCGCTGGCGCTTTTCGCGATGCTCATCTTTTCGAACGTCCTGACGGCTTTTGCGACGCTCTACCGGTCGCGTGAGGTGGTGCCGCAGGTCCTGGCGCCGATTTCGGTGACGACGCTTTACCTCGGCCGTTTCCGGGATTGCCTGTCGATGAGCTCCTGGGCTTCGGCCTTCCTCGGCTCGCCGGTGATGCTGGCCTATGGGCTCGTGAGCAAGGCGCCTTTCGTCTTCTACCCGGCGCTGCTGGCGTTTTTCGTACCCTTCGTGGTGATCCCGGCGGCGCTCGGGACGATGGCGACGATCGTCGCGGTCCGCGTCCTCGGCCGGGTGCGGCGTCCCTTCGTCGTGGGCCTGGGATTCCTGCTCGCGGCGATTCTCTTCGGCTTCTTTCGCACCAGGCTCATCGCGCCCGACTTCTCCGACACGCTGAGCGCCCAGGCGATCATCGACGCGATGTCGCGGACCCAGGCGCCCTTCCTGCCGAGCTACTGGCTCTCCCAGGGCGTCCTGGGCATGGCGTTAGGGGACTACAAGGAGGCGCTCTTCTACTTCCTGCTTCTCGCGGTGAACGCGGCGTTTCTGCTCTGGGTCGCCACGCTCTTTGCCGAGGAGTGGTTCTACGACGGGTACTCGTCGCTTTTCGGCGGCGAGCACGAGCGCAAGGCCGGCCGTGGTCTCCTCGGACGGATCGACGCCCTCTTTACCTACCTGCCACAGCCGGCTCGGGCGCTCGTCGTCAAGGACGTCAAGCTCTTCTGGCGCGATCCGGCGCAGTGGTCGCAGTTCGTGCTTTTCTTCGGCATCATGGCGCTCTACATCGCGAACCTGGGCGGCGCGAGGAGCTTTACGAGCCGCTGGATCGAGTGGGCGACGATCCTGAACATGACGGCCTGCATGTTCATCCTGGCGTCGTTGACGTCGCGTTTCGTCTATCCGCTGATCAGCCTCGAAGGACCCCGGATGTGGATCCTGGGCCTGGCGCCGGTGGGGATGCGGCGGATCGTGTGGCAGAAGTTCTGGCTCTCGGTGGCGACGACGTCGGTCTTCACGGTGAGCCTGGCGGTCCTCTCGGCGTGGCGCCTGGAGCTCGACCGCACGGCCTTCCTGCTCTCCGTTTCGACGATCGCCGCGACGACGGTGGCGCTTTCGGGCCTCTCGGTGGGGCTCGGCAGCCTCTACCCCAACTTCCGCGAGGACAACCCGTCGAAGATCGTCTCCGGCATGGGCGGGACGCTCAACTTCATCCTGTCGATGGCCTACATCGTCCTGGTGATGGTGGGGCTGGCGACGGTGCTGCTCTGGAAGCCGTCGTGGCAGGGCTTTTTTGCCGACCGGGCGCGTCTCCTGACGCTGGTGGTGGCGGAGATCGGCGTGCTGACGACTCTCGCCTGTTGGCTGCCGATGCGTCTGGGGCTGCGGAACCTGGAGCGGGCCGAATTCTGACGCTCTTCTTCGCCTAGCGCCAGGGAGTCGGCGGTCGTCGTCGCCGGGCGTGGGGGAGATTTGCCTGGAAGAACTTCCTCCGTACTCGGTACAGCAGCGGTTCAAACCTTGGGCGCTCCCGGCTGCCCGGAGGCCACGATCCAAAATGGATTTCGCGTTCCGAGCAGCTCGGGGGCCACGATCCAGAATGGATTTCGCGTTCCGGGCGGCTCGGAGGCCGCGATCCAGATTGGATTTCGCGTTCCGAGTGGCTCGGAGGCCGCGATCCAGATTGGATTTCGCGTTCCGGGCGGCCACGGCGCCTATCGCGTAGTGCTCGAAGGCGAGAGCTACCGTCGTCCACGCTCCTTGCCAAGATCGGCTGATTCGTCGACTCCCATGGAGCTCGAAGAGAAGAGTCAGCAAAGGGAGGAGAAAGACTGATGTAGCATCCTCGAAAATGGGGGGGGCCGGAGCAGGTTTGCAAGCGGCCCCAAAAAGCATCATAATCAACCCCATGCCGAGGCCCCGTGGAGGCAGTCTGCGAGTGGCCGGATTATGGCGAACATGGGTGGCCGGATTAGGGCGGTCAGTCACACCGTGGACGTCAGTCCATGCCGGGCAACCGGCGCCGGCCTCGGATCGGACCGTCGTCCGATTGCCGGTCGACGAGAATCCTAGGCTCCTTTAATGTCGGGACGTAGAGTTCGACGAGCGTGTGCCCGTCTCAGAGGCGAAGTTCACGCTCCTCTTCGGTTTCCTCGTCGGTGAGGACGGTCGGGTCGAGCACGTCCAGTTCATGCACCTTCTTTCCTAGACGACGAGATTCGGGCCGCCACGGCCGCGGCGCTCAAGGAGTGGCGGTTTCAGCCTGTGCGTGTCGGGGAACGAGCGGTGGCGTTCCTTCGGATCGGGGCGATTCCCAAACGGGACTGGGGTAGGCGGACGAGCTATTGCCGGACAATGAGCCTATGCCGGGCCAGGTCAAGGAGTTTGGTGCTGGGGGGATTCGTAGGGCAGGCTTTTATGCCGAGCACGGCATAAAAGCCTTTATGCCGAGTCCCTGATTATGCGGAGTTGACGAGAGCTTGGGCAAGAAA
>CBDUYN010000180.1:0-20689 GCA_965371445.1 uncultured bacterium | reverse complement strand
TCTGGGCCTTGCTCTTCTGGCCCGCGTAGCGGGCCCCTCTGGATAGAAAAAAGCTCCATCGCTCGTCGTCGTCGGGGCTGTGGGAACTGATATGCGGAGCGGGATGTTATGTGGAGCAGGCTTCCCGAGCAGGTGCTGAGTCGGCATTCCGGCTGGGTTCCTTTCAGCCGATCGCGATCATAATCTCCATTCAGCCGGGGACCTTCAGCGCTTGCCAGAAATGCCCTGGGGTCTGCTCGCGAACGTGACCCCTCTGTAGACTTGCCCAGAGGCAAGTACACCGCCGAGAACCCGGGTTTTCACGACTACGGCTCCTCTTCGGGCACGATTTTTGCGCTGGTTTCATAAACGAGCACAACCGGGTCAAATCTGATGAGCGGTGAAGGGGACCTCATGGAGGATCCCCCGATTGCCTGAAACGGAGGTTCCTGATGCCCGATTCGGATGCTGGCAGGACAGCACTCTATGAAGCCTTGGTTCCTGACTACCTGGACTTTGTCCGCCGCCATCGCGGACGGCGGACTACGCACCAGCTGGAGAATTGCCTCAGTCGGTTCTTCGGCTGGTTGGCCCGCAGTGGTATAGCCGATCTCCAGACCCTGACCGGGCAACAGGTTCGGGGTTTTGTCTCGTCGCTCAAGCACTTCCAACCCGCGACAATCGCTGTAGAAGTGTCGGCTCTGCGAGGTTTCTTGAGTTATCTGCACTTGAATAGCAGAGTGTTGGAGACGGACTTGGCGAACGCTGTGGAGCGCCCAAGGATTTACCGAGATAGCCAGCCTCCGCAGGTCCTCGACCCCAAGACAGTTGAGTGCCTGCTCGCGGCGGTTAATCGCTCCACGGCTCTGGGCAAGCGCGACTACGCCATGCTGCTGCTCGCCGCACGCTATGGGTTGCGACCCTCGGACATCCGCTCACTCCGCTTCGAGAATGTCTACTGGCGCGAGCATCGGATCGTCTTGCTGCAGTCCAAGACCCAGCGATCACTCGAGCTCCCTTTGCTTGCAGACGTGGACGACGCGTTGGTGGCCTACATCCGCCGAGGTCGGCCGGCGTCTACTGCCCGGGAAATCTTCGTCCGTCACGTAACACCGACCGGTCCGCTGGCACCGCGCAACAATCTTTGGCCGGTGATGGATCGAGCTCTGAAGGCTGCGAGGGTGGACCTTCCTGGGCCGCGGCGGGGTCTCCACCTACTGCGCCATTCCCTGGCGACGCGGATGCTGACCAACGGTGTCGCGTTGGACACGATCTCCGACGTGCTGGGGCACAGCTCTGTCGAAACGACCCGCAGGTACGCCCAGGTTGACTTGGCCGGGTTGCGCTCTGTCGCTCTGCCCGAAGCGGAGATCCGAGGATGAGCGCTTTGACCAGCCCCTTTGGATCTCAACTCCAGCAGTTTTTGGCGCACAAACGCTCTCTCGGCTTCGCCTACCGTCGTGAAGAAGACTTCTTGCGCGAGCTCGATCGTTTCGCGATGAGCTTGCAGGAGGCTGTGTTGTCAGAGACCCTGGTTCGGACGTACCTTTCCAGGTTCGGCCAACCCTCTCGTCCGGCTCGTTTGACGTTGATCCGGCAGCTGGCTCGGTTTCTCGCCTTCGAGGAGCCCCGCACTTTCGTGCCGCCGGAAAGATTTCTTGGGATCCGTCGTCGGCGACCGGTGATCCGAGTGCTTTCGCGCAACGAGGCTTGCCGATTCCTGGATGCCTGCGACCGGCTGCCTGATACTTCATCCTTTCCTCGGCAGGAGGTCCACGGCACAGCCCTGCGGTTGCTGTTGCTCACTGGCCTGCGCCGCGGGGAGGCAATCGCCCTCAAGGACGATGACGTTGATCTCACCGAAGGCGTCCTGACCGTCCAGCACAGCAAGTTTGGCAAGACCCGCTTCGTGCCCCTTGCCCCAGATCTGACGGACCGCTTGCGCGCCTATCGAGACAGCGTGGCAGCTCAGATAGCCCCTCGCCGCCCGAAGGACGCGTTTTTCCCTCGCTCGGATGGTCGTCAACCGATGGCCGCCAAGAGCCTGTACAAATCCTTCCGCCGAGTGCTGGACCTCGCGGGGATCGAACATCGTGGCCGCGGAGAGGGTCCGCGACTGCACGATCTCCGCCACACCTTCGCCGTGCTGCGGCTACTGAGTTGGTACGAAGCGAACGCCGATCTGGGGACGAAGCTCCCACAGCTGGCCACCTACCTCGGGCACGTGGGTCTGGCCACTTGCCAGGTCTACCTCCACATGACCCGGGACCTGGTCGGCGAGGTGACCCGGCGCCAGCTGGACCACTTCCCCGGTCTCATCACCGAGGTGGTGACATGACACCGGCAAGCAACGCTTTGGCCCAGCTCGTGACGTCGTTTTTCACGCGCCACTTGGCGGCCGAGCTCGACGCCAGCCCTCACACTATCGTCAGCTACCGCGATACCTTCCGCCTCTTTCTGCGGCACATCGCCGAGTCGAACCGACGGCACGTGTCGCGGCTGACTTTGGAGGATCTCTCCCCCAGGGCCATCCTGGACTTTCTCGAGGATCTGGAGCAGCGGCGTGGCAACTCGGTGCCGACGCGCAACGCGAGACTCGCGGCGATCCGCTCCTTCTTCTCTTACGCGGTGACGCAGGATGCCGCAACGGCGGCGCTGGCCCACAAAGTGCTCGCCATCCCCTTCAAGAGGGCTCCGGGGCGAGTCCTCGGTTACCTGAGCGAGGAGGAGTTGCGCGCGATCCTTGATGGACCTGACCGATCGACCCCCAACGGGCGTCGCGACTACCTCGTGCTGGCCCTCCTCTATGACACCGGTGCTCGGGCCCAAGAGCTACTCGACCTTCGCCCAGTGGACTTTAGGCTGGACCGATTGCCCTTGGTGCGGATCACCGGCAAAGGTCGCAAGCAGCGGATCGTCCCCTTGCTGCCTGCCAGCTCGAAGCTCGTCCAAGACCACTTGGAGGAAACCGGCCGCCTACCGACAGCCCCAGAGCCTCTGCTGCGCAACTACCGCGGAGAGAAGATGACCCGCTCAGGCGTGAGCTTTCTGGTCGACAAGTATCGCCGATGTGCCGCCGATCAGCTGCCCACACTGCAAAGAAAAGGAATCAGCCCTCACACCTTCCGCCATACCAAGGCCATGCACTTGCTGCAGGCAGGCGTCAGCCCCGTCACCATCAAGGACATCCTGGGCCACGCCCACCTCAAGACGCTTGAGGTGTACGTCCAGGCCGACCTAGAGATGAAGCGCCGCGCATTGGAATCGACGCCATCACCGGTCAATGTGGGCGTCCCCATCCACCGCCACGAACCCGATCTACTCCAGTGGCTCGAACAGCTGTAAGTGGTTATGTGCGTGAAGGCCTCACGGCAGTACGCAGGACCGCGGGCTCCGCCGATCCGCTCCACATAACATCCCGCTCCGCATATCATTTCCCACAGGCCCGGTGATGATGACGATGAGAGAATCTCATGATGAAGATTCATGAGATCCAATATACAAGGGCGGCATCTCCCCTCCGGACCCCGTGGGTCCCTCCTCGCCGGAGCGGGTGGTCTCCGACCTTCCGGAATGCCGCCCTGCCGGCTCCAGAAAGGGCGATGGACGCCATCCAGGGCTCACGACCTGACCTCCAGGCCGGACCTATTGAGACTTCGTCTCAGCAATCCGGAGGCCGAAATCCATTTTGGATTTCGCGTTCCGGGCGGCTCGGAGGCCACGATCCATTTTGGATTTCGCGTCCCGGGCGGCTCGGAAGCCGCGATCCATTCTGGATTTCGCGTCCCGGGCGGCTCGAAGGCCACGATCCAGAAGGGTCCGGGCGTCCCGGACGACCCGGCCCAAGCCGTTGAAGCCAAAGGGCTTGCCTTGGACGCGCTTGCCGCCGTACAGCTCCTCGGGAGCCCTGAGAGGCCTGGTCGACCTCGCCCGGTTCTGGTATACTCCGGCGGAATCCGCCGCCGAGGCACATCGACGAGGTTCTCCTGGTGACGACGACATTGACCCCAGCGCTCAGGCATGGCGTCCTCTGGATGCGCGTGGTCCCTCCCCTCCCCGTCCGGAGCCCGGAAGGGGGCGGCATCTCCCTTCCGGAGCGCGTGCCGCCCTGCGGGCTCCGGAGTGGGAGGGGGGCACTGGGGGAGACGGCCGACTGCGCTGAAGACGGCTCAGACGAGAGCGCAGAAGTTAGGTTGAAGCGATGAAGCAACAGGAAGATAAAAATATCAACCCAGGCGGAGAGCCCGGGGACACCGCTCGCAGCAGCCGCGTGGACGAGATCGTGGTCGATACCACTGTCATTATCGCAGTGATAACAAACGAGGCTACCAAAGCGCAAATCATAGATGCAACGGTGGATTCCACTCTAGTGGCTCCGCTCTCCCTTGACGTAGAGATCGGCAATGCGTTCTCTCGAATGTTCAAACGCAAGCAGATAGACCTAAAGGCCGCCGAAAAGGCTTTGGATGCGTACTTCCAGATCCCGATAGTCGTCATTGACGTCGATCTTCCGTCAGCCTTCGGCTCTCACACGACCTGAATGTGTATGCCTACGATGCCTACGGAATAGACTGCGCACTGCAACGCAACGCCCCGCTAATTTCGCTTGAAGGTGGGCTCTTGGAAGCATGTCGACGAGCCAAAGTTGACATCATTGAGGTGATGGAATGACCGTGTACACGCTTGAAGAAGCTGAGAGTAGACTGACGACCGTTCTTGCGAAAGCGGCGGCAGAAGGGGAGGTCTGCATAAAGGGTGAAGAAGGTCGCCTTTTCACCTTGAAGCCTTACTTGCGTCGTTCTCCTCTAGACGTTGAAGGTGTCGATCTGGATATCTCCAGAGAAGAGATCGGCTCAATCGTTCGAGAGTCCAGAGAACGATGAACGTGGGAGCGCATATCACCTATGAGGCCCTAGCCGACGATGGCCTTCGGCTGCTCGTCGAGGACGTCAGGACCGGTGAGCGGTTGCTGACGTCGGTGGAAGAGGAAGCGGCGCGGCGGGCGGCGCAGGAGCGCGCCGAACAGGAAGCCGAGGCACGGCGCCAGGAGGCCGAGGCACGGCAGGCGGCAGAGGAGCGCGTCGAGCAGGAGGCCGGGGCGCGGCGCCAAGAGACCGAGGCGCGGCGGGCGGCTGAGAAGCGCGCTGAGCAGGCTGAGGACCGCGTCGAGCAGGGCCTCCGGCGCAGCGTCGAGGATCTGTGCGCCATCCTGGGATTCGCCTGGGGTGCGGCTCGCCGCGGATCGAGATCGACGGCTTCCACGACGCCCGTCCGGTAGCCTTCAAAACCGGAGGCCGTTGCGCTAAAATCGCCCTCTACGCAAAGGAGGCTCCCCCGATGAAGGGCTCTCGATTCACCATCCTCACACTCCTCTTCCTCATCTCCTTCTGGGCGGCCCAGGCCGAGGAGAAAGGCGACTGACAGCCACGTCACCCTGTCAGGTCGTCATCCTGGGAGCCGGACGCTGCGCTTTGCGGAGCCGCTTTATGAGGAGCTGAGCCAGGCGCGCCTCGTCGAGCTCGACTGCGCCAGCCGTCAGGTCAAGGTGGTCCGATGACGAGAATCGGTGTAACGCAGAGAGTCGAAGTCGTCCCCAGCTACGGCGAACGGCGCGATTGCCTCGACCAGGCCTGGACCCAGCTCCTCGCCCGCTGCGGGATGGTCCCCGTCCCGCTCTGCAACACCGTCAAAGACGTGGAAGGCTACCTCCGCGAGCTCGACCTCGGCGGCGTCGTCCTGAGTGGCGGCAACGACCTGGCCCATCTCGGTGAAGGCAAGAGGACGGCCCCGGAGCGTGACGCGTTCGAGCGGCGCCTGCTGGCCTCCGAGGCCGGACGCGGCCTGCCAATCCTCGGGGTCTGCCGTGGGCTGCAGATCATGGTGACAGCCGACGGCGGCGAGCTTGTGCCGGTGCTCGGACACGTGGCGACGAGCCACGCTCTTCTCGCCGCTCCGACGTCTCCGGCCTGGCTCCGCGACCGCGACACCGTCAACAGCTACCACAGCTACGGCGTCCAGCCGGACGACCTCGGCCCCTCCTGGGAGACGGTCGCGAAGGCGCCCGACGGGACCGTCGAGGCCGTCGTCCACCGCCGGCTTCGCCGCTGGGCCGTGATGTGGCATCCTGAACGCGCACCCTCCGACGAGCAGGACGTCGTGCTCCTGAGGGAGCTTTTCGGTCAGGGAGAACCATGAGAGCCATCGTCCTGGCCGCTGGCGAGGGGACGCGTCTGCGTCCCTACACGCTCGACCGGCCGAAATGCCTGGTCGAGCTCGCCGGCCGGCCGCTTCTCGAATATCAGCTGACGGCCCTCGAACGCTCCGGCGTCGACGACGTCACCGTGGTCTCGGGCTATCGGTCCGAGCAGATCGAGGCCCTGGGACGAGCGACGCTCAGGAACCCGCGCTACGCGTCGACCAACATGGTGGCGACCCTGATGTGCGCCGCCGACCTCCTCGACGGCGGCGACGACGTCGTCGTCGCCTACGCCGACATCGTCTATGAGCCACGGGTGCTCGAGGCGCTCCTCCGGTGTCCGGCCCCCTTCGCCACCACGGTCGACCGCTCCTGGCGGCGGCTGTGGAGCCTTCGCCTCGAGGATCCGCTCGCCGACGCGGAGACGCTGAAGCTCGACGACGCCGGCCACGTCGTCGAGCTGGGCCGAAAGCCCCGCTCCTACGACGAGATCGAGGGACAGTACATGGGTCTCGTCAAGGTCGCGGCCGAGCTCGCCCCCGAGATCGTCCGCACCTACCGCGGGCTCGATCCCCGCGGTCCCTACGACGGCAAGGACCGCGACAACATGTACATGACGAGCTTTCTCCAGCACCTGATCGACCACGGCCGGCCGCTCTATGCGGCGCTCGTCGACGGCGGCTGGCTGGAGGTCGACACGACCCAGGACCTGGAGCTCTACGAACGCCTCCAGGCCGAGGGAAAGCTCGCGGAATACTGGCGACTCGAAACCTGCTTGAGAGGGGAAGCATGAAGCTCCCCGGAGCAACCTACCTCCGGGAGCTGCAAGAGGCCCGGCGCTTCAGCGCGCTGCCCGCTGAGCGCCGTTCGATCGTGTTCTACGCCGACGACGCCGCCTCGCGGGTGCACTTCTCCCCGATCCTCTCCCACCTGACGGGTCCTCTCGGACGTGAGGTGGCCTACCTCACCGCCCAGCCGGACGATCCGATCCTCGCGACCGAAAACGACAAGATCCATCCCTTCTACGTCGGCCAGAGAGTGCCCCGGACGTGGCTGCTGATGAACCTCGTGGCCGACGTCCTGGTGATGACGCTTCCCGACCTGGAGAGCTTCCAGGTGAAGCGCTCGCGGGTCCATCCCGTTCACTACGCCTACGTCTTCCACTCCATCGTGAGCACCCACATGATCTACCGCAAGGAGGCGTTCGACCATTTCGACACCCTGCTCGTGGTCGGCCCACACCACGTCCGCGAGCTCCGGGCGGCCGAGGAGCGCTACGGCTTGAAGGCCAGAGAGCTCGTCGAGCACGGCTACGGCCGGCTCGACAGCATCCTGGCGACCCGGACGGACAGGACGGCGGACGACGAGGGCAAGCGGCGCGTCCTCGTCGCGCCCTCGTGGGCACCGCAGGGGCTTCTGGAGGGCTGGGGCGTCGAGCTGGTCGAGGCCCTGCTCAATGCCGGCTGTCACACGACGGTACGGCCCCACCCGATGACCGGCCGGAAGTGGCCCGAGGTGCTCCGCGTCCTGGAACGCTTCCGGGGCCGGGACGGCTACGTCCTCGAAACCGACGTCGCTTCCCAGGAGTCGCTCCATCGCTCGCACGTCATGGTGAGCGATTGGTCGGGCGCCGCCCTGGAGTACGCCTTCGGCCTGGAGCGGCCGGTGCTCTTCGTCGACGTGCCGAGAAAGGTCAGGAATCCCGACTACACCGAGCTCGGGTGCGAGCCGCTCGAGGTCTCGATCCGAACGGAAATCGGCGAGGTGATCTCGCCCGATCACCTGGATTTCCTCGGCGAAGCGATCGAACGGCTCTGTGCGGATCCCGGCGCCTTTCGCCGGCGCATCCGCGCAGCGCGGGAGCGTACGGTGTATAACGTCGGCCAGAGCGGCCGCATCGGCGCGGAGGCCGTCGCCCGCCTGGCCGACGAGGCCTCGGCCAAGAGAAACGACAAAGTAACCTCAGGAACCGTTGATGAGTAGCGCCGAGGTCAAAGAGGTCCTGACGACGATCCTGGGCTCCCTTCCCGAGATCCTGGCGGACGGCCCGGGAACGATCAGCACCGCACGAGTCCTCCGGCACTTGGCCCAGGCCTGGCCCGCCCCGGCGGAGGAGCACGACTTAAACGCCCTGTGCCGCAAGATCCACGTGGG
Source organism: uncultured bacterium (assembly GCA_965371445.1). Lineage (GTDB taxonomy): Bacteria > Acidobacteriota > Thermoanaerobaculia > Multivoradales > J023 > DASWIG01. The sequence continues at coordinate 12,360 of CBDUYN010000180.1, read as the reverse complement.
GCGAAAGGTCCTCGCCGCCTACAGGGACGATTGGAAACGCGGCCCCACTCAGGAGATCCTGCCACGCCCGTTCTGGCCGCTCCTCGTCGCGGTGCTCCTGGCCTACTCCGAGCCTGGCGACGAGGTGGAAGCGCGCGGCCTGGCCCTGAAATGCCTCAACGCGGCTCTCGCCGCCACCGCCTTGGCCGAACGCCAGGGGTACGCAGAAGACCTGGCAGACCTCGCCGACTGGAGCCGGCGTCGGCTTCTTGCCGTCGAGGTCCCGGAGGGCCCCTCGCCATGAGCCGGACGTTGCCGCTCACGGTCCTCGTCCACGAGGGGCCCCAGGCACGGGCCTACCTCGTTCGGATGCGCCAGGCCGGATGGAAACCGTCACGCATCCTGCTGATGGTCGAAAGCCACCGCCCCGGGACCGACAAAGCCATAGGCCGGTGGTTGCCGTCGCCGCTGCGGCTCGGCTACGCGCAAAAGTCCCAGGAGGTGAGCCGAAACTTTTGGCCCCGCAGGCTGCGGACGAGCTACCCCTACCTCGTCGAGAGCATGGCCGCGGAGATGTCCAAGATCGCTTCGGACGCCCAGGCGACGATCGAGGAGATGCTCGGTCCCTTCTGCTACGAGGGCTACGCGGAGCGTGTGGAACGTCTCTTGGTCCGCGACTTGAAGGATCCACGGCTTCGAGAGGCCCTTGAAGGGCTCGCTCCCGGTGCGGTGCTCTTCACCGGCGGCGGGATCGTGCCCAAAAGCCTCCTGGCCGTCGAGGGCCTGCGCTTCTTGCACGTTCACCCCGGCTACCTGCCGCACGTCCGCGGCGCCGACGGCTTCCTCTGGTCGACGCTCGTACGCGGTCGGCCCGGGACCGCCTGCTTCTACATGGCCCCCGGCATCGACACCGGAGAGGTCGTTGCGACCCGGGAGTACCCGCGCCTGACCTTCGACCTCGGAGAGCACCCGCGGCCACCGGCGGAGATGCTCTATCGCGCCATCTTTTCCTTTTGCGACCCCCTCTTGCGTGCCCAGTTCCTGATGGACGAGGTACTGACGAAAACCGAGGACCTGAGCGCCCTACCCGCCGCGCCGCAGGACAGCAACGTCGGGCTGACGTACCATTTCCTGGCGCCGGGCCTCCGCGACCGAGCCCTTGAGCTCGTCTTTCGCAACGGCAGACGACAAGGAAGAGCATGAAAGAAAGCTACCTCAAGTACTACGAGAGCTACTCTGCCGGGGGGACCCTGGCTTTCCTCTTCGCCTCCTTTTTCACCCGTTCGAAGCTTCGGAAGCGCTCCCTGATGAATCGCCAGCGCGATTACCTCGGCCTCAACGAGAAGCCCGATCTCCTGGCGCTCCATCACGACCTCAACAAGGAGCTCCTGGCCGCGCGGGATTGGCCGAGCTACGACTACGGTGAGGGATACTTCTACCAGAGCCTGGACCTCGTCGGCATCACGGGCTTTCGCGACACGCGCGGACGCGTCGAGAGCATGAACCTCGCAAACCGCGTCCAAGGCAAGAGCGTCCTTGAGATCGGCTGCAACGCGGCCTTTCTGAGCCTGTCGATCGCCGGCGCCGCGTCGCGCGTCGTCGGCTTCGACATCAACCCTCACCTGATCTCCATCGGCGAGCGGACCGCACGCCACCTCGGCGCCGAAAACGTCGAGCTCGAGGTGAGCTCCTTCGAGGACTTCAGCTCTCAGGAAACCTTCGACGTCGTGCTCTCTTTTGCCAACCATTCGACGTACGACGGCAACACCCGCCAGTCGATCGAAGACTACTTTCGGCGTTGCCTCGACCTCACAAGACCCGGTGGGACGCTGCTTTTCGAATCGCATCCGCCCGAGCACGAAGGCGACGGGCTCGAAGGAGTCTGCGCGATCCTCGGGGAGCTCTTCGAGACCGAGGAGCGCCGAGTGCTCGAATATGGGACCTTTCTCGACCGCGGACGTACGTTCATGGTCGCCAGACGGCGGTAGGCAAGACCTCGTTCGTGTGTGAACCTCCTGGCCTACACTCGACGCCTCCCTTGCCCCGCAACGGCCGATGGTGGCGCTGTGGTGACCGAACACCTGCGCTCGACGGTGGTGGACCGCGTCCTGGCGTCGGTGACGCTCCTCGGCGCCTGCCTGCTCGCCAGGTGCCAAGGTTTTTCCCTATCTTGTCCCGCGAGGCTCTGCTATGCTCCGCCTGGCCGAAGAATCATCCGGAGGGCCTCACTTGCCAGGTTTGAGCGTCGTCATCCCCGCCTATAACGAAGTTACCGGTGTCGGCGGCACGCTCTCGGAGCTGCGCGGAATCCTCGCCAGGCTCGACCTGGAATGGGAGATCCTCGTCGTCGACGACGGCTCCCAAGACGGCACGGCCGACGCCGTCAAACCCTTCCTCGACGAGCGAGTCCGCTTGATCCGCCATGCGGAGAACCGCGGCTACGGTGCGGCGCTCAAGACCGGCATCCACAAGGCCGCCTACCCCTACATCCTGATCACCGACAGCGACGGCACCTACCCGGCCCGACACGTCCCGGAGCTCGTTGCCCGCCTCGAAGAGCACCGCCTGGTCGTCGGTGCGCGGCTCGGTAAAAACGCCCACGGGCCCCTGATCCGACGCCCGCCAAAATGGGCGCTGCGGCGCCTGGCGTCGTACCTGAGCCAGGTCAAGATCCTCGACCTGAACAGCGGCCTGCGGCTCTTTCCCAAGGAGCTCGCCCTACGCTTCCTGAGAGTCCTGCCCAACGGCTTCTCCTTCACCAGCACCCTGACGCTCGCGGCCCTCTCGCTCGGCTACGACGTCAGCTACGTGCCGATCGACTACCGGCACCGGAAAGGACGCTCCAAGATCCGACCGATCCGCGACACGCTCGCTTTCCTCCACCTGATCGTGCGGACGCTGATGTTTTTCGACCCGATGCGGGTGCTGCTGCCGGTCTCGCTCTTTTTTTTCGCCGGCTCCGTGGGCGTAGGTGTCGGCAGCTACCTGCTGACAGGCCGGCTGATGGACGTGACGACCGTGCTCCTCTTCGTGACCGGGGTGCAGATCCTGGCTCTCGGAATGATCGCCGAAGCCATCAACCGCCGCTTGCCGTAGCGCCGCCTTTGCGGGCAATGACGAGTTGATTGACAAAGAGGAAGTCGAGGACGCGGACGGCGCCGATCCAGCGGTCGAGCTTTGAGGCCAGAGACGCGGAAACCGGGATCCGCAGGTAAGGCAGGAAAGCCACCGGCGCCCACATGAAGGGCCGGTAGGCGGCCAGCTCCAGCCCTCCTTCGACGACGAGGGTCGTCATCCCGGCACGGTCGAGCTCGCTCTCGTGTTGCCCTCCCGCAAGCAGCCCTAACCCGGTCGACAGCCGGTCCCAGAAGGGGTGGGGACAAGTGGCGATGAAAAGCCCGCCAGGACGCAGAACCCGTGCCGCCTCACGGACGGCGTCCAGCGGCGCCGGCAGGTGCTCGAGCAGGGCGAGGGCGCTCACCAGGTCGAAGCTTTCGGGCTCTGCCGCCTCGCCCAGCGCGGTGACGTCGCCCTCGACCAGGCGGATGCCCTCCGGCATCTCAGGTCCCGCCGCCAGGAGCTCGGCCGACGCCTCGACGCCGAGAAAGCTCGCCCCGTCGAGAAGGGCCGACATTTCGACCAGCGTACGGCCTTCGGCGGATCCCAGGTCGAGCACCCTGGGCCGTTCGAGCCCCGGCAGGTGCTCGCGCAACGCCTCGACCACCGCCCTGGCGCGCAGGCGGTAGCGGAACGCCACTTCGGGCCGCAACCGGCGGTCGGCGGCGTACGACGCGTTCAGGACACCCCTTGCCATAACTCGGCGCGAGGTGGCTCAGGTGTGGACTTCGATGGGCGAGCGCGGCACCACGTCGCGGACCTGCTGGCGAATCTTCTTGCTGAAGACCTTGTCGCCGGGCCGCATGGCCAGGACCGACATTCCGGCACGGACCTTGCGCCGCAGCTCTCCCGCGCTACGGATCCGCAGCAGGCCGCGGGCGACGTAACTTGGCCGCAGGTAAAAGCCCTTGTAGCACTTGACGAGCATTTTCTGGAGCTCCAGACGGGTGAACTTCTCCTCCCATACTGGCAGCTCGAAGCCGGGCCGCGGATTCTCAGCGAACTCGTGCCAGACGTCGCTCTTGATGACGCCACTCTCCAGGCCCTTGAAGTAGATCTCCGTTCCAGGATAGGGACAGAAGATGGTGAAGTGGACGTAGTTGGGATCAAGCTCCCGGGCCAGGCGGATCGAGCTCCCGATGTCGTCGGCGGTCTCGGTCTGCTGGCCGATGATGAAATAGGCCAGAGTCTCCATGCCGGCTTCCCGGGTCTGCTTGAAAGCTTCCTTGATGCGTGCGATCGTGCTGTTTTTCTTGATTTCCTTGAGCATCCGGTCGTTGCCGGACTCGACGCCGTAGTGGATGCGGTCGCAGCCGGCGTCGGCCATGGCACGCAGCAGCTCCGGGGTGATCGTGTTGACGTGCGCGCGCACGTCCCACTTGAAGTCGAGCTGACGCTGCTTGATCTCCTCGCAGAGCTCGAAGACCCGGTCGCGCCGGACGGTGAAGGTGTCGTCGTAGATGAAGGCCTCGCGGATCCCCATCTCGGCACAGGCCTCCATCTCATCGGCCACGTGCTGGGCGCTGCGCCAGCGGAAGCCTGAGAGCACCGGCGAGAAAGGCCGGTCGCAGAAGGTGCAGCGGTAAGGGCAACCGCGGCTCGTGAACATCGTCGTGATGGTGTCGGCACGGCCGAGCAGCGACGTGTAGAGCGAGGTGTCCGTCAGGTGCCGGGCCGGCAGGCCCAGGCTGTCGAGGTCCGACGTCGAGGGAGCGATCCCGTTGTTTCGAACCTTGCCGGTCTCGTCGATCAAGACCAGGCCCTTTTGCGAACCCCAGAGCTCGGGACGATCGATACGGTCGAGGAAGTCCTTGAAGGCGATCTCGCCTTCGCCCTGGATCAGGAAGTCGATCTCCGGACGGCGGATCGTCTCGTCAGGGAAAAGATGAACGTGCGGTCCCCCGAGGACGATCTTGGCGCGCGGGTTGACCTGTCGGATTAGCTTGCAGGTGAGGAAGACGTCGATCAGCGTGAACGTCATCGCCGTGATGGCGACGACGTCGAATTCCTTCTCGCACAGCACGCCCCGCAGCTCCTCGTAGGTATAGCCGTAGGGCTGGGCGTCGAGCAGCTCCACCTTGTGGCACGAGTGGCGCTCGAGGTAGCCCGCCAGCATCATGATGCCGAGCGGCGGGTTGAAGCCCCGGTGCTTCTCGACGATGGCCGGATTCTTGCCGATGAGCTCGTTGAACCGCGGCGGATTGATCAGGAGGACGCGCTGCGGCTTGGGACGCAGCACCACCTGCTCGACGCTGTCCTGCTCCGCGATGGGTAGGCAAGTCATGAGGGTCCTCCTTGGGGACGGCACAGCGACCCGCGGTGCCTGAGCGTATTATCCCTCAAAAGTCGCGAATCGCCAAGGTCAATCGGTCGCGAACCGCCAAGGCCAAGCGGCCACGGGGACGCGACGCGACGGGGCGCCCGGCTCTGCCGCGTCCTGAGAGCGCTCCTCAGCAGGTGACGCGAGACTTGATAGGCTGCCGAAATGGCGAGAGCGCACCAGGAGCCCGGCAGGACGAAGAGCCGTCGGTCCACGCCCTGGCTGATCGCCGGGATCCTCACGCTGGGACTCCTGTGGGCTGTGTGGGCATGGCTTCGGCCCTCGCTGACCCTCCCGTTGGGGTCGTTGTCGGGGCTGACGACGGGACACCAGCTCTTCTTGAAATGGTACCTGTCCCTGGGCACCATAGCCTCATTGCTTTTAGCCATAGGCTTCGTAACCTGGCCCGAGCAACGCCTCCGAGCACCCTTTCGCTGCGGCTGTGACCGGGCCTGGATCGCTGCCCTTTGCGTCGCCGGACTCGTGCTCTCCCTGGCGGCACATCTGCTGGTCCTCCAGCAGATGCCCGTCACCGACGACGAATCCGCCTACCTGTTCGCGGCCCGCCTGGTGGCGTCGGGGCAGGTGGCGGTGCCGTCGCCGCCGGACAAGCTCTTCTGGGACCGGGCCTTCATGTACAACGGCGGCACGTTCTACCCCCAGTACTTCCTGGGCTGGCCGGCGCTTCTGGCGCCTTTTGCCCGGCTCGGGCTTGAGGGCTTGGCGAACCCCGTCTACTTCCTGTTGACGGTCCCGCCCTGGTTCTGGCTGCTCCGTCGGGCGACCGGCAGCACCTGGGCCCGCCTGGGAACGCTGCTGCTCGTGGTCTCGCCCATGGTCCTCATCGCCTCGGGCACACTCATGGCGCACACTAGCGAGCTATGCCTGCTCACCTGGTCCTTTTGGGCCGCTCTGCGCGCTCGCGACGCCAACGCGCCGTGGTGGACTCCGGCCCTGCTGGCTACCTGCTTCGCGGGAGCTTTCTTCAACCGGCCGCTCACCGCGCTGGGGTTGGCTACCCCGATCCTCGTCCTGTGGGCCGTCTCGGTGGTACGCGGCCGGAGGTGGCGCCAACTGCCGGCCTTCCTGGTGCCGACGCTCGCCCTGGCCATCCTTTTCTTCCTGGTCAACCTGTGGCAGAACGGAGCGCCCACGAGCGTCGGCTACCAGCGGGTGCTCCACTACAGCATGGAGAATGACTACCGCTTCTCGTACTTGCCGGTAGACAAGGACGTGGGGTTCACCGGCCTTCGCCTCCGCGACCCCGGCGACCAGGTCCGGCTCCTGGCGGCGAGCCTCGCCCGGGTCACCGTGGCCGCCTTTGGCTGGCCTTTCGCTCTGGCGCTCCTCGTGCCGCTGCCCCTTCGCCGCCCGGCGGTAAGACTCCACGCCGTGGTGCTGCTGTGTTTCCTGGCCTCGCACGCGTTCGTGGAGTACCCAGGCGTCGACACCTTCGGCCCCTCGCACTTTTTTGAGCTCATGCTGCCCTTGACGGCGCTCCTCATGGCCGTGGGGCACGACTGGCAGGAGAGCGGCAAGCGCATCCTGGGCCTCGGTCCCTGGCCGCTGGTGTGGGCCGGGCTCGTCGTGAGCCTGAGCTTCTACACCCCCCTACGGCTGCTCACGGTCCACAGCATCACCTCCTCCATACGGCAAGCGCCGGAGCTTACCGCGAGCCTTCACGACGCCATCGTCTACGTGCCCTACGGCGAGTGGGCACCGCAGTGCGACACGGAGGTCCCGCGCCACCACCTCTTCTGGCGCCCGAACCCGCGCCCCGACTGGTCCGACTCGGTGCTCTACGCCAATCACCTCTCCGTGGAAAAGGACCGGACCCACCGCGCGCGTCACTTCCCGGAGCGAGCGGCCTACGTGCTGCACAAAGAAGAGCACGCCGGCACCTGCTCGCTGCGGCTCCTGGACCTCGATTCCCCGCACTCGGACCAGGTACCGCCGGGGCGCCAGACCTATCGTCGATGAGGCGGGAGAGAGCATGAGCCATCGGATCCTCGGCATCCTACTCGCGCTGCTCGCCGTCTTTTTCCTCGCCGAACGCTTCCCCCGGCTCCGCACACGGCGAACGGAGCGCACCCTCAACGCGGTGCTTGCCGCCGTCCTCCTCTTCGCCATCGCGGCGGTCTACGCCAGGCCGTTGCGCCAGCTCTTAGCCTCGGAGCAAGGCTACGCCAGGACCTACAACGTCTACCACTACTACCTGGGGGCCAAGTACTTCGACGAGCTGCGCTACCTTCATCTCTACACCTGCTCGCTGGCGGCGGACTCCAGCGAGCCCGCAGTGTGGTCGCAAGACATTCCGGTGCGCGACCTCAAAACCTATCGCCTCGTGCCGCGAGAGGAGCTTCCCGACTGTCCCGTCGAAGCCTTCTCGGCCGCGAGGTGGCAGGAGCTCCGGCGAGACCTCCAGGAGCTGACCGCCAGGACAGATGCGCACTTCTGGTCGAACGCCGTCATCGACAAGGGGTTTAACCAGACTCCTTTCTGGGTGTTTACGGCACGGATCTTCACCCGTCTCGTCGCGTTGACCGACGATCTTGCGACAAGGGTTCTGTTCAACCTCGACGCCCTCCTCGTCGCGCTGTCGTTGCTGCTGGTGGCAAGAGCCTTTGGCGCGCGCTCCGCCTTGTTGACGGGGATCGGTCTGGTCACCTACTTCGGTACCTACCAGCGGCTGCTCGGAAACTTCCTGCAATACACCTGGCTGGCTCTGCTTCTCTGCGCGATCTCGCTATGGAAGCTGAAGCGCGACGCTGCAAGCGCCTGCTGTCTTTCTCTGGCCACCGTCCTGCACGGCTTCCCGATTCTGCTGCTCTCCGGCCTGGTCGCGCGCACCGCTCAGCGATGGCTCGCCAGGGGCAAAGGCGATGGTCACGATCGAGAGGAGCTGCGGCGCGCAGTCTCCTATCTCGCTCTCGTCGGCGGGACGGCTGCCCTCCTCGCCGCCCTATGTATTCCCTTCGTCGGCGTCAGCGCCTGGGTCGAGTTTTTTCGCAACATTACGCTGCATTCCCGGCAACTCGTCGCCGAGCCCTTCAACATCGGCCTCAAGAACCTCGTCGCGACAGCGGGCGGCGAATCCCTGTTCAAGGCTCACCCCTACTCGTACAGCAAGAACTACACCGATACCTTGACGAGCATGGCCCAATTCGAGGAGCTCTACCCCGTCTACGTCTTGCTGGCGGCGCTCGGCGGCGTGCTCTTTGTCCTCTCGGTTCGATGGGCGAGAAGCGACTGCGACACCTTTCCACTGACCCTCCTCTTTCTCTACCTCTTCCTCCCCCTCTCCCCCTATTACTACTTGAGCCTCGTCTTCATCTTCCTCCTGCCCGCACGCGAGAGCTCGGCGGCGTGGGCCTCCCAGACAGGTCTGCTCGTGCTCCTCGCCTTTCACCTGCGCTCGCCTTTCCTGCCCTCCTACGTCAGCTTCCGCTACGACGCGCACTGGCCCAGCGAGCTGGTCCTGGCGTCTTACCTCGTGGGGGTCAGCGCCTGGTATACGCTCGAATCCCGCCACGCCGCTCTAGGGAGCGAGCGGGCTCCCTAGCGCGCGGAGCAGCCGCTTTCCCTCCTCGTGCTCCGGCGCCCGGGCGAGGAGCTCCTCGAGGCTGGCTCGAGCCTCCTCGGGCCGTCCCTGGTCGGCGAGGTTCCGCGCCAGGAGGAGCCAGGCCTCGGCGTGGTCGACGTGGCGCGTCAAGAAGCGCCGGTAACGCCGTTCCGCCGCCGTTGCCCGACCCAGACTCTCGAGCGCCCTTCCCGCCAAGAGGTCCGTATCCGCGTAGCTCGGAACGAAAGAGTCGATCCGCTCCAGGTAGGGGAGCGCCGCGACCGCTTCGCCGTCCTCCAGAAGGTCGAAGGCCACCCGGTAGAGGTACTCGACGTTGCGAGGATCGAGCCCCGCGGCCTGCGCCCCCTCGTCGAGGGCTTCCTCCATGCGGCCGACGTGCCGGTAGACGCTCGCCAACTGGAAGTGGGTGAGAGCCCACGTCGACGCCCTTTCGACGTTCTCTTCGAACTGTGCGATCGCCTCTTCCAGGCGACCCTGCTGCCAGTAGAGCATGGCCAGATTGTCGCGCGCGTAGACGTGATACACCGGAGCCATGCGGTAGAGCTTGATCGACAGCTTCGGATCGTCGTCCTCAATGCTCTTGGCGTAGAGGACGTTGGCCAAGACCTCGCCGCCGCACCGGTAGGTATGCTCCCACAGGGTCTTCTCGGTCTTCCAGACACGGTTCATCACGAAAGCCGAGCCGGCAAAATAAACGACGAGCGTAGAGTAGGCAACGACGGCCAGGCGGCGGCGCGGCAGCCGCGAAAGGCCGAGAGCCACCAGCAGGCAAAGGAAGGGAAGCGACGGGTACTGCCGGTAGTCCATGACCAGGTAACGGAACGGCCAGAGCGAAGACGTCGGGGCGAAAAGCACCCAGTAGCCAAGGATTGCAAAGCTGGCGAGAGGAGCACGGCGCAGCAGATAAAACGCCGCAACGAGACTGGCGGCAATCACGCTGCCACCGAGCAGCACCGGCCACTCGAAAAAAAGCCAGGTGGGCTCGACGTAAGCCAGCGGTCGCATCCGAAACGGCCAGAGGAAGTTGCGCAGGTAATAGAATAGGTGCTCCCGGGCCATCGTGCAGCCATAGGTCGTGCTGGAGAAATCACATTTCAACTGTCCAAGGTCCGAGAAACCGAGGACCAGCTCGGTCCAGACGAAAAGCGCGGCCACCACGGCGACGAAAGGCAGCGGCCGGAGCCAGGTACGACACGACCGTGGAGAGGCACGCAGAACCAGGAGATCCAGGAGCAAGATCAGCACCGGAGCCACGACGCTGTTCTGCTTGGCGAGCAGCGACATCCCCAAGAGAACCGGAGGAACGACCCAGGCCCACACCGACTCCCGCTGCCGGAGCCGCACGTAGGCGAGCAGCGAGGCGCTCAGGAAGAAAAGCATCATCAAGAGGTCACGGGCAACCGCGTAGTTGACCGGGACGCCGGAGACCGGATGAACGGCGAAGGCGAGCGCCGCGGCGAACGCGAGGTCGTCGCGGCGACCGGCCCCTTCAAGCGTCAGTGCCAGAAGCTCGAGGAACAGGAAATAGAGCAGCACGCTCGTCCCCAGGTGGGTGGCGATGGCGCCGAGGTGGTGGACCACGACCCGCTCCACGTCAAGCGCGTCGGCAATTGCAAAGTCGATCGAAAAAACCAACGGCAGCAGCGGTCGATACTGCGTGATCGTAGGATTCACCGTGATGGTGCGCTCGTCGAAGAGGTGGCGCCAGGGCGGCCAGAAATGCTCGTGCTCAGGATTGGCGACGATGTGGAAATAGTCGTCGAGGTGATAGCTGTTCTTGAGGGTGTTGCTAAAGACCAGGCAAGTGAAGACGGCGAGCAGGAGAAGGTGGGCCGCACGGCGGCGCCCAGGCTTCGCCGCGCTGGCGGCGGCCGGCGGTGAGACCGCCGCCGAGACCTGGTCGCGTAGATCCGCCATGGAGCCTCCGGCGTTGCCCACTAGCTCGAGTAGGCACCGCGCGGACCGAAGAGCTTCTCGAAGTCGTCCCAGCGCTCAGGGGTCAGGGGACGCACGACGAACGCCGGGCCAGAGCTTCCCCGCCGGTCCATCGCTTCAGCCTCCGGCCTCCTCGCCCTCGCCCTCTTCGTCGGGCCAGATACCGATCTCCTTGTAGAAACGCACGGCCCCCGGATGAAACTCGGTACCCGTGTCGCGGATCACCACCCGGGGCTGGATCGCCTTGCCCGCCGGATGACGCTCGACGACCGCGTCGGCATTCTCGTAGATCGCTTTGGTGACGGCGTAGACGGTGTCCTCGTCGACAGCGGCAGCGGTGATCAGATGCATCGAGCCGACGTTCAAGCCCTCGTAGTCCTCCTCCTGGCCGCGGTAGGTGCCGGCAGGGATCGTCGCCGGAGCGTAGAACGGATAATCGGCGAGGAGCGCCGCTTTGGCTTCGGCGGTAAACGGCACGAAGTGCAGGTCCATCGACGAGGAGGCCTGGACGATCGACGCCGTCGGTACGGCGCCACCGAGGAAAGCGGCGGCGGCGGCGCCGTCGGAAAGCATGTCGACCGCGGCGCTCTGGGGACCGTTCAGGAGGGTGAAGTCGTCGTAGCTCGCGCCGTGGGCGGCGAGGATGGGACCGACGAAGTCCTCGAAGCCGGCCCCCGAAGGTCCGATCACCACGCGCTTGCCCTTCAAGTCGGCGATCGTCTCGACACCGGAGCCCTGCGGCGTGACGAAGAGCGCCACGTTGGGAGCCAGCGTCATGACGGCGCGCACCTCCTGGGGGCCGTCCCAGACGCTTTCGCCACGGACCGCGAAGTAGGTGATGGCAGCGTTCGAGAGGGCGAAGTCGAGCTCGCCCCGGACCAGGCGGCGGATGTTCTCGCGCGAGCCCTGGGTGGCCTCGGCGCTCACCTGCCAACCCTCGGGGCCGAACTTCTCGGCGACCTCGGCGAGGGCGCCGCCGACCACGAAGAAAGCACCGCCCGTGGGAGCGGTGCCGAAGCTCAAGAAACGGGGACCGGCGGCGGCCGGCGAACCGGCGGCCGGCGAACCGGCGGCCGGCGAACCGGCGGCCGCGGCCGTGTCTTCGCCGCTATCCGTCCCCGTGGGGGCGCCGCCGCAACCGGCGAGGTAGAGGGCGAGGAGGATCAAGAGCGCGTTGCGGGTTGTGTTCATCGTCGATCTCTCTGAAGTTGTTGATTCCGTCGAAAGGCTACCACGCCCCGAGGCCGGACATCTGCCCTACGGCTGACGAGGTTACGCCTTTTATGCCGAGCTCGGCATAAGAGGCGTAGCCTCGCTAGGCGCGCTGGGTTCTTCAACATCCTTACAGATGAGTCAAGTACGCAGCAGCTTCTTCCGGGAGGCGGCTCACTGGGCTACCTTAGGACTCGACCCCGGTGCGGCTCCG
>CBDUYN010000179.1:0-20760 GCA_965371445.1 uncultured bacterium | reverse complement strand
CGGCGGCGTTCGGGGCCAAGGCTCCCCGCTCGGCGGACGCCCGAACGCCACCGCAAGACCCAGGAGGTATCCAGACCCCGACTCGTCCCCACGGTTTCCGCGGCGAAGCGGCGCGCAAGCACCGCTCGTATCGACACTGTCTGTATCGACACTGTCGTTGTCGGCCGAGGAGACTCGGATTCTCGTCGAAGCTCGCGATGCCAAGACCGGCGCAAGCATCGAGCTGCGCCCCGAGGACATCGAGCTCTCGGTTGGCGATAAGCAGGTCGACGTCCTCACCATCGGCGCTTCCCGCAGCGCCTGGCAGGCGCTGATTTACTTCGACCCCGTCTTCGGATCTCGCCGGGGGCTGGCGTCCATGGCCCGCGACCTGGCCCATGAAGCTGGGCGACTCGCGGCCTTGGGGCGGGTGGAGGTCCAGGTGGCTTCCGAGGTCTGGCTCGGACCGACCCGTGATCCCCAGCTGGTGCATGCGGCGCTGAATCAGGTCGCCGACCACCTCTCCTCGCTGCCCCTCGCCGCCTTCGAGCGCCCCACTTCGGGTCTGGCGCGTCCGGCCTGGTTAGAGAAGGCTGCCGGCGGATTGTCGAGGCGCACCGCGGGACGATCCGTGTCCTCTCGAAGCCGGAGGGAGAAGCCGTCGCGAAGGTCGTCCTGCCGAAGACCCCGCCGAATAGGCCATGAGTGCAAAGGATCACGGCACCGCCGGGATTGATCGGCGCCCCGTTGAGCAGTAGGCTATGTCGTCGTGAGACAGAGTGCTTTGATCGATGCTGAGTCCTCGGCCAAGTTGTCGCTGGAGGACTGGTACGCCCTGCCCGAGGACGAGCCCGGCGAGCTCGTCGACGGATGGCTGGTGGAGGAAGAGATGCCCGACTACGTCCACGAGCTCTTGGTCGTCCTGCTGGCCCGAATCCTCGGGAACTGGGTCTTCCCACTCGGCGGCGTGATGGGCGGTTCGGACGCCAAGCTCGCCATCGGCCCCCGGAGCGGCCGTAAGCCCGACCTCACCGTGTATCTGCCCGGCAGCCCCTTTCCGCCGCGCCGAGGGGTCATCCGTCAACCTCCCGACATCGCGGTCGAAGTCGTCTCCCCGCAAGCGCGTGACGGCCGTCGTGACCGGGTGGAGAAAGTCAACGAGTATGCGGCGTTCGGCATTCGCTACTACTGGCTCGTCGATCCCGAGCTCCGGAGCTTCGAGATCCTCGAGTTAGGAAAGACCGGACATTACACTCATGTCCTGGGGGCCACGGGAGGAAAGCTCGGGGCGATCCCCGGCTGCGAGGGGCTGGAGCTGGATCTCGACTCCCTGTGGGTCGACGTCGATCGGCTTCCGTCCGCGGACACCGAGGCTTAGCGCCGAAACGTGCGCCAGCACGGAAAAGACCAGGAGCCGTGAAGACTTCATCCCACCCAAGAGTCTCTCTCGGTTCCCGCTGCCGTCGTGTTTCCTACTCGCCGCTTTCGGGGTGGCCGGGTCGAAGGACTCCCAACACCACGAAGGTCATGTCGTCACGACGAGAACCTGGACCCCCGCAGCTGGTGCCGTTTTCCGATCCTCTCCGGCGGCTTCGAGCGGGAGATCTCGGAGCTGCGGGCCCGAGTTGCGAGCGACAGCTTGGCGCCATAGTTGCCGCCGAGCGTCGAGTCGGACGCTCCCCGGGCCAGAATCTTGAAATCGACGACGCGACGCGCTAGGATACTTATGCTCGCTTCGAGTCTAAGCGCCCTGCTTATGCTCAGGATGAGCACTTGAGGCGAATCGGTACCCGGAAACTCAGGGAGAGCCCGATATGAGAGCCGTGATCCTCGTCGACATCCAGAACGACTTCTTGCCGGACGGTGCGCTGGCGGTACGCCAAGGCGACCAGGTGGTCGCCGTGGCCAACCGCCTGCAGCGCTCTTTCGACCGGGTGATCGCCACCAAGGACTACCATCCGCCGGGCCACGGCAGCTTCGCGACGAGCCATCCGGGCCGCAATGTGGGCGAAGTGATCCGGCTTCGCGGCCTCGACCAGATCCTCTGGCCGGAGCATTGCGTCGAGGGGACGGCCGGTTCCGACTTCGCGCCGGGACTTGAGACCTCGCGGATCGAGAAGACGTTCTTCAAGGGCGTGGATCCGGAGATCGACAGCTACAGCGCCTTTTTCGACAATGCGGCGCTTCGCTCGACGGGGCTTGAGACCTATCTCTGCAACGAGGGGATCGACAAGATCTTCATTCTGGGCCTGGCGACGGACTACTGCGTCAAGGCGACCGCCCTCGATGGTGTCCGTCTGGGTTTCAAGGTGAACGTGGTCGCCGACGGATGCCGGGCCGTGGACCTTTCGCCGGGCGACGGCGAGCGCGCCTTCGAAGATATGCAAGCCGCCGGCGTTGGCCTGCTCACCAGAGCAAGAGCCGAGGAAGAGCTCGCGACTTCGGCCGCCGTCCTCGCCTGAGCGAGCCTGGCGCGAAGCCCGTCAAGGAACAGGCTTCTATTCCCAGCCCAGCGGCAGCTCGATCTCCTGGCGCGCCGTGATCTCCTCCGGGCTCATCGCCCGCTCGCCGGCGAACTCGCGGATGACCTTGGGAACGTTCGGATAGTCGCGGCCGATCTCTTCGACGTTCGCCTGGTCGAGCTCAAGGATCTCGCAGGGCTCGGCGGCGACCACGGTCGCGGTACGAGGTTGCCCGGTGAGGATCGAGATCTCGCCAAAGAACTCGCCGGCTCCGAGCTTGCGGATCTCCACCTGGTGGTTGACGTCGTTGCGGACATAGACCCGCACCCGGCCGGAGGCCACGACCAGGAGGCTTGTTCCCGGCTCTCCTTCGGCGATGACGATCTCGCCGGGCTCGAAGGTCAGCAGGTTCAAGCCGTGGATGAGCGCCAGGAGCTCGGCGGGCGAAAAATCGGTGAAGAGCGGCGAGAGCCGGAAGCTCTCGACCTCGGTGGAATACTCGTCAGGCTCCCCCGGCGCCGGCTCTTGGCCTGCGGATTGCCCAAGGAGCCCGGGAGACGGCTCGGGACGGTGCAGGAGGCCGACGAGCCGCTGCTCGACGTCGGTGCGCTCGGGATCGATGCGCTGGATCTTCTTGGCGATCGCGATCGCCTTGGCGTTGAAGCCGTCGCCCGCGAACTCGTCGACCAGCAACTCCAGGATCGACACCGCCTCGCGGTTCCCCCCCGTTCGCGCCAGGACGTCGGCGAGCTTCTGGCGCAGGTGGATGTCCTCCGGATGCTCCCGAAGCATCGATCGCAGGGGTTTGACCGCCTTCGAGTACTTGCCCCTGGCGATCAGGTGGTCGATGTCCTGCTCTGACACGTCCCAGCCGAACACGTTCTGCTCCTTCCTGCGGTGCTGCCGCATCGAATAGGCCCTCCATGTTAGCACGGCTGGGACCTTCGGGGGACCGATCTCCGTCCTCCGGTTTCATTCCAGCTCCGGGAGGTGTCTAATGACCACCAGCGCCGGACAGTGCCGGTCCAGACGGTGCCGGCGAAGGACGTCTCGATGAGCCCCGCCAGCCGCAAGCTCGACCCGCGCCTCTACCAGATCGCCGTTCTGGCCGTCCTCGTGGCCTACGGCGTCCTCTTCCTGGACTTCGAGATCCGCCTGCTGACGGCGACCCTGCTGGTGGCGACGGCGTTGGCGACCCAGGCGGCCTTGACCCGTCTGGGGCGCCTGCCGAGCTTCGATCCCCGCAGCGCCCTGATCTCGGCGCTGTCGCTTTGCCTGCTTCTGCGGACCGACTCGCTGGTCATCGCGGCTGTCGCCGCTGCGGTCACCATCGCCAGCAAGTTCCTGATCCGCGCCCGCGGCAAGCACATCTTCAATCCCACGAGCTTCGGCCTCGTGGTGACGATCCTGGTCGCCGATCGTGCCTGGGTGTCGCCTGGACAATGGGGGTCTCTCGCCTTCTTCGCATTCCTTCTCGCTGCCGTGGGAAGCCTGGTGATCCACCGAGCCGAGCGCAGCGACGTCACCTGGGCTTTCCTCGCCGCCTGGTGCGCTCTCGTCCTGGGCCGCGCTGCGTGGCTCGGCGATCCCTGGGCGATCCCGCTTCATCAGCTGCGCAGCGGGACGCTTCTGGTCTTCGCGTTCTTCATGATCTCGGATCCCAAGACGACGCCTGACAGCCGCCCCGGCAGGATCCTCTTCGCCGTCTGCGTGGCGGCGGGCGGCGGCTTTTTCCGCTACGTCCTCTACGAGCCCAACGGCCTTCTCTACTCGCTCGTCGCCTGCTGCCTGGCGGTACCGCTGCTCGACCGCCTCTTTCCCGGCGATCGATTCGCCTGGCCAGGCGCTTTTTCGATAAGATCGAAACCATCCCTCGGCAACGAAAGGAGGCATCCCCGATGCGCAGAGTCCTCCCCTTGATCCTCATGCCCACGGCGCTTCTGCTCCTGGCCGGCCCGGCTCTCGCCTTCTGCGGCTTCTACGTCGCCAAAGCCGACACCGACCTTTTCAACCAGGCTTCCAAGGTGGTCCTGGTACGTGACGGCGAGCGGACCGTGCTGACCATGGCCAACGACTATCGGGGCGAGCCGCAAGAGTTCGCGCTGGTGGTCCCGGTGCCGACTTTTCTCGAGCGCGAGCAGATCCACGTCGGAGACCGGGCGGTCCTGGAGCACCTCGACGCCTACTCGGCGCCGCGGCTGGTCGAGTACCACGACCCGGATCCCTGCAGCCCGAGGCTGGTCTACGAGATGGCCGCTCCCACGGCACGAAGCTCTGCTGAGCGTGCCGAGCAAAAGGCGGCGGCCGGCCTCGGCGTCACGATCGAGGCGCGCTACACGGTAGGCGAGTACGACATCTTGATCCTCTCGGCCGAGGAGTCGAGCGGCCTGGAGACCTGGCTGCGGCGCAACGGCTACCGCATTCCGGTCGGTGCGAGCCGGTTGCTCGAGAGCTACATCCGCCAGGACATGCGCTTTTTCGTCGCCCAGGTGAACCTCGCCGAGCAGGCGCGCCTTGGCTTTTCCTACCTGCGGCCCCTCCAGGTGGCCTTCGAGTCTCGCAAGTTCATGCTGCCGATCCGCCTGGGCACGATCAACGCCGACGGTCCGCAGGAGCTTTTCGTCTTCGTCCTGAACCGTGCAGGGCGGGTGCAGACGACCAACTACCGGACGGTCAAGCTGCCGACCGGAATGGACCTGCCGGTCTTCGTCAAGTACGACTTCGCCGACTTCTACCGCGACATGTTCGCCGAGCAGGTACGCCGCGAGCGGATGCGGACGGTCTTCCTGGAGTACGCCTGGGACATGAGCTGGTGCGACCCTTGCGCCGCCGATCCGCTTTCCCCCGCGGAGCTCCGCGAGCTTGGGGTCTTCTGGGTCCGGGGCGAGCGAGCGTTGCCGACGACGCGGCCGATCCGTGCGCCGCAACCGGCCCGCAACGTCTTCGTGACGCGGCTTCACCTGCGCTACACGGCCGACACCTTCCCGGAGGACCTGATGTTCCAGTCGACCGGCGACCGGACGAGCTACCAGGGCCGCTACGTGATCCGTCATCCCTGGTCGGGCGGCGCGGAATGCCCGGAGGCACGGCGCTACTACGAGGAGCTGCGCCGCCGGCAGGAGAAGGAGGCGGAGACCCTCGCCAGCCTGACCGGCTGGGACGTCAACACGATCCGCGACCGCATGGAGATCCCGGAGCCGCGAGGTGAGGACGCACCCTGGTGGAAGAGGCTCTGGAAGGACGAAGACTGAGCGGGCCGGCACGGCGAGCCGGTGGTGTCGGGGGTTGGCCGGGAGCTCGACTACCAGGCCCGTGGATCTAGCTCGTAGGGAAGCTCGGTCAAGACCTCGACGCCGTCGGCACCGAGGTAATGGGTGTCTTCCAGGCGAACCGCCCAGCCGGCCTTGGCGTCATAGAGGCCCGGCTCCAGCGTGAAGACGTCGCCCTCGGCGAGGACGCCTTCGCGCTCCGGGGCGTGCTCGCGGAAGCTCGGCAGCTCGTGGACCTCGAAGCCTACGCCGTGCCCCAACCCGTGGATGTAACCGCGCGGTGTTCCGGGAACGGTGATCGGCGTAGGATGACCCGCCAGGCGAAAGTGCTCGCACACCGCCTCCTGGACCGCCCATCCCGACACCCCACGCACGCAGCCGCGGCGCGCCAGGTCGAGCGCCTCGCCGACCAGGACGTGCGCCTCGACGAGCGCCGGAGGCAGGTTGCCGACGCAGAAGGTCCGGGTGCAGTCGAGAAAGAGCCGGCCGCAGGGAAAGAGGTCGACGACGATCGACTCGCCGCTTCTGAGGACCCGCTCGGCCGTCCCATGGGTGTGGGGCACCGCGCCTTCCTCGGCCGGCGCGCAGATCGCGTCGCCGGGGTGGCCGAGGCGGTGCTCGGCGAGCGTCCGCAGGGCTTCGCCGTGGAGCCGCTCGACGCGCAGGCGCTCGGCGCCGAGCCACAGCTCGCCGTCCAGCTCGCCAGCGGCGGCGAGGAGCGCGGCGACGCGCCGGAACGCCGCTTCGAGACCTCGACCGACGCGGCGCAGCTCTGCGAGGTCGGCGGCGGACTTCCGCTTGCGGAGCACCGCGACCGCGCCCTCGCCGGCGACGAAGCTCCAGCCGTCGGCGGCGAGGAGCTGCGTCGCTGCGTGCATCCTTCCGGCGTCGGTCACCCCGGCGAGCGCCACCCGGCCCGGCGCCAGCTCACAGAGGTGGAAGGCCCGGGCGACGACGTTGGCGAGGAGCTCCTCGGGCCGGGCGCCACCGCGCGCCCAGCGCTGGACGTCGAGCCGGCCGGCGCTCATCACCTCGAGGCCGGAGCGCGCCGCCTCCCGGTCTTCCATCGGTGTGAAAAGACCCAGGCGAGGCGCGCCACCCCGGCGGACGACCAGGATCGACCTTACGAGCCGCGCCGGCCCGACGAAGGGAAGCAGGTAGGGATCTCGCGGGGAGTCCGCGACGACGAGAAGGGCCTTGGCCCCTAGCTCCTCCAAGAGCTCGTCGAGAAGGGCCAAGGCCAGAGCCTCAGGCGACGTGTTTTTCGAGGAAGCGTTCGAAGGCCGGCTTGGGCATGGCGCCCATCATACGGTCCTTGACCTCGCCGTTCTGGAAGAGGACGAAGGTGGGGATCGACTGGACCTGGAACTGGAAGGCGAGGTCCTGGTGTTCGTCGACGTTGAGCTTGCCGATGACGACCTTGTCCTGCGATTCGGCGATCTCTTCGAGCACGGGGGCCACCTGGCGGCAGGGTCCGCACCACTCGGCCCAGAAGTCGACGAGGACCGGCTGATCGCCGTTGATGACGTCGTTGAAGTTGTCGTTCGTGAGGGTAACGATCTTGTCGCTGGCCATCGGGCTGAGCTCCTTTGGGTTCGCTTGGGTGTTCTTGCTCTCTGAGTCAAAAGCGGCGGCCGTGCCGCCGCGTCTTTGGGGGCCTCGGCTCAGGAGTCCGCCCCGCTCTTCTCTAACCAACGTCGCCGCGTCGCAAAATATTCTCGCGTCGCTTCGACGTCGCGTTGAATCTGGGCCGAGAGGTCCATCACCGTCGGGAACATCTTCTCTTCCCGCAGCCGCTTGAAAAAGCGGATCTCGGCCCGTTCGCCGTAGACGTCGGAGTTGAACTCGAGGATGTGGCTCTCGACCACCTCCTGGTAGCTCTCGTAGACGGTGGGCCGGGAGCCGACGTTGGTCACGCAGTCGAAGGTGGCCGGAAACGACGGGAAGTAGGCCTGGCCCGTGTAGACGCCGGAGAGCGGCACCAGATCCTGCTCCGGCTGCAGGTTGATGGTCGGCCAGCCGAGACGTATGCCCATCCGGTCACCGCGAACGATCGTGCCGGCGAGCGCGAAGGGACGCCCGAGCAGCGCCATGGCCTCCTCCGCCTTGCCTTCGGCGACGCAGCGGCGGATGCGGGTCGAGGAGATCACGGCCCCGGCCTCTCGGAGCTCCTCCACCCCTTCGGCCAGAAAGCCCAGCTCCCCGCCCATCTCGCGCAACAGCTGCAGGTCGCCGCGGCGCTCGTGACCGAAGGCGAAGCCGCTCCCGACGTAGAGCTCCTGAACCGCCAGCTGCTGGTGGAGGAAACGGCGGACGAAGTCGCGGGCCTCCGTCCTGGCCAGCTCGTGGGTGAACCGAAGCAGCAGCAGAGCGTCGACGCCGGCCTCGGCAAGCAGCTCTTGGCGTTGCTCCAGGGTCGTCAGCCGTGGCGGTGCCGCTTCCGGCCGCAGGACGGTCAACGGATGGGGATCGAAGCTCACCACGACCGCCGGAACCGCGGCGGCACTGGCCCGTTCGACGACTCGGGCGATGACCGCCTGCTGGCCACGGTGCAGGCCGTCGTAGCTGCCGATCGTGGCGATCACCCCGTAGGGCAGATCGGCGCTCTTCATGGCGTCGAGGATGACCTGCATGGCAGCTTTGCCCGATCAGGACGTCCCGGAGCCGGGCGGCTCGCTCGCCTCGGGTCGATTCGCTCGAGCGACTCTTCTCATACCGGCACGCCGATCTCGAGCTCCAGGCTCGTCGCCAGCTCCACTCCGGACTCGCCCCGAGCACCGACGATGCGGCCCACGAGGTCGTCGGCGTAGGCTTGTGTGACCTCGACTTCGACGAGGCTTCCGGACGGCGCCAGGCCGTCGTTGATCAACAGGCGTCCGTCGATCTCCGGCGCCATTCCATGATGGCGCGCCTGGAGCAGATGCTCCGTCTCCTCACAGGCACCCTCCACGAGCGCGGTGATCGTGCGGCCGACCAGCGCCTGACGACGGCGCAACGCAATCGGCCGCTGCGCCTCGAGAAGCTCCGCGCGGCGCCTATGGGCGACCTCTCCGGGGATCCGCTCCGGCAGCTCCGCCCCGGGTGTCCCGGGCTCGGGACTGTAGAGAAAGGCCCCGACGTGGTCGAGCTCGGCCGCGGCGACGAAATCGAGCAGGTCCGCGAAACGTTGCTCGCTCTCGCCGGGAAAGCCGACGATGAACGTCGACCTCAGGAAAATGTCGGGAGCGAGCTCTCGGGCGCGCTCCAGCTGAGCCAGGTAGCGCCGCGCGCTGCCCCCACGGCGCATCGCTTTCAGGATCTCCGGATGGCTGTGCTGGAGCGGCATGTCGACGTAGGAGACGAAGCGCTCCTCCTCCCCCATGAGCCGCAACAGCTCTTCGTCGAGAGTCGTCGGGTAGGCGTAGAGGAAGCGAATCCATGGGATCTGGGTTCCCGCCAGCAGCTCCTCGACCAGGCGTAAGAGGCCGTGGCGGCCCAGACCCAGGTCCTCGCCGTAGCGGGTGGTGTCCTGAGCCACGAGGCAGAGCTCTCGAATCCCACGAGCCTCGAGCTGGCGAGCCTCGGTGAGGAGGCTCGACACCTCCCGGCTGCGGAAGCGCCCGCGCCAGGTGGGTATCGCGCAGAAGGTACAGGGGTTGTTGCATCCCTCGGCCACTTTCAAATAGGCGTAGCCGCTGCTCGTCAAGAGGCGGGGCGCTGTGTGGTCAAAGGAGAGCCGGGCCGCCGTGGGGGGTGGCGCCGGAGCGCCGCCGATCTGAACCAGCTCGTCGACCCGGCGCAGATCGTCGAGAGAAATGAAGCCGTCGATCTCCGGAATCTCCTCAGCGAGCTCGCCACCGTAGCGGTTGACCATGCAGCCGGCCACCAGGAGCATCTGGCCGCCGCCGCCCGCCCCGTCTTTCTGCGCCGCCAGCTCGAGGATCGCGTCGATCGACTCTTCCTTGGCGGCGTCGATGAAGCCGCAGGTGTTGACGATGACAGTGTCGGCTTCGGCCGCGTCGGTCACCACCTGGTAGCCGCGCTGGGCGAGCTCGCCGAGGATGATCTCGCTGTCGACCCGGTTTTTTGGGCAACCGAGACTGATCATGCCGACGCGGCGGGCGGAGGGGCTCTGGCGTTCTACCATCGAGGCGAGGTGTCCGGTGGAGAAAGAGACGGCGAGACCGCCGCCCGGGACCGCTGGCAGGGTAGCCCCGCCGGCCGATTCTTGTCAAGCGGCGCCGGAGAGGGTTGCCGCAGGACTCCCTGCGTTCCGAGCTCCATCGCTGTCAGAAGGATAAAAAGGGCCCCTTCGGTGGAGAAGGAGGTTGTTCGGCAATACCGAAGGGGCGGAGAGAAGCTTTTCGGGCAGCCTGGTAGGATCCCCGGACCAGCTTCCGCTTCGCTAGCATACACCATGCTTAGAGATATTGCAATCTCCGTATAAGCCCTCACATGGCTGCCTTCGACAGCCTGGGGACGTCAGCTAAACCCCCCGAAAGCGGATTCGACAGGGTTCGCCTTTCAGGTTATCCCGCATAATGGGGTGGGCCGTCGCCACCTCTCCGGGTGTTTCGAATCCGTGCTCCCGGACCGTAGTCTGGAGAGCGCGCCCAGGGCAGCGCTGACTGGAGAGCAACGATGATCGAAATCCGTATCCACGGCCGGGGAGGCCAGGGTGGCGTCACGCTCGCGAAGCTCATCGCCACCACCCGCTTCCTCCAGGGCGAGTCGGTCCAGGCCTTCGGGCTCTACGCCGCCGAACGCTCGGGAGCGCCGCTCCAGGCCTTCTGCCGCTACGACTCCGAGCCGATCAAGAACCGCAACCTCGTCTACGAGCCGGATCACGTCATCGTCCTCGATCCGACGCTGATCGCCCCGGCGATCACCAGTGGGCTGAAGCCAGGCGGCTGGATCCTGATCAACGTCCCCGAACCGCCCGAGAGCTTCGTCGAGGACTATCCCGGTCACAGGCTCGCGACGGTCGACGCCACCACGATCGCCCGCGCCAACCGCCTCGGCACGAGAAGCGTCCCGATCGTCAACACGGCCCTCGCCGGAGCGCTGGCCCGCATGCTCGGCTTCGAGCTCGCCTCGGTTCACGCCGCGCTCGAGCACCTGGGCTTCGTCGGGGCGAACCGGACCGCCGCCACCCAGGCCTACGAGGCGCTCGCGACCCTGGAGAGCTTGCCGCAAACCGCCGAGGCGCCGGCCGAGCTCACCCTCAACGAGGCACCACCGCCGCCGGCGCCGGTCCCCGGCTTCCTCACCCCGGGACGCGGCGGCGACCCGCCGCCGCTCAAGACCGGGCAGTGGACCGGGCAGTGGGCCGTGGAGCACCCGCACCGCCAGCAGATGGTGCCGCCCTGCAACCACGTCTGCCCGGCGGGCAACGACGTCCAGGGCTTCCTCCAGGCCCTGGCCCGCGAGGAGGTTGACAAGGCGCTCGAAATCCTGCTGCGGACGACGCCCTTCCCCGGCGTCTGCGGACGGGTGTGCCCGGCACCGTGCATGGCGAGCTGCAACCGCATCGCTCTGGACGGCGAGGTCAACGTCCGCGAGCTCGAGCGCCTCGCCGCCGACGAGGGCAAGGCCCAGGTCTTGTCAGAGGCGCACCGCGACGAGCACGTCGCCGTGGTCGGCTCCGGACCGGCCGGCCTCGCCGCCGCCTACCACTTGGCGCTCCGCGGCTACGCGGTCACCGTCTACGAGGGCGGCGACACCCTCGGCGGGCTCCTGCGCACCGGGATCCCGGTCTACCGGCTGCCGGAGGAAGTGCTCGACAGGGAGATCGAGCGCATCCTCGACCTCGGCGTCGAGGTAGCGACCCGGCAGCGGATCGACCGGCGGCGGCTCTTGGAGCTCGCCCGGGGCCACGACGCCGTCCTGGTGGCGACCGGGCTCCAAGAGCTGCGCGGCCTGCGCCTCGGCACCGGCGACGCGGCGAGCATCGAGCAGGGGATCGACTTCCTCGACCGGACCCATCGGGAAGAGGTCCGGGTCGACGGCGAGGTGGTCGTGGTCGTGGGCGGCGGCAACACGGCGATCGACGCCGCGCGCTCGGCGCTCAGGCTCGGCGCGGAAAGCGTTCGCGTCGTCTATCGCCGCACCCTTCAGGAGATGCCGGCGATCCACGAGGAGGTCGTCCAGGCGATGGAGGAAGGCGTCCGCTTCGACTTCCTGTCGCTCCCCGTGGGGCTGCGGGAACAAGACGGCGACGGCTACAGGCTCTCTTGCCGGCACATGGAGCTCGGCGAGCCCGACGAGTCCGGACGGCGCCGTCCCGTCGAGGTCGAGGGATCCGACTACGATCTGGCCTGCGACCGGGTGATCCTGGCGCTCGGCCAGTCGCCGGACCTCTCGGTCTTTCCCGAGGGCACCGAGGTGCGCGAGCGGGAGGA
The DNA here is from genome assembly GCA_965371445.1 of uncultured bacterium. Lineage (GTDB taxonomy): Bacteria > Acidobacteriota > Thermoanaerobaculia > Multivoradales > J023 > DASWIG01. The sequence continues at coordinate 8,670 of CBDUYN010000179.1, read as the reverse complement.
GCTTCTGGGGCTCCTCGAAACGCCGGTCTTCGCGGTCGGCGACCTCGCCACGGGCGACGGCACCGTCTCCGGCGCCATCGGCAGCGGACGGCGCTCGGCGCTCCACATCCACGAGGTCCTAGGCGGCGAGCCGATGGTCCCGAGCGGCCACGCCGAGGCGAAGCGTTGGGTCGACGTCTGGGACGACACGGTCATCAAGGCCGACGCGATGAAGCTGCATCTTTTCGAGCGCCAGCAACGCTCGACGGGGCCGTCGCTCTCGCCGCGCACCCGGCGCTGCTCGTTCGACGAGGTCCACAAGGGCCTGACCGATCCGAGCGAGGCGAAGCGCTGCCTGTCCTGCGGCGTTTGCAACGAGTGCGACCTCTGCGTCACTTTTTGCCCCGAGGGCGTCTTGAAACGCGTCGGACACGAATTCGTCTTCGACTACTCCTACTGTAAAGGATGCGGCGTGTGTGTGACCGAGTGCCCTCGCAACGTCGTCTTCATGTCCCACCTCTGAGGAGCCGCAAACGATGGCCATGGAGCTTGTGACAGGAAACCATGCCGCCGGCTACGCCCTGGCGGTGGCCGGCGAGGCCAACCGCAAGGCGCGGGGAACGGCCTGCGGCATCTATCCGATCACGCCGCAGACCGAGATTGTCGAGTACGTGGCGGGCTTTCCCTTTTCGAAGGGACGGGTGGTGCCGGTAGAAAGCGAGCACAGCGCCATGGGCGTATCGATCGGTGCTTCGCTCGCCGGCGCCCGGGCCTTTACCGCCAGCTCGTCGAACGGCATCGCCTACATGGTGGAAAACATCATGGTAGCCGGCTTCTACCGTACGCCGCTGGTGATGATCGCTGTGAACCGTACCCTCGGCCCGCCGTGGAACATCTGGGTCGACCAAACGGACACGCTGATGCTTCGAGACCTGCCGTGGCTGCAGCTCTATTGCGAGACGAACCAGGAAGTGTGCGACATGACGCTCCTCGCCTTTCGCCTCGCCGAGGACCCTCGGGTGCTGCTGCCGGCGATGGTCTGCCTCGACGCTTTCGTCATGTCGCACACGCAGATGGAAACCGAGCTGCCGGAGCAGGCGCTCGTCGACCGCTATCTGCCGCCGCTTGACCTACCCCACCGCCTGCGTCATGAGCAGCCGACGACCCTGGGCGGTCTCGTCTGGCCTCTCGAGGCGACCTCGCAACGCCTCGAGATCGATCAGGCCATGCGCCGGGTGCCCCAGGTCTATGAAGAATGCCGCGCGGTCTTCCAGGAGGTCTTCGGCCGCGATCCCGGCGGCGCCGTCGAGGCGTTCGAGACCGCGGACGCGGATGAGGTTCTCATCGCTTCTGCGACGATTGCCACCACCGCCCGCGAGGTCGTCCGGCGACGCCGGGCCGAAGGTGAAAAAGTCGGGCTTTTGAAGATCAAGATGTTTCGTCCGTTTCCGGAGGAGGAGATCGCCGCGGCCCTCGCGTCGGCCAGGAAAGTCGCGGTGCTCGACCGCAACTACGCCGCGGGAATGGGCGGGATTTTCTACCAGGACGTACGGGCGATCTTTCACGGCCGCCGGGACGGCCTGCTGATCCAGGACTACCTGACGGGTCTTTGCGGCGGCGACGTGACACGGGCAATGGTCGAAGAGGTCCTCTCGGACCTCAGGTCACGCGAGCGGTCCACGAAACCCCTTTGGATGGGCATCGAGGCAGGAAAGGAAGAGAACTGATGACGACGACGGCGACCGCGACGACCCCGGAAGGTGGCCAAGGCCTCCGGGTCCCCTGCACCGAGGAGTGTTTGCTGAGGGCGGGAAACACCAACTGCGGAGGCTGCGGCATGAGCGTCGGCTTGCAGATGCTCGGCCGGGTGCTCGCGGAGCTCGACGAGAAAGCGATGCTGGCGATCCCGGCGTGCTGCGGCATCGTCGCGGCCGGGGGCTTCCCGACGTCGAGCTACGGCGTCCCGGTGGTGGCGACGACCTTCGCCTCGGCACCGGCCTTTGCGTCGGGCATGGCCGCGATCCGCGACATCAACGGCGAGTCCGGCCAGGTGATTTGCTGGGCCGGCGACGGCGGCACCTACGACATCGGCATGGCCACCATCTCGGCCGCCGCCGAGCGCAACGAGAACCTGCTCTACATTTGCTACGACAACGAGATCTACGGCAACACCGGCGGCCAGCGCTCCTCCGCCACGCCGCTCGGCGCCAAGACCACGACCACCCCGGGCGGCAAGAGCGAGACCAAGAAAGACATCGTCTCGATCCTGGCGGCCCACGCCATCCCCTACGCCGCGACGCTTTCGATCGCCCACCCCGAGGACTTCGCCCGCAAGCTGCGCACTGCGATGAAGCTCGACGGGTTCAAGTTCCTCCTGATTCACTCGCCGTGCCCGACCGGCTGGAAGTCGGAGCCCGCCGACTCGGTCCATCTCGTCCGCCTGGCGGTGCGCTGCGGCCTCTTCCCGCTCTACGAGGTCTTCGACGGACGTTTCTACCGCTTGAGCGTCGAGCCCGACTGGACCGATCCGGAGGAGTACTACAAGCGGCAGCGGCGCTTCACCAAGACCGAGATCGACCTCGAGGCGACCCGCCGGCAGTGCCGGGAGCGTTGGGAGAGGCTTGAGGTGCTGGCCGAGCACTTCTCCTGGAAAGGAGCCTAGCCTGGCTAGCCGACCTCCGCCCGCTTCGGACCGCTGAGTCGGAGCCGGACTCTAACGCCCCCTCTCAGCGATTCTCGGCCACGGGCGCTCCCCAGACGGCGGCCACATCGGGGCCCCAGAGGGGGGGTGCCGCGGGGGCCACCACCGTGCCGTGGCGGCAGCCGCGGCGGAGACCGTTGAATCTGCTGCTCCAATCCGTCATCGGACTTGCAAGTGGCGCTTCTCTTCGACGAAATCAAGACGAAAAGGCCCTGGCCTGCCTCCCTTTGCCGACTTGGATGGTACTCCTAATGACAATGGCCGCGCTCTGGGAACGTGATCACCATTCTTGGGCTTGCCCTAGAACACTACATGCGGTGTCGAGCCCACGGCCAAATGCAACGGCTGACTTGCAGATCGTCCGTCGCAGAAATGGAGCACCAGGGAGTAGTCTCCTTCCTCGAAGCCATGGAGCAACCCCATGCTGTTTGTAAACGGTACCGGTCCAGGGGGATACTCGCCATGCAGAGCCATGGGATACCGATTCGCTCCGATCAATTCCAAGGCACAGGGTCCGCCAGAGGACTCGCGGACCTCCACGGTGAAGCTGCGAACACTAGCGTGCATCGACACTGGAATCGGACGTTCTCCCGACTCGATTCCGAATAGGTTTTTCAGACCGTAACCGCGAGCCTGGATGACCACGGTCAACGGACCGCTCTCAATTGCCGGTACTTCGATGACTCCCTCTTCGTTGGCCCGGATGCGAACGAATCGAGAGACCGAGCCATCGGCTCCCACGACCAAGACACTCGCTCCTGCCAACGGCTGCCCCGTTTCTTCATCCTTCAGTCGAAGTCGCACCACTCGTCGGCGTTGGAGGACGAGATCGATCTCGCGATCACTGCCGTCCCAGTGGAGGGACTTCGACACGGCCGCACCGTCCAACGAAACCGTCAAGCGGACCTCGCCCCGTGGAAGACCTGTGAGTCGGTATCGACCCTCGTGGTCGGCCACGCTTCGATGAGTCTCTCGCGCCAGGTCGCCAAAGAAGACCTGCACTTGGGCCTTGCTCGCAGGATCACCGTACGCGGTGTGTACCTGCCCAGAAAGGGTTGAGGCCGAGATCTCGAAATCAACGGACCTGCTGGCTCGAACCTCGACCTCGTCACTAAGCAACAAGGTACCCTCAGCGCTCTGGACGTCGACAGCGAAGACTCCGGCGGATGGCAGGCGTAGCTCATACCTTCCATGCGCATCGGCCGAGGACGAGCGACGTCCCCTGGTCAGGCCCGCCGACATCTGCTGCCACGTAATAGTACATCTCGTACACGGACCTTCCTCTCCACGAATCGAGCCGCGGATCAGCAGGGCCGCCGGAAGCTCCAGAAGCACGTCGGTTTCCGCGTCATCCTCTGAGATCTCGATGACTTTCATGGCAAATTGTAAAGGACTGTCTCGATCCCGGACCTTTATTGTCACCGTGCCGCCGGGCACTTGGTTAACCGCGAAGGTCCCATCTGGAGCTACGGGCGCGCGAATCGTTCGAGCTCCCGGAGCAAAGATGCTCAGGTCGAAGCGAGTGTCACCGAACTGGTCGGTTCCCAGGAGAGATCCGGTGAGACGCACCCCCCGCCGAAGCTCGATCAGGAGCTCCTCTTCCAGCTCCCCGGGATCTACCGCGACATTGCGGATGCTGCCGACATACGACACCGCAACTACGTGCGCCTTGTATTGAGCAACCGGTACAGCTTGGACTTGGCATTGGCCAGCCTCGTCTGTTACACATTCCAGAGGCCTCGATAGGCGTACTCCGCCTTTGGGATCGAGACCAACGCGGGCTTCCGGAATCGGATGACCGCTTCCCGTCGTGACGGAAAAAAGGACCGTCGCGCCACTCTTCAGGGTGAAAGTCTGCTCGTTGGACCCGGCGGCGACCTCGACTTGCCACTCCGCCAGCAGGTAGTCGGGATGCGTCGCCTTGATTCTGTACGTGCCCTCGGCGACAGCCGACCACTCGGTACGGCCGGCGTTATCGGTCTCCGAAACCCGGGAATCTGAAATGGCTAGGGCCGATGCACTGGCTTGCTCAGGGGTTAGAAGCAACAGCTTGACCTCGGAGACTGGCTTGTCTCCGTCATCCGTGATGATCACAGCGAGCCTCGACCCCTCTTGCAACTGAATCTCGACGGGTTGGCTCTGCCACTCTTGGACTCTAAGCTCGCCAGTTGCATAGCTTGGTGCGTCGATTTGGATCAGCCAGGGAGGTGGCCACCTTGCTTCCAGACAAGCTTCGCCGTCGTTGTCGACCACAGCGACCGGGATACCTTCGATCCTAGAGACGGTGGTGGCGCTAATCGGATTCCTGATCAATGTGGCACGGTAGTCGGGAACCGGACCGAGAGTCCGTTCATCGACGACGCGAATACACTGAACAAGAGCAGCCTCGAGAACGATCGGTACGCTCAGAAGGTCCTTCAGGGGGCCCTCGACGGTCGTTTCCTGGAATCCGTCGGCACGAACGATCAATCTCACCACATCATTTGCAGAGTCAGGGCGAACAACAAAACGACCCTCGACGTTCGCCGCAATTTGCGTGATCATCTGTTCTTCGCCGATCACGGCCACGGTGGCCGCGTGCACCGGATTGCTATTTTCGTCAGTGACGAAACCTTCGAGGATTGTAGTTGAGACGCTCCAATAGGCGATCAGTCCTTCCGGCTCAACGGTCAAGAGGTTCTGGTCCGATATTAGAACGCCTGCCGGATGCCAGGAACCATCACGCGCTTCATCGCCTCCTGTTTGATCGACGAAAACGGTTTCGAGCCAATTCCCAGCGCTGTCGAATCGATCCAAGCTAGACCGGCCCCCGAAGTGGATCCATAGGCTTCCGTCTGGCCCCTCCGTGATCAGATCTGCAAAGTCGACTCGCTTGCAGGAATAGCAAGCGGTGACTGGATCGATCCTCAATTCCGCTTCGGCCAGAAGCCTCGCTCTCTCGAATAAACGCAGAATTGGCGCGTCCGGCAACCGTTCCCAGAGCAGCCTGCCAGTACTGTCGTACCTTCTGAGGAGTCCGCCGTACTTCTGCGCCGCGACGATGTCACCGTTCGCAGCCATCGTCAGCACCCACGTGTTCATGATGCTGTCTTGCGGGGCGAATCTCGATCTCTTTCTTTCGCCAAAGCGGGAGACGACGAGCCCGAGCAGATCCGTCCGGGCAAAGACGAATTGCTCATGACGCGGAGTATTAAAGATCAGGCCACCACCCGGATGAGCAACCGCAGACTCCACCTGCTCACCAACTGCTCGTGGACCTTGCCAAGCTCCATCGATCAGTCGCCAGATCTGGCGAGACTCCCGATCGATCAGCCAGATACGGTTCGTTCCAAACGGCACCAGCATCAACCGATTCCGGATTTGCTTGGAAGTCGCCCCGAATCTCGTCGGCAAAGGCACTACCCGAAACGGGCTCTCGTTTTCGAAGCCAGGCCAAGAACGTCGCGTCAGCTCGAGCCTCCCTGTGGGCGTGTCCTTGACAACCGTTTCTTCCCGAGACTGCAACGATCGGTGCTCGAACTGCAGAATGCCCGAGTGTGTCGGATCGCTTGACCAACGAGGGTCGAGAACCCAGACCTGGCCAGCTCGGGACGCGAGCCACTGAGCCCGGTCCGTTTCCTGGCTCGCACGATCCCCGCTCAGCAGGACGATCGGATCGCTGCTCAGCAGGACGATCGGGTCGGTAAAAGAGGCAGCGCGTATCGGGGCGACCGCTACTAAAAGAGCTGCGTGCAGGCCGAGCAGGAACTGGAGACTGGATTTGGATCGAAGCATTGGAACCTTTCCGGATTCCCCATCAGGAAGTCATCATAGATACTATGAATGGCGAAAAAAAGGCGGCCAGGAAGCCTACAGCAACTGACACTTTTTATGAGGTCGAGGTTGGTGGCGGTAAGGACCCACACGTCGACTCGCACGGGACGGCTTCCCAGAGGCTGGATCTCCTTTCCCTGCAGGGCACGCAGCAGCTTGGCCTGGAGCCCGGCGGGCATCTCGGCGATCTCGTCGAGAAGGAGGGTGCCGCCGGCGGCCTCACGAAACTTGCCCGGGCGCTTCTCGACTCCGGTCGCCACATTCGCACCGATACCGAACATCTCCGCCTCGAGCAGCTCGGCCGGGATCGCGGCGCAGTTGACAGCGACAAAGGGACCCTTCACGCGCCGCGAGGAGAGGTGGAGCGTGCGCGCGACCGATTCCTTGCCGACCCCGGTCTCGCCCTCAATCAGGACGGGCAGGTCCGTGTCGGCCATCGTCCCCATGGCACGGTAGAGGCCTTCCATGGCCTTGGACCGGCCGGGGACGTGGCTCTCCGGAAACGTCAGGTGGAGAAACGCCCGGTCCTTGCGCGCCCCATGGCAGACGACGGTGATCGGATCCTCGGCGGCCGGGGAGACGTCTGTGGTCCTGGAACGGGGTCTCAGCACCACGGCGAGCTCCGCGTCGCCGGGCTCGATCTCTTCGAGCTGCAGCTCCACAGGTCCGAATCGTACCACGTCCCCCACATGCACCGCGCTCGCCGTCACCTTTTCGCCGTTGACGAAGGTGCCGTTGCAGCTTCCGAGGTCCGTGACGCGGAATCGCGCCTCGCCCGAAGGCTCGAGGTCGTAGGTCAGCCGAGCGTGCTGCCGGGACACCTCGGAGACGGGAAGGGTCAAGTCGTTGGCCTTGGCTCTGCCCAACAGGTGTTCTCCGGGCAGCAGTACCAAGGTGTGCTCTGAGTTGTAGAGCCGTCCCCGCAGGTGGTAAGAGCGGAGAGCGGATCGAGAATCGTGCTGGGCGTTCATCAGATAAGCCCCGGGGGTTGGGAGGTTGGCCCCCAACGCTGGCCTCCGGACGCCTTCCGGCGGAGCCGCCCACCTACCCCAGGACGCCCGGGCCGAGGCGTGTCAAGGGGACCGGCGCTCCGCGGCCGGCGAGCACGCGGAGTCCGCTCCGGACACTCGCAGCTGATCGCCTGAGCGCTCGGTGTCGTGATCAGGTCCGGATTCCCGAGTCTTCGCTCGAGGCGCGGCGCGGTGTCCCGGAAATAGAGTGTTGCCCCGCGAGGGCGGGGACCTGGAGCCTGCCGGCGGCTGTGCCGAACACCGGCGAGCTGGCCTCGGCCTTCGACTGGTGGTGGCTGGAGAACGAGGTGGCGTCACTGGGGGCTCTCGAGCTGCACGGCGAGCGGGCGGGCCGGCCGGCCCGCTGGACCGTCGATCCCGGAGTGTGGGAGTCGAAGGTGCGACCGGCGTTCTCCGAACCGTTGCTCGCCGTCTACCTGGAAGGGCGGGCTCGGATCGAGGCCGGCGAGACCGAGCGGGGTGTCGAAACCTGGCGGCGGGCCGTCGCCATAATACGCCGGCACCCGCTCCGTCGCCGCCAGTCTGTGGAGCGTCGACGACCAGAGCACCGCTGAGCTGATGGTGCGTTTCTACCGCCATCTGCGGGCGGGTGAGCCCAAGGACGAGGCCCTACGCTCGGCGCAGCTCGAGCTGCTGCGCGAACCGATCCGGTGGACCGACGAGTCCGGGCAGACCGTGCTGAAGGACTTCTCGGCCCCGTTCTCCTGGGCGGCGTTCCAGATCATCGGCGACTGGCAGTAGCGAGCGCCGCTCTCCCGCCGGTACCACCCTCTTCGGCAGGCGGCTGTGGCGCGCGCCAAAACGCCGGCAAGGGTGGCTCAGTTTTGCCGACCGCTCCCCCATATGAACGGAGACAGTCACGACTCCAAGCCGAACCACCTGGCCGGGCTCACCCCGCCCACCCGGGTCCCCCCACCCCCCCCACCCGGGTCCCACCCACTTCGGCAGTGGCCCGCACCGCCGCACCCCGCGGCGGCTGAGCCCCGATAGGTGATTGGCGCAGACGGCTTGCGCCGATGTGAAACCAAGCAGATCCGAGGCGTTGCGCCGGTCGCCGGAGCTCCCGGGCCAAAACCGACCACAGAAAGTCGGGCTAGGGGAGATCTAGCTATTGACAACGGGGGGCCTCATAGGTGTTATGCGCTC
>CBDUYN010000178.1:0-20968 GCA_965371445.1 uncultured bacterium | reverse complement strand
TGGCTACGGCAATCAACGTAAATAAAGGTTTACCGCGAAGCGGTTTAGTTCAACAGGGTAATATGGGTGCGTAGCGCACCCAAAGGACGCTCGCAGAGCGTCCTTTCCCCGAGGCGCCGTTTTCCCGTAAGCTCTTGGCAGTCAGAGGTTTACGGCGATTACGGGGCCAAAATCGCGATTTGCGGCTATCTCCCTGAGAACAAAGCACTTCCACCGATCCTCGCGTCTCCTGTTCGCCGAGCAAAGGTAGCGCGTTTCAGCGTCGTAGCGCCCGATCCACCGGCCTTTCCGGGCTTGGGGCTCCTCGGCTCTTGAAGTGCCCCGAGGATACAGAATGCGATGGCCCAAAGGCAAGTCTTTTGGGCGAATTTTCTCGCCAGAACCTTGATTTTTCCTGATCGAGTTGCTAATCTTGGCGTAAGTTGAGCGTAAGTCATGTTACTGAAACTTCAGCGCGGCGAGCTTCCCCCAACCGGACCCACTTCAACAGGCCGCCCTGGGCGTGATGAGCTGGGAGCTGTCCAGGCGGAGATGGCGAGATGCCTGCTGCTTATGATGCGGACGTTCCTGCTCGACCTCTGCCGCAGGAGTCTCCAAGGGAAGCCCCCTTCCCTCCCCGAATTGGACACGCTCAACGGCTACCTCAGCCCCCGACGCTTCGTGGTTCGCGCCGCGGCGAAAGGCAAGGGCTTCGTCTGGGCCTCCGTGGTCGACGGAGATCCCCTGACCCTGGCTCTGGAGCAGATCGCCGGCTCGGCGGCGCCTGGTCCGACCTGTCAATACCGACTCCGAGAGGGGGGCATCCCGTTGGGACGCTCACCAGAGCCGCTTCCACCACGGCTCGGACGACTCCGGAACCACGCGCCCACGGATGAGGAAGCCGCCCGGATCTGAGCCGGGCCCCTTGGTCACCGCGTGGTAAGCGACGATGTTGTTCCGTTCCTCCGGCATCTCGTAGCCGTTGAACCTCAAGTTATGGTCGCGCAGGTGCTGGCGCGGGAAGTCGCCGTCGAAGACGGTCAGGGTCATGCCGTCCAGGCTCTTGAGAGCGCCTTCGAGGCTTTCCTGGCGCGCTTCGGCGAGCGCCGACGCGTGCAACTGGTCGACGGCCGCGCCACGCAGGTCGAGGGCCTCACTGATCCGTAGCAGGACCTTCTCCTTTTCCTCGAAGGCGAGAGCCAGCTCGCCGCGTTCGACGGCCAGCAGATCCGAAGCGAAAAGCTCCCGGGCCCGCCCGTTGTGGGGATCGGGGTTGCGTTGTGCCTCGAGGGCGTCGAGCTGCTTCTGGCCGACGTCATCGGCGTCGCCGCCGAGGACTCGTACCGGCAAGATCTCCGTGTTCTGGCGCAGGACGTCTCCGGCCACCTGACGGCGGACGAGCCCCTCCGCCAGCCCGGCGAACCGCACCGGACGCTCGCTCAGGAAGTAGACGACGTTGCGCAGCTCCCCGTCGTTGAAAGTCGACAACCGCATCGGGATCACCGGCTCGCGGACCCGGAAGCGGAAGCCCATCGCCTGGACGGCCCCGTCGAAGGTGGCCCCCGCCGGCAGGCTGGGATCCACCTCGCGCATCCCCGGCCGCGGCTGGACCGCCGGCGAGCTGCCGACCCGCGTCTTGACCGCGACAAAAGTCCAGCCCATCTCGACGTAGCTTCCGACCGCGGTGTCCATGCCCTGTGGGTAGACGTAGCCGTTGCGGCTCATCCAGCGCCCCAGGGCGGCCGGGCTGCCCGCTTCGAGCACCGCCACGTCGTACATGCCGACCGCCTCCTGACGGATCACCCGGACGTCGTCGAATCGTAGGTTCTCGGCCGACTCCGCCTCCAAGGCGCCCGAGCGTGCAGCTCTCAGCATGAAGGTGTCGCCGAGGTAGAGGTAGGCCTCCGGCGGATCGACGGCGGCGGCGACGTGCTGGAAGATCTCGTCGGGCACCTTGCGGATCGCCGGTGCCGACGGAAACGGAATCAGCATGCCGAAGTTGTCGACCCGGCCGGAGAAACCCGGCCGGATGACGAAGGTCTCGACGCCGTCCTTGAAGAAAGCGTAGGTCATCTGTTCGCCAACTCGGGTGATCGCCGGGCCGTTCCCCGTCCAGATCGGTGGCACCATGCCGCAGGGGTCCGCCACGAGAGACGACGTCAACGTCAAGAGGGCTATCAGGAAGGAAAGGGTACGTCCGAAGTTTTTCATGGGCTGACCTCCTCGTCGTTTCGAAAGTTCGTGTCCTCGCCGGGGCCGGCGAGCTCCAGGCGGAGCTCGATCGAGGCTTCCTCGGCGGTCTCGCCGTTCGACAGCCAAAGCTCGCCGAAGCGTTGGTAACCTTTTCCACTCTCCTGGACCGTGAACCACGGTCCGGCGCCGAAATGGACGCCCTCCAGTCAGTAGCGGGCCCAGAGGTGGCCGAGCCCCACCCGGGTCACGGTGCCGCTGGTCTCGAACGGCTGGACGTCGTCGAGCCCGCCGAGCCGGAGGTGCTGCTTGACGCCCAGGGGGACCAGGGTGTCGTCGAGGTGTGCGCGCACGCGGCCCTCGCCGTCGACGACGCGCATCGCCACGCGGACGTGGGTGCGCTCGAGCTCACGGCGCAGGAAGGCGGCGTGCTCGGCGTCGAGCGCTCCGGCGCCGCGACGCTCCAGATGGACGCGGGTAGCGTCGGCATGGAAGAGCAGGGTCTCCAGGGCGAGGCTCGGCTCTCCCACCGGCGCCGCGGCGACCACCTGAAGGTGGCCTTCGATCTCGGAGCGCCCGAGGGGGGACGGCGGCGCCACGGCACAGCTGGTCACGCAGCCGCCCGGCGTCGCGGCCGGGAGCGGCGCCGTCAGGACGAGCGCGCCCAGGACGCTCACGAGGACCAACGCCCGGCTCATCACATCCTCTCCAGGACGGCGAAGTAGGAGCCCGGCGCCGACTGACGTTCGAGGAGGAGGCGCAGGCCGCGGCGGCCCACCACCCTTCCCCAGGCGAAGAGCCACTCCTCGGTGGTGTTTCGCGACGGCGGCCGGTAGCCCGCGGCGTTGGCGAGGCCGAGGCTGCGCAGGTTGTTGTGGACCTGGTTCTGGGCGTCGCTTAAGCCGCGCAGGTCGCAGAAGAGGTGCCAGGCGATGAGCTGGGAGGCCAAAGCGAAGGCCTGCTCTTCGTCCCAGGCCAGGGAGGGCAAGAAGAGCGGACCACCGCGCCAGGGGACGTCTTTGGCTCCCGGCTCGAATGTCAGGGCCTCGGTCGTGGCGGTGGCGGCGGCTTCCGGCGACGAGCGCTGGGCGAGGGTCGCGAGGTAGCCCGCCGCTTGCCGGCGGACGTTCTGATCGCCGCCGGTGAGCATGACCGTGACCAGCGGCGGCGCCCCCTGCCGGAGGATCGCCTCGCTCAAGGACTGGCTGAGCTGCGGCTGCCGGGTGGTCAACCGGATCAGATCGCCGGCCTCGAGGCCTTCGGTCCCGAGGGCCGCGAGGCGCATCCGCCAGGGCCGGTCGAGGGCCGGCAGCTCACCCAGTATCGGCATCAGGGCCACGAGACTCTCGACGTCGCGGACGCGGCGGACGCGTGCGGCGGCGGCCCAGGTCCGCACCAGGGGCGGCAGGGTGCGTTCGGCGGTGAGCTCGGCGAGGGCGTCGTCGGCTCGCGCCCCGTCGATCGAGTCGAGGGCCACGACCGCCCAGCCGCGGACGTCGACGTCGGCGGCTGGCCGGACGGTGGCGGCGAGCCGCGGCACGGCGGCGTCGCCAAGCCGGGCAAGCTCCGCGGCGGCGTCGGCCGCGCGGTCCGGATCGGCCAGCTGGACGATCAGCTCGCCGGTCGACGCCGCTCGGAGGTCCGGCAGGATCGTGGCGGCGAGGACGAGAGCCGTCGCCAGGGTGAGCAGAGGCAAGGGACGTGACGTCTTCATGGTGTTCTCCTTTCAACGAGTGGAACGCGTCTCCACGAACCTTGGACACGCCTGGGCTCGATTTCGCAACCGCCAAGGTCCGCGGCAACTTGAGCGCTCTTCAGGACGAAAGCCATCCGGTGGAGCTCCGCAAGGTGGAGATCCTTCCCTTGCCCGACGCCCCCTGAAGGGCCATGTACGGCACGCAGAGCGAGGCGGTCCGGGAGAGGAGGCATTTACGAATCGGACTCCAGCTGCTGCGACCGCTTGGGCTCCTGGTCCAGGATCCGCGCCACATGCTCCATGAAGAAGATCTTCTGCGGTGCGAAAAGCTCCATCTGCGCCGGACGATAGAGGACCGGTCGCATCTGGCTCGACACCTGGAGCGAGACGACTAGGAGGAGGATTGTCCAGGTGACGAGCCGGCCCCCACACCGTTGGTCCGTCGCCAGGTGGAGAAAGCGGTAGCCGAAAGCCAGGGCCACGAGCCACACGGTGAAATGGAGAAAGACGACGAAGGGGAGGGAGGCGCTCGACACCGAGAAGAGCCAGATCACCGGCATGAGCGACGCCAAAAGAAGACCCAACATGCCGGCCAGGCCAAGGGCCGCGGTGGCGAGCCAACGCGGCGAAACCTCGATTCCGCCAAGCGCTGAGAAGACGTAGAAGCTCGGCACGCACAGCAGGAGGCTGGCAAAGATGATCAGCGGCGCCTTGAGCGTCGTGACCAGGATCTGCTCCCCGCCCTGAAAAAACCCCGACGCCGCGCCGTAGACGAGAAAGCAGCCGATCGCACCGACGAGTAGTCCCATGAACGGCTGGGCCTCACCCTCCTTGGCGCGGACCACGAGCGCCGCCGGACGGCGCAGGAGCTCGTCGAGGGCCGCCAGGACACCCCGCGGCGCCGCCGGGGTTTCGAGGTTCTCTTCAGGTGGAGTCGAATCGGTCATGTCGTATACCTCCTTGCGCCGTCTCCTACCGCACCGACAAGAGGTACGGCAGGATGTCGGTCCAGATGAATTCGTAAACGTTGCCGTCGAGCGCGTCCTCGCGTAGGAAGGCCACGGGGTAATAGATGCTGCCGACGAACGGCCGTAGGGCCCAAGCCACTTCCCCTCCGACGAGCGCGAAGCTGGTCAGCCAGGCGGCGTGGATCCACCGCGCCTTGCGCCGCTCGCCCGCCAGACGCCGCAGGGTCGCCCACTGGACCTGCATTCCGGTGAGCCCGGAAAGCGCGACGACGGCGGTGTGCAGCAGGTAGAGCAAGTTGTGGGTCGTGCGCGCCTCGAGCGTGGGTGCGGGTGCCGAGAAAGTAAAGAACAGGACCACCGGCGCGAGCGAGCCGAGCACCAGGGCCGCCACCGCGAGCACCAGGAAGCTCAGGACCGCGACTTGGGCGAAGCGCACCCGCAGTCCGAAGGAGACCGCCGTCGCGTAGTTGAAGAGCATCGTCAGCCCCGACGTCACCAGGAGCACGAGCGGCAGCTTGACCGCCGCGTAGGCCACTTGCGCCTCGCCGCGCCACGTCCCGAGCACCGCGCCGTAGAGCGCCGCTCCCCCCGTCATGACGGCGACGAGGGCGGCGAGCTTGCTTCCCAGGCCGACCTCACGGACGAGCTCGTCGAGCAGCGCGTGGCGCCGTCGAGGGATGAGGAGCGTGGGGACTGCCTGGGTCATCGTGGACCCATCCTCGCTGCCGTCCGTGGCAGGGAAGATGCCGGCGATGAGGAAAACGTGTGCCGAAGAATGGCGAGAGGGTGGCGAAGCTGTTTCTGGGACCGGCGTCGCCGGTCAGCTCCGGACGCTGTCTACAGCCTCCAGCGGTCCGGGAGCTGCGCCGCGGCCTACGGCGACCCCGACCCGGTGGCGCGGGATCGGAATAGTCTGACTCCGATGGCCGGCCGGGATTGAGCACCAGAACGAAGCGAGGTTTCAAATTCCGTTGGGCGTAGTGTCGGCGGTACTGCTGCTCGTCCTGACATCATGTGGCGGTGGGGAGCCGGCCGCCGAAGCGCCGGCCGCACCCGGTGCCGCCCGGGCGGCGGAAATCGACCTCGCAGGCCTCAACGAGCCGCGCGGCATCCGGATCAACCGGCCGGAGGCGCAACCCGGCGTCATGGGCGGCGATTCCGAAGAGCTCGTTCTTGGCCTGGTTGAGCTCGCGCAGCTCTTCCGCCGATTCGGGTGGGACCGCGTCGCTCGCTGCCGCGGACGGCCGCCGCCCAGGAGTTTCTCGGCAGGACCGGGCCGATGCTCTCCGAGCGCTTGCCGGCAAACTTGTTCCTACATTCGCTGGAGCGCCTGGCGGCAGCGCTTGCCGATCTCTTCGCGTCCCGGCAGGAGGCCCGGCAAAAGTGACGCCAGGTCGTGGCTGCGGCCGTTCTCCAGGCGGGTGAGCACCTGCCGATACTCGTTGCGGGCGCGCGAGCCCAGGCCCAGGTGCTCGAAGCACTTCGCCAAGAGGAAACGTACCTGAAAAATCTCCGGATCGAGGAAAAGGGCCGCACGATAGGCGGCCACCGCCTTTTCCGACTCGCCGGAGAGGTCGCGGATGAGCCCATGAAGGGCATGGGCGAAAGCGTCGCTCTTGCGGGCGGGGAGGCTTTGCTCCAGAAGCTCTCGGGCCTCGTCGAGGCGATTCTCGGCCAGGGCTCGCGCCGAGGCCTCGAGGCTCCCACGCCGCACCGGCGCCGGCTCCTCGGCGCTCGGTCGTTCGGCTTTCGGCTTCGCCGGCTCGGCAATCCGTTTCTCGAGAGCCGGTTTCGGGGTCGGCTTTCTCGCCGCGGCCTTCAGCTTGTCGAAGACCGGCCTCCGGATCGTCTTCGTGGGCTCGGCCTTGGGATGTAAGCGCATCGTCCGCTGCGTTTTCCGTTCCTCGTCGTCGCCGAGCGGACGGTAGGCGAAACAGTTTTCGAGCTCGACCGGTGTCATCGTTTCGTTGAGCTGCCAGAGCGACTCGCTGTGGCCGAGGAAAAGGTAGCCGTCGCCAGCCAACCGGGAGATGACCCGGGAGACGACTTCGCGCTGCGATTCGGGGCTGAAGTAGATCAGGACGTTGCGGAGGAAAATGAGATCGAACGCCCCGCCGAGACTTGAATAGGCCGAGGTGATGAAATTAAAGGGCCGGTAGTCGATCCGTTGCAAAAGCGCCGGGTCGAGCGCGTAACGTTCGCCCCGGCGCTCGAAGTATCGCGACAGGTGAAGCTCCGGCACCCGGGCGACGGCGCGTTTGCCGAACTCGCCGCGGCGCGCCTCGGCAAGGGCCTCCTCGTCGAGGTCGGTGGCCAGGACCTCCCAGCCTCGGCCGGCGAGGCAAGGGCACTCCGAGAGGACGATCGCCAAGGTCGACGGTTCCTCACCCCGGGCGCAACCCGCCGACCAGACTCGCAGGGTGTGGGAACACCGACGCCGCTCGACGATCGACGGCAACAGGTCGCGGGCCAGGGCTTCGAACTGTTCGGGAATCCGAAAGAGGAAGGACTCCTTGATCGTGATGTCGGGCAGGAGCTTGCGCCACTCGTGGCGCAGGCTGCCGCGTTCCAGGCCGGCGACGTAGGGCTCCAGCTCGGCGTAACCGGCCTCGGTGGCGCGCCGCGCCACGACGTCGCGGAGATGGGGATACTGCCCTTCCGGGATGACGTTGCCCGTCGTCTGCTCGATCACCGCGGCCAGGCGCCGCTCGACGTCGCTCATGGCATCACCTTGTTCCGGCCGGCCGCCTTGGCGGCGTAGAGGCGTTTGTCGGCGAGCGCCAGGAGGTCCTCGGACGTCGGGTCCTGGATCGACAGGTCGGCCCGGGTGTAGCCCGAAGTCTCCAGGATCTCGTCGAGGGAAGCGACGCCGAGCGAGCCCGTCATCTCCAGCTTGTGGCCGTCCGCCAACGTGATATCGAGCGCTTCGATCTTGGCGCGTAGACGCTCGGCGACGCGGCAGGCGTTCTCGAGGTCGGTCTCCGGCAACACGATCAGGAACTCCTCGCCGCCGTAGCGTCCGGCGACGTCGGGTGCCCGGGCCTGCTGCTGCAAGACCTCCGCGACCGCCATCAGCGCCTGGTCGCCGCTCTGGTGGCCGTAGGAGTCGTTGATCTGCTTGAAATGGTCGAGGTCGCAAAGCGCGATCGACAGCGGATGGTCGTAGCGCCGGGCACGTTCCACCTCCTCGCCAAGGCGATGGTCGATCGTGCGGCGGTTCACAAGCCGGGTCAGCCCGTCGCGCATCGACAGCTCCCGCAGGCGCTCGGCCAGCCGGGCGTTGTCAAGCACCAGCGACAGCTGCTGGCGCACCCGGTCGAGCAGCAGCTGCTCGCGGGAGCCCTCGTAGGCCGGTTCCTTGGGCACGATCGTCATCACGGAACGCGCCTCGCGCAACGGCAGGTCGAGGAAGGCCAGGTCGTGGAGGTCGACCTCCCGTCCGGCCTTGATGCCGCCCTCGACCACTACCTCGCGGCGTGCGTCGGGGTTCGGCGTGAGCCGTTCGACGAGGCGTTCGACCATCGCGTCGGCCGTTTTCGAGTCCACGTCGCCAGCGAGCCGCAGCTGGATGGTGACCGCCTCCGGCTCGACCACCGCGAGACCCAGAAGCCAGTTGTCGACGATCGACGAGACGATCTTGAGGATGGCCTGTCCGGCTTCCTCAAGGGACTCGGCCTGCATTCCGCCAGCGAGGATGCGGTTGATCAAAACCGCCTCCAGGAGGCGGGCGTCAAGGTGCCGGGAGATTCGCGCCAGGACGTCGAGCGGTGTCTTGGGGACGGCGGCGAGCATCGGTCGCCGCGGCGTCGAGCCCTCCAGCAGGCGCTCGACGGCGGCGACCAGCTCGTCCTCGAGATCGTCTTTCAAGAGGAAGGCGTTGGCCCCCGTCTCCAGGCCCCAGAAGCGCGACGAGGCGTCGCCGTGGCTCGTCAGGATGAGGATTGAGATGTGCTCCGTCGACGGATCGCTCTTGAGCAGCCGGGCGAGCTGGTAGCCGTCCATGACCGGCATCTCGAGGTCGGTCACCACGGCGTCGGGCAACTCTCGCAGGGCGACGACGGCGCCCTCGGCGCCCTCTTGGGCGGTCAACACCCTAAACCCCTGATTCTCCAGGATCCGCTTCAAGATCTCGCGGCTGAGCTCGGAGTCGTCGACCACGAGGACGGTCCGTGCGGGTTGGATGTGGCTCGTCATGTGAGCACCCCGCAGGACTTGAGGACGTATTTGGCGAGCCTCTCTGGCGGCAGGGCCAGGTCCGCGGCTCCGGCGTCGAGGGCGGCCTGGGGCATACCGTGGACCACGGAGCTCAGCCGGTCCTGGACCAGGGTGATGCCTCCGGCTCGGCGCATCTCCAGGAGCCCGGCGACGCCGTCGCGTCCCATGCCCGAGAGCAGGATCCCGGCCGACTTGGAGCCCGCCACGGCGGCACAGGAGGAGAGCAGCACGTCGGCCGAGGGCCGATGGCTGCGCACCGGCGCGGTTTCCTGGTCGAGGCGCAGCCATCCGCCTTTTTCCAGGCGCAGGTGGGTCCCCTGCGGCGCCAGGCGGATCGTGCCGGGTTTTGCCCGCTCGCCGTCGCGGGCGAGGGCGACGTCGATCGAAAGGTCGCCGCGCAGCCAGTCGGCGAGCCCTTCCTCGAACTCGCAGGCGATGTGCTGCACCACGAGCACCGCCATCGGCGGCCGCGGGGCCAGCCCGGCGAGGAGCTCGCGCAGGGCCTCAGGACCGCCGGTCGAGGCCCCGACCGCCAGGACTTGAATCGGGTGCAGGTCCGCTTCGGGTTCCGGCTCGGCGGCTGGCGCCGTTGACGCCGGGCTTCCGTCGCGGAAATCCTGGGCCACGTTGCGCACCAGCTCCGGCAGGGTGGTGGCCAGCTGCGTCCAGCCGGAGGGCGAATCAGGCTTGGCGAGAACGCTGCGCGCGCCGCGCTCGTAGGCTTCGAAGATCGTTCGGTCGCCGTCGAGCCTCGCCTCGGTCGAGAATATGAGGATCGCCGTCGGGGCTTTTTCCATGATCTGCGTGGTGGCCTCGAAGCCGTCGAGCTCCGGCATGGTGATGTCCATCAGGACGACGTCGGGGCGCAGCCGTTGCGTCGCCTCAACGGCGCTGCGGCCGTCGGCGGCGTCGCCGACGACCGACATGTCCGGCGCCTTGGAAAGAAGCCGCCGGAGCACGGCCCGCACGGTCGGCGAGTCGTCGACGAGAAGGACGCGAATCTCCTCGGCCCGGCTCATCCCCCGCTCCCCAGGCGCCGAATGATCGACGCCAGCTTGTGCGATTCGAGGGCCTGTTTGGTGACGTAGGCGTCGGCTCCGGCCTCCAGGCCCGCCAGGCGGTCGCCCGCTTTGTCGCGGGTCGAGACGATGATGATCGGCAGCTGTGCCAGCCGCTCGATCCCCCGTACCCTGCGAGTCAGCTCCAAACCGTCCATCTCCGGCATCTCCAAATCGGTCACCATACAGTCGTAGCTTTCTTCGCCGAGGCCGACCAGGGCTTGCTTGGCGCCGCCGACGGCGGTGACGTGGAAGCCTTCGTCTTCCAGCATGCGGCGCTCCATCTCGCGGGTGACGAGCGAGTCCTCCACGAGGAGCACCCGCAAACGCCGCTCCGGGGCCTGGGCCTTGAGCGCCGTCGTCCGGACGTGAATGAAGCCGACCAGCGAACGCGGCGACAGGACCGCCACCGGCTCGCCGGAGGGCAGGAGCGCGATTCCCGAATAATAACTGCTGGCGCGCCCATTTTGTCGCATCGGACGCACCAGGACCTCGGCATCGCCCTCGACCGCGTCGACCGCCAGGACCCGGCAGGTGCTCGCCACCTGGAGCGCGATCAGGACCGGCTGGGCCGGCGTCTCGGAGGCGCCGACGAGATCCGCCAGGGAGACGACACGCAGCAGCTCGCCGTCGACCTCGACCATGAGGACGTTCTCGCTGACGATAAGCTCCTCGTGGGCCGTGCTCCGGATCCAGCGCACGGCGCTGCGGGGCAGAGCCAGCCGGTCGAAGCCCGAGCGCAGGACGAGCACCCGTTCGCCGCGGCGTGCCGCCGCGATCGTGACGTAGACCGAGCTTCCCTCGCCCGGCTTCGAATCGATCCACACGTCGCCGCCCAGCTGACGCACGACATTGGCGACGGCGTCGAGCCCGACGCCGCGGCCCGAGACTTCGGAGACGTGGCGGCGGGTCGAAAAGCCCGTCGAGAAGAGGAGCTGCAAGACCTCCAGGTCCGAGAGGTCGCTCGCCTCGGCGGCGACTAGCCCCGCCTCCCGGCCGGCTTCGAGCACCCGCGCCGCGTCGATTCCGGCGCCGTCGTCGGAGACCACGATCTCGATCCGGTCACCGAAGCTGGTGGCGGCGATCTTGACGTGGCCGACGCGCGGCTTGCCGAGCTCCTCGCGCTCGTCGGGGGGCTCGACTCCATGATCGACGGCGTTGCGCATCAGGTGCAGGAAAGCGCCCTGGACCTCGGCGGCGATCCGTCGATCGAGCCGCGCCTCGCCGCCCACGACCTCGACCTCGACCTCCTTGCCCAGGGTCCGGGCGAGCTCGCGGGCATGGCGTGCCAGGTTCTGGAGAAACGGCCGCAGGGGCTGGAGCTGGACGTCGAGGAGGCGCTTCAACTGTCCTTCGGAACGTTGCCGGAGGCGATGCAGGTTCGCCTCCAAATCGGTCGCCGCCTGACGCAGGTGGGTGGCGAGCATGGCGAGGACCTGCTCCGGCTCCGCGTCTCCGACGGCGCCCTCGGCGAGTTGGGCGAGCTCGTCGACGCGCGCCGAGGAGGCGAGGCCCGAAAGCGTCAGGAGCCGCATCGAGGTCGTCGACGCCGTCAAGCGATCCAGGGTCTCGACCGGGATCCGGTGCTCGCTCACCTCTGAAGAGACCTCTTCCTGCTCCTCGTCGCCCGTTCCCTCGTCCTCTTCGCGGCGCGCCAGGTCCGCCAGGAGGTGGCTGAGCTCGTCGAGGAGCTCGGTCAAGCTCGCCGGAGTGGCGTCGCTCGATTCCTGCAGCAGGCTCTCGCCCCGGTGGCAGAGCTCGGCGATGGGCTGGAGCTGGAGCATGCGGCTCGAACCTTTGAGCGTGTGCAGCTCTCGCCGCGCCTCGTTGGCCACCGCCGGCGTGTCAGAGCGCGGCGCCAGCTCGAGGAGGTGCTCGAGACGGCGCTTGCTCTCGGTTAGGTAGAGCGGCAGGAGGTCCTGGAGCTCGCCGTCCACGACCTAGATCTTGATCCAGCTGGTGAGGTTCACGTCGGCTCCGAGGATACCGACGAACTCCCCGGAGTCGGCCAAGATCGGCGACGCCACGGTAAAACACTGCTCCGAGGTCAGGAGCGATTCGTAAAGCGGCGTGATCGTCGGGCTAAGCGTCTGCTGCGCGGTCTTGAACCACGGCCGCTCGGCGTAGTTCTTGCCCACCTCGACGGTCTCGCGTCCGCCGTGCCCGACGAGATCGGGGGAAACGGCACGGCCGAGGAGGGTGCCGTTCTCGTCGACCAGGTAGCAGAACTCGACGTACCGGCTGTGAGCCAGTATGTCGCGGAGCTCGCCGTCGAGCCCCTCCCAGCCGTCGCTGCGGGCGGCGAGCTTCTTGGCCCGCTCCTGGAAGGTGTGCTTGAGCGAGCGGGCCGCCGCGAAGCGAAAAGTCTGGGTGACGAGCTGGATGGCGAGGGCGAGGTCGTTTAGGTTCTTGGCCGTGGAGGAGAAGTTGCGCAGCCCGTCGGCCATGCGCTGGATGACCTCGCGGACCTCCTTGATGGTCACCGCCACCTGGTCGGAGGCGGTCCGCTGCTCCTTGGTGGCGAGCGAGATCTCCTGGGCGGCGAGGGAGGTGGCGGTGATGGCGCTGCGCAGCTCTTCGATGGCGTCCTGGCCGGCGCGGGCCTGGTGCAGCACTTGTGACGCTTCTTTCGCGCCCTCCTCGGTGGCGACCACCGTCGAGCGAATCGCCCCCGAGAACTCCTCGAGATGCGCGTGGACCGACTGGACCGACTCGCGGGCCCGGTGGGCCAGGCGGCGGACCTCCTCGGCCACGACGGCGAATCGCCGCCCGTGCTCGCCCGCGGTCTCGGCCTCGATGGCCGCGTTGAGCGACAGGATGTGGGTGTCGTGGGCGATCTCGTTGATGAGGTCGAGGATGCGGTAGATCTCCTTGGAACGGCTTCCGAGGCTGTCGGCGCACTCGGCGATCGAGCCGATGCGCTGCAAGAGCCCGCCGATGCCCTCGACCGCCGACTGGACGGACTCGGCACCCTTCGTGCCTTCGGTCTCGGCTAGGTCGGCGAGCTCCGCCTGGCGCTGGGCGTTCTGCGAGATCTGGGCCGCGGTTCGCGCCAGCTCCTCGATGGTGGCGGTGATCTCGACCACCGCGGCGCTCTGCTGCGAGAATCCGGAAGCGAGGTCGGCCGAGGTCACCTGCACCTCGCCTCCCACCACCGCCACCTGGAGCGAACGTTCCTGGATCCGCTGGATCTGGTCGGCCAGCGCCGTCAAGGCGTGGAGGATGGCCTGGCGCGTTCTCGGCGTCAGCTTCTCGAGCTCGGACTCCGGGAGCACCAGGTCGCCGAGCCGGAGCTTGCGCAGAGCGTGCTCGAGCGCCTCGTCCTGCCGCTTCGACGCCCGGTCCACAGCCGCCAGCTTCTCGACGTCGCGGCGCTGCGGCTGATAGACCAGGAGGAACCAGACCGCCAGGAGGACGATGGAGAGGAGCATGTGGATCCGGGCCGGCAGGTCGCTCGCCGGCCCCACGAGCTCGGCGATCAAGAGCACCAGGGCGATCAGCACCCAGCCGCCTGCCAGCACAAGGCCGGTTCGCTGGTATTTCTCCAGGTTCTCCCCAAGGGCGTCAAGCTTCATCGACATCAGTGCTCCTCTGCGCGGTTTCTGGGTCCAGACAGGGCGGCGGCGGCGCCACGGGGTCGAGCAGGATCACCGGCTCGTCGTGCCACACCGCAAGGCCGCGGTATTTCGCGCCGAGAAAGGGTTCGGCGCCTCGGGGAATGGGACGTTCCTGAAGCTCGGGGACGATCGTCAGGATTTCGTCGGCCAAGAGCTCGCCGCCGCTGGCGAGGACGATGCGCGGCGGCTCCGCATACCGGCTCCCGGAGGTTTGGGCCGGAGCGCGGACCACCTCGTCGAGGGCGCCGCGGCAGACTCCCCACAGGCCGCCCTGGCGGCGCAGAAGGAGCCAGGACTCGCCACCGCGGCCGAGCGCGCTCACGCCGCTCCTCCGAGCTCCGCCGGGTCGAGCACCCGGACGACGGTCTTCTCGACCTGGGTCTCGCCCCTCACGAGGCCCCGAGGCGGGCCGATGATCGAGGCTTCCCGGAGGAGCACGATGTCGCCGGCCTCGTCGACCGCGAGCCCCAGGACCTCGTGGGCGTTGCCGGCGCCCACTTCCACCAGGAGCGTCACCGGAAACTCGGTGCGAGCGCCCGCCGGGGCCTCGATCAGCCGCTCCAGGGAGAGGACCACGACCGGCTCGCCGTCGACTTCCGCCAGGCCCGCGACCTCCTCGCCGGAGCCGGGCAGGGGGTAGAGCTTGAGCGAGCGGATCACTCGGCGCACCCGGGCGAGAGGAAGCGCGCACCAGTAGTCTCCTGCACGGGCCGTCAAGGCTTTCAACGAATCGCTGCGTCCACTCGACATTTCGCCGCTAAGGATAACAGGAAACGTCCCCGAGTGGATGGTGCGGATCTGTGGTATCTTCCCGCCGAAACCCCGAGCCGGATGATTCAGGAGAGCCCGTATGACCCGCATCGACCAGTTCGAGAGCGTCTTTTTGGCCGCGACTCGTACGCTCTACACCTACGAGCGCGTCGAGGTCACGAAGGCCGTCGTGGCCACCGACCTTGCCGCGGAGGAGGCCGAGAAGTTTGCCGGACGCGTCCGCTCCTTCCTCGCCGCGGCCCTCGGCGACGAGGTCCGCTGGACGGTCCTCGCGGACAAAGAGGTCTGTAGCGTCGGCGAGATCCTGGAGCGCCTCGAAGGCGAAGAGGCCGAGCTCGTCGTGACCTACCGCAACCTCGGCTCCGGCGCCTGGCGCTGGCCGCACAGCCTCGGCGAATACGTCGACGTGGTGACCCAGGCGACCGACGCGGCGGTCCTCGTGGTGCCGCGTCCTGAGGTCGAGAGCTGGCAAGGCGAAGGGAAAAACACCGACTCGGTCCTCGCCCTGACCGACCACCTGACCGGCGACGCACGGCTGGTCAACCATGCGGCTCGCTTCACCGCCCCCGGCGGCAAGCTCTGCCTGGCCCACGTCGAGGACGAGGGCATCCTGGAGCGCTACCTCGACGTCATCGCAAAGATCCCCGAGATCGAAACCGACGTCGCCCGGCGCGAGATCCGGCGCCGGCTGCTGAAGGAGCCGAGCGACTACATCGCCTCTTGCAAGGAGGTGCTGCGCTCGCATCTCGACCTACGGCTCGAAAAGGTCGTCACGACCGGTCACCACGTCAGTGACGTAGAGCGCCTCGTCGAGGAGTGCCGGAGCGGTCTCCTGGTCCTGAACACCAAGGAAGAAGATCAGCTGGCCATGCACGGGCTCGCCTATCCGCTGGCCGTGGAGCTTCGCTCCCTACCGATGCTGCTGCTCTGAAGAGACTGGAGGTAGGTACGATGTTGCCGAGCTTGACGATGACGGCGGCCGCGTTGGCGACGTCCGAGGGAGCGGCCGGACACGGCGAGGTATCGCTAGGGACGACGCTTTTTTTCGCCGGTCTGCTCGCCGCGATGATCGCGGCGTTGGCGCTCGAGGAAAAAATCCATGCCAAGAAATCGCTCATCGTCGGTGTGTTTGCCGTCGTCAGCCTGGTTTGCGGAACCGCTTTCCACCTCCTGCCCTTCGGTGCCGTCACCAACGTCTTCGGCGAGCATCTAGAGCTCCCGGTCTACATCCCGGCCATCGACTGGGGAGTCATCGCCATCATCCTGGGCTCGTCGCTTTTCGTCGACGTCACCTCGCGCTCGGGTCTGTTTACCTGGATCGCCATCAAGCTCACCAAGGCTTCGGGCGGCGATCCGCTGAAGCTGCTGGTCTCCTACGGTTTGATGACGATCATCTTTTCCGCCGTCTTGAACAACGTCACCGCGATGATCATCGTCGGCTCGCTGACCGCGGTCTCACTCGACCGGCTGGGCCGCAGGGAAAAGCTCCTCGGATTCCTGCTGGTCGAGGGGCTCTTGACCAACATCGGCGGCCTCTTGACGCTCATTAGCTCGGTGCCCAACATCATCGTCGGCCACGCGGCGGGGATCAGCTTCGTCGAGTTTTTCCTGCGCGCGAGCCCCTTCGTGGTCGTGACGACGGCGGTGACGATCGCGATGGGCGCGAAGCGTTTCGGCATCTCCCGGCTACGCGGCGAGGAGGAGCGCGCCGAGGCGCGTCAGCTGGTCGCCGGCTTCGACGAGAACGACGGCCTCGAAAGCCGCGGTTTCTTTTACTTCGGAGCTGTCATGACCGTGCTCTTCATCGCCACGATCGCCACCGCATCGCTGCTGCCGATCGTCCGCGACCTGGGGCTCGGCTTCGTGGCCCTCGCCTTCGCGGCGATCATGCTGGTGCGGTTCAAGGCGGTGGCCGACCAGTTCTACCAGGCGATCGACTGGGACCTGCTGGGATTTTTCGCCGCGCTTTTCGTGGTGATCAACGTCATGGAGCACGCCCAGGTCCTGGGCCTGATCGGCCAGGGTCTCGAGCGGATCATCGACCTCGGTCCGCTCGCCGGCCCGGGCTCGGTGCTCCTCTCCTCGGCGGTCGCGAGCTCGGTCACCGACAACATCCCGCTGGCGGCGATGCTGGCCAAGATCCTCTCGGGTCTGGGGACGGCTTCCGACTCGCCGCTCTGGTGGGCGGTCGTTTTTGGTGCGAACCTGGGCGGGAACTTGACGCCGATCGGCTCGGCGTCGACGCTGGTGGCGGTGACGATCATCCACAAGCAGAAGCTGAAGCTTTCCTTCGTGGGCTTCGTCGCCAAGGCGGCGCCCTACGCCGCGGTGCAGATCGTGCTGGCGGTGGCCTACGTCCTGCTGTTCCTTAGATGAGCCCGTGAGCGACCATGGCCCTTCCCGCACCATCGATCGACCGCATCGCCGCCCTCCTCGACGAGCGGTTCGGCCTGGATGCCTTGTGGCTTTTCGGCTCCGAGGCGCATGGCCGCGCCCGAGCGGATTCCGACGTCGACCTCGCGGCGCTCTTTCGGGTCCGCCCATCCCTTCTCGAGCTTCTCGACGCCAGGGCCGACCTGGCTCTCGCCATCGATCGTGACGTCGACCTGGTCGACCTGGGCCGTGCCTCCCCGATCCTCGCCATGCAGGTCCTGAAGACAGGCCGTCTGCTCGTCGATCCCAACCCGGCCCGGCGAATCTCCTTCGTCGCTCGCGCCCCAGGGCTCTACGAGGACGTCAAACGTATCCGCCGGCCTGCCGAGCAGGCTCTGATCCGGAGGCTTCTCCATGGTGGAGCGTGACGTCGTCCTGGCCAAGGCCGAGGCGGTCGACCACTGCCTGGGGCGCATCGCAGAGATTCATGCGGCCGACCGAGGCCTTCTGCCCATCGATGTCGAGGAGCTGACCACCCTGAACCTGCAACGGGCCGCCCAGGCGGTCATCGACCTGGCGACGCACGTCGTCGCCACGGAGGGCTACGGGATCCCCGAAACGGTGGCCGAGAGCTTCACCCTGCTCGAGAAACACGGCGTCCTGACGGCGAAGCTCGCCGGCCGGCTGCGCAAGATGGTCGGATTCCGCAACATCGCCGTCCACGAGTACGAGGAGGTGAACCCGGACGTCGTTCAGGCGATCGTCGACCACCACCTGGACGATTTCCGGAGCTTCACAGCCGCGGTTCTGAATCATTTCGGCTTCCTCGGAGACGAGTGACTCGCCGAGAGTGCCGAGCGAGCTCTACGTGTCGAGCTTCTACGACGGCACGGTCTTCCAGGTGCTGCCGAGCGGGCTCGGACGCCCGGTCAGCAAGCCCGGCGTCATCACCCCCGGCGGCGTCGCCGTGCTGAGCGGCGGTCGCGGAGCTCGGGAGGGGAAGCGTCGTGCGGGCGAGCCTTGCCAATCCTTCCAACCGCGTGACGCTCGGCTCCGGTTTCCTTGTGCCAGCGGGCCTCGCCGCGACGGCGGACGACCTGTGGGCCGCCGACTACGTGACCGGGACGCTCTTTCAGCTGGTGGCGAACGGCGTGACGCTCCCGGCGCCTTCCGTGGTCGCTACGGGTCTGGTCCAGCCCGAAGGGATGGCCGTCGACGCCGACGGATCGCTCCTCGTGGTCGAAAGCGGTGCCGGGCGGCTGTGGCGGGTCGATCCATCGACGGGGGGCATCAGCACGGTGGCTGAGAGCCTCGAGGTCGGCCTCCCCGCGCTGCCGAACCTGCCGCCGACGTGGATCTTCAGCAGCGTCGCGGTGGGGCCGTCCTCCGGTGCGATTTTCGTCTCGGGAGACCGGGCGAGCCTCGTCTACCGCATCACACCTTGAAGTACTCGCCGATCTGTCGGACTCTCACTTGACCCGCTGGCGGCGATGCTGGCCGGGCGCGGTTACGCGAGCCTCTTCGAAATGGCTCAAGAGCCTGCGCTATTCACGGCTCAGATCTTTTGAGACGTGAGAGGACGATCTCGAAGCACGGCTCAAATCTCTTGAGACGTGGGAGGACGATCTCGAAGCACGGCTCAAATCTTTTGAGACGTGAGAGGGCGATCTCGAAGCACGGCTCAAATTTTTTGAGACGTGAGTGAGCCGCCTCGCGTCACGCCTCAGATCTCTTGAGGCGTGACTGGACCGTCTCGAAGCACGGCTCAAATGTTTTTAGGCGTGAGTCGAGCACCTCGAAGCACGGCTCAGATCTTTTGAGACGTGACGAGACGGGCTCCATGTCATCGGCTCTTGTGTCGCCGGCCGTGCTTGGAGCGGTGGCGGTTGCCACACCGTGGAGAGCACCAGCGGGCGCCGAGGTTCCGCGACTCGTCGTAGAAGACGCGGCGGCAGGCCGGGTCGCCGCAGATCTTGATCCGCGGCCATAGGTTCTCGAAGCGCGCCCGGACGGCGATGGCGAGAAGACGGTCGACCACGCCGTCGAGGCCCTCGGCGGACGGCTCCAGCCAACTCGCGCCGTCGGGCGCGAAGCCGGGACGGATCCTCGCTTCCGACGTCAGTCGGCTGAGCCCTTGAAGGGCGGGCACGTCGGCGGAGCCCCCGGCGTCGGCGGCGATCAGGGCCCGCAGCCCGGCGCCGGCCTGCCGCGCCCGCCGTGTCCAGGCCGCCGGGATCTCCTCGGCCGCGGCGACGAAGCCGCGCTTCGCCAGCCCGGCGCGCAGGCCCGCAAGGGCGGTGTCGCCACCGGTGTCCAGGGCGTTGAGACAGGTCATGAAGAGCTCCAGGTCCTCCGGGTTCAGCCCTTTCGTCGGACGCACCGGCCCTTCTCTCTCCCTAGTCTTGCGCGTTCTCCTCGGATCATGCGGCGTTCCTCTCGGCGTTAACATCTGCGGATCTTCTCAGCTTCTTCCAAATTCAGGAAGCGCTTCGCGAATGAAGAGGTCGGAGGACCTGCCGGGGAGGCCCGGCGCTCGGCGTGCTATCCTCCGGCAGGACGGCCCGTGAGCGACTATGGCCCTGCCCGCAGCATCGATCGACCGCATCGTCGCCCTCGAGCGGCGAAGACGTCGACGCCGCGGCGTTGACTCCGACCGGTGAGCGTCGCCCAGGGCGCATCGCAGAGATTCGTGCGGCCGACCGAGGCCTCTTTGCCTTGAGCGAGGCGCCGGACGGCCTAAGCGAGGCGGCAGTGCTCTGGCTCGACGTCGAGGATGAGCACGACCGCCGACCTGACGCGGTTCATTTCTGCCGCGTTCAGGTGGCCGAGCCTTCGGACGAAGCGCCGACGCGGCTCCCAGGAGGAGGCCGCTCGGCTCTGGAGTCACCCCTTGTCGCGCGCTCGAGGAGGCGGAAGGCTCGCGGCGCCTCTAGAAGGCCAGCACCAGGCCGACCCGGCCTTCCGCCTGCCACAGGTCGCCGTCGTCGTCTCCGTGGCAATGGCAGTGATCGTCGTCGGAGTTGATGTCGGTGCCGAAGCCCCGCACCTCGAAGCGCAAGCCGAAGTGCTCGCCGAACATCAGCTTGACGCCGCCGCCGAAGCCGACCGAGAAGCGCACGTCGCTGTCGAAGCCGACGCCCTGGGGATCGAGCTCGGTGAGACGCCCAGGGTGGCGACGACGAACGGCCGCGCCTGCCCCGCGCCGAACGCGTAGCTGACACCGGCGTGGTAGTAGTCGACGTCGAGCTCGTAAAGCGGCAGGTCGGCAAACCCGAAATCCTCGAAGAGGACCGTCTCCTGGCGGCTCCAGAGGAGCTCGATCTGGACGTGACGGTTCAGGTTGTAGCCCAGCACGAGACCCCAGCTTCGGTCGTCATCGAGCTCGAAGCTCTCGTGGTGGTCGAAGTCCTCGAAGTCGGCGTCGAGGCGGTAGCCCCAGAAGGGAGTGAGCTCGAAGGTGGTCTGGGCCGTGGCCACGGCGGGAAGGGCCAGCAGGAGGAGAACGGCAAGGGAGAGTTTCCGAGACATGGTGGCCTCCTTTCTGTTCGACCCCTGCTCTCGCAAAAGCAGTGCCAGGGACGTCGATCCGGCTCAGGCCTGGAAACCCCTTGGTTTCGCCGCGGCCGCGTCGCCGCCGCGTCCACTCGCGAGGAGGCGGTGTCCTCCCTGGGCGACAGGCGGGTGGACGGCTTCGTCCGATCCCAAGCACCGCTTTACTCGCTGCGCTCGCCCTCCGCCTCCCGTTCCGGAGGATAGGTCTGCCAGATCACGTTCATGATCGTCCACTTGCCATCGATCTTGGCGAGGTGGAAATAGTCGATCCCCCACTCGGCGTCGAGGCGCGCGACCGCCGTTTGATCCAGCCGATCCAGGACCTTGATCTCCCGCCTGGCCGTCTTGGGATCGAACCTCCCTTCCTTGTTCCAGCCGGAGACCAGTTCCTTGAGCTCGTAGAAGCTCATCCAGAGCTCCCGGTAGCTGTCGGCTTCGCCCCGCTTGACGTAGCGCCATCTCGCGGCCTTTTTCTGCTCCCCCGACCCTGCGGTCGAGATCTTCATGGTCCTCGGCAGCGAGGCGCCATGGGACAGCCACAAATCGAAC
>CBDUYN010000177.1:0-21034 GCA_965371445.1 uncultured bacterium | reverse complement strand
CGCTATCGCTGGAGCTGCCGTCGTGCGGACGACGAGACTCCCTGCCTCGGCGACGAAGCCGTCCTCGGCCGGGCCGCGTTCGGCGAGGGCCGGGAGCTACGTCCCGAGTTCGGCATCGGCGCCTACGAGATCACCCTCGAGGCCGACGGCGCCGCGGAGAGCGCGAGCGTCGGGCTCGTCGTCCGCCGGACGCCGCTCGTCGTGGTCGGCGGCTGGGCCGGAGGGCTCGACCGCGAGGCGCTCGCCAAGCTCGAGACCGACTACCTGACCGGCTACCGCGACGCCGTCCTCGACCCCCTCGCCGAGGACACCTTGACCGCCAACGCCTGGCTCGATTTTTTTGGCCGGCGGCCGCTGCGCAGCGCCTTCGCGCCGATCCTGGCCGAGGTCCTCGCGGAGACGAGCTACCGTACGGGCGTCGGGCACCTCGACGTCGTGGCCCACGGCGTCGGCGGGCTCGCCGTGCGCTGGCTGGTGCGCCATGGCTCGTCGGCCGGGATCCGGCGTGTGGTCTACCTGGGGACGCCGACCCACGGCACCGACCTGGGGACACCGACGATGCGCGCCTTCGAATTCCGCGCCGGGCTGGTAGGCGGCCGGAGGATCCGCGACGCCCTGAAGGGGCTGGGCCCCGACAACGGTGCCGAGCTTCTCGAGATGACCGAGCGTCTCGAGGGACGCCTGCCCTTTTACGAGGGCGTGGCACCAGAGCGGATCGCCGCCGCCCTGGCGGCGATCCAGGCGCCGGAGCTGACCCCGCACAGCTCGTTTCTGAAGGCCCTGAACGGACATCGCGGGATGCTCCCGGTGCGCGGCGAGCGGCCGGCCTGGGCCCCGGCGGAGCTCGCCCTCGCCGGCTCCTGGGGATCGACCACCACCCATTCCCACGCCTCCCTGCCCGGCGTCGAGGCGAGCTTCGCCGTGCCGCGGCTGGTCAAGGGCGACCGGGTTGTCGCAGCCGCGGGCGTCGGCTGGGGCGCCGGGGCCCCGGAGCAGGAAGCGCTCTCCTACCTGGACCTGAGCGTCGGCTACGGCTCCCTCCTGCCACTTATCCGCGACTTCCTGCTGGCAGGGCGGCGGCTGCCGTCACCGCCGGCCCAAGCCGCGACCGCGGAGCCGCCGGACCGCCGGCCGCCGGAACGCGCCGCCCAGATTTTTTTCGCCGAGTCCTTCGGCTTCTACCCCCCGTATCCCCACAAATACGACTTCGGGGTCGAGACGACGGCCCGGGCCCTCGTCCTGACGTTCTTCTCGTCCGGCAACCTGAGCCTCGACGTGAGCTTCCGTACGCGGCGCGGAATGCAGAGGGTGTGGAGAAACTCCCCGGGCCTGAAGTCGACCGCCGACACCTCCATGGTCGAGCTGCTCGTGGACCGTCCCCGGACGGGCAACTGGGTGGCCGAGGTCCGAGGCGAGAAAGGTGCCCCCTACGCGGTGAGCGCCACCTACGACACGCCGACCTACGTCGCCGTCGGCCTCTCCGGGTACTCCGTCGTCCCGGGCGAGCCGGTCACGGTCTACGGCTACGCCGTCGGCTCGGGGGAGGACGTGCCGGTGGAGCTTACGGCGAAAGCGTGGCTCGGCGAGGAAAGCCACGACGTCCGGCTCTACGACGACGGCTTCCACGACGACGGCGAGCGGGGCGACGGTCTTTTCGCGGCGACGTTCGACGCGATCGAGGAGCCCGGGACCTATCTCGTCGTCCTCGAGGGCTTCTTCGTCGAGAACCGGCAGCGGTTCTCCCGCTGGTCCTACGAGCGCTTCACGGTCGAGGCGCTTCCCGACCTCGAGGTGACCGGGGGGATGCTGCTCTGCGAGTCGGCGCCGCGCTCCTCGGAGCCCTTCGGCGTCGCCGTCGTGGTGCAGAACCGGGGCGACGCCGACGCCAGGGCGGCCGTGGTGGAGCTTTTCGCCGGCCACCCGCGCCGCGGCGGGGCTCTCGTCGGCCGCGACGTCGTCGACGTCGTCGAGGGCGGTAGCGCCGTGGCGCGTTTCTCCTTGGAAGCCCCCGCCGGCGAGCATCGCCTCCATGCCCGCGTCAGCGCATTCAACGCCTTCCTCGAAAAGGACTACACCAACAACGCCGCGAGCCTCCCGGTTCACGTCACCGGGCCGGAGCTGGGATCGGCGAGCGCCGGGGCTCCTGGTGCCGGGCCGCGGCTCGAGATCCTCTCGCCTCCCCCCGGGGCCCGGATCGCCGAGCGGGCGCTCGTGACGGTGCGCGCTGGAAGCCCCGGTCTGACGGCGGTCGAGGTCTCGCTCGACGG
This sequence comes from uncultured bacterium, assembly GCA_965371445.1. Classification (GTDB taxonomy): domain Bacteria; phylum Acidobacteriota; class Thermoanaerobaculia; order Multivoradales; family J023; genus DASWIG01. The sequence continues at coordinate 18,767 of CBDUYN010000177.1, read as the reverse complement.
CCGGCCGGCCGGGTCGTGTGAGGCCGGCGGACGCACCCGCATCGACTGCCACGTAGCGATCGACGCCTCGGCGCGCGGCAAGAAGCTGCGCGTCACCGCCGTCGCCCGCGACAGCGCCGGCGAGTCGGTCCGGCAGGAGGCGAGCTACACCGTCGACCGCAAGGCGCCGAAGCTGCGCGTCGGCGAGGGCGTCGTCGATCGGCAGGGACGCCTGCGCCTCTCCTACCGCCTCCACGACCGGGGGGGTGTGGGCGAGGTCCTGGCCTTCGCGGGCGCCGCGCGGGCGCGGGCCGGCGCTGGCGAGGTGACGATCGACGCGGCCTCCGGCACCGAGGTCGTCCTCTACGCGGCGGATCGGGCCTGCAACCTCGCCCGCGCCACCTTCGTCGTGCCGCCGCCCGCCCCCGAGGTCTTCGACGGCGACTTCGAGACCGGTGGCCTCGGCCGTTGGGACGCCGTCACCGGCAAGAGGGATTGAGCCCACGGCGGCCCGGGTGTCAGGCCGGAAGAATCGACAGACCGGACCTCTAGGCCTTCCTCGGCTCCGGCTCGCCCAGCGCCCGCGGCGCCACGGCGTCCTCGTCGCTTTTCTCCTCCAGCGGATGGTGGTGCGCCTGCTCCGCTTCGGGCACGGTCCCGGTCAGCCAGGTGAAGGCGACCGGATAGCGCGCCGGGTGGAAGACGACGAAGTACCAGTGCCAGACGACGATGGAGAGCGTCGCGAGCCACGCCTCGTAGTAGTGGATCACCTCCGAGGTCTCAAAGACCCAGACCGGCAGCAAAGCGAGCGAGACCACCGGGAACCAGAGGACGAACCCGGTCACCGCCATGACGGCCGTGCCCCAGATCAGAGCCAGGTACTCGGCTTTCTCCATGTAGTCGAAGCGTCCGAAGCGCGGCATCTCGGCGCGGCGGCCGAGGTGATGGGCCATGTTCCGGCCAAAGTCGCGCAGGTCCTGCACGACTGGCAGGAGCGCCTTGGCGTCACGCCGTCCGCGACGGCCGGCGACGAGATAAAAGAGCTGGACGAGGGAGATCGCAACCAGCACAACGCCGGCGATGCGGTGGAGCGTCGAGCGCAGCCCCTCCGTCAAGCCGATCGTGGAAAGCAGGCCGACCCAGCCGGCATCGGGGTGCCTCAGGGCGAAGCCGGTGACCACCAGCAGCGCGAAGCTCGTGATCAGGAGCAGGTGCTGGGCGACCTCGAAGCGCTGGAAACGGCGCACCTGCGGCGACGCCGCGTACTCGCGCCACCGCCGGCGGATGAAGTGGGAGTGGATGACGAGGTTGTGCACGACCATGCCGCCGATGGTGAGCGGGATGAGCCACAGGTAGAGGATCTTGAAGAAATAGGCGACCGGGTTGCGCTCGCGCTGGTGGCTGGGATGGACCGTGATGCTCGCAAAGGCCTCGTCGACCTTGCCGTGGCACTCGCCGCAGGTCTCCCGGAGGTTCGACGGATGGGTCGCGGAGAGCTCGTCGGTGGAGCTCTTGATGGCGTGCATCTCATGACAGCTGACGCAGTTGGCGGCGTCGGGCGAGCCGCGCAGCACGGCGAGGCCGTGGTAGGTCTTCATGTAGGTGTCGAATCGGCTCGGGTCGAGGCCGAAGCTCGCCATCATGGTGCGGTTCGAATGGCACGAGGCGCAAAGCTGTGAGGAGACGAGGGAGGGATGGGTCAGCGCGTCGTCCTCGGAGGGCGACATGATCCGGTGCTCGGAGTGGCAGTCGTTGCAGACCGGCGACTCGTAGTAGCCCCGCTGGACCGCCTTGTAGTGGATTGACTCCATGTACTCGGCGGTCTCCTGCTCGTGGCACTGCCCGCAGGTCTCGGGGATCGCGTGCTTGCCGATCGTCGACAGCGGGTTTCCGGGCGGCGTGATGGCGTGGGCGCCGTGGCAGGCGACGCAGGTCGCCACCCTGGCCTCGGGGTCCTCGTGGAGCACCCTGGCGTGGACGCTCGCCTGGTAGTCGGTGACCGGATCGAAGCCCCTGCGGAAGAAAGAATCAATCACCTCCTTCTTGGCGTGGCACGCGCCGCAGGTCTCGACGACGTGGCGCCGGTTGGTGGGTGAGGCGGCCGTCGCCGGCGAGGAGATCGCGTGCTTGCCGTGGCAATCGACGCAACTTGGCGAGAGGGGATTGCCCTCCTGGCGGGCGAGAGCGTGGAGGCTTTTGGCGAATTCCTCCTCGGAGTCGGCGTGGCAGTCGCCGCAGAAAACGGCGGCGAGCTCGTCCTCGTGCGGCAGCTCGGCCGCGTCGCCGTGACAGTCGACGCAGTCGAAGCCGCCGTGGACGGATTCTTCGTAGGCGGCGAGGTCGACGCCAAGCGAGAGCTCGGTGCCGTCCTCGGCGAGGGTCACGAGCTCCGCGTCGGCGTGACAGTCCATGCAGTCCTCGTTCGACTGCGCCGCGGCCCCGGCCACCAACGAGGTGGCGAGAAGGGCGGCGGCGAACGCGGCGGCCTGAAGGCGCCGAACGGGAGGGGCAACGTCCCCTTGGGGGGAGAGAGGGGGGGCTTTCACAGCATTCTCGTGCATGGCTTACCCCGCGAACTGGCCGATGACGATCAGCACCAGCAGGAAAAGACCGGTCAGCAAGGTCAACATTCCCCAGAGGTACGCGACGACGACTCCCACGGTCCTCAGGGGTCGGATCTTGAGGGCCTCGAGGGAGCCGTCGCTCGCGTGGCGCTCCCACTCCAGAGGCCGCTCGTGGCGGAACTCTTCTTCGCTGACCCGGCCCGTGTAGATCGAGATGTCCATCGGGAACTTCTCGGCCCGCAGGTGGGTGTTGAAAAAGTGGATGATGAAGATGAAAGCGGTGGCGAGGAGCGCTTCGTCCTTGTGGATCGTGTCGGCGAGCGTCAGGAATCCGCCGCCCAAGAGGTTGCCGAAAAAGTCCTCCTTCCAGCGCAGGACCCCCGAGAGGCCGATCACCAACACCCCCCAGAACACGGCGAAGTAGTCGAACTTCTCCCAGTAGGTCCAGCGGTCGAAGCGCGGCGCCGGGCCGCGGCGGAAAAACCACCTGGTGTGGGCGCGGAAGTCCTCCCAGTCTTTCTTGCGGAACATCATCGTCCGCGGGCCGGTGAGCAGCTCGCGCCAGCCTCTTTGCCGTAGGCGCAGGGCGAGGAAGATCAAGTGAAGGACGAAGTAGAGGCCGGTGACGACCGCCGCGGCGTAGTGGAGCTGCTGCGCCGTCTTGAGCGTCATGACGTGGGTGAAGAGCCACTTGGCGAGGTCCGTGTGGGCGTAGGACTGCGGCAGACCCGTGAACGCGAGCGTCAGGAAGCTGAGGTTGACCAGGACGTGCAGGAAGCGGTGGAAGCCGTCGACGCGGCGGTAGTACTGCACGTCGGGGCGCAGGCGCGACTTGATGCCGCGCTGGAACCAGAGGAGCGTGTGGAACCCAAAGACCGCCAGGGTACCGACCAGAAGCATCGTCATGGCGGCGGTGACGAAGTTGTTGAAGCCGGCCCAGCGCTGGGTCTCCGCGGGGCCGGCGCTCGTGCCGTCGCCGTTGCCGTTGGCCGCCAGCTCCGCCTTGCTCGGCGCCTTGGGGTGGACGAGGTAGGAGACGAAGCGGTCGTTGGCTTTGGGATGGCACTGCCGGCAGGTCTCGACGATGTGCGAGCGGTGGACGCTCGAGGCCGGATCGTCGTGGGCGAGGATCGTGTGGACGCCGTGGCAGTTGGTGCAGACGGCGAATTTGACCTCCGTCGTCGCCATCTCGAAAAGCTTGCCGTGGTAGGTGTCCTTGTAGCCCTCGACGACGTAGGGGTTGACCTGAAAGGAGAGCATCAGGTCGCGGTCGGTGTGACAGCGCGAGCAGAGCTCGATGATGCCTTCGGGGGTGAACTGATCGGCGGCCTTCTTGACGTCGCGGTCGCCATGGCAGTCGGTGCAAGAGGGGGCCCCCTCGACGCCTCGGGCGTGGTCGCGGCCGTGGACCGACCGGTTGTACTCGCGGTTCTCCAGGGCGTGGCAGTTGACGCACTCGGTGTGCTGAGTGCGCGCATGCTCGCTGTCGCGGTCCGGCTGGTCGAAGTGGTAGACGTGGCAGTGGGTGCAGTTGGCCTCGGCGCCCGAGGCGTCGATCAGCATCATCTCGCCGTGCGCCAGGTTCTCCTTGGCGTGGCGCTCGGCCGAGTGGCAGAAGTTGCAGCGGTTGAAGATGCCGCCTTCCTTGAAGATCGCCTGGTTGATCGACACCATGTTGGTCTGGTGGCCGGTGTGGCACGAGGCGCAGGAAATGAGCGCCGGATCGGTGTCGGGGGTGCGGTGGAGGCTCTCGACGTGGCCGGGGTGGCAGTCGTTGCAGACCTCGGAGATGTGCAAGGGGCTGACCCGGGACTCGGGCTCGGAGGGCTTCTTGATGGCGTGTTTTTCGTGGCAGCTGGTGCAGACCGGCGCCTTGGTGTTGCCGTCGCGGAGCTTGTGGAAGTGCTCCGAGTAGATGTAGGTCTCGATGTCCTTTTGGTGACAGCGCGAGCAGATGTCGACGATCTCCTGCTTGTACTCGATCTCCGACATGACCTCCCGCTTCGACTTGAAGTGCGGGTCGTGGCAGGTGGTGCAGATCGGGTAGCGGCGGGTGTCTTCCTGGTACTTCTTGAAGTGGTAGCTCTGGCGGTACTCGGCTGCGACGTCCTCGTGGCAACGCTCGCAGACGAACTTCATGCCCATGTGGAGCCGGGCGTCGTGACCGCCGTGGCAGTCCTTGCAGTCGGGGATGTCGCGCGAGCCGCTCTCGGAGAGCATGCGGTGGAAGTACTCCTGCCAGATCGTGCCGGTGTGGCGGTGGCACGAGATGCACGCCACCGGCTCGTAGCCCGCCGGGTAGTGGGGGACGTCCTCGAAGTCGGCGTCCGGCCGGTCGTGGCAGCCGATGCAGCTCGTGCCGTCGTGGACGGAGCGCCCGAGCACCGCGGCGTCGGCGAAGAGCGATCCGCCGTCCTCCGCCTCCAGGTCCGGGTCGTCGTGGCAGTCCAGGCAGTAGTCGTCAGGGAAGGATTCCTCGACCTCCTGTCCCCAGGTGGGTGCGGCCAGGAGGACCAGGGCCGGGAGTACCAGGTAGGTCAAAACCCGCACGGCAAGCGCCGTGCGTTTCACGCACGTGAGCATCGGTGTTCTTTGCCTCGTGGGTAGGGGATATGGGGTGGAACGGCGCATCGCGCACGACTCCTCGCCGGCCGCGGAGACCGGCGGACCGGGGCGGGCATCTCGGAAAAACCGGGAAGGCACCCCGGCAAGGAAAGGCTAATCCCGAGCGCCGCGACGGGACATACCTGCGTGGACGGTAGCCGTGCCATTTCGGGGTGGCGGCGTCCCACCCTTTGGGGTAGCTTGACGGTTCCCCGAGCCTCGCTCTGTGGCACAATGAGAGACCTCTTCGAAACGATCCGGCCGGCGCCCCCGCGCCGCTATGACCCAAGAACGACCGTCTTAGTTAAGGAGCCCATCCATGCACGAGCTGCCCAGCCTCCCCTACGCCTTCGACGCCCTGGAGCCCCACATCGACGTGCGGACCATGGAGATCCACCACGGCAAGCACCACGCCGCGTACGTGGCGAACCTCAACAAGGCCCTCGAAGGGCACGGCGACCTCGCGGCGAAAAGCGTCGAGGACCTCGTCGCGGACCTCGGGAGCGTCCCCGAGGCGATCCGCGGCGCGGTGCGCAACAACGGTGGCGGCCACGCCAACCACACCCTCTTCTGGGACGTCATGGGACCCGGCGGCGGCGGCGAGCCGACCGGAGACCTCGCCGACGCCATCCGGCGCGACTTCGGCAGCCTCGACGAGCTCAAGGCCAAGGTCAACGCCGCCGGTATGACCCGCTTCGGCTCCGGCTGGGCCTGGCTCGTCAAGGACGGCGACACGCTCGCGGTCCTGTCGACCCCCAACCAGGACAGCCCGCTCACCGAGGGCAAGACACCGATCCTCGGCATCGACGTCTGGGAGCACGCCTACTACCTCCACTACCAGAACCGCCGTCCCGACTACCTCGCGGCCTGGTGGAACGTCGTCGACTGGAACAAGGTCGCGGCCCGCTTCTAGCTAGGCCCGGTGCGGGTTTGAGGGCGCCGCGTCGCGGGCGCACGGTCGTGCGCCCCCCTGCGCGACAGGCCCGGCCTTTTCGCATATTGAGAAGTCTGCACACGACTGCTCATCAAATGCGCATTCGTACAGCTAATTTTCCGAGCGGTTTCAAGAATTCACGCAGCGGATCCGACTATGCTCGTATCCTCCGGCAGAGTGGCTCCCCAGCCCCTCGACGAATGGCCGGGATCAGAAACGAGCGAGGATCAGCCGATGGAAGCGACAAAACACAAGATGACGAAGGTCTTCAAGGCCCTGGCCGACGGGACGCGCCAGGAGATCCTGCAGCTGCTCGAGGAGCAGCCGTTCACCGTGGGCGAGATCGTCGCCAAGTTCAGCCTGTCTCAGCCGACCATTTCGCGGCACCTCTCGGTGCTCAAGGAAGCGGGGCTGGTCCTCGACCAGCGCCGGGGGCAAAACGTCGTCTACCGTCTCGACGACGGTGCGCTGAAAAGCTCGATGCGCCAGTTCTTCGGGCAGTTCCGTAGCTGCCAGGAAGTCCTCCGCTAGCGTCCCCACACCCCTCCGCGCCTTCCGTGCGCACGCTCCCCTCCCACACGGGGTTAAAACCCCGTGCTAATCAGGGAAAGTCCCCTAAAGGGGACTGATTCCGCAGAAACGTCAGGTGTTGACTCCCACCTCCGAGCTACGAGCCGTGCGTCGTATCGGGATACTGACCGGCCCAAGACCTCCGACGTGTCTGCGCGATCAGGCCCCTTCAGGGGTCTTTCCCTTCGTAGCCCGGGGTTTTAACCCCGGGGGGATTCACTTGCTTCGAAGCGCTGTGTGCGCTATCGTCGCCGGCTACCGCGACGCCGGCCCGCGGTCCTGACCCAGGCGGTGTAGCTCAGTTGGTTAGAGCGAGCGACTCATAATCGCTAGGTCATGGGTTCAAGTCCCGTCACCGCCACCATCCCGCAATGTCCCACGCCATTGTCGAGCGAACCCTGGAGCGATTCTTCCGGCCTCTTCTCGTGCCCCGGAGCCCCCCGGAGCGGCTGCTGGTGGCGTTTTCCGGCGGCGCCGACTCGACGGCGCTTCTCGCCGGCCTGGTCGCGTTGGCGCCGCGGCTCGGCGTCGAGGTCCTGGCGGCCCATCTGGACCACGGCCTCGACGGCGACTCCTGGCGCCGCGCCCGCGCCGCCGAACGGCTCGCCGGCGAGATCGGAGTGGCGCTCCACGTGGCGTCTCCCGAGGAGCCCCTGTCGTCAAGGTCGCAGGACGGTCCGGAGGCCACGGCCCGGCGGGCCCGCTACGCGTTTCTCGCGCGGTACGCGGGCGAGATCGGCGCGCGCTTCGTCGCCACCGCCCACCACGCCGACGACCAGGCCGAGACGGTGCTCCTGAGGCTCGCTTTTGGCAGCGGCCTCGAAGGGCTGGCGGGTATCCGGCCGCAGCGCCTCCTGAGCGACGGGGATCGAGAGGACGTGCTTCTCGTCCGTCCGCTCCTGACGCTACGGCGCCGGGAGCTTCGATCGAGCGTCGCGGGTCGCTTCGAGCCGGTCGTCGACGCGACCAACGCGGAGCTTTCGGTGCCGCGCAACCGCGTCCGGCACCGGCTCCTTCCCCGCCTCGAGGCAGAGGCGGTGGACGCGGTGCCCCGGCTCGCCGGCGTGGCCCGGGCGGCGGCGGCCGCCCGGGAGCGCCTGGAAGAGGTCCTCTTGGCGCGGCTCAAGCCCCGGCCGGTGCCCTACGAGCCGGGGGTCCAGGTGTCGCGTGCCGCTTTCGAGGCGTTGCCCGAGGCGCTCGTCCCGCACGCCCTGGCGCTGCTGCACCGGCGCTCCGGGGCCCCCTATCCGGCGGCGTCCGCGGCGCGCCGGGAGCTCGTGCGCCAGCTCGCCGAGGGCCGCGGCCGCGGTGGGCGTGCCGGCTGCGACTGCGGCGGCGGCTGGCGCTGGGAGGTGGCCTCGGGCCTCCTTCTGCTCGTCCGGGGAGAACCTTCGAGGGTGCAGCTCACGTATACTCTGGAAGCGCCGGGGGAGGTGGCGATTCCGGAGCTTCGGCTCCTCTTTCGCCTGCGGCGCTCCGAGGTGGCTCCCTGGATGTTCACCTCCTGTCCGGACCGGGCCGCTCTGGCGGAGCTGCCGCGCGGCGCAGGCCGTATCGAGGTGCGCAACCGCCGGCCCGGGGACCGGTTGGCTCCCCTGGGGAGCGGCGGGCGGCGGCGGTTGAAAGAGCTGCTGATCGACGCCAGGGTTCCTCGCCGGCTGCGCCAACGGCTGCCGCTCCTCGTCGTCGACGGCGAGATCGCCTGGGTCCCAGGCGTCGCTCTCGCCGAGAGGTTTCGTCTTCCGACGGCACCCGGACCCCCGAAACGGGCCTGGGTTGCCGAAATAGAGCCGCTGCGGGGCTCCCCACCGGGGGACTTTCGGGGTAAGCTCATACTTTGACCGGGACCTTGCCGGCTCCGGGACTAGCGAGAAAGGGTAGAGCCTTGAATCCCACGTTCAGATCTCTGTTGTTCTGGATCGTCGTCTTTGGCCTCGTCGTGCTCCTCTGGCAGTCGATTCAGGGGACCCAGGGCCGCCAGGAGGAGCTCGCCATCAGCGCGCTCTTGACGGCCATCGAGGAAGGGCGGATCGAGGAGGTGACGATCCGGGGCGGCGATATCGTCGGCAAGTTCAAGGTCGGCAGCCAGGCCATCGACGGCGAGGAGGACTTCGAGTCCTACGCACCGCCTGAGTTCGCCGACGAGCTGATTGGGCGGCTGGAGGAAAACGACGTCCTGTTCAATGCCGAGGCGCCGACCGAGAACCCGCTGCTGGCGATCTTCCTCACCTGGGGCCCGGTGCTCTTGATCGTCGGGCTGTGGATCTTTTTCATGCGCCAGTTTCAGTCGGGGGGCAACAAGGCCCTCTCGTTCGGCAAGAGCAAGGCGAAGCTCCTGAACGCCGCCGGCAAGAAGGTGACTTTCGACGACGTCGCCGGGGTCGAAGAGGCGAAGTCCGAGCTCGCCGAGATCGTCGAATTCTTGAAAGAGCCACAGAAGTTCCAGCGCCTGGGCGGCAAGATCCCCAAGGGGGTGCTGCTCATGGGCGCGCCGGGGACGGGCAAGACGCTTCTCGCCCGCGCCATCGCCGGTGAGGCCAACGTCCCCTTCTTCTCGATCTCGGGCTCCGATTTCGTCGAGATGTTCGTCGGCGTCGGCGCGAGCCGGGTGCGCGACCTTTTCGAGCAGGGCAAGAAAAACGCTCCCTGCATCGTCTTCATCGACGAGATCGACGCCGTCGGCCGGCACCGCGGCGCCGGGCTCGGTGGCGGCCACGACGAGCGCGAGCAGACGCTCAACCAGCTGCTCGTCGAGATGGACGGCTTCGAGACCAACGAGGGCGTCATCCTAATCGCCGCCACCAACCGTCCCGACGTGCTCGACCCGGCGCTGCTGCGTCCCGGCCGCTTCGACCGCCAGGTGATGGTCGACTTGCCCGACATCAACGGCCGGCTGGGGATCCTGCGGGTCCACACCAAGACCTTCCCGCTGGGCGAGGACGCCGACTTGCAGGTCGTCGCCCGCGGCACGCCGGGCTTTGCGGGCGCCGATCTCGCGAACCTGGTCAACGAGGCGGCCTTGATAGCGGCGCGGCGCGACAAGAAGAAAGTCGAGGCGGAGGACTTCGAGTACGCCAAGGACAAGATCCTGATGGGCCTGGAGCGCAAGTCGCTGATCCTGACCGACGAGGAGAAGCTGATCACCGCCTACCACGAGGCCGGGCACGCGGTCGTGGCGGCCTTTCTGCCGCGGACCGATCCGTTGCACAAGGTCACCATCATCCCGCGCGGCCGAGCCCTGGGGCTGACGGTTCAGCTCCCCACCGAGGACCGCTACACCTACAGCCAGGGCTTCATCGAGAACTCGATCGCGGTCCTGATGGGCGGCCGGGTCGCCGAGAAGCTCACCCAGGACGACATCACGACCGGCGCCGGCAACGACATCGTCCGCGCCACCAAGACGGCGCGCCAGATGATCTGCGACTGGGGGATGTCGGAGCTCGGGCCGCTCTCTCTCGGCAGCAACGAGGAGCCGATCTTCCTGGGCCGCGAGTTCGCCAAGAAGGCCGAGTACGGCGACGCGACGGCGACCAAGATCGACGATGAGGTGACGCGCATCGTCAACAGGGCTTACGAGAGGGCGAAAGAGATCCTGACCGAGCAGCGCGAGACCCTGGAGCGATTGGCTCAGGTCCTCCTGGAGCGCGAGTCGGTCGAGGGCTCCGAGGTCTACGCCCTGATCGAGGAGGTCACCGGGCAGGACCTCATGCCGGAGGCGATGAGAAAAGCTCTCGCTGGCGATTCCGGCGACTCCACCCCGGACACCGAGGACCGCAGCACCCGACACCACGACGAGCGCCAGCAGGGACCGGGGCTCCTGCCGTCGCCGGCGACGACCTAGATTGGACTTCGAGCTCACCTTACCCCGCGGCCGTACGCTCGAGCTGACCCACGGTCCGCGGGTCATGGGGGTCCTGAACGTCACCCCCGACTCGTTTAGCGACGGCGGGCTCTACTTCGAGGCGGACCGGGCGGTCGAGCACGGCTTGGCGCTGCTCGAAGAAGGGGCGGACCTACTCGACCTGGGGGCCGAGTCGACGCGTCCCGGCGGCGGCGTCTACGGCGCCGGAGCCGACGAGGTCTCCGCTGGCGAGGAGATCCGCCGCCTGTTGCCGGTGCTCACGGGGCTGCGCCGTCAGACCGACGCCGTCCTTGCGGTCGACACGCGCAAGGGCGAGGTGGCGCGCGAGGCGCTTCAAGCCGGCGCGGACCTCGTCAACGACGTCGGCGCCCTGGGCGATCCGCTCCTCGCCGAGGTGGTGGCCGAGGCGGGCTGTCCCGTGGTGCTGATGCACAGCCGCGGCGAGCTCCGGACGATGCAGCGCGGCATTTGCTTCGACGACGTCGCCGACGAGGTCACGGCCGAGCTTCGCGCCCTCGACGAGCGCGCCCGTGCCGCCGGGGTCGCGGCGTCGCAGATCGTGCTCGACCCCGGCATCGGTTTCGGCAAGACGGCCGAGCAGAGCCTGTTGCTGATCGCCGGGCTCGGGAGGCTCCGCGAGCTCGGACGGCCGCTCCTTCTCGGCGCCAGCCGCAAGAGCTTCATTCGCCACGCCGACCCCGGCGCGCCGCCCGGCGAGCGCCTCGGCGGGAGCCTGGCGGCGGTCGCCGCGGCGGCCGAGGCCGCGTCGATCGTCCGCGTTCACGACGTTCGTCAAACGGTGCAGTTCCTTCGCGTCCTTTCTGCGATACATTTAGCGGGCTTGGACCGAAAGTAGCCGCGCCGCGGCGGCCGCCCCAAGAAGCTCACCGCCATGGACCTCCTCTACCAGGGCCTTCAACAGCTGATCGAACCGTTCGCGAGCCCCCTCGACGTCGTCGACCTCTTGCTCGTGGCGCTGGTCTTTTACTACCTGCTGCTCCTGATCCGGGGGACCCGGGAGGTCCAGATCCTAATCGGTCTCCTGGTCCTGGTGGCGGTCTACTACAGCGCGCAGGCCCTGAAGCTGCGGGCCCTGGAGACGACGCTCCAGAACGTCTTCATCATTCTGCCGGTGGCGATCATCGTGCTTTTTCAGCACGAGATCCGGCGCGCTCTGGCGAAGTTCGGCTCGACGCCTCTGTGGGGTTTTTCGGATCAGACCAAGGTCGCCTCGACCTTCAACGAGCTCGTGCTCGCCGCCTCGACGCTCTCGGAGCGCAAGGTCGGCGCCTTGATCGTCGTCGAGCGGCTCGAAGGGTTGCGCAATTACGTCGAGAACGGCATCCTCCTCGACGCGGTGGTCTCGCTCGACCTCCTGATCAACCTCTTCACGCCCGGCACCCCGACCCACGACGGCGCGGTGATCATCCAGGGCGAGCGGATCGCCGCCGCCGCCTGCTTCCTGCCCCTGACCCTGAACCCGGAGCTGTCCACGGAGTTCGGCACCCGGCACCGGGCGGCGCTCGGTATCAGCGAGGAAACCGATGCCCTGGTGGTGGTGGTCTCGGAGGAGACCGGCACCATGTCGGTGGCCTTCCAAGGCGAGATGCACCGGCCGCTCGATTCGAAAGACCTGCGCAACCTCCTCTACAAGCTCCTGGTGACCGACGTCTTTGCCGCGGAGGCCACGGCGTGATCGGACGCGTCCACCTGCCGCTTTTCCTCTTCGCGCTCACCATCGCGTTCGTGATCAAGGTGGCGGTCCACCAAGCGCAGCAGCTCGCCGAGACGACGGTGGCCGCCCAGGTGCGCTACGAGATGGCGGACGAGGACATGATGATCCTCGATCCGCTGCTGGAAGTGAAGGTGAGGCTCCGCGGGCCGCGCAACGAGATCTCCAGCTTGTATCCGTTCAGCGTCGACGTGGAGGTCTCCCTGGAGGAGGGGGAGCAGGGGGTGATCGCCATCACCGAGGACCGTCTGAGCGTCAACGTCCGCATGCCGGGCGACTTCGAGGTCGTCTCGATCGAGCCCAACCGCTTCTCGCTGACCGTGGAGCCGCAGGAGCGCCGGGTGCTCGCGGTGCGCGCCGAGCTCACCGGCGAGCCCGCCGCCGGGGCCTACGCCGAGACGCCGGAGGTCCGGCCGCCGCGGGTCGAGGTCTTCGGGCCGCGTTCCCTGGTCAGGGCGCTGACCGAGCTCGTCGCCACGGTGAGCCTCGACGGCCACGCGCTCACTTTCGAGACCACGACGGCCGTCGTTTCGCCCGACCCCCTGGTACGCATCGAGCCGCGGCAGGTGGTCGTCTACATCCCGATGAAGGTGCCGGGATCCGACAGCAGCGCCTTCGACGGATTTCTGGAGGAGGAGCCCATCGAATGAGCCGGCCGCATCTCTTCGGAACCGACGGCATCCGCGGCACGTTCGGCGTCGCGCCACTCGACGAGCCCACCGTCCGCCGGCTGGGCCTGGCGCTGGCCAGGCACCTGGACGGGGACGGTGGCGCGGAAGACGTCCCTTCGGGACGAAGAGCAGGCGGGACGCCTGAGGTCCCAGCGAAAGACGACGTTCACGTCGTCCTCGGCGGCGACACCCGCGACTCGACGCCGGCGCTTTGCCAATGGTTGGCCGCGGGCCTTGAGAAAGGCGGCGCGCGCAAGACGTTTCTCGGCACGGTGCCGACGCCGGCGGTGGCCCATGTCGTCCGCGAGCGCGGCGCCGCCTGCGGTATCGCGGTCTCGGCGAGCCACAACCCCCATCCCGACAACGGCATCAAGCTGATAGGTGGCGACGGTTTCAAGTGGCCGCCGGAGCGCGAGGCGGCCCTGGAGGCGCGGCTCGCGGAGACCGGAACGCCGGCCGCCGGAACGCCGGCCGCCGGAACGCCGGCCGCCGGAGCGCCGGCCGGGCCGGCGCCAGTGCTCGAAGCCGACGGCGAAGCGGTCTCGGGCTATCTCGCCGCTCTCGCCGCTTCGCTTTCGGGAGAGCGTCCGTTGGCCGGCCTTGCGGTCGCCCTCGACACCGGCCACGGTGCCGCGTCGGCCTACGCCGAGGAGCTTTTCGCTTCGCTCGGCGCGCGGGTCGTGATCCGAAACGATGCCCCGAACGGCTCGAACATCAACGCCGGCTGCGGCTCGACCCATCCCGAGGTGATCGCCGCGCTCGTCCGCGAGAGCTCAAGCGACGTCGGATTCTCCTTCGACGGCGACGCCGACCGGGTGATCCTCGCCGACGAGCGGGGCGAGATCCGCGACGGCGACGTCGTCCTCTATCTCTGGGCGCGCGCGCTGAAGGCCGCGGGGCGGCTGCCGGGCGATCGGCTGGTGGCGACCTCGATGTCGAACCTGGGCCTGGAGGTGGCCTTGAAGCGCCAGGGGATCGAGCTCGTGCGCTGCGGCGTCGGCGACCGGGAGGTGGTCGCGACGCTGCGGGCATTGGGAGCGACGCTCGGCGGCGAGCAGAGCGGGCACGTCGTCCAGCTGGAGCTCGCCACGACCGGCGACGGTCTCCTGACGGCGCTTCAGATGGCGTGCTTGATCCAGCGTTCGGGGCGTCCGCTCTCGGAGCTTGCGGCGCCCTTCGAGCGTTTCCCACAGCTGATTCGAAACGTCCGGGTGCGGGAGAAGCCGCCGCTTGAGGAGATCCCGAGCGTCGCCGAGGGTGCCCGGCGCCTGGAGGAGCGCCTGGCCGGGGAAGGGCGCCTGGTGCTGCGCTACAGCGGTACGGAGCCGTTGGCGCGGATCATGGTCGAGGGGCGCGACAAGGCCGAGATCGAGGCCCTGGCCGAGGAGCTCGCGGCGACGATTACCGCCGAGATCGGCGGCTGACCCTTTGAAACCGGAAAAAGCATGAGCTCGCTCTTCGCAGACCTGCGCTTCGGCTGGCGGCTGCTTCTCCAACGGCCTGCCATCACCGCGGTGATGGTCCTGACCCTGGCGCTCGGGATCGGTGTCAACACCGCCATCTCGAGCGTCGTCAACGCCATCCTGGTCCAACCCTGGCCCTATGACGACCCCGAGGAGCTGATCGCGCTACGGGGGAGCTTCGAGACGGATCCCACGACCTGGGTCTCCTATCTCGAGTTCCAGGCCTGGCAGGAGCGCAGCCGGACTTTCGAAGCGATCGCGGCCCATGGACAGGTGCTCAACAGCCTCGAGATCGACGGCCGGCCGGTCGCAGTGGTCGGGATCGAGTCGTCGTCGAACCTCTTCGAGATGCTGGGCGTCGAGCCCCACCTCGGACGCACCTTCACGAGCCAGGAAGACCGGCCCGGAGCCGCCGGCGTGGTGGTCCTGAGCTATCCCTTCTGGCAGCGCCGTTTCGGCGGCCGGGAGGACATCCTCGGCGAGGTTCTGCGCATCGACGAAGAGCCTTTCGAGGTCATCGGGGTGATGAAGCCGGGCATGCTCTACCCGGGCGACTTCCGCCACACCGCGCTCTGGACGCCGATGGGCCACTTCGCCGACGAAGAGTGGGGTTGGAGCTACGAGACCCACGGCGGGACCTCGGTGACCGGACGCTTGAAAGACGGCGTCGACATGGACGCCGCCCGCGCCGACATGGACCGGATCGCCGCCGAGCTGGCCGCGGAGCACCCCGACACCCACAAAGGACGGGGGATCTACATGATCCCGGTCCTCGAGCGCTCGTTCGGCGATCTGCGTCCCCGGGTGTTGGCGCTGGCTGCGGCGGTGCTGCTCGTGCTCGGCATTGCCTGCGTCAACGTGGCGAACCTGCTGCTCGTGCGCGGCGCCGGCCGCAACCATGAGCTGGCGGTGCGCCGCGCTCTCGGCGCCTCGCGCGGGCGAATTACGCGCCAGCTTCTCGCGGAGAGCGTCTCGTTGTCGCTCGCTGGCGCCGCGGTGGGCCTTGCCGTGGCCTGGACGACCTTGAAGGGGCTTCTCGCGGTGGCCGACATCGACTCGATGCCGGCCTTTCGCGACATCTCGATCGACGGCCGGGTCCTTCTTTTCACCGCGCTCGCCGCCATGGTGACGGGGCTTGCCTTCGGCTTGGCGCCGGCGTTTACCGGCCTCCGGGCCGCCGACGCGGAGGCGCTCCACGGTGGGATCAAGAGCTCGGCGTCACGGCGCAGCGGCCGGCTCCTGGGAGCCCTCGTCGTCGCCGAGATCGGCCTGGCGCTGGTCATCTCGATCTGTGCGGTGCTCTCGGTGCGCAGCTTCTACCACATCGTCTACGACGACGCCGGGTTCGATCCCAACAACCTCCTGACCTTCGTCTTCGGCCTTCCCGAGGAAGCTTACGCCGAGGAAGAGAAGCAGGCCGTTTTCTTCGACGAGATGCTGGCGCAGCTCGAGAGCCTCCCCGGCGTCGAGGCGGCGACGACGACGGTGCCGATCGTCGCCTACTGGTCGACGACTTTCGAGGTCGTCGGACGCGCCCCCGGCGAGCACCTGCTCTCGGCCGAGGTCTTCCAGGTCAGCCCGGGCTTTTTCGAGACGATGGGCGTCAAGCTCCTCGGCGGACGGAGCTTCCTCCCCTCCGACCGGGCCGACGCGCCGGGCGTCGTCGTCGTCGACGAGGGCTTCGCCGAGGCCTTCTGGCCTGGCGAGGATCCCGTCGGCCAACGGATCCGCCTGGGGGCCGACGAGGAAGGCGGCCCCGGACGCGAGGTCGTCGGCGTCGTCGTACGCGCCAGCTACGACGGGGTCCACAAGGGGGCGGCGGCGACGGTTTTCGAGCCGATGCCCCAGCATCAGAAGGACTACGGCTGGGCCGTCCTGCGCACGTCCGTCGAGCCGACGTCGCTCATCGCCACGGTGCGCGACAAAATGGAGTCCCTCGATCCGGGCATCCTGGTCGACGAGCTCTGGACGATGGACCACCGGCTGGCCGTCCACCGCAGCGCGGAGAGGCTCGCCGCGGCGCTCCTCGGCGGATTCGCGGCGCTGGCATTCATGCTCGCCGCGATCGGCGTCTACGCGGTGCTTGCTTACTCGGTCGCCGCCCGCAGCCGGGAGATCGGGATCCGCGTAGCGATGGGCGCCCTCCGGGGCGACGTGGTGCGCCTCGTCCTCCGGCGGGGTCTCGGCTTGACGGCGATCGGCGTGGTCCTGGGGTGGGCGCTTTCAGCGGGTGGCGTCCGGCTCCTGGAGAGCCAGCTCTACCGTACGGATCCCTACGATCCGGTGACCTGGCTCGGCCTGACGCTTGCCGTCGTCGCGGGCTCGGTCGCCGCCTGCCTCCTACCCGCCTGGCGGGCGAGCCGCGTCCAGCCGGCGACGGTGCTCCACTGGGAGTAGGCGGTAGTGGGTCAGTTTGAGCTTTCTGGCCGCTGATGCGTCACATGCATATTCTGAGGTTCTCGCTACGGGGCGGCGTAGGACATGACCGGGGGAGCTGCGCCGGCGTCGACTGTGGCCGCTCGGAGCGCTCGGAGCGCTTCCCAGATCTGCCGGATGCCTTCGCGGGAAAAGCTCCCCTTGGCGGCATCGATGGCGGCCGCCTTGACCTCGGAGAGGTCGAACCGCTTCCCGTCCTGCTCACCCTTGGCGGCAATCCCTTCCAAGGTGTCGAGGACGTCACAAGGGTCAAGCTGGGCTTGAACGTTGGCAAGGTCGACTCTCGCCGCCGCGGCGTCAAGCGGGAGCCGGAGACGTTCCAAGCCGGAGACGGATCCGTCGATGAGATCCCGAGCCCGGGTCAAGTGTCGAATCTTGGCCCATGACCGCAGCTCGGAGACGTGGACCACCCGGGCCAAGGTCTGGCCCGTCGACCACGCGAGCTTGACGCGCTCCTGAGAGAGCCGTTTCAAGCCCTTGAACCTTTCGGGGAGCCCTTCAAGCTTGGCCGCGGCACGTTCTACGTCTTCGGGATCTTCGGAGGCGGCAAGGGCAGAGCAGAGGTTGGTCAGGGCCATCGCGTGATGGGGGGATCGGACGGGGAGCACGTCAAGAGCTTCGGTGAGAGCTTCTACGGCCCCTGAGACGTCCCCGGCGTAGAAGCGGACGATTCCAAGCGAGACGAGAGCCCGGCCTTTCTCCGGCCCCTTGGCGGTTTCCACGGCCCGGGTTGCACGGTCTACGGCTTCCGGCTTCCGGTCTTGCCTGTCCAGGAGGTGGGCGAAGCTTCGGTCTATGACCGGCCGACAGCACGGGCATTCCGACCGGTACGCCACCTTGAAGGCAGCCGCGGCGTTGTCGAGCCGACCCAATAGGGCAAGGGTGGCACCAAGGGCGGCAAAGGCCCGGGTCTCCAGGCATTGAAGCCCGACCTGACGGCAAGCTCGGAGAGCTTTTTGCAGCACGGGGAGCGCGGCGGCCGGATCGCTGGTCGCAAGACGGCCAGCGCGTTCTAGAAGGATTGCGGCTTCCGATATCTTCGTTTCTCTCTCTCTCATGTTGGAAGGGTACACAAGGCGAGGGAAGACGCGCAAGCGTCCTCCCCGCCCTTCCCGTCACCCAACGATTTCGATCATGATCCCGGCTCCGGCGTGTAGATCCGTTTTGACTCCCATGTTTCCGTCCTCCGAGCCCCTTACCGGCGGGGCGGGATTGCCACGTCCGGAGGGTGCCGAGGTCACTCTACCGCCCGGTCGGTAGGAAGCGGGCCACCCCTTGCACCGCCTTGCTACCCCGTGGCTCCCCTTTCCACCTGGCGGAAAGATCGGCGGAAAGTAGACGCGCTCCTGTGGACGCCGTAGCGTCGTCTCCAGGAGGTGGACGACGTGTCCGGACAGCAGACCCAAAAGGCAGTGCTACGCCGTCTCTGGCTTGCCGTCAAGCAAGCCCGAGAGCAAGCCAGAGAGCAGGCCCGAGAGGGCACGTCATGACGGCCGCGGAAGCCCAGGAAGCCCTCGCCGCCGTCGCGGTCGAGCTCGACAAGGCTCGCGGCATCCTGGCCCGGATCCGTGACGAAAGCGGGGACGACTGGCCCGAGGACATGGAAGCCGGGGAGGTAGCGCCGTCCGTTGAATTCCGCATCCTGGCCGATGTCGAGACGCTTCTCGAGGACCAAATAAGCCCGGGCCTGGCCCTGGCTCGGAAAGCTTCCCAGCTGACGCGGGCTCGCGTCCGGCGGGAGTGGAAAGCCGACCGGGAAGCCGCCGCGGCCGTCGTCGACTCCGAAGACGACGAGGCGAGGGCGGTTCCTGACGCAGCGGCCGGGGAAGCGGCGGTCGTCCTCGGAGGCGGCGAAGGGATGCAAAAGCTCTGCTACGTCCTTTTCCTGTCGCGCTTTGACGACGGGCTTGCCCTGCGCCTGGCCGACATGGGGGCGATCCTGAACGCCGGTA
>CBDUYN010000176.1:0-21098 GCA_965371445.1 uncultured bacterium | reverse complement strand
GCCCTCCTCGGAGCCGCACCGGGGTCGAGTCCTAAGGTAGCCCAGTGAGCCGCCTTTCTCGTCCATAGCACGGGCCTTGAGGCCTGTTGCGAACGGCCGGCCACGTTCCCCGAAGACGTCCACGTTCCCGAGGATGTCCACGGCCCCCGACCCCGTCACCAGAATCGGACCGGCTTTGCGAGGCGCGACCCCGCTACGGGCCTCAAGGCCCGTGCTATGGACGAAAAGGCGGCTGAAGCCGCCTGCCGGGGAAGGTTCATTCGGCGGTTTCGAGGGATTCCAGCTCCTGGCGCCAGGCTTCGTCGTTGTACGCCACAGCCGGCTCGCGGACCTCCGAGGCGGGAGATCCGCTCGTGCGCTCCAGGATCCCAATCGTCGCCTTCTCGGCGTGATGGCGCTTCTGGTTCTCCACGTATTCCACGTAGTTGGGCAGTCGCTTGCGATCGAAGGAGAAGACACCGTAGTCGACCTGCCATTGGAATCGGCCTTCCATGTCCCGGTTGATCTCGTGTGACGAGAACCCCTTTACCTGACCGACGAAGTCGGCGAGGGCCACCTTGGGCGGGACCGACGCCACCACGTGGACGTGGTCCGGCATGCCGTTGACGGCGAAAACGGTCGTCCCCAATTCGACGGCCTTCGTCCGCAGATGGCCATGAAGCCCTGGTTCGACTCTCGGCTCGATCACGGGCTCACGGTTCCTGGGCGCCCAGACGAAGTGGTAGTAGAGCTCCTCATGGACGTCTGAAGCAGCGGATTCACTCGGAGCTTCGCCTGGTTGAGCTTGCGCGACGAGAACCCCTTCAGCTGGCCGACGAAGTCGGCAAGGGCCACCGAGGGTGGCACCGAGGCCACCAGGTGGACGTGATCCGGCATGCCGTTGACGGCAAAGACCATTCCACCCATCTCGACGGCCTTCATCCGCAGGAAGCCATAGACCTTGGCTTCGATACGTGGCGTGACGACAGGCTCCAGATCCTGGGTAGCCCAACCGAATTGGTAGAGGAGCTGACAAAAGGGCACGAATCACCTCGCGGCTTCTTTTGCAGGCGGCTTCAGCCGCCTTTTCGTCCATAGCACGGGCCTTGAGGCCCGTCGCGGACGCGGCGCGAACGACCTGAGTCCAAGACGTTATCGCGGACGGGCCTTGAGGCCCGTCGCGGACGCGGCGCGAACGATCTGCGTCGAAGACGTTATCGCGGACCGGACGTGGATCGTCAACTCCGGGGACCTGGGCCGGCCCCGCGACGGGCCTCAAGGCCCGTGCTATGGGCTAGAAAGACGGCTGAAGCCGTCTCCCGGAACGAACGCCCGAACGCCCGAACGCGACCCCGCTTCGCGGGGTGGGGATGCCCATCTGGAACGTACCCGCGGGGATCGCGACGAGCTCCACCAGGCTTTCTCGCGGCGGCGGTTCGGGCTCGCCCTCCTCGGGTGGTACCTCTACCGGGGCTTCCACGAGGACCGCGACCGGCTCGCCGCTCCAGGCCAGGACGCCGGCAAAGCCGAGGAGTACGAGGAAGGCGACACCCGCGACGAGCGGCTGTGTCGTCGCTACGGCGGCTCCGGCCAGGGCTCCGGCGGCGATTCCTGACGCGACGGCCGCGGCGGGAGGAATGTGGTCGAGGCGTCGGAGCCACCTTATTTGCCCCACGACTCGATCCGCTTCAGAGCTTCCTCGTTGCTCACCGTACGCCCAGCCTTGGCGTCCACCAGACCGCGGTCGACCATGCGCTGAAAGGCGAGCTCGTGGAGGATTTCATCGTAGGAGCTGTCCGCGGGAAGCTCTTGTACGATTCTGAGGACACGGTCTTGGGAGGTCTCTTGGGCGGTGGGCATGGCGTCTCTCCGGGCAGTTCTGCGTGAATCCTACCATGTCGGCCGGCAAAATCCCGCGGCTTCAGCCGCCAAGCCCGAAGGGCGCCCTTCTAGATGTAGCCTGGGGTTTCAACCCCGGGTGGCCAGGCGACGTGCCTTCTGCCTTGTACCTCCGGCCCCGGAATGGAGAAGCTTGCCACTCAGAGATAGAATCCCCCCATGGCCCTGGGCTCGATCCACCTGACGCCGCAGCTCGTCCAGGCGGTCCGCGACGCCGTCGACATCCTCGACGTCGCCGGCGACGTGACGCGCCTCAAACGCACCGGCGGCAGCCGCTACAAGGGTCTTTGCCCCTTCCACAAGGAGAAGACGCCGTCGTTCTCGGTCGACGCCGACAACGGGCTTTACTACTGCTTCGGCTGCGGCGCCGGCGGCGACGCCATCAAGCTCCACATGCAGCACTCGGGCGACGACTTCCCCGCCGCCATCGAGGCCCTGGCGCAGCGCTACGGCATCCCCCTGCCCTCCGCCCCCGCCCGCGGACCGGGAGGCGAGAAAAGAGACCTCACCCAGGTCTTGGAAGCCGCCGCCGCTTTCTTCCAGCGCGAGCTCAAGGCGAGCGAATTCGCCCGCAGCTACCTCGAGGACCGCCGCATCCCCCGCGAGCTCGTCTCAAGCTTCGGCCTCGGCTACGCCCCCGACGGCTGGCGCCACCTCCTCTCCGCCCTCCAGGGTAAGATCCCGGTCGCCGACCTCGCCGCCGCCGGCCTCGTCGGCACGAGCTCCAAGTCCGGTGACACCTACGACCGCTTCCGCCACCGCCTGATGTTCCCCATCCACGCCCCCAACGGACGCCTGGTGGGTTTTGGCGGACGCACCCTCGGCGACGATCAGGCCAAGTACGTCAACACGAGCGAGACCGACGAGTTCCACAAGGGCCGGCTCCTCTACGGCTTCCACCAGGCCAAAAAAGCGCTCCGGGAAAGCAGCCGGGCGCTTCTCGTCGAGGGCTACTTCGATGTCGTCGGCGCGGTGGCGAGCGGCGTCGGCGGCGCCGTTGCCGGCATGGGGACGGCGCTCACCGCCGACCAGGCGCGGCTCCTCGGACGCTACGTCGACGAGGTCGTGATCGCCTACGACGGCGACGAGGCCGGCGAGAAGGCCTTCCAGCGCGCCCTGCCGGTGCTCCTCCAGGCGAGCCTCCACGTGCGCCGGGCGAAGTTTCCCGCCGGCGAAGATCCTGATTCGCTCCGCCTCGCGGAGGGCCCGGAGGCGGTCCGGGCCGTCGTCGAGAATGCACAGGACGCCGTGTGGCTCGAGATCGAGCGCCTGACCCCGGTCGTCCGCACGCCGGCCGCCAACGCCCGTGCCGCCCAGGCGATCTCCGAGGTCCTGCGCCAGGTCCGCAACGACGTCGCCCGGAGCGACTATACGCGGCGGGCGGCACAAGATCTTGGGGTTCCGGAGAACGTCTTCCACAAGAAGGTGGGGTCGAATCTCTATTACGATCCGTCGCGCAAGGAGCGCGCCACCGACGTGAGCCCGGCCGGCGGCGAGGAAAAAGTCCTCCATCTGCTCTTTGAAAACGACCCTCCGCCGCGCTTGCCGCACCCCTTACCCCCCGAAGAAATATTCCTGGATGAAGATTGCCGGAATATTTACGCCGCGTTTTGCGCTCTATATAGAAGTGAGGGTGGGCATGTGCCCGCCGCAAACGAGGTTTTGGCGAAGCTGTCGAGCGAAGGCGGCGCTATTGACCGGATGGCCCGTCTTCTGCTAGAAGAGTCCGATTCCGGAGACGGAGGCCTCGACGAGGCTCTCTCCGGCCTCGTTCGACGCTGGACCAAGCGACGCCTGGACGAGGTGACGAGGCAGATCCGTCAGGCCGAAGAAAAAGGTGACGAGCAACGCCTCGACCGGTTACTCGAAGAAAAGACGGCACTGATCCGTCGCCTCCACCCGGAGATGACCGGCCGGTACTACTAACCGGGCGCGTCAACGCGTCGGGTAGGCACGGCGGAACCAATAGAGGGAGAACGCTTTGGCGGCCACCAAGGTAAAAACCATCGAAGACAAGCACGGGTCGGTCAAGAAGCTCGTCGAGCTCGGGCAGGACAAGGGGTACCTTCTCTACGACGAGATCTACGAGCTGTTGCCCGAGGAGGTCGTCTCGCTTCCCGACGAGCTCGACGAGGTCTACCTGCGCCTCGACCACCTGTCGATCCTCGTGCTCGACCGCCCCGAGCGCTACCAGAACCGCGAAGGCGACGCCATCCCCGCCGGCGACTTCGACAAGAAGGAGGACGAGACGGCCGAGTTCGTCCTCACCGCCCAGGAGAAGACCAACGACCCGGTCCGCATGTACCTGCGCGAGATGGGGACGGTGCCTCTCCTCGACCGCGAAGGCGAGGTCGAGATCGCCCAGCGGATCGAGAACGGCGAGTGGACGATCTACGAGGCCCTGTGCTCGAACACGGTGGTCTTGAAAGAGCTCCTGCGTCTAAACGAGCTGGCGCAGCGGGACCCGCGGGTCATGCGCGAGCTCACGAGCGACAGCGAGGACCTCGACAGCAAGGCCCACGAGCGCATCAAGAAAAACCTCCAGACCTTCGAGCGCATCGCCCGCCACGACAACCAGATCCGCATCCTGCGCGAGAGGCAGGACGCGATGGCGACCGACGATCCCAGGTACCACGAGATCGAGCGCGACGTGGACCGCCACATGGCAAAGATCGCCAAGGACATCCGCTCGATCGACTTTTCGCTCCAGACCCGCAACTGCCTGGTGGAGCTCCTGCGCGGTATCCACCGCGAGTTCTCGCGGCTCAAGAACGACATCCGCCGCGCCGCGCGCGCCCTGGAGCGCGAGCGCAACCTGGACCTGCGGGCGCTCCACGAGCGGCGCCTGGAAAAGTACAGCGGCAAGATCCAGGACCTCGAGGAACGCTATGGCACCTCTTTTGACGAGGTCTCGGCGACGATCTCGAAGATCCGCAAAGGCGAGGCCGAGTGCGAGCGCGCCAAGGAGCTGCTGATCGTCGCGAACCTGCGCCTCGTGGTCTCGATCGCCAAGAAGTACACCAACCGCGGCCTCCAGTTCCTGGATCTCATCCAGGAGGGCAACATCGGCCTCATGAAGGCGGTCGAGAAGTTCGAGTACCGCCGCGGCTACAAGTTCTCGACCTATGCCACCTGGTGGATCCGCCAGGCGATCACCCGCGCCATCGCCGACCAGGCGCGCACCATCCGCATCCCGGTGCACATGATCGAGACGATCAACAAGCTCACCCGCACCAGTCGTTCGCTGGTCCAGGAGCTGGGCCACGAGCCGACCGCCGAGGAGATCGGCGAGCGCATGGACCTCTCGGCCGCCAAGGTGCGAAAGATCATGAAGATCGCCCAGGAGCCGATCTCCCTGGAGACCCCGATCGGCGAGGAGGAAGACTCCCACCTGGGCGACTTCATCGAGGACAAAAACGCCGCCTCACCCGTCGAGCGGGTGGTCAACACCAACCTGAGCCGCCAGACGAGCCACATCCTAAAGACCCTGACCCCCCGCGAGGAGAAGGTCCTGCGCCTGCGCTTCGGGGTCGGCGAGAAGTCGGAGCACACGCTGGAGGAGGTCGGCCGCTCGTTCAACGTCACCCGCGAACGGATCCGCCAAATCGAATCGAAGGCGCTCCGGAAGCTCCGCCACCCGAGCCGCTCGGCGAAGCTGCGCCACTTCCTCGAGGCCTAGGGCAGGTAGCCGGACCGCCCGGTTCCCCGACCGCCTCAGAGAGGAAGGTTACCGTGTTTCTTGCGCGGTACGCTCTGGCGCTTGCCGGCGAGTTGGCGCAGCGCCCGGACGAGGCGGGTGCGCGTTTTTCGCGGTGCGATCACGGCGTCGATGAAGCCCCGCTCGGCCGCGATGTAGGGATTCGAGAACTTCTCCCGGTACTCGGCCACCCGCACGGCGCGCCGCGCGGCGAGGTCCTGCTCGTCCACGGCCTCGGCCAGCTCGCGGCGATAGAGGATGTTGACCGCCCCTTCGGGTCCCATGACCGCGATCTCCGCCGTCGGATAGGCGAAGTTCACGTCGGTGCGGATGTGTTTTGAGGACATGACGCAGTAGGCCCCGCCGTAGGCCTTGCGGGTGATGACGGTCACTTTCGGTACCGTCGCCTCCGAGTAGGCGTAGAGGAGCTTGGCGCCGTGCTTGATGATGCCGCCGAACTCCTGCTGGGTGCCCGGCAAGAAGCCCGGCACGTCCTCGAACGTCACCAGCGCAACGTTGAAGGCGTCGCAGAATCTGACGAACCGCGCCCCTTTCAAGGAGGCGTCGATGTCGAGCACGCCGGCGAGGTAGGCCGGCTGGTTGGCGACGACGCCCACCGTCTGATTGGCGAGCCGGGCGAAGCCGACGACGATGTTTTTCGCGTGGTCGGCCTGGACCTCCAGGAAACGGCCGTCGTCGACCACTCCGGCGATCAGACGCTTGATGTCGTAGGGCTTGTTGGGATCGACCGGCACGAGCGAGTCGAGGCCTGGGTCCTCGCGGCTCGGATCGTCGTCGCTCGTGCCCCCGGGAGGGTCCTCGAGGTTGTTCGACGGCAGGTAGGAGAGGAGCTCCCGGATCGCGGCGAGGCAGGCGGCGTCATTGGGCAGGGCGAAATGGGCGACGCCGGATTTCGCCAGGTGGGTCTGGGCGCCGCCGAGCTCTTCCTTGGTCACCTCCTCGTGGGTCACCGTCTTGACGACGTCGGGGCCGGTGACGAACATGTAGCTCGTCCCCTCGACCATGAAGATGTAGTCGGTCAGGGCCGGCGAGTAGACTGCTCCACCGGCGCAGGGGCCCATGATCGCCGAGATCTGGGGCACGACCCCCGAGGTCAGGGTGTTGCGCAGGAAGATGTCGGCGTAGCCGCCGAGCGAGGCCACGCCCTCCTGGATGCGGGCGCCGCCGGAGTCGTTCAGGCCGATGATCGGGGCGCCGTTCTCGACCGCCAGGTCCATGACCTTGCAGATCTTGGCGGCGTTGGTCTCCGAAAGCGACCCGCCAAAAACGGTGAAGTCCTGGGCAAAAACGTAGACCAGGCGTCCGTCGATCGTCCCGTACCCCGAGACCACACCGTCGCCGGGGACCTTCTGCTCTTCCATGCCGAAGTCGCGGCAACGGTGGGTGACGAGCGCGTCGACCTCGGCGAAGGAGCCGGGATCGAGCAAGAGGTCCAGGCGCTCGCGGGCGGTGAGCTTGCCCGCTTCGTGCTGGCGCTCGATGCGCTTCTCGCCACCCCCGAGGCGGGACGCCCGGAGACGGCTCTCCAGCTCCGTCATGGCCTCGTGCTCGTCGGTGGTCGCCGCCGGGGCGGTGGAGGTCGCGGTCTTTGAATCGCTCATCCGAGGCGTCTCCTCCGTAAGTAGGACCGTCCGCGTTGCCTATCACATCCGCTCTGGGGGCTCAACGACCGGCCGCCGCGCTTGCGGCAACCCGTTCTCCTGGTCCATAATCTGTCACATGTCTTGGCCCAGGCCTTTCACGGCTCAAGCATTCTAGAGATGACGCCGAGCGAGGAGCACGGCGACCCTACTTTCAGCACAAAAGGAGACACAGCATGCGAGGACGAATTCTTGGGACCGCTCTGGCGCTCGCCCTGATCGCCACGGGAGCCTGGGCCAGCGGAGTGATCGATGGCAAGGTCACGAACGACCGGGACGACCAGGGGGTCGGCGGCGTCACCGTCGTGGTGAGCGAGACCGCCCAGGTGGCGCTGACGACGAGCGACGGTACCTTCCGGATCGACAACGTCGCGCCGGGTTCCTACAACCTGACCTTCAACGTCGGCGAGCACGCCGACTCCGAGGCCGGTGTCGCGGTCGAGGACGGTGCGACGACCCACGTCGACAAGCACGTCGACTGGGACGTCAGCTTCGCCGAGACGATCACGATCTTTTCCGCCTCGCGGCGCCGCGAGCGCATCGTCGAGGCCCCCGCCGCGGTGACGGTGATCGACGAGGCGCAAATCGAGCGCGAGTCGAGCGCCGGACAGCTGCCGAAGGTGCTCGAGTTCACCCCCGGTGTCGAGGTCACCCAGAGCGGCGTCAACGACTTCAACCTCAACACCCGCGGGTTCAACAGCTCGCTGACCCGCCGCGTCCAGGTCCTGCTCGACGGACGCGACCCGGCGGTCCCCTTCCTGGGGTCGACCGAGTGGGGCTATCTCGCCGAGCAGGAGGGCCTCGCCTCCATGGAGCTGATTCGCGGACCGAGCTCGGCCCTCTACGGCGCCAACGCCTTCAACGGCGTGTTGAACCTGACCACCAAGGCACCCAAGGACAGCGTCGGCGGCCGGCTGACGCTCACCGGCGGCGAGCTCTCCACCCTGCGGGGTGAGCTCGGCTGGGCCACGAGCTTGGGCAGCGACTGGTTCGTCAGGTTGATCGCCGCCTACAGCGAGGGCGAGGGCTTCACCAGGGACCGGCGCGCGGGGACCGAGTACCCGGGGCTCCCGAGGGAGAACGCCTGGTTGCCCAACACCAACGAGTTCGACAGCCAGCGCGTCGAGCTGCGCGTCGACAAGGAGCTCGCCGGCGGTAGCCTGCTGAGCCTGGAGAGCGGCTACTTCGACGCGGAGGGGTATGTCGTCGTCACCGGGATCGGCCGGGTCGACGTCAACGACGTTGAGCGCACCTTCACCCGGTTCAACTTCTCCCATCCCCGCTTCAACGTCCTGGCCTACACCAACTCCCGGGAATCCCCCGACCAGCTGGCCCTGGCCTCCGCCGGCAGGATCTTCCTCGACACCGAGAACCGCAACATCGAGGTGCAAGGCAACGTCGACTTCGGCAACCGGGGCCGTCTCGTGGTCGGCGCCTCCTACAAGGAGACCGAGATCGACACCGCCAACGACGACGGCCGTCAGACCCTGGTCTTCCGGCCGGTCGACTCGGACTCGCAGGCGCTTTTCGCCCAGGCCGACTTCGAGCTCGGCGACAACGTGAAGCTGGTCCTCGCGGGACGCTACGACGAGAGCTCGCTGCATGAATCCCGGTTCTCTCCCAAGGCCGCCCTGGTCTGGAGCCTGAGCGCCCATCACACGCTGCGCTTCTCCTACAACGAAGCCTTCCAGAAGGCCAACTACTCCGAGTACTTCCTCGACGCACCGACCGCCATTCCGGGGAATCCCCCGATTCCCTTCATCGACCTCGGCGGGATCGAGGCCGCCCTCTGCGCTCCCTTCGGCGTCTCCTGCGGCTTCGACCAGCCCACCGGCGTGCGCGCCCTGGGCAACGAGGACCTCGAGCTCGAGGAGGTCACCTCCTGGGAGGTCGGCTACAGCGGGATCCTCGGCAACAAGGCTTTTCTGACCATCGACTACTACAACAGCGAGCTCAAGAACTTCATCACCGACTTGACGGGCAACCCCTTCGGGCTCATCAATCCGAGCTTCGGCCCCTACCAGCCGCCGGCCAACCATCCGGCTCCGGATCTCCTCCTCGGCACCCTCGCGGGCGCTCTGGGAGGCGCCTTCTTCTTCCTCTCGAACAACGTCGACGGCACACCGATTTTTGCCCTCGCCTCTTACACCAACGCCGGTGCGGTGGACACCCAGGGTGTCGACGTCGGGCTCAACGTCTACGCCACGCCGCAGCTGGCCGTCGAATTCAGCTACTCCTGGTTCGACTTCGACATCGTCGAGGGGGGAGTCGGAGGCGAGGAGCTGACCGCCAACGCCCCGGAGAACAAGTACAGCTTCGGGCTCGCCTACCGGGGCTCGAGCTGGAGCGGAGCCGTGAGGTACCGCTGGGTCGATGACTTCGAATGGTCCGCCGGCACTTCTTTTAAGGGGCCTGTCCTCTCCTACGAGGTCGTCAACCTGAGCGGCGACTACGCGTTCAGCGACCGGATCAAGATCGGCTTCAACGTCTCCAACCTCTTCGACGACGAGCACTACGAGTCTTTCGGCGGCGACCTCGTCGGCCGCCGGGCCCTCGCCCACGTCGGCTTCCGCTGGTAGGCCACCGCCCGCGTCGCGGCTGAAAGGCCCCTCCTCCGGGAGGGGCCTTTTCGTTTTTCGGGTGCGCCGAGCTGCTAGGATCGGCGCCTATGACCACGACCCCAAAGACTTTTGCCACACCTCCCGTCGTCGACTCCGTGGCCGAGCTCATCGGCTCGACGCCCCTCCTCCGGCTGTGCCGTTTCGCCCCGGGCGAGCGCGCCGACATCTTCGCCAAGCTGGAGCTCATGAACCCCGGCGGCAGCGTCAAGGACCGGCTCGGAGTCGGCCTGATCGAAGGGGCCGAGAAGCGTGGCGACTTGAAGCCCGGTGGCACGATCGTCGAGCCCACCGCCGGCAACACCGGCATCGGCCTGGCATTGGTCGGCGTCCAGCGCGGTTACCGCGTCATCCTGACCGTGCCGGAGAACTTCTCGGTCGAGAAGGTGAAGCTCATGGAGGCGCTCGGCGGCACGGTCGTGCGCACCCCCGGCGAGCTCGGCATGAGAGGCGCCATCAACCGCGCCAAGGAGATCGCCGCGGAGATCGGCGATCGAGCCTACGTCCCCAACCAGTTCTGGAACCCCGACAACTCCGACGTCCACTACCGGAGCACGGCCCGCGAGATCTGGGAGCAGATGGAGGGCCGGGTCGACGCGGCGGTGATCGGCGCCGGTACGAGCGGCACCTTCATGGGCGTCTCCCGCTTCTTGAAGGAGAGGAACCCCAGCGTCCACTGCGTGGTCGTCGAGCCCAACGGCTCGATCCTCCAGGGCGGCGAGCCGGGACCCCACAAGGTCGAGGGCATCGGAGTCTCGTTCATCCCGGGGATCTTTGACCGCGATCTCGTCGACGAGATCTTGATGGTCCACGACGACGACGCTTTTTCGACCGTGCGCGAGGTGGCGCGCAGCGAGAGCCTGCTCGTCGGCGGCTCCTCCGGCGCCAACCTCCACGCCTCCCTCCAGATCGCCCGCCGCCTGGGGCCGGGCAAGCGTGTCGTCACCATCGTCCCCGACAGCGCCGAGCGCTACGTCTCCAAGGGGCACCTCGACGGCTGACGAGCCGCTCCCTACTCCTCCTCCTCCTGCATCTCCGCCGGCGCCGAGAACGTCTCGTAGGACGGCAGGAACGTCAAGGGCTGACGGGCCAGAAAGCTGGTGTCAAAAGCCTCGGTCAAGACGGCGCCGTCCAGGTCCCGTGCGATCGGGAACCCCAGGCCGTAGAGCAGCGTCGGTACCAGGTTCACAAGCTCCGCCGTCCCCACCCGCGGCTCGGAGCGGATCCCCTCTCCGAGGGCCATCAGGACGCCATCGGGCGCGCGGTCGAAATAGCCGCGCAGCGCCGGGCCACGACTCAGCACGCGCCAGGCCTTGCGGTAGCCGTAGTCGTCCTCGGCGCCGTGAACCGACACCACCACCAGGAGACGCGGCTCTCGGCTCCTTTCCCAGAGTGCCGCCAAGAGCTCGTCGAGGTACATGTAATAGGCGCTGAGGAGGTTCGCCCCCTCTTCGGAAACGCCGTCCTGCTCGCCTTCGAACTGCACCGCCGAGTAGGCTCCGAAGTATTGCCGCGAGACCTCTCTCAGGCCAGGAAGGACGAGGAAGAAGGCACCGAGCTCCGGATGCTGGTCGAGGAGGAAGAAGGCGATCTCCTCGCGCCAGACGTCTCCGGCAAGGGCATCGAGCACGGCCGGCGGCGGGTTCGGCCCGAAGCGCGCCGTGCGCTCCAGGTCGAGCGCCGGGCTCGGAGTACGAAAGAGCCGTGCCCGCTCCACGACCTCCGTCGGCCAGGCAGCACCTTCGCCACCACCGGTCGCGAAGAAACGATCCGACAGGCCCACCTCGACGCCGGCGGGCGGCGCTCCTCCCGCCGCCGGCGCCAGGAGAGGCCAACCGACAAGAGCGCTCGGAATCTCCAGACGACCCAGGACCTCCCACAACGCCAGGACCCGGCGGGCCCCCGGATCGACCGGTCGGGCCGGGCTCCAGATCCCCCAGGACTCGAAACCGATCCCCACCGGCAGGAGGTTCAAGGTGTCGCGGTTGCCGAGGAATCGCGCGCCGAAGACACGCTCGCTCACGATCCCGTGCTGGTAAGGGTACTTGCCGGTCGCGAGCGTCGTCCAGAGTGGCAGGCGCAATGGCGGTTTGAGAGCGGTGAGCCGAGCGTAGAAGCCCTCGTCCAACATGCGGCTCAGGAAAGGAAGCCGTCCTTGTTCTGCGAATGGTAAAATAGCATCAAAGGTCGCCGCCTCGACGCCGACGAGCAACAGCTGCGGGCGCGGGTTGCCGACGAAGGTGGTGGTCCGGGGCACCGGTCCGGACCTCGGCTTGAAGGCCTCGCGCCGCTCGATCAGGACGTAGATCGAGGCGAAAGCCAGGAGGGTGTAGAGGACCCGGCTCCGCCGTCCGTAGGGACGCTGGCGCACGACATGGACGAGAGCCGTGTAGAAGCAGACCACCGCCGCGAGGCTCAACCAGATCGCCGCCTTGAGCAGGCGGCGATTGATGCCGGAAGGCAGGTAAAAAGCGTAGTAGGAGGCGTGGATCCAAGCTCCGACGCCAGCCGCGGCCAAGACCACCGTCAGGCTCCAGGGCAGGATCCGGCCTGAGCGCCGGGGCTGTCCCCAGGTGAAGGGGACGAGCACCACGAGCGTCAACGCGCCCAGCAGGAGGCCATAAAAAGCCACACCCTTCAGGACCGGAACGGCTTCGAAGGGGAGGTGGGGGTTGAGGAAAAAAAGCAGACCCGCGAGTTGGGTCCCGGCCAGCGCCCCTGGTAGAAAAGCGTTGGCGAGTATCGACGTACCTGGCGGCTTCCAACGCAACCGCCCGGTGGGATCCGGATCGCCGGTGGACACCTGGGGCTCACATGAGGAAGATGTCGCGTTCGATACTTTTTCCGAACTTCCACTCGTAGGTGGTCACGATGAAGTCGAGCACCACGACGTACTCCAGGTCGACCTGAACTCGGCGCAGGGTCTTGTCGACCTTGATACCCTTTTTCTTGAGCGGGATCTTCAGCTGCGAGGCTCGTCGGTAGATCGACTCCCTGAACCATTCTCCACTTTTTCGCGGCTCGAGCTTGGCGATCTCTTCGATATGGTCCCAAAGCTGCATGTCGGCGATCTTCGGCGGGATCATCTGCCAGGCGACGAGGCCGCCGATGAGGAAGATCAAGATCCAGAAGATGCACCCGGCCTTGCCTTCGCCTCTCTGCCATTTCCGCGAGCTCATCGTGTCTCCTTTCCTCAAAGCCGTTCCCATTATCGAACCCACGTCAAGCATCGCCTGAGCCGTGACCCCGCGATCCATCCCAGGGGCTGCTCGATCATACTCCACTCGTCGTCCTGATGGGAGGGCTCGGCCGAGGAGTAGTAGACGAGAAACGCCCGGCCGTGGACCAGATCCGCCGGCAGCCACCCCCAGGAGCGGGAATCACTGGAGCTCCGGCGATGGTCGCCGAGGACGAAAAAGCTTCCCGCGGGCACCTCCTGCGCCTCAAAGGAGGCGCCCTCGCCGGCGTCCGGACCGAGGTAGGGCTCGGCGAGAGGGTTGCCGTCGATTCGGACCCGGCCGGCGTCGACCTCGACCGTATCGCCTGGCCGGCCGATCAGGCGCTTGACGAAGCGGCGCCGCGGCTCGTCCGGGTGGCCGAAGACGAGGACCTCGCCGCGGCGCGGGTCGCGCATCGGAAGCCACCGGGGTGCTGTGATCTCGCCGCCGCGCAGATGGGCGTAAAGGAATTTGTTGACGAGGATGTGGTCGCCCGCCACCAGACCTGGGCTCATCGAGGAGCTGGGGACCTTCATCGCCTGGATCAGGAAGGTGCGCACAAAAGACGCGCAGAGCAAGGCGATCAGCAGAGCTTCAAGATAATCCCGCCAGGCCGGCCGGAGCAGCGTCTCGGTCTGTCGGCGTCGCCGCCTCACGCCGGCCTCAGCCGATGAGGTGGAACGTGCGCCGCCAGCGGGTCGAGGTCACGAAGCCGGCGATGGTCTTGCCGATCTGGACGACTTTCTCGCCCCACCCCTTCCACACTCCGTCGGGCGTGTCGCCGCCAAAGGACCAGTAGACGATAAACGCCCGGCCCTTGATGTAGTGGCGGGGGACGCTGCCCCAGAAGCGCGAGTCGAAGGAGTAGTCGCGGTTGTCGCCGAGAAAGAAGTAATGGTCCTCCGGCACCTGGATGGGCCCGAAGTTGTCGCGCTGGCGGGCCTGGCGGCTGAGGTAACGCCGGTTGGGAAAAATCCGGTTGTCGCGGCGGCTGGCGTAGCCGCGGTCCTCGACCTCCTGGCCGTTGACGTAGAGGACCTTGTCGACCATCTTGATCTCGTCGCCACCGACGCCGATGCAACGCTTGACGAGGTCGTTGGTCGGCTCCTCCGGCGAGCGGAAGATCACCACGTCACCACGCCGAATCTCCCTGGAGGGCAGGAGCTTCGATTCCAGCCCCAAGCCCGCCGGACCATAGAGATAACGGTTGACGAAGAGGTGGTCGCCGATCAGGAGGGTGTCTTCCATCGAGCCCGAGGGGATGAAAAACGTCTTGATGACGAAAGTGTTGGTGAATCCCAGGAAGAGAGCCGCGATGAGCAGCGCCTCGAAGTACTCGCGGAGCTCGGACCGTTTCTTCTGCATGATCTACCAAGTTCTTTCTTTTCAACGACTTAGCGACGTTTCTTGGCCAGCGACAACTGGGCCACGTTCCCCGTCGCCTCCGCGGCGCTACCTTCTCTCTCGCCGCGCATGGAGCAGCGTCCTTCAAAAAAGGCCCCTTCTTTGATCACGAGCGTCGGGGTATGGATGTCCGCCGTGACCTTGCCGGTAGAGTTGATCTCCACCCTGGCGGAGGCGCGTAGGGTACCGCGGACGGTGCCGGAGATCAGGATGTGGCGAACGCGGATCTCGCCGTCGACCTCGCCGGCTTCGTAGACCTCCAGATCTCCGGAGGAGACGACGCTGCCGGTGATCTTGCCGCTGATCTTGAAGGTGTCCTCGAAGTGGAGCTCACCCTTGATGTGAGATCCCTCGTCGAGGATGCCGTTGAATCCGCTCTTGCCCATTATTCGTCGTCCTCCTGCATCAGTCTGTCATAGAGGCGGATGAGCTCCTCCTCGGAGTGGAAGAAGATCCGCACCTGACCGCCGCGGCGCCGGCGAACGATGTCGACCCGGGTCTGGAGGCTCTGGGTGAGTTTCTCCATGGCGGCGCGGGTGTGGACGTCGGCCTCCTCTTTCTTCTTGCTCGTCTTGGGCTCGCCCTCCTTCGGGGAGACCAGGGCTTCGAGGTCGCGGGCGGTCAAGGACTCTTCGACGGCGCGTTGGGCGAGCTCGATCTGGCGGTCCTTGTCGGGAAGGGCGAGGAGCGGCCGTGCCTGGCCGGCGTTCAACCGTCCTTCCCGGAGCAGGTCCTGGACCTCTTCCGGGAGGCGCAGGAGCCGTAGGGCGTTGGTGACAGTGGTCCTTGCCTTTCCGACCCTGGAGGCGATCTCGGTCTGCGAGAGGTCGAAGTTGACGGCCAGGGTCTGGTAGGCCTCCGCTTCCTCGACCGGATTCAGGTCGGTACGCTGGAGGTTCTCGACCAGCGCCATCTCCAGGAGCTGGCGGTCGTCGGCGACCTGGCGCAGGACTACCGGGACCTCCTTGAGCCCGGCACGCTGCGCGGCCCGCCAGCGGCGCTCGCCGGCGATGATGGTGTAGAGGCCCTCTTCGTCTTCTTTCGGCGTGACGACGATGGGTTGCACGATTCCCTGGCTACGGATGGATCTCGCCAGCTCGTCGAGGCCCGATTCGTTGAAATCGCTTCGCGGCTGGAAGCGGTTGGGTTCCAGCCTCTCGAGCGGCAGGCTGTTGAGAGTTTGTGGCGTTTCGGAGGACAGCGACTCTGCTGAGGTCGCCGGGCCGCCGGAAAGGAGGGCGTCGAGGCCACGCCCCAACCCTCGGCGGCCGGCCTTGGG
Organism: uncultured bacterium; assembly: GCA_965371445.1. GTDB lineage: Bacteria > Acidobacteriota > Thermoanaerobaculia > Multivoradales > J023 > DASWIG01. Next base: position 5,343 of record CBDUYN010000176.1, on the reverse strand, counting down.
GCTTTTCGCTTTCGTCTTCATGTCCGGTTCAGAAACTCCCGGGCAAGGGCCAGGTAGGCGGCGGAGCCGCGGCTCTTGATGTCGTAATGGAGGATGGGAAGCCCGTGGCTCGGGGCTTCGGCGAGGCGGACGTTTCGCGGCACGATCGTCTGGAAGACCTTCTCTCCGAAGTGGCTTCGCACGTTCTCGGCGACGTCGCGGGAGAGGTTGGTGCGATCGTCGTACATGGTGAGGAGGATGCCGCCGATCGTGAGACGGGTGTTGAGGCGCCCTTGAACCCGTTGGACGGTCGCGACGAGCTCGCTGACGCCCTCCAAGGCGTAGTACTCGCATTGCAGGGGGACCAGCACGTGGTCGGCGGCGGTCAGGGCGCTGACCGTCAGATGTCCCAGGGAAGGCGGGCAGTCCAGGAAGACGAAGTCGTAGCCGCGGGCGACGTCTTGAAGGGTTTCCCGCAGGCGGTTTTCCCAGCCTTCCATGCCGACGAACTCGACCTCGACGCCCACCAGCTCGCGGTCGGAAGGCAGCAGGCTCATGCCGGAAAAAGCGGTGGAGCGCACGGCTTCGGCGGCGCCGTTCTCGCCGGTCAGCACGTGGTAGAGATGGGGCACGCCCGCATGGTGTCCCAGGCCGCGGGTGGCGTTGCCCTGGGGATCGCAGTCCACCAGGAGGACTTTCTTTTCCAGGGCGCCGAGGGCGGCGCCGAGGTTGATGGCGGAGGTGGTCTTGCCGACTCCGCCCTTTTGATTGGCGATGGCGATGATCACGGACATCTGGGTCCTCACACCTCCCGCAAACCCGTCCTGCGACGGTAGCGGATCGGCATCCTCTCAGGGTTTGCGGTTCTCCAGCGGCTCAGGTCCCGCGGATCTCGAGGATCCTTCGGCGCTCGCTTCCCGGCAGCGGGAGCTCCCGGCCCGCCGCGAGGGCGGTGGGGAGCCGGGGAGGAGCTTCGCCCTGCCAGAGAAGGAAGCGTGCGGCCGGTGAGCTCCGGTGGATCGCGGCAAGGACCTCGGGGTCGACCGCCAGGGCACGGCAGGTGACCAGGTGGACCTCACTCGGAAATCCGTCCGGGAGCGGGACCTGGACTCTAGCATTGAGGCATCGGCAGGACAATCCGCTTCGACGCGTGGCGCTACGGAGAAAGGCCCATTTCCGCTGCCGGGCCTCGACGAGGGTGACGTCGAGATCCGGGCGGGCCGCGGCGAGGACGAGGCCCGGGAAACCCGCTCCGGAGCCGAGGTCGACGAGCCGCGCGCCCGCTCCTTCCAGGAGAGGCAAGGCCGCCAGAGATTCCGCGTAATGCCTGGAAAGAACCTCGTGGACGGTTCCGGGGCCGACGAGCGACAACCGCCGGTTCCAACGGCGCAGCTCCAGGTAGTGCTGATGGAGGGGAGGAAAGAGGCTCTCTCCGAGCTCGTGCGCCGAGCACCGGCGAAGCCCGTCGCGAAAGGCTTCCAGGGTGAGGGGAGGGAGGTCTCGGCCCATCCTCACCCATGTTTCACGTGAAACATCGATCCTGCCGGCCGACGGACGGTACCCGTTCGGATCAGGCCGGAACGCCCTCTTCCGAGGAATCGGCGAAGCCATCGACTTCCGAGGAGTCCGCGAGCTCGTCGGCAATCGGGTAGATCCTCACCCGCTTGTAGTAGCCGTCGCCCTCACTTTCGGTCTCGACGTCCGGGACCTCCGCCAGCGCCAGGTGGACCAGGCGCCGGTCCGCCGGGCTCATCGGAGCCAGGCTCTGGGAGGTTCCTTCGCGCCGGACCTCCTCGGCCACCCGGGCGGCCAGATCCTGAAGCTCCGCGGCGCGTGACTCGCGGAACCCTCCGCAGTCGACCTTGACCGGGACCCCGTGACCCAGCCAGCCGCGGACCATGCGCGGCACCAGGTACTCCATGGACTGAAGGATCCGGCCCTCGCCGTGGGTCAGGACCTCGTAGTCCCCACCAGAGAGCTCCACCTCGAAGCCGTCCTCGCCACGGTGCAAGGAGACCTCGGCGTCGAGGCGCAGGAAACGCAGGATCTCCTCCAGGGCGCGCTCGATCGACTCGCTCTCGCTCGACGGCGGCGGCGCTTCCTCCTCGAAATCCTCGGACGCCGGCTCCTCTTCCACCTCGCGGCCCTGCGCTCGAGGGGCCTGGGCCTTCACCAGGAGCGGCGGGCTCGGCACGCCGCCACCCGGCAGGGAGGAGAGGTCCGGCGTTTTTTCCCCGTCGGGAAGCACCGCCGACTCCATGTCCACCTCGATCACCACACGGCGGCGGACCCTCAAGAAACCGTGCTTTTTTTCGCGCTGCGTAAAAGCCACCCGCTCCGGCTCGACGCCGATCTGACGAGCTGCCGCCAGGACCGCCTGCTCCAGGGTGTTGCCGGTGAAAAACTGCCGCTTCATCGTTTCTCCTCCAAGACCTAGGCCTCGCTGACCGCCGCCCGGCGCTTCTTCAGACGCGTCATCAACACCTGCTGGATCATGCTCAGGAGGTTGTTCGTCACCCAGTAGAGCACCAGACCGCTGGGGAAGGCCAACGCGAAGATCGTGAACATGATCGGCATCATCTGGAGCATCCGCCGCTGCATCGGGTCCGGCGCCGCCGGCATCATCTTCTGCATGGCGACACCCGTCACCCCCATCAGGATCGGCAGGACGTAGTAAGGGTCCGGGGTCGAGAGGTCCTGGATCCAGCCGATCCAGGGCGCGCCCCGCAACTCCACCGCCGTCGACAGCAGCCGGTAGAAGGCGAAGAAGACCGGCATCTGCAGCAGGATCGGAAAACAACCGCCCATCGGATTGACCCCGGCGTCGCGGTAGACCTTCATGACCTTGTCGTTCAATTCCCGCTGCGCCTCGGCTTTCGGACGCCCCTTGGCGTCCTTGAGCTTTCCCTTGTACTTGGTCCGGATCGCCTGCACCTTCGGGTTCAGCTCCTGCATCTTCATCATCGACATCTGACCCTTGTGGGTCAGAGGAAAGAAGACGAGCCGAATCAGGAGCGTCATCAGCACGATCGCCCAGCCGTAGTTGGCTACCATCGAGCCGTGAATCCACTCCAGACCGTAGTAGAGCGGCCGCGCCAGGATCCCAAAGAAACCCCAACGTACCGTTTCTTCCAGACCATAGGGCAGCGAGACCAGGTCGTTGTACTGCTTGGCCCCGAGAAAGCTCAGAAGCTCCATGCGCGGACCGTCCGCTTGGAGCAGCACCATGAGCTCGTCGGCCAGGTCCCCGTCGGCCTCTGTCGCGAAAGGCAGGAAACGGGGCTCGCCTTCCCGGGCTTCGGCACGCTGGAGAACCGGCCGGATCACGACGCTTGAGACCCCGCCGCGCGGCATGACCGCGTTCAAGAAGAAGTTGTCCTCCAGAGCCACCCAGTCGAGGCCCTGGGAGCTCACCACGACGTCCTCCTCGACGCTCCCGGGCTGCAGCGTCTCCGACTCCGTGCCCCGCCGGTAGGACGCCTGCCGCGCCACCCAGCGGTTCTGGGCTTCCCCCTCCTCCAGCTTACGCACGCCGGGACCGACGAGCACACTCCAGTCCAAGCTCCCCTCGACGGTTATCTCGACGGCCAAAAGGCCTTCCTCGGTGAATTGGAAGACTTTTTCCGCCGCCCCGCGCTCGCTGCGATGGCGGAAACGCAGCCTCGGCGAGGCGCCGCTATTCTCCCGCACCACCTCGAAAAGCGCGCTGTTCAACCGGTGAGACCGGTCACCGCCCACCACCAGGGCGAAGGGATAGGGGTCGAGGCCACGCGGACGCACCAGCTCCAGGGGCTCGCCGTCCGGGTTCAGGTGGTCGAGGAGGGTGTAGGACACCAGCTGGGCACCACGGTTCGTGAGCTCGGCTCGTACCTTGGCCGTCTCGAGCACGACCGTCTCTTCCATGGTCGCCGCGACGACGTCGGCCTGGAAGTCGATCAGCGACGGCGCCTCCTGCACCACGCCCTCCGCCGCCGCCGTCCCCAGGCCGCCTTCCGAAACCCGCGGAGACTCCCCGCCACCGCTGCCGGGGTCGAAGGGCAAGCCCGGCGCCTCCGGCGACAGCTCCATGTCGCCCGGCGGCGGCGGGGGCGGTGCCATGACCTGTTGCCAGAGGATCAGCACCACGGCTGAAAGCAGAGCTGCTAGTAAGAGTCGGCGATTCTCCACGAGATCGTTCCTTTCTCCTTCTTCCTCGGCCCAGGATCCCTCAAGGGAGGTCGATTCCCCCGGGATGGAGCGGATGGCAGCGCGCGAGCCGCCCCAGGGCCATCAAGCTTCCTCGCACGGCACCGTGCTTCAAGATCCCGAGCCGCGCATACTCCGAGCAGGTCGGAGAGAATCGGCAGGCAGACGGCAGGAGCGGCGAGATCCACCGTTTGTACCCACGTAGACATTCTGCAAGGAAATTCCTCACCTTACGCCTTTCGTCAAGCTCTTGCACCGGCCGCCCCGCTCCTCTTCGTACGCCTGGCCGGAGGACGCGATTCGCCCGAGCAGGCGTTCGATCTCGGCCTTGAGCTCGGCAAAAGACACGGTGGGCGCCGCGGGTCTCAGGTGCACGACGACGTCCATTCCGAGAAGGGCTGCGCGTCCCGGCCAGCCACGGAAGATCTCACGGATGCGCCGCTTCGTGCGATGACGGAGGACGGCGTTGCCCACCTTGCGGCTGGCGGTGATGCCGAGACGGGCGGAGCTTTCTTCATTCGGATGGTAGTGGAGTGTCGCCAGGGGGCCGTGGCACTTTCGTCCACGGCGGTAGCAGCGCAGGAACTCGGAGCTCTTGTGGAGCTTGTGGTGGCGAGAGAGCCGCCGCGACGGCGCCTTCCCCTCTCGGTCCCCCTCGGGGAGCGGCGAGGTCGGCCGGTCGTCCACGCTCAGGCGCTCAGGCGCTTGCGGCCCTTGCGGCGGCGTCGGGCGATGATCGCTCGTCCGCCGCGGGTCCGCATCCGAGCCCGGAACCCGTGATTCTTCTTGCGGCGACGATTGTTGGGTTGAAATGTCCGCTTCACGACGTGATGGATCCTTGGTTGCGTTCGCTTTCGTTCTCAGATTGGCTCTGGCGATTTGGCTCTGGGCGATTTGGCTCTGGGCGACGGCTTTGGGCGGATCGCCCTGGGCACAAGAAGACCTCAAACCTTACCCCAAGTCGGCTTTCGTAGTCAACCTCGTAGATCCCGTAGATCCATAACAAGAACGGTCGCAGCATGGGGCCGGTTCGGTTAGACCCGTCGGTAGATGTCCACGAGACCCGCAGCCCGCCGCCCCTTCTCCGCGTCAGGAGCCAGAGTATTTGGGTCCTGACAAGCGCACTCGTCATCAGGAGCCAGAGTTTTTGGGTCCTGACAAGCTGCGCTTGTCATCAGG
>CBDUYN010000175.1:0-21121 GCA_965371445.1 uncultured bacterium | reverse complement strand
TCTCTACATGTAGCGACCCCCTCTCTACATGTAGCGACCCCCTCTCTACATGTAGAGAGGGTCGCTTCGGCCGCATATTTACAATGTTCTGCGGCCGATGGCCGCAAAACGAAAGACCCGACGCCCAAAACGAAACCTGCAGCATGAGGTTTAGCTTACCGTAAGAGCCCTTATGACAACCAAGACGATTTCGTCGTGGCTCAAGAAGCCTTGGTCGTGGCGCGAGGACAGCTCGAGTCAGTGGCCACGGGGTGTTTGGATCTTCTTGTTGATCGCCGTTGGTTCCGGGCTTGCGGTCTTGCAACCGACGTTGGAGCAGATAGAGATCACCGCCAAGGTGCTCACAGCTACCGCCGTTCTCTTCGCCATCTACGTCGCCATGCGGCGAGTTCAAATCGCCGACGAGCAAGCGCAGACCGCAGCAAAGCAGGCAGAGACCGCAGCCCAAGGGCACGTCACGGAACGTTTCACCAAAGCCGTAGAGCAGCTGGGACAGGAGAGTCTGGCCCTCAAGTTCGGTGGAATCTACGCGCTTGAGCGGATCGCCCAGGAGTTCTCAGGGTACCACTGCATGGTGATGGAGGTGCTGTGCGCGTACGCACGAGAGTACCGGCCTCCCCAATATCAGCCGGGGGACGAACCGTCCCCTTACGCGTACACTGGATCCCCGCAGATGTTGAAAAACACCGAGCTAATTCCTGAGGTAGCTCCTTATATCCAGGCCATCCTCACGGTAGTTGGACGCCGTGACACCGATGCAGAGACCAAGAAGCAAATAATCCAACTCCAGGGGGGGTACTTCAGCAGGGCGAGGCTCCTACCCGGAGAGGCGAAACTGGCCGGGGTGAAGCTCACCAGTGCGTACCTCAACGTGGCTTATCTCGGCGGGGCGGACCTTACCAGGGCGCACCTCAACGGGGCGTACCTCAACGAGGCGTTTCTCACCGGGGCGGTCCTCCGCGAGGCGGATCTCCGCCGCTCGGAACTCCGCAAAGCGGATCTCACCGGGGCGGATCTCACCGAGGCGAAACTGGCCGGGGCGGATCTCACCGGGGCGACGCTCACCCAGGAACAGCTCGACTCAGCCCGCGGCGACTGGACGACGGAACTCCCGGAAGGCTTGAACAGGCCGGAGTCCTGGGAGAAAGAGCCCGCTCCGGAGGCATGAGAACAGCGCGTTGTCCTCAACTCACGGATCGTTCGGCATCACGAGAAGGCAGCGACCAAGACGGAGAACAAGAAGCGAAGACATGAGAAAGAGCCGCAGAACAAAGCGCATGCAGAGGGACGCCGCAGCCGTATCTATCGTCCGTAGCGGGCGTAGGGTTGGCAGCTTCGCCGACCGTCAACAGCTGGCTGAAGGGGCGCCCCTGATGCGCATGCCGTTCTGCGGCCGATGGCCGCAAAGCCGAAGACGCGACCAAGAGAAGACCACGGCTGCGACAGGCATCCTCGACATAGACGAATGCACAGAAGGAGATAAGGACAATGCCTTTAACAATAAAGGTTCACGCAGGTGACTGGGGGGAAACAAGAGCTGGTTTCGGGCCTGGTTGGAGTGGCGAGTACCGGTTGATCTTCCCTGAACGCGGGGGCGGAAATAGCACCTATTTACTCACAAAGGATGTAGCAACAGTCGAGACAGCAAACGAGGAGAGCGTTAAAAAGCTCGCTGGCACAGCAGGCTGGGGCATAGCCGGCGCTGCTCTATTGGGTCCCGTCGGCCTACTCGCAGGTTTGCTTCTTGGTGGCCGCAAAAAGGAGGTGACGTTTATTTGTGTTTTTAAGGATGGGAAGAAGATTCTTGCAACAACCGACAGCAAGACCTACACGAAGTTTCAGGCTGCGGCCTTTTAGGATTGAACGAATGTCGACGAATCCAATTCAGATCCTACTGACGGACGTGATCCTCACGCCGCTGAGGGGCGGCGGCCCGTTCGTGCGCAAACAAGTGAGGTCCAACTGAAGGTGGAGAAAGGCTCTTGACTGCGGCTAAGACCTGGAATCGAGATCTCTTAGAGAAGAGGTGAGTATGCAGTTTAGCAAGTTCGTTGTTGATGAAGATGCCGCTTGCGTCTGGGATACCGACCTCCAGAGGCATAATATCGAGTTCCTCAGAAGCTTCGATGCGGATTTTTTTCGGTATGTCGCGACAACTCATCTCGAAGCACTCGAAAGCTCAGAGCGGCAGGCTGCGCAGGCTCTCCGCCTTTTCTATGGTCAGGCGTTAGAAACAATGTTTGCCCTTATCTTCGCCGCTGTTCAAGCCCCTGATTGCGTATTTGGCTGGCTGCGGCGTTACCAGCCTCGGCATCTTCGACGTCTAATAAGGAAGGTGGATACTGCACAGCCGATTCTGACCAAGCTAAGACCTACCCCTACCGTAACTTGGGATTCTCTTGCCGAGATGCTACATTCAGGAATTTCTCTGGATGAAGAGGCGAGGTCTCAAGTGGAAGAGAGGTTCTCTTCATTCCTTCAGTTTGCGGCTCGGCAGTATCTAAGCCAACTGAATACGGATGAATACAACGGTATTAAGCACGGCTTACGTGCTAGCTCTGGCGGGCACGTTCTCCGGATTGGAATTCAAGAGGAGGTCGGCGTACGGCCGGCCGAGGATCAGATGCAAACGATCTTTGCAAGCCCATATGGCTCTCATTTCTATCTCCTTGATCAGTTGCCGGGAATTCGTCATCATTTTGGAGTGAAAAGGTGCTCAACGAATTGGGATGCAAGGAGTCTAGGCGCAATTATAAAGATATGTAGTGCGGTCCTGAACAATACGCTCTCGGTCCTGAAACAGCTGGCGGGGGAAGACGCGCAGGAGTTGAGATTTTGGATACCTAACGAACTTCCGAATCTCCATCAGCTGATGCAGGGGGCACCCGGGGCGCAGCATTCAACTTTCGGGCCAACTATTACTGGATCTCCAACTACACCATTCACTCAGGAGGAGATCATTGCAAGCTACGACCAAGACCAAGGCTGATCTTTCGGGCACAAATCTAAGATCGATGGAGTACAAGATGAAGAGCCGCAGAACAACGCCAATTGAGCGGACGGAAGACCGCCGCTCATCGGCAAGCCGTTCTGCGGCTCCTCACTTCGACCGAGAGTCTTTGAGCAGGTGAAACGATGATCCTCGCAAGGAATCGACAGAGTGACTAACACTGTTTTCTACTCATGGCAGCGCCAGCTGCCCAACAAGACTAATCGGACTCTGATCCAGCGAGCGCTTGAGCAGGCCATCGCGGCCTTGGGCCTAGACGCCAAGCTCGACATCGCTCTGAGGCTAGACCAAGATACGGCCGGCGTTGCGGGCGCACCAGACATAGGGGCGACGATTCTCGATAAGATCGATAAAGCCGCGGTCTTCGTCGCAGATGTGTCCCTCATCACTCGAGGAGAGGGAGCTAAGGCCACTCCAAATCCAAATGTCTTGATTGAACTTGGATATGCGTTTAAGGCTTTAGGTCCTAACCGTGTTGTACTAGTTTTTAACAGCCATTATGGCCCTATTGAGAATCTCCCTTTCGATCTTCGACTCAAGCGCGCGCTGACTTACTCATTAGGACCTCAAGACGCCCCTAGAGAGGCGCGAGCTGCTGTCAGGAGGGGCCTTGAGAATGCATTGCGGCTGATCCTTGTGGAAAGCGAAAGGTCTGCGAATAGAGAGCGGTTTCAGGACTACGTATCGGGGCTTCTGTCAGAGCTCATCTCTTTTCTCATGATAGCTGAGCAGATGCGGGAAAGAGCGAGGAATCCGTGGTTTGATGAGGCCCAATACGGATTCCGCCACAATGCAGAGGCTCTTCGTGACTTAGCTGTTCCGGAGCAGGCACTTGAGCTGGGACTCTCGGAAGACTTGCGGAATCTAGCCTCTCAAATCGATGACGTAGTCGCTCAGCCTGTCGGCTTGGGTAGAAAAAACTGGGAAGATTACTTGCAGGCGGTGCAGACTGCGGTTGAGCTTGCACATAGAATCAAGACGAGCCTTCTCAAGGATGATGAGGGTCTTGACGAAGAAGCAGGTGCGGCCGCTGCTGACGCAATCCGGTCGGCTTCCCGGCGGCTAGACAGCCTATCCGAGGAAGCGCGCAGCGAAGCAGGATTCAGGCGCTGGGAGGAGATAAAGACCAAGGGGTCGAAAGAGGGCCAAGGGCTCCTCCATCTATCCTATTTCGATCTTTCTCCCGTAGGTGTTGATTCTGCGGCTCTTAGGGAAACGGCGATGAAGCTCCATCAATTGGAGATCTTCGAGCGTTTAGAGACTGGCCGGAGGCCAGTTGACAATTTTCTTCGCTCGGTAATCGAACTAGCGGATGAACTCCGGGCGTTAGTGAGCTGACTATGAACCAGGACTTATCGACACATAACAAGTCAATCGAGCGCCCGCTGAGCTTCGGTCGACAACGCTCATCTCGAAGCGTTTGGGCTCGTCACTTCTCGTCGAGCTGCGTCAAGCCGTTCAGGTTGCTGATAGGCTGTAGGATCCGAACGTTTTTCGAGAGGAGGCCGCCTCGGTTCTCTGACCCAGCTGAATCCGGCTCGCACAGCTCCGACGATCGTCCAGAGCGGTGCGGAAAACGTCGAGGTTCGCCGATGAGGGGAAAAGGGCGGCCGAGCCAAGGCACGCCGCCTAACAACCAGACGCAGGGGACGCCACAGCCGTATCTACAGTCCGTGGTGGCTGTACGAACAGCGGCTTCGACGGTCGTCAGAGGTGGCTGGATGGGCGCCCCTGATCTTTGTCCGTTGTGCGGCATCTTAGTTAGAGTGGAATGGATTCGAAGCTAATCGATAGGAAGACCATCGAGGACTGGGAGAGTGTAACATGGATAACGAAGAGCTTCTTCGCTGCCTCCAACAGCACGTTGAGCACGGCGAAATCACGACCTACCGGAACCTGTCTGTATGGGCGTACGGTCATCGCCTCGGAACACAGTCAATAAGCGCTATGCTGAAGGCGGCGGTCCGTCGCGGCCCTAATAACTCTACATGGACGAATCGAGTGGTTGGGCACAACGGGAGTATCCAGAACGTCAACGGGCAACTTGATCAGTTGCTGCTGCGTGAGAGCGTTCCCATCAGAGATAGGAGAGTTTTGATGCAGCAAGCTACCGTGATACAGCCGGAGCCTGGGGCTTGAGGCGACCTAATTAGCGGCTTATATTCGACATGAGCGAGACGGTGGAACTGACAGATATCATGATCAAGGCAGCGAGGTCCGAGAAGGGCGGATGGACTCGCGGACAACTCGCGTGCATCGGCGTCGCTTGGCCGCCCCCCCCAAAGGGTGGAAGCGTTTGGTGGTTGGACAGAAGGTGGACAAGACATCGGCCGAGCGATTCCGGGCGCTCAAGGATGGTAGTCATGATCAACTGGGTCTCTTTTGAGTGCCGGCGGCTCCATGAGGGTTAGCTCCTCCTCTGCGAGTTGCCGAATCTCTCCCGGCTGTGGTATATTGGTCGCAGGAGTACGCATAGCCGGATGAGAGCGCTGGACCAACGAACCGTGGAGGGCAGCCGAATGCTGCGGCGCCCTGCTGCGCCTGCTTGGAACTTCCGGCTGGGAGCCGAGGCACCGCGACCAGGTGCTGTGGAGCTGGGCGCTGTGCCAGTCCCGGAAGAACAGACGACCTTCTTTGCGGGTCGGGGGTGTTCGAGGCAAGGAGACCGGTGCCGCACAACAAGGGCACTCCAGTCGGACGCCTTAGCTCGTTTCACGGTTTTAGCCGGTTGTGGCGCAGTGCCCTCGGCGACCACTCGAGGTAGTTGGCGGGGCGCCGCTGAGTGCCCGGTCCGCCGTGCGGCCTGACGATCGGAGCTGGCGTCTTCGGACAACATCGAAGTAGCTAAAGGGCACGCCCCTTAATTTTGTCGTAACTCCGTTCCTTCTTGTCTTCTTTGCCTTTCTTGCCATGCCTTTCTTTTCTTCTCGGCTCCTTGGTCGAGCCGGTGACTTCGAGCAGGCTTTACCTTCGTGGTGAGCCCTGAATGACGTCCAAACGTATCCAGGTCGCAACCGGCGATGGCCGGCAAGAACGGCAAGAAAGGCAAGATCGAGAAGGCCGCCTGGCGGCCCCTCGCAAGGGGGCCCTGGGCCTGTCCCCAACAGGTCAGGGCCACGCATGGAGGGCGGGACGGGATGCGTATTCCGAGGCAAGCCGACCACCGTTCCGAGGCAAGCCGACCACCCTGGAAGAGGCCACGCCCCCCCTTGGGGGGAGAGAGGGAGAGCCGGCTCGTCCTTGAGCCGGAACCGTGCGGCGGTCACCTCGGCATCCGCCTTCGCGGCCGCCTGCGACGTCCGGGCGACCTCGCCCATGGTCGCCACCAGCGACTTCTCGATCTCGGCCTTGGGATAGTCGGGCAGGCCCGGAAGGGCCACCGGCCGGAAGCTCGAATCCCGGGGGCGATGAGGAAGGCCTTGGCCCGGTAGAAGGCCCTGTGCCAGCGCTGAGCTCGGCGAGCGTCAAGAGGCCCTTCATTCGGTACTTAGATGTGTGTGTCATAAGGTAAGTCTCCTATTCTTTGACCTCCCTATAGCATATGACCGGCACCCAGGTCGACGGCGGCGCTGATTTGCCCGGAGAAAACTCCGTGGAAATCGGGATACGCTGGCGCTCCCAGTGGAAGATCAGGACGCTGACGCGTCGCTTCACCCCCCCGCTACGAGCACGACCCGGATACCCCAGCCCTCCGGATCGCGGGGTGGCGAGGCGTTCCAGTCGCCGTAGGAGTGCGAGCCGTCGCTCTCGTAATGGAGGGTGTAGTCACCGGCCTCGAGCTCGACCACGCCTTGAAAGAAGCGGTTCTTCTCCGCACCGCCGGCACGCTCGGTCATCCGGAAGGTCATCTCCCAGATCACCCGGCCCTCGGCGTTCTCGATCCAACCGTAGTCGTACATGCTGCCGTCCGTACCTTCGCCCAGGGCGTAGATCGACACTTCCGAATCCGCTTCGAGCGAGAATTCCCGCTGTCGATGGGTCCGGTCGCGAACGCGGTCGATGCGGGCGAGGAGCGACGGGTCGTCGCCCTCACGGTAGACGCTGACCTCGGACGGCTCGAAGCTCTCGTCGGCGGCGAAGAGACTGATGCCCCAACGGCCGGGAAAGGTGGGCGGCGCGGCGTTCCAGTCGTTGTAGGAGTGGGAGTCGTCGGTCACGTACGCCACGACGTAGCTACCTGCCGGCAGCTCGATCACTTCGTCGATCTGGCGGTTCTTGGAGTCGCCGCCGGCCGGCTCGGTGCGCCGGAAATCCATCGACCAGACCTCCTTTCTACTCCGAGCGTCGGCGATCCAGCCGTAGTCGTGCATCTCGCGGGTGCCTTCTCCGAGCGCGTAGATCCGCACCTTGAGCGGCCGTTCGATCGTAAAGGCCTTTGATACGTGCTCGTCGTCGCCGACCCGGGTCAGCTCGACGATCGCCTGGTCCTTGCCGGGAAAGTGACTGTACTCGAACGCCCTGGCGTAGCGCTCGGCGCCGGGCTCGCTCAGGCGTAGCGTCAGGCCCCAGTAGGACGGATCGTAGGGCGGCAGGGCGTTCCAGTGATCTGTGGAGTGCGAGCCGTCGGTAACGAAAAAGGCGGCGTAGCGACCCGCCGGAAGGTGTAGGGTGTCGCGGACTTGGCGGTTCTTCGCGGCGCCTCCCGCCGGCTCAGAGTCGTCGTGGGTGAAGCTCCAGACGCGCTTCCGGCTCTCGGTGTCGAGGATCCAGCCGGAGTCGTACCCGCCGTCGTCGGTGACCTCGCCGACGGCGTAGACCTCGATCTCGAGCGGCTGGTCGAGCTCGAAGCCGCGGCTTTGGGTCTCGTCGTCACCCACGGCGAGGAAGGCCACCAGGGCATTGTCGCCGAGCTGCAGCCGCGCTTGCTCGACCTCTCCGGCCTCCAAGGTCCGGCCGCGGCCGCGCACGACGATGCGGAAATCTCCGGAACCGGCCGCGTGGAGGTAGCCTCTCCAGTCGTCGTCGGAGAACATCCGCCCGATCGAGCGTCCCAAACGCAAGATCAGGCCCTCGTCGTCTTCGTCGCCATCGTAGGGGTCGGGATGAGTGGCGTAGTAGGCCTCATAGGTCCCGGCGTCGAGGCGTATCGTGGCCTGGTGCTCGCCGACGCCTCGCCGCAGTGAGTCGGGCTCCGAGTCGTGGGTCGACCACACCACTTCGCGGCTCGCCGAGTCGAGGATCCACGCCTGGGTCAGCGCGCCGCGGTTCCAATCATGGTCCCGGGCGTGGCGTTCGCGCTGGAAGACGACCGCCTCGATCTCGACCTCCTGAGACTCGTCGAGCGCGAAGCCCCGAACCTCGAGCTGCCCGGTTTCGAGATCTGTGATCTCCGCCAGCGTCTGGGCCCACGCCGGGGCGACGCCGAGCAGGCAGGCTATGGCAACGAACAAGACCGTCCTTGGTTGGAATCTCATCGCGGTTCTCCTTCTTGTTGGATCTGAAGGAGAAATACGTGGCGGCGCGGCGGAGGTTTCGGGCGGCGTCACGCCGTGGCCATGGACATGGCTCGACGGCGCGGGCTTTGTCGTGGGGCGGATCCGGAGAAATGAGGCGCAAGCGCGACCGTCCCTCGGCGTCGGCTGGAGGAGGCGGCTTGGAGTCAGCGCTCGCCCTCACCCTGAATCGTATAGCCCGGGACGATCGGCCCTTTTCCCGTCGTCCAAGCTCTTGGTCGCGGCTTTGAGGGAATTCGGCGTCCATCTTTCTCGTCGAGACATTCCAGTAGCTTCCAGAGACCGATAGAGTGTCACCTTCGGCGTCCGGCACGGATTCAAGTCGATCACACAGAGGGACGGTTGATGAGCCTGGAGCAGCTCCTGCAGAGCCTCCGCGAGTCAGGAGTGACGTTGTGGGCGGAGGACGAGAAGCTCCGCTTCAAGGCGCCCCACGGCGCCTTGACCGCGGAGCTTCGCGAGGAGCTGGTACGTTCCAAGGAGGAGGTCCTCGCTTTTCTACGGCAGGCCCACCGGGCCGTGCGCGCCGGGGTGATGCCGGAGCTGGTGCGCGGGACACGGGAGCCCGAGAAGCCCTGCCCCCTCTCCTATGCCCAGCAGCGGCTGTGGTTCCTCGACCAGTTGGCGCCGAGCGCCGCCTACAACCTACCCGCCGCCTTCCGGGTACGCGGCCCTCTTTCGCTCGGCGCTCTGCGGCGCTCTTTCGAAGGGATCGTGGGTCGCCACGAGGTCCTGCGGACCCGCTTCGTGGCCCGCGACGAAGAGCCGATGCAGGTGGTGGCGGCTGCCGCGGTATTCCCGCTGCCGCTCGTCGACCTGTCGCGACTGGCCGCGCTCCTGCGCGAGGCCGCGCTACGCCGTCAGGTTGATCTCGAGGCGCGGCGCCTCTTCGATCTGGAACGAGGTCCGCTCCTGCGCGCCGTCCTCCTACGCCTCGCCGGGGACGAGCACGTAGTCACTCTGACGCTCCACCACATCGTCTCCGACGGCTGGTCGGTGGGTGTATTGCGTCACGAGCTCATGGAGCTTTACGCGGCCGGGTCCCAGGGCGTCGAGCCACGTCTTGCCGAGTTGCCGATCCAGTACGCCGACTTCACCGTCTGGCAGCGGCAGTGGCTTACCGGCGAAGTGCTGCAAGACGAGCTTGCCTGGTGGCGCCAGGCTCTGGCCGGGGCGACGTCGAGCCTCGAGCTGCCGAGTGACCGGCCGCGTTCGGCCTCTTACACACCTCACGGCCGGGTGCGTTCGTTGGCCTTGGACGAGCCGCTCAGCACGGCTCTCGTCGAGCTCGCCCGGCGAGAAGGCGCGACGCTCTTCATGGTGCTCCTGGCCGCGTTCGAGGTCCTGCTCCACCGCATCTCCGGTCAGGACGACCTGGTGGTGGGCTCGCCGATCGCCGGCCGGGAGCAACAGGAGCTGGCCGGGCTGATCGGCTTTTTCGTCAACACGCTGGCGCTGCGCGGCGACCTCTCCGGCGATCCTTTGTTCGTGGAGACGTTGGCGCGAGCACAGAAGACGGCTCTCGCCGCCTACGCCCACCAGAGCCTTCCCTTCGAAAAGCTGGTCGAGGAGCTCCAACCCGAGCGCAATCCCGGCCACAACCCTCTCTTTCAGGTCGTCTTCGCGCTCAACGTGCAGCATCCCGAGATCGAGCTGCCAGGTCTCGAGGTCGAGAACCTCGACGTCCACACTGGCATGTCGATCGTCGACCTGACGCTTTCCCTGGAGGAGACGCCTTCCGGATTGCGGGGATTCTGGGAGTCTTCGGCGGCGCTTTTCGACGCAACGACGGTCGCGCGCCTCGACCGCTCGTACCGGACACTCCTCGCGGCGATCGCGGCACGGCCGCAGAGCCCGGTGTCGGCCTTCCCTCTCCTGGCGCCGGTCGAGCGCCATCAGCTCCTCACCGAATGGAACGACGTCGCGACGCCCTTTCCCCGGGACGCGGCCGTCCACGAGCTTTTTGCGGAGCAGGCGGCACGGATACCCGACGCCGTGGCCCTGGCCTGGCACACCGCGGACGGCCCGGCGGAGATGACCTACGGCGAGCTCGCGGCCCGCGCTCGCCAGTTGGCCGGTTTCCTGCGCCGTCGCGGCGTCTCCCGCGACACCCTGGTGGGGCTTTTCATGGAGCGCTCCCCCGAGATGGTGGTGGCCACTCTCGGCGTCCTCACGGCCGGCGCGGCCTATGCACCGTTCGAGCCGAGCTATCCCGAGACGCGCCTGGCGTGGCTCGTCGACGACACCCGTGTGCCCCTGGTGCTGACCGAGGAGAGCCTTGCCGGGCGGTTGCCGCCGGAGATTCCGGCGATCCGGCTCGACAGCGAATGGGCCACCGTCGTCGAGGAGGGGATTTCAGAGGACATAGTGAGCCCTCCGGCCGACGCCGGGCAGCTCTGTTACGTGATGTACACCTCCGGGACGACCGGCATGCCCAAAGGTGTCGCGGTGACGCACCGGGCGGTGATCCGGCTGGTCCGAGAGACGCGCTTCGCGACGTTCGGTCCTGAGGAGGTCTCCCTGCAGCTGGCCCCGATCTCCTTCGACGCCTCGACGCTGGAGATCTGGGGACCGCTTCTCCACGGCGGTCGGTTGGTGCTCCATCCGCCGGCTCCGTTGTCGCTCGACGACTTGGCGGAAGGGATCGGGCGCCGTGGCGTCACCACCCTCTGGCTGACCGCGGGCCTTTTCCACCAGATGGTGGAGACCCACCCCGAGAGCCTGGCCGGCGTGCGCCAGCTGCTGGCCGGCGGCGACGTGCTCTCGGTCCGACACGTTCGCGACATGCTGGAGCGGATGGACGGCCGACTGTTCAACGGCTACGGTCCGACCGAGAACACGACGTTCACCTGCTGTCATCCGATGCGCCGGGGCGCTCGGCTTGGGACGAGCGTCCCGATCGGGCGTCCGATCTCGAACACGACCGTCTACCTGCTCGACGCTCGCCTGCGGCCGGTGCCGCTGGGTATGCCGGGGAGCCTCTACACCGGAGGAGCCGGCCTGGCACGGGGCTATTTCCGCCGCCCGGGGCTGAGCGCGTCCGTCTTCGTGCCGGACCCCTACAGCGCCGAAGGAGGCGGACGCCTGTACGGGACGGGCGACGAGGCTCGGTATCTCCCCGACGGGACGGTGGAGTTCCTGGGCCGCGGCGACAAGCAGGTGAAGCTGCGCGGCTTTCGCATCGAGCTCGGAGAGATCGAAGCCCACCTGGAGGCCCTTCCGGGAGTGAGGAGCGCTGTCGTGATCCTGCGCGAGGACGTGCCCGGCGACCGGCGCCTGGTGGGCTACCTGGTGCCGGGTTACCTGGTGCCGGTCGACGCGGCCTCCTCGGACGGCGATGACGCCCTGGAGGAGGCGGCGCGCACCGCGCTTGAAGCGTCGCTGCCGCCCTACATGGTGCCGTCGGCCTTCGTGACGCTGGGGGAGCTGCCTCTCGACCCGAACGGGAAGGTTGACCGCAAGGCGCTGCCCGCACCGGAGGCCCGGACGGCGGCGCCGGTCTATGTGGCGCCCAAGACCGCCGCCGAGGAGACCCTGGCGGGGATCTTCTCGGAGCTGCTCGGAGTGGCACGGGTCGGGACGGCGGACGACTTTTTCACCCTCGGCGGGCATTCTCTGCTGGCGACTCGCCTGGTCTCGCGGATCCGGCAGGCCTTGGGAGTGGAGATCGCCCTCACCGAGCTTTTTGCCAAGCCCCGGATCGTGGAATTGGCCGCCGCGCTCGAGCGCGCGCGCCGGCCGGTGGAGCTGCCGCCGCTGGAGCCGCAGGGCCGCGGCACCCTTTCGCCCCTTTCCTTCGCTCAGCAACGGTTATGGTTTCTCCACCGGCTGGAGCCCTGGAACCCGGAGTACAACATCCCGGCGGCGATCACCGTCGAGGGACCGCTCGACGTGGCCGTCCTCCAGCGCAGCCTGGACGAGGTCCTCCGTCGTCACGAGACGTTGCGTACGCGCTTTGCTCAGCAGGACGACGACCCGGTGCAGATTCTCGATCCGATCCGGCGGCAGGCGTTGCCCGTCGTTGACCTGACCGCTTTGCCGGAGACGGTCCACGAGGCGCAGACGCTGCGGTTGGCGAGAAGGGAAGCCAGGCGCGTGTTCGACCTCGCGCAGGCCCCGCTCCTACGTACGGCTCTCCTGCGGCTCGCCGGAGCGAGACACGTCTTCCTGCTCAACCAGCACCACGTCATCTCCGACGGCTGGTCGATCGGCGTGCTCGTCCGCGAGCTCGGCGCGTTGTATCGAGCCTTCTCCACCGGGGAAGCCGCGGCGCTCGCCGAGCTTCCCTTGCAGTACGCCGACTTTGCGATCTGGCAGCGGCGCTGGCTCCAGGGTGAAGTCCTCGAGCGGCAGCTCGACTACTGGCGCGAGGAGCTCGCCGGCGCGACAGCCCTCGAGCTGCCCACCGACCGTCCGCGGCCGGCGATGCGCTCGGGGAGGGGCGCGAGTGTCCAGGTGATCCTTCCGGAAGCGCTCCGCGACGCCCTGGAAGGGTTCGGCCGAGAGCAGGGGGCGACCCTCTTCATGGTCTTGCTGGCAGCTTTCCAAACGCTGTTGCACCGTTACAGCGGCCAGCACGACGTCGTAGTGGGCTCGCCCGTCGCCGGCCGGCGATGGACGGAGGTCGAAAGCCTGATCGGCTTTTTCGTCAATACCCTCGTTCTGCGATGTGACTTCTCCGATTCCCCAAGGTTTACGCAGCTCCTGGCCCGGACAAAGGAGACGGCGCTCGCCGGTTACGCCCACCAGGACGTGCCCTTCGAGCAATTGGTCGAAGAGATCCAGCCGCAGCGCGACCGCACTCGGACGCCGCTTTTCCAGGTCGCCTTCGCCCTCCAGAACGCCAACGTGGAGCCGTTGCAGTTGAAAGAGCTGGCGCTGCGGCCGTTGCCGATCGACAGCGGCTCGTCGAAGTTCGACCTCACCCTGACCCTGGTACCGGAAACGGAGGGTCTCGCGGGCACGTTCGAATACTCGACCGACCTTTTCGACCGCAGCACCGTCGTACGCTGGCGCGAGCACCTCTCGACGCTCCTCGAATCGGTCGTCGCCTCTCCCGGCAGCTTCGTCCACGAGCTCGACCTCCTGCCACCGGCCGAGCGCCAGCAGTTGGTGGTCGAATGGAACGACACCGGACGCGTCTACGCGGAGCGCGACGTCTGCCTGCACCGCCTGATCGAGGCGCAGGCGGCGCGTACCCCCGACGCCGTGGCGTCGGCGTTCGAGGGCGCGGAGCTGACCTGTCGGGACCTCGACGCCCGGTCCAACCAGCTAGCGCGGCACCTGCGTTCCCTCGGCGTCGGCCGGTACGCCGGACCGCGGCCCGCCGGACCGCCCGAGAAGCTGGTGGGCGTTTATGTCGAGCGTTCGCTGGAGATGATCGTCGGCCTGCTGGGGATCCTGAAGGCCGGCGGTGCCTATGTCCCCCTCGACCCGGGCTATCCGGCGGACCGGGTGGCCTTCATGGTGGACGACGCCGGGGTGGAGGTGCTCCTGACCCAGGACCACCTTGTCCCCAGTCTGCCGGAGAGCCCGGCACAGATCGTTCGCCTCGACGGCGACTGGCCGAGGATCTCGCGTCAGAGCACCGCGCCTCTCTGCGCAGCGGTGACTCAGGATTCACTGGCCTACATGATCTACACCTCGGGCTCGACCGGCCGTCCGAAGGGGGCGATGAACACCCACCGGGCGATCACGAACCGCCTGCTCTGGATGCAGGAGGCCTACGGCCTCGGGCCACAGGACCAGGTGCTCCAGAAGACGCCTTTCAGCTTCGACGTCTCGGTCTGGGAGCTCTTCTGGCCGTTGATGTATGGCGCCAGGCAGATCTTCGCGAAGCCGGAGGGCCACAAGGACAGCGCTTATCTCGTCGACCTGATCGAGGCCGAGGGGATCACGACGTTGCACTTCGTGCCGTCGATGCTGGCGGCGTTCCTCGAGGAGCCGGACATCGAGCGCTGCGACGGCTTGCGGCACGTGATCTGCTCGGGGGAAGCCCTGCCGCTCGATCTCCAACGCCGCTTCTACGCCCGCCTGAAAGCGGAGCTTCACAATCTCTACGGCCCGACGGAGGCCGCAGTCGACGTGACCTGTTGGGCCTGCGAGCGCCGGTGTCGCGCCGGAGGCGCGCCCGACGATGCCCGACGTTTCATGGTGCCCATCGGGCGCCCGGTGACCAACACGGAGATCCGCATCGTCGACCGGTATCTGAACCTGGTTCCGATCGGCGTTCCCGGCGAGCTCCTGATCGGCGGCGTGCAGCTGATGCGCGGCTATCACCGGCGGCCGGGGCTGACGGCGGAAAAACTCGTCCCGGATCCGTTTCGCGCCACGCCGCCGGAGGGCCGGCCCGGCGGACGCCTCTACAAGACCGGCGACCTGTCGCGAACGCTTCCCGACGGCAACGTCGAATACCTGGGACGGCTCGACCACCAGGTCAAGATCCGCGGCCTGCGCATCGAGCTGGGCGAGATCGAGGCGACGCTGGCGTCGCATCCGGCGATCAACGAGGCGGTGGTCCTGGCGGAGGACAACGGTCGCGGCGAGGCGCGTCTGGCGGCGTTTCTGATCCCGGACGAGGTCGAGGCCCTGCCCGTCCGGCGCCTCCTGCGACTGGAGGAAGCCGGAGAGCTCGACGAGAGCCGCCTGTACCGTCTCCCCGACGGCTGGCCGCTTTTTCACCTGAACCGGAACGAAACGGATTTCCTCTACCAGGAGATCTTCGACCTGTGCTCCTACCTGCGGCACGGCGTCACCTTATGCGAAGGTGACGTGGTCTTCGACGTCGGGGCGAACGTCGGTCTCTTCACGCTTTTTGCGAGCCGTCGGGTGGGCGCGGCGGGGCGGATCTATTCGTTCGAGCCGATTCCGGCGATCCATCGCCTCCTGGCGCAAAACGCCGAGCTGTGGGGTGTGCCCGCCCGGGTTTTCGAGTGCGGTTTGTCGAACGCTGCGGGGGAGGTGGAGTTTACCTTCTACCCGCACGTTTCGATCCTTTCGGGTCAGTTCGCGGACGCCGCCGAGGAGCGCGAAGCGGTGCGCTCGTTCTTGCGCAACGAGCAGGGGGAAAACCTTTCTGAAGAGATGCTCGAAGAGCTCCTCGACGAACGTCTCCGGGGCGAGCGGGTGAGCTGCCGGCTACGGACGGTCTCCGAGGTGATGAGCGCGGAGGGCGTCGAGCGCGTCGACCTGCTGAAAGTCGACGTCGAGAAGGGCGAGTTGGAGGTCCTCGACGGCATCGACGAGGAGGACTGGCCGAAGATTCGCCAGGTCGTCCTCGAGGTGCATGACGTCGGGGACCGCCTCGCCCGAGTCGGCGGCCAGCTCGAAGAGCAGGGTTTCACGGTCGCCCTGGAGCAAGACGAGACGATGCTCGCGACCGGTCTTTACAACCTCTACGCTCGGCGCCCGGCGCAGCGGCCGGGCCGGCCGGCGCCTGAGCGAGAGGTCTGGAACGACGTCGAGAAGCTGCTCGACGCGGTCAGGACGGCTGCCGGCGAGAAGCTCCCCGACTACATGGTGCCGCCGTCGATCGTGCTGCGCGACAGCCTGCCGCTATTGCCCAACGGCAAAGTCAACCGCCGCGTTCTCGCGGACCTCGTGGCGCACGAGTGGCCGCGCCGCGCCGCTACGGAGCACGTCGCGCCGCGCAACGCCGTCGAGGAGAAGCTCGCCGAGGTCTGGGGCGAGGTGCTGGGCGTGACGCCGCCCGACGATCGGCAGATTGGTGTCTTCGACGACTTCTTCGAGCTCGGCGGCCATTCGTTGCTCGCCACCCGTGCGGTGTCGCGAATTCGCCGAACCTTCCGCGTCGAGCTGCCGCTGCCCGATTTTTTCGACGCGCCACGCATCGCCGATCTGGCGACGCGCATCGAGGCGGCGTCGCAGTCCTCGCTGCCGCCGCTCCTACCGGTGCCTCGCGATGGTGCGCTCCCGCTTTCCTTCGCGCAGCAACGGCTGTGGTTTTTGGCTCAGCTGGAGCCGAAGAATCCCGAGTACAACATGCCTATGGCTCTTCAGGTCTCCGGACGTCTCGACGTCGGCGTCCTCGAAGCCGCCCTCACGACGGTCGTTCGCCGCCACGAGGTCCTGCGGACACGCTTCGCCGAACAGGACGGCCGGCCGGTGCAAATCGTTGACGAGCGATCGCCTGAACCGTTGCTTCTGGTCGACCTGACCGCGCTGCCGGAACCGTGGCGCGAGGCGGAGCAACGGCGACGGATCGGCCAGGAGGCACTCCGGCTCTTCGACCTGGCCCGTGGCCCGCTCCAGCGTGCGATCGTGTGGCAACGATCGCGGGAAGAGCATGTGGTCTTGCTCAACCAGCACCACGCGATCTCCGACGGCTGGTCGATCGGCGTGCTGGTGCACGAGATGGGCGAGCTCTACCGGGCTTTTACCGCGGGTCGACCTTCTCCGCTCCTTCCCTTGCCGGTTCAATACGTCGACTTTGCCGTCTGGCAGAGGAGCTGGCTGGTGGGGGAGCTCCTCGATCGGCAGCTCGCCTGGTGGCGGGACGAGCTCGCCGGGGTCACGACCCTCGACCTGCCCACCGATCGACCGCGATCGGCGGTGCGCTCGGGGCGCGGCTCGACACTGACCCTGGCCTGGCCCGCCTCCCTCCGGGGCGCCCTCGAAGAGCTGGCCCGGCAACAGGACGCCACCCTCTTCATGACCCTTCTGGCGGCCTTTCAGACACTGCTCTTTCGCGTCACCGGCCAGCGCGACGTCACGGTGGGCACACCGATCGCCGGCCGGCGCTGGAGCGAGGTCGAAGGGCTTGTCGGCTTCTTCGTCAACACCCTGGTGCTGCGCGGCGATCTGGCGCGTTGTGGCACGGCGGGCATGACGGAGCTCGTCGAGCGGACGCGGGATATGGCGCTCCGCGCCTATGCCCACCAGGACCTGCCCTTCGAGCGGCTGGTCGAGGCCTTGCAACCGATGCGCGACCTCAGCCGGACGCCGCTTTTTCAGGTGATGTTCGAGCTCCAGAGCTCAATGCTCCTCGGGACGCTGCGGCTCCCGGGGCTGACCCTGGAGCCGTTGCCTCTGGAGACCGGAATCGCGAAGTTCGACCTGACCCTGAGCCTGATCGAGACCGGCGACGTCCTGAGCGGCTCCCTGGAGTATGCGACGTCTCTTTTCGACCGCACCACCGTGGAACGCCTCCTGGGCCATTACGAGGTGCTGCTGGGAGGGATCGTGGCCGACCCCAAAGCCTCGCCGGAGGCGCTGCCGCTCCTGAGCGCGGGAGAGCGCCAGCAACTGTGGCAGGAATGGAGCGCGGGACCTCCGGCGGCGGCGTGCGCCGCGACGGTGCATGAGCTGATCGCGGTGCAGGCGCGGCGAAAACCGGCGGCGGCGGCGGTGGTCCTCGGCGACGAGAGCCTGAGCTACGCCGAGCTCGACCGGCGCTCGGATCACCTGGCCCGGCGGCTGCGCGACCGCGGGGTCGGTCCGGAGGTGGTGGTCGCCGTCCTCGCCGAGCGCTGCCCGGAGATGGTCGTCGCGGCCCTCGGCGTGCTCAAGGCGGGCGGTGCCTACCTGCCCCTCGACAGCGCCCACGGCTACGACCGTCTCGCGTACCTGCTCACCGTGGCAGGAGCGCGGCTGCTGCTGTGCACCGGCCGCCTTGCCGGCGACCTCCCGGAGATGAGCTGCGAGGTGCTGCCGGTCGGCCGGGCCCTGGCGGAAGAGGACGGCGGCAGCGGTCCGCCGGTGCCGGGCAGCCAGCCCGGCCATCTCGCCTACGTGGTCTACACCTCCGGCTCCTCCGGCCGTCCCAAAGGCGTGATGGTTACCCACGGCAGCCTCGTCAACGCCTGGCGGGCCTGGCAGGAGGCCTTCCAGCTGAGCGACAGCGACTGCTACCTGCAAATGGCGAGCTTTTCCTTCGACGTCTTCGCCGCCGACCTGCTGCGCGCCCTCGCTTCCGGCGGCCGGCTCGTCCTCTGCCCCCGGGAGACGTTGCTCGAAGCCTCCGCGCTCTACCAGCTGATGCTCTGGCACGGCGTCAACTGCGCCGATTTCGTGCCCGCGGTCGCCCGCCAACTGACGTCCTTTTCGGAGGAGAGCGGCCAGCGGCTCGACTTCATGCGCCTGCTGGTGGTCGGCTCCGACGTCTGGTACGTCCACGAGTACGAGCAGCTGCGTCGACTCGCCGGCCCGGCCACCCGGACGGTCAACTCCTATGGCCTGAGTGAGGTCACGATCGACTCGACATTTTTCGAAGGCGACGTCGCGGGCCTGCACGTCGACGCCCAGGTGCCGATCGGGCGGCCCTACGCGGGCACCCGGCTCTACGTCCTCGACCCGGAGCTGCGCATCGTCCCCTGCGGGATCCCGGGAGAGCTATACCTGGGCGGTGCGGGGCTCGCCCGGGGTTATCTCGGACAACGGGCGCTGACGGCGAAGAGGTTCGTGCCCGATCCGTTCAGCACCGGCGGCCGCCTCTACCGCACCGGCGACCTGGCGCGCTACCTCGGCACGGGCACCCTGGACCTGATCGGCCGGATCGACCAGCAGGTCAAGATCCGCGGTTACCGGATCGAGCCGGCCGAGGTCGAAGCGGTGCTCGGGAAACACCCGAAGGTCGAGACGGCCGCCGTCGTGGCACGCGAGGACGAGCCGGGTGAGAAGCGTCTGGTGGCCTACGTGGTGGGCTCGGCAACGCCGGACGAGCTGCGCGACGCCGTCGGCCGGCGGCTGCCCGCCTACATGAAGCCGTCGGCCTTCGTGGCCCTCGACGAAATGCCCCTGAACGCCAACGGCAAGGTCGACCGCGCGGCGCTCACGCGCCGGGCCCTGCCGTCGCCGTCGCCGGAGCACTTGGCCGCGCAAGACGGACGCGTCGCGCCCCGCAATCCGACCGAGGAGCTGCTCGCCGGGATCTGGGCCGAAGTGCTGGGGACCGAAGCCTTGCCCGGCGTTCACGACAGCTTTTTCGCGCTTGGCGGCCACTCGCTGCTCGCCACCCAGGTAGTATCGCGGGTGCGCCGGACCCTCGGTGTCGAGCTGACGCTGACCGACTTTTTCGACGCGCCGCAGATCGCCGACTTGGCGGCGCGGGTCTCCGGCATGACGACATCGGCGGCGGTGCCGCCGCCCGTTCCAGTGCCGCGCGGGGAGGGCCAGGGGTCGCTGCCGCTTTCTTTCGCCCAGCAGCGGCTGTGGTTCCTTGATCAGCTCGACCCCGGCTCCGCCGCCTACAACATCCCAACGGCCGTACGTCTCAAGGGCGCCCTCGAGCCCGAAGCCCTGACGCGTGCCCTGAACGCGGTCGTCACCCGCCACGAGGTGCTGCGCACCCGCTTCGAGACGGTCGGCGGTAGGCCGGTACCGGTGGTCATGGACCGTCCGGAGCTCGAGATCCCGGTGGTGGAGCTCGAGGATCCGGGAGACGCCGCGGTGGCGCGCCATGCGGCGGTCGCCGCCGCCCGGTCGTTCTCCCTCGCCGAGGGACCGCTCCTCGACGTCCGGCTGCTGCGCCTGGGGCCCGAGGAGCACGTCTTCCTGCTCAACCTCCACCACATCGTCGCCGATGGCTGGTCCCTGGGTGTGCTCGTGCGCGACCTTGCGGCCCTCTACCGGGCGTTCCAAAGCGGCGAGGAGCCCGGGTTGCCCGAGCTGCCGATCCAGTACGCCGACTTCGCCGTCTGGCAACGGCAGCAGCTTTCCGGGGAAACGTTGGAGCGCCAGCTGGGCTGGTGGCGTCAACGCCTGGCGGGACCGCTGCCGACGCTCGAGCTGCCGCTCGACCGGCCGCGGCCGGCGGTCCAGACCTACCAGGGCGGCCGCCAGAGCCTCCGGCTGCCGCGGCCCCTCGCCGACGCCCTGCGCGCCCTGGCGCAGCGCTTCGGAGCGTCGCTTTTCATGACGCTGCTGGCGGCGTTCAAGGTGTTGCTCCATCGCCTGAGCGGCCAGGACGACATCCTGGTCGGTTTCCCGATCGCCGGGCGCGGCGTCCCCGAGGTCGAGGACCTGATCGGCATCTTCCTCAACAACCTGGTGGTGCGCACCGACTTCTCGGACGACGACCTCTCCCGCTCCGACACGTCTGGAGCCGGCACGCCCGGAGCCCCCTCCTTCCGGGAGGTGCTGACCCGGGTGCGGGAGGAGACCCTCGGGGCCTTCGCGCACCAAGACGTCCCCTTCGAGAAGCTCTTGGCCGAGCTCTACCCGGAGCGCGACCTGTCGCGAACGCCGATCTTCCAGGTCTTCTTCAACATGCTCAACCTGCCGGAGAGCGTCCTCGAGCTGCCAGGCCTGACGGTGGAGCTCGAGTCCGAGGTCGAGGTGCCGTCGAAGTTCGACCTGACGGTTTACCTCGTCGAGGAGGACGACGGCACGATCGTCGCCCACCTGATCTACAACGCCGACCTCTTCGACGCCGAACGGATGGCGGAGATGGCCGCCCAATACCAGGCGCTGCTCGCGGCGATGGTGGCCGACCCCGACGCCTCGATCGACGCTCCTTCGCTCGTTACCGACCGCGCCACCGGCCTCCTGCCGCAGCCTGAAGCTCCCCTGTCGGACAAGTGGCGGGGAACGCTTCACGCCGGCTTCTCGCGCTGCGCCGCCGAGCATCCGCAACGCCTGGCCGTGGTCGACAAGGACGAGTCTTGGACCTATGGCGAGCTCGACGCACGGGCTAACCAGC
>CBDUYN010000174.1:0-21172 GCA_965371445.1 uncultured bacterium | reverse complement strand
TCAGCGGGAGCTGCTCGATGATGAGCTCGCCGTTCGGCTTCTCGACCGGCCGAAAAACGGCGCCGTGAGGCCCGTCGGCGACTTCCCGAGGGAATCGGGGAGAGGAGTCGGGAAGGGGGTCGATCTTGGGTGCGGGGAGAGCCATGCCGCGAGTATAGCAGCTCCGCGCCCTGGGGTGAAGGAGGTCAGGCGGGAGTCTACCTCAACGGGTGCCTATCCGGGCGGAGGCCCTTTGGAGGCTGCCAAGCAGGACTCCAAGAGTGTGGCACCGATGTCACGGTACGGTTGCGCCACATGACGGACGGAGCACTCCACGCAGTCGCCCATGCCGACGAAGAGGGTCGCTTCTTTGGCGACGACGCTCCACGTCGTCCTCTTCGCTGGGAGCGCGGGAGAGGCGCCGGATCGGCGGACTGTGACGTATTTCACAGCCGATGACTGCCAGATGGTGGAGCCGTTTTCCGTCTTCTATTAGGGGTGAAGCCGTGCGCACCGCCGGGATCGGCCCGACGGTGCGCAGCGGGTCGAGGCGATCCTGAAGGCGTCCGCAGGGTTCAACCCCGAGGCGGCTTTCCCCCAAGGGAGCTTTCCACGCTCATGGCCCTTCCTCGCGGGGGAGCTCCCGCCACCACCGCCGCCGCCACCGAGTCGCCGGCTGGCCACCAACTAATAGACTGTAACACTTAAATCGATAGTGTCCTGGGCCCTGCTTCTGGGTGGCAAGCTCCGCTAATCCGCTCCGCGGAAGGACAGACGTGAACCCAAAAGGTGGGGTGGCAAGGGCAAGCAGACGGAGACCTTGGCTCGTGACTCGGAGGTTGATGGTCACCGAGGACGTGCCATGCACCTCGGCTTGCCCTTGTCTGGGGGCGCGCGATAGCGCGCCCCAAGGGCAAGCCGAGGTGCAGCGTATGCCCGAACTGTGACCATCCACCTTCTGAGTCTCCGTTGGAGGCTCCGGGGGCTTGCCCTTGCCACCCAGAGTCAAAAAGGCGGTATCGAGGCGATGAAACGGCTTTTGCCTACTAGGGTGAGTCTTAGCTATTGACAACGGGGGGCCTCATAGGTGTTCTGCGGCTCTTCTTCATGTTGTCGCTTCCTTCTACGCGACCTTTGGTTGATGTTTCTGCGTTCCCTATCCGTCTGAAATTATGCAGACAGCACCTCGACCGACCAGGTTTCCTTAACTGAATGTTCTCCGGTGATCAACTCATCTACGCTGTCCAGAGTAGTAGCATGGAAGTATCGCTGTCCACACTCTCGACAGACCTCGGCGTCAACATTCTCAACGATGTACAGCTTGCCATTAAGCCAATGCTGCTTCCGCACCTTCTTATGAGTCGTTTGAGAACTGCAGAATTCGCATTCCATGATCTTCACTCCTTCGCGTAAACTGTGATGATGATCAAGTCGCCTATCTCCCTGAAGCGGCACAGAACATGCATCAGCCTACCATCGTTTGCTGGTCCTTCGATTCGGTAACGTGTTCCTCTGACGTCAAGTGTGAGCTGTTTCTCGATGAACCCGTGGAAGATGGCGTTTTCGACATCCTTACGCTCAAAACCATCGTTGGCCATCTCTTCTTCGGCATGCGCCGAAAGATAGTACTGCCGAGAACGAATCTTCTGGCGGATCCTCTCAATTACCGACATGACTTTTGGCGCTATTTCTGTCATTGGTATTCAGCCGCAGAACGATTGAACTCAGCGGCGCCTCCTGATAGTCCGAGTACGTCCATGGAGCCATTATACCCTGAAAAACATCAGGCCGTCAAAACGGCGATGGCGTCCGCTGTAGTGAGGGGTTATACGGCACTCCCATGTTCCTCTTGGTTCTGTTGAACGATACGCTCTGGAAGCACCCGCGCTTCCATTATACCTCTCCCTGACTCGGCGATCCTGCCTATACTTCCCGAATCACTCTGTCCATCCAGTCCCTCGCCTGCACCTCATTTGAGAGCATCCGCACCTGATTCTCGATCATACAGGCACCGAACACGACTCGAATATCTTCGGTATGTGGGTGCGGATGCAGAGGATCTATGAAGAATATTACGACGTGGCAGGCTCCAAACAGTATCTGGGTCGCGATTTCAACATCACCCCCCTTTGGCCCAGAGTGGTACCTATGGACGCTCCCTTTTTCCTTCAACTCCGGTGCCGCCTGTTCGATAAGGCCTCCCGTAGTCCCTGTTGCGATGATTTTGCCAAATCTTAATAGCTCCCGCTCATAGTCGACCGCGAAATCCAGCATTCTCTCCTTCATCGCATCATGTGAGATTAACGCTACCACTGCTGCACCCAACTCAGTTTCCAGGGAACCCTCACGCTTGGCCCGAATGAAGTCGACGTCCACTTTGTGCTTTGGTTCGTATTTATGGCGACCTATCTCATCCCGCACCGGATCAACAGTCGCTACAACTTTGGTACCTGGGAAAGGGAGATTCATGGATCCGAGTTCACGTCGATTTAGATTGGCGTCGCGCTTCGCCTCTCCGTCGAGCCACTCGTTTACGGATCCGCTATTCATCAGTTTCTTTACACGACATTGATCCGCCAGTCGCATAAGGGCTAGATTCTCGGGGAAAAGGAGATGTGTTGTGATGGGACTGAAAAATGGCCACAACAGACTAACCCGGCGGCGTGTTATGAGACTTGAAAGAATGGTTACACCGCCATGCTTTGTGCCCGGTAAGCAAACCACCTGACAGTTTGAGTGAATATAATTCCTTGTGTCAGCATCTAGCTTATAGTCCTTAGGGTTATGTGACGGTCCATCGACAAGGTCGTCTCCGAAAAGGCGACCGTAGGTCCCTCCTGTAAAAACAAACCGAAATTCTTCGAGGACTTCCCTTCGGTGTTTGTTTTTAGGTTTTTGCGCGTCGCGGAAAATCTTCGCGAGTTGGACATTCTTTTCAACGCTGTCATGGCTTGCGAGTACGCCGATGGATGTTTTGTCCGTTTGTGCTTTTTGCATCGTTTCCTCTCCGGTCGGTGGCTTGGCAAAGTTCTATGTTCACCGTACGATTTGATGATCGATTCATGGAGGCGTCAGATGATCGATTCATGGAGGCGTCAGGTGTGGCACAATCGTTGCTCCTGTTGAGCTAGCTTTCTATAATGACACTGATCGTAGGCCCGCCGTGCCGTATAACATCTTAGATGCCCGCCAGGCTAAGGGTAGTAGGAGATATTATGCGGCGACTTCGCGCCGCATAATAACCGGACTCGGGAGTCGCCCTTAACCTGGAGGTCGTTGATAAGAAAGGACTTGGCGCCTTAAGCCGCTCTCGGCTCTCGGTTGTTATGCGGCGGCGTTTGGCCGCATAACACTCCGGGGGGCCGTTCTTCGGCGGGCCCAGAGTGTTATGCGGCGAGATCTCACTGCATAACACTCGCGTCCGAGCTTCGCTCTGGCCCCTTAAGTCCTTGCGGCTAAGGAGGTTAGCGCCACACGGCGGCCTGGGCTCGCCGAGCAAAGACGGCCACTTCTCGCCGCATAACACGCCGGAGCGAACCCGGTACTGCCGGCTCAGAGGGGCACGCGGCCGGCCCGGCGTGTTCTGCGGCCAAACGCCACCGCAGAACACGCCGGATCCAGACTCCTGCATCCGCCGGAAATGCCGGTCAGGACACGGCTTCGGCGCGTCTCTGCCCGGGCTTCGCCGGGCAAGTGCGGCGCTATCGCGCCGCAGAACAGCCCAGACCGCTGCCGCCGGGCCGCAGGCGCTCGCCAGCGGGCCGCCGGCAGCCGAAACCATCGTCGCCGAGTGCACGTTCATTGCCCCTGAGAGTACTTCATTCCGGGCTCGGAGGCAAGCTCCCCGCGGCCCCAGGCAACCCCACGATCGGCCCTCAGAGCCGATCCGCGGGCTCCGGACCGCCCCCGCCCCACGGTTGAGGACGTGCGTGTGGCTTGCGGCGGAATCGGTGATCGTCTTCCGTCGGAACGGTGGTCGGCCTGCCTCGGAATACGCATCGAAGACGGCAAGAAAGGCAAGAAGAGCAGGCGGGACGCCTGCGGTCCCAGCGCGGAAGACCCTTGTCCCTAGGGCCTTTTTGCCATGTCAGGCAGGAGCTTCCCGAATGGGTCGACCCCGAGTGGACGACGAAGACCGCCGACGTCTAGCAGCAGCCGGGGTCCTGACCGGCGACCTCGGCGAGCCACCGAGCCGAACGCCGGGCGAGGTCCTCCAACCGCAGCGCATCCCACCGGACTTCGGGCAGCGGGAGCTCATGTCGGAGGAAAACCTCCTTCCGGCTCCACACGTGGCGAAAGAACGCCAGGGCGAGCCGCTTGCGGAAGCGCTCCCCCGGCTTCACCGCCGGGGTGTCGAGATAGACGCTCGCCAGCCGCGCCGCGCTCTGGAGCTCCTCCTCCCGCCACACGATCGGGTGGTCGATCGCCCGCCGGGCCGCCTCCGCCTCTCCGGCCCGAAGCGCCGCGTCCGCCGTCCGCACCGCTCCCAGCAACTGGCGGCCGAAGGGCTCCGCCGGACCCCATTCCTCCGGCCGTGGCGGATCTTCCATCGGCCGGGCCAGGTGATAGAGGGGAAGGATCGAGCACTGCCCGCCCCCGTCGACGTCGTCCAATGCCAGCCGGAAAGTCTCCAGCGCGTTTTCCGTTCGGCCTTCGGCGAGCCAGCTCAGGCCAAGGAGGTGCCGGACGTGACACCTGCGGAGGATCTCCAGGTCTTGAAGCTGGATCGGTTCCAAGAAGCGCCGGGCTTCGGCCCAGCGTCCGCCAGCCGCTCGATGCTCCGCTTGGAGCAGCGTCGCTCCGGCGTGCTTGGGATGCAAGGCGGCCAACTGGTGGATGCACTTCCCCACGGTCTCCGGCCAACGTCTGTGCCACAAGAGCCAGGACAGGACGGCGATCGCATCGTCGGGAGACGGAGCCGCGTTGGCGACGAGCTCCCGCAAGTAATCCTCCAACCGCCCATCCGACAGGTCCTTGATGTCGTCGAGGTGATACCCGACGGAGGCCATCGGAGGGAAACCGCAGTGGAAAGGAGGCCAAGCGTCGGGGAACAGGCGTTCCGGCCACGGAGGAAGTTTCGCGATGTCCTCCCAGGGCGGCGGCTCGCTACCGAGAGGGTGGAGCGTGAGCGAGTGGCCAAGGCGCGAAAGGACGACGACATGGCGCGAGCGCCGGTCCTGGAGCAGCAACGATTCGAAGGGTGCTTCGACCTTGTACAGAGAATGCAGCTGCGGTCCAGAAGTGTCGAAGGCCAATAGCTCCCGTTCCTCGGCCGGCGTCACGACGAGTGTGAAAGTGAGCTCCGCCGTCAGGTCGCTGGCGATCGAATGTGCCCCGTCGGGATTGGCGAGCAGGGGCAGGATCGAGGAGCATTCCATCCGCTCGCCGTCCGGTGAGGCGTCCATGCGCGCGAGGAGGACGCTCGTCTCCTGGTCCTCCCCCGGCAGGTAGGCTTCGTCGGCTTGGCCGTCAGCCGGCGTCTCGGCGCCGTTTCCTTCGAGGTCCGCGACGGCGTCCGCGGCGGCTCGTAGCACGTCAGCCGGGCCGAGCAACAACGAGAGCAGCGACTCGCCGCGGGGTGGACCCGAAGCCGCGAAGCCGGTGTGATCCTCGCCCTCGATCGACTCCCTCGTCTCCAGGGTCCCACGGTCGCTGTAGAGTCGGTAGCCGGCGGCGTCGTCGCAGAGGACGCGCGGCCCTTCGGCCCCGAGCAACACCGTCTGCCAACCCGTCTTTTCGAGGCTCCGGGCAATGCGGAACGTTCTCGTGTCGATCACCAAGATACGCTCGTCGGGCTTTTTCGGAGCTTCGAGCCGGAGCCACAGGAACCTGCCGCCCGGCAGCGGTTGCGCCGTGGCGACGCGGAAACCGGGAGGGACGATCTCGTCGAGCCGGCGCCACGTCACGATCCGGGCGTCCGCAAGCCCCAGCTCCAGGTAGGCGCCGGGAGCCCCGGCGAGCAGCAGACGATCCCCATCGCGGACCGACTCCGGCCTTTCCAGAGCGCACGGCAATCGTAGCGAGATCTGCCGCCGGACCGTGCGGCTCGCCACGTCGACGACACGGACGAAGAGCTCGTCGCCCCAACAGGTCGTCAGGACGAGCTCTTCGCCTTCGTCGTCGAGCCACGCTCCCAGATCCGAGGTGAAGCCGGGATCCGGGATGACGTCGAGCTGCTCGGCGAGGGGCGTCGCCTCCTCCGAGACCTCGACGCGCCAGGCCTGGCGCAGGCGGCCCTCGAGGGCTGTGGAGCGATCCTGCCACCGCTGTCGGGCGTCTTCGTCGTCTCCGGCGTCGGCCAACTGCCGCATCCGCTCGAGCGCTCCGACGAGGTCGCCCGCGGCCTCGTGCTGCGCGGCCTCCTGTTCCAGGCGTTCGGCTGTCTCGGCGCGGTCCAGTCGGCGTCGAAACGTCTCGGCCCGTTGCCGTGCAGCGGGGTCGAGGTCGGTGAGCGCGAGGGTGAGAAGGGCCTGCCGGGCCGCTTCGAGATCGCCGGCCGAGAAGGCGCGGCGAGCCGCGCGGAGCTGGGCGGCGGCGGCGTCCCGCTTGGCCGCGGCGAGTTGGGCGCGGGCCTCGTCCTCGAGCCGGCGGGCCTCGTCGAGGGCGCGCAGGGCGTGCTGGTGCGACGTCAGCTCGTCGAGAGCGGCGGCCGGCTCGTCGCGGCCGAGCGCCGTCCGGGCGCGCTCCAACGCCAGGACCCCGGCGACCAGCGCCTGGGCCTTCGCTCCCGACAACGACTCCGCCGGGAGCGCCTCTTCGAGAAGCTCAAGCCGCCGCGAGTCGAGGGCTTGCCGCGCTTGCCGCCGCAGGTGCGCAGGCAGGTCCAGGTAGGTCAGATAGGGCGTGGTGTCCGCGACATTCGCGGCATCCGGCGTCGGGGGGAAGCGTGCGACGACGGCGGCGAGACGCTCTGCGTCGGCACTTTGGCGAGCCCGCGCCTGGAGGTCGGCGATCCGCTCCGGCAGCTCGCGGTCTTTGCAGCCCGCGTCGAGCGCGGCCTGGAAGTGGCGGACGGCGGCGGCGAAGCGTTCGTCGGCGAGGTCGCTCTCGCCGCGCTCCAGGTGCTCGGCAACCTGCTCTTCGCGGTGAGCGGCGGCAATCTCGCGCAGGATGCGACGGGCGAGGTCGCTCTCGCCCCAGTGGTCGAGGAGGTCACGGGCCGCCTGCTCCATGGCTTCCGCCCCCGCGGCGCGGTAGCGGCGCTCGAGGGCCTCCTCGGCGGCCTGCCGGCCGCGGGCGCGCAGCTCGGCCAGGTCACGCTCGAGGGTGGCGAGGCGCGGGTGCCCGGGATCGTGCGCCGCCACGGCATCGCGATGCCGGACGGCGGCCTCGGCGTCGCCGCGTCCCAGAGCCGCGGCCGCGAGGGCCGCCTCGACCTCCGCGAGGCGCGGATGGTCCTCGATCCCCGTGACGCGTCGGACCGCGCCGTCGGCGTCGCCTTGACGGGCGGCGGCGAGGGCGAGGATCGTCCGCAGGTCGGGATGCGACGCGGCGGCGGACGCGAGCCGTCCTTCGAGCGCCAGGACCGCGTCGTCCTGGCCGAGCTGGTCGGCGAGGAAGGTGAGGAGCGGGCGCGCCGTCGACAGGGCGCCGCCGCTCAAGTCGAAGGCCTGCCGCAGACAACGCTCGGCGCGGTCGTAGTCATATTCTTCGAGGGCTTGCTCGGCGGTCACGAGGAGCTCCTCAGGGCTTTCCGCCGGTCCGGGCGTGGACGCCGTCGGCGGGGTGGGCTTGCGGCCGCGACGGTCCGCGACGTCGTCCCCGGTCGTTTCGGTGCTCCCTGTCCCCTCGGGGGGATCAAGGGGGGGAGACACTGAGGCCGCGAGGTCGAGGCGTCGCCGGACCCAGGCGCGCGCGTCCGGGTCGAGCTCGTCGAGGACGGCATGGCAGGCGTCGCGGGCCCCGCCGCGGTGGCTCAGGCTGACGACGCCCTCGTCCTCGGCCGGCGTCACCACGAGATGCTCGTCGCCGTGGCGTCGGATCAGGAGGCTCTGGAGCTCGGCCTTCTGCCGGTAACGCTCCGCCTCTTGCGTGGCGTCGAGCTCGCGGCCCGTCGGGTTCACACGGTGGATCAGCTCGATGAGCTCCGTCGACTTCACCTCGACGCGGCCCGTCAGGACGTCCCGCGGCTCGGGAGAGCGCTTTCGCTTTTGGTGTCGTCGTCCCATCGCTGCTCGCCCGGGGCTTCGGGTATCTACCTCGCGCCAGCCTTCGCCGGAGACCCAGCCGCATCAACGTCCCGTCGGTGCTCCGCCAGGCGGACGATGTCGTCGAACGCATAGACCTGTCGTCCGGCGCCCCCGGCCCTTGCCGCGCCCACCATCGCCAAAGCGACGGTCCGCGCATGGACCGGACGATACCGGCGGAGCCCTCCTCCGAGGAGAGGGGTCACGAGCCGCGTGACGAGGATCGCGGCGCGTTCCCCCGGACGGTTTTCCAGCCGGGGTCCCGTCAGCTGACCGGGACGGAAGACGTGGAGCTCGGGATAACCGCAGGCCAGGGCGGCATCCTCGGCGGCGCCCTTGACGCTCAAGTAGAAGTTGCTCGTCGACGCGTCGGCTCCGATCGACGAGACGAGAAGGAAGCGGCGCGCGCCCGCGGCACGCCCGAGACGGGCGATCGTCGCGACGTAGTCGTGGTCGACCTTGCGGAACGCGGCCTGGGAGCCGGCCGTCTTGATCGTCGTCCCCAGGCAGCAGAAGACGTCGTCGACCCGAAAGTCGTCGGCCGTCTCGTCGAGTCGATCGAAGTCGGCGACAACCGATCTCAGCTTCGGGTGCTGTCGGTCGAGGGGCCTGCGTACGAGAGCCCCGACGTGGTGGTAGAGGTCCTCCTTCAAGAGGCTGTCCAGGAGGAAACCTCCGACCAGGCCCGTGGCGCCAGCGATCAAGGCCGAGCGAGGAGCCTGGTTCTCTTCGGGATTGCTGGCTGGTCCGGCCGTGGTTTTCAGTTTGGCCTCCTCCTCGATTTTCATGCGTAGGAAGTTGACGTCTATCGCATCACTTGCCCGCACGGT
The DNA here is from genome assembly GCA_965371445.1 of uncultured bacterium. GTDB lineage: Bacteria > Acidobacteriota > Thermoanaerobaculia > Multivoradales > J023 > DASWIG01. Next base: position 12,177 of record CBDUYN010000174.1, on the reverse strand, counting down.
CTATTTGGTTCGGATGTCGTCCTCGATCAGGGCGACCGCATTGTCGGGCAGGACCGACATGGCCCGCTTGAGGGCCTGGATGTTTGGCACCGAGACGTCGACGAGCAGGTCGACGTCCTTGGTCGCACGGACCCAGCCGTGAAGGATGACGGCGAAGCCACCGATCAGGACGTAGCGGACCTCCTCGCGGTGGAGAGCGGCGCAGAGATTCAGGAGGTCTTCAAGCTCCGGCGCGCGTGGGTCGCCGCGATCTGACGCGTCATCCATGCGTCGGCTTCCTCGTGGGAGTCAAAGCGGTACACGCCTTTCGGGACGAGGCCGCAACCCCGTAGCCGGTTGACCGTGCGCTGGAGGATCGCGACGTCCCGCAGGACGTCCTCACCGTCGCCACGCCGCGAGACCCGCTTCATGGGCAAGCTGTCCTTCGAGTACGGTGGTTGTGGCATGGTGGGTTCCCTTGTCGTCATCCTACCCGATGGCCGGCCACCAGTCCACGGCAGGTCCCGGGTAGCCTGCCCGCCACCCACTTCGGCGGTTACCGTGGCACCCTAGAGAGGGGCGAGCCGGCAGGGCTCACAGCAGGCGCCATGTTTGCACGACGAGGCGAGCTCATCGGCCGCGGCCCGGACGGACGGCTCTACCTCGAGCTTATGGGACCGCGCCTGCCGGCCCGCTACGACATCAGGAGCGCCTCGGCCACACTCACCGCCGCCTCATCGAAACCTCTTCATTCCATCATTTCACCGGAGCGTCCTGCTGCTAAGGTCAAGGATGTGATGGAAACGACGGACCTGAGCCACCTCTGCCGCCTGGTGTCGGTGGCCCTCGCCGGCCTCCTGCTGGCGCCCTCGGCGCTCCGGGCCCAGGACGTCAGCGGCTTCGTCGAGGTCCGCGCGAGTGATGCCGTCGGCGTGGAGGGCAAGAGCTGGCAGACGATCGAGCGCTACCGTCCCTCCGTCGAGGTCGTCCTCGCTCCGCGAGCCCGGCTGCTGACCACGCTCGAGGTGGCCTTCCTGCAAGGCCGGGACACCCAGGAGGAGCTTCAGCGGACTCTCGAGGAGTCGGACTTCGGTCCTCTTTTCGAACTGGCGCAATGCACCTGGCCCGAGCGCAGCCATGAGGTGCTCGGTTTCGAGGACGGCGACGCCTACCTGGACGTCAGCAGGTTCCACCTCGACGTCTATTTGCCCTCGCTGGATCTGCGAGTCGGTCGCCAGGCCCTGCACTGGGGCTCGGCCCAGCTCATCAACCCGACCGATCCCTTCCCAGAGCTCTTCTTCGCCGAGCCGTGGCGACCCCGCCGCGGCGTCTACGCGGCGCGGGCAACGGTTCCGCTCTCGCAGTCCGGCGACTTCACCGGGGTGGTGGCGACGAACGACGACTGGGATGCCTTGCGGACCGCGGCTCGCCTCCGTCTGAGCTACGGCCAGACCGACCTGGCGCTGGTCGCCGCCTACCGGAGCGACGGCGGCGTAGACGGCGACGGCATCGTCGGGATCGACGTCAGGGGGACCCTCGGCGTCGGCTACTGGCTCGAGGCCGCCCTGCACCTGCGGGAAACCGAGTACGAAGAGATCGCCTTCGGCATCGACTACTCGTTCGCGGTGCGCGACGGCCTGATCGTGACCGGTGAGTACTACCGCAACGGGGCGGGCGACTCGCAAAGCGATCCCGCGAGCGCCGGGCTCGGCCCAGGCGTCGAGCCTCCCGATTGCCGCTGCGACCTGGAGAGCCTCGGCCTCTTTGCCGCCGACGGTGGTGACGATCCGTTCGCCCCGCTGCTCAGCGGCCGCGACTACCTTCTGCTGGCGGCTTACCTCAGCTTCTCCCCCGCCGTCTCGACGAGCCTCTCCGCCTTGCAGAACCTCGGAGACGGCACCGGCAGCTTCGCTCCTTCCATCACCATCCGCCCCCGAGGCTGGCTCGACGTCTCCGTGACCGCGCAGATCCCCTACAAGCTGTGGGGCGACGGTGGCGAGCTCAAACCCGCCGCCGACGACTTCAAGATCGTCCGGGACCTCGGAACCCTCGGAGTCTTCCAGGCCGACCTCTCGGGAATGGTCCCCGACGCCTCGATTACCGTCTGGACCCGCGCGAGCTTTTGAGTGAGAGGACCCCGCGATGTCGATTTGCGAGCTGCGATCCGTGACCAAGACCTACGGCAGTGGCCCCACCCAGGTCCACGCCATCCGGAACGTCGACCTGTCCATTGAGGCCGGGGAGCTCATCGCCATTGTCGGTCCCTCGGGGTCGGGAAAGACGACCCTGCTCAACCAGGTCGGCTGCCTCGACAACCCGACCTCCGGCGAAGTGCTGATCGAAGGAAGCTCGACCGCGACACTCAGCGACGGGGCTCTCGCGCACCTGCGTGCCGAGCGCATCGGTTTCATCTTCCAGTCCTTCAACCTCATTCCGGTGCTGACCGCGCTGGAGAACGTGGAGCTGTCGGTGCAGCTCGCGGGCGGGGGCGGGGGGCGCCAGGAGGCCCTGGCGCTGCTCGCGGAGGTGGGGCTCGAAGGCCTCGGGAAACGGCGGCCCAACCAGCTCTCCGGCGGGCAGCAGCAGCGGGTGGCCATCGCCCGTGCTCTCGTCAAGAGACCGGGGTTGGTCATCGCCGACGAGCCGACCGCGAACCTCGACTCGACCAACGGCAAGGCGGTCGTCAATCTGATGCGGATCTTGAACCAGAAGCGCGGAACGACCTTCCTTTTCTCCACCCACGATCCGATGGTGGTCGCCCACGCCCGTCGCGTGGTGACCCTGCGCGACGGGCAGGTCGCCAGTGACCAGACGAGGGGCGCCTGATGGTTCTCTTGAACCTCGCTTTCCGCAACCTCTTCCGCAACAAGGTGCGCAACTTGCTGTCTACGGCTGCGATCGTGGTCGGCATCTTCTACCTGGTCATGGGCCAGGCCTTTCTCGGCGGGATGGAGGAGGGCATCGTGGTCTCGGCGGAGGACGGGCTGACGGGCCATCTCCACATCCGGCCCGCTGACTACCCCAGGTTTGGGCTCCACCACCCGGTCGACGAGCTGCTCGACCTCCCGAGCGACGCGCTCGCCATGCTCGACGAGCGCGCCGAGGCCACGACGCCGCGGACGATCTTTGTCGCGACGGCGGTCGCCGCGGGCGACTCCCTGCGGATCCGCTGCGTCGGCGCCGACGAGAGGCGGGACGAAGCGGTCTTCCGACGGACCACCTGGAAGGTGGACGGCGCAGTGCCCGCCAGCGCCGCGGACGGCGTGCTGGTCGGCACCGGCGTCGCCAGGCTGCTCGGGCTGAAGAGCGGCGACTCCGTCATCCTGCAGAGCCGCACCCACAAGGGGGCGATCAACGCGCTGGAGGTAAGAGTCGCCGGCGTTCTCGCTTCCGGCAACAACGCCATCGACTCCACCTCGGCCTACATGGCCCGTTCGCTGGCCGTCGACCTGATCCGTTCGGACAAACCCAGTCATCTGGGCATCCGGTTGGCCGACCGGGACGAGGCAGGGATCCTCAAGTCCGAGCTGGAGCGCATGCTCGGCGACGGCTTCGAAGTCGTCACGTGGGAGGAGGAAACGCACGAGCTCCTGCGCATGCAGAAAATCCGCCGCAAGGCGTTGAACATCCTCGTGGGAATCCTGCTCGTCATGAGTGCCTTCGCGATCGCCAACACCATTCTGATGGCGGCCCACGAGCGCGTCCGTGAGGTCGGCACGCTGCGCGCCTTGGGGATGAGCAAGAGACGTATCGTCGCGCTCTTCCTGGTGGAGGGCGGCCTCATGGGGACGCTCTCCGGCATCGTCGGCGCGGCCATGGGGGCCGGTCTGGCCTACCACTTCTCGGTCCAGCCCATCGACCTGTCCGGGTTTGCGAGCCGTGCCATGGGGAACTTCCAGTTCTCCACCTTCCTCTACACCCAGTACTCCCTGCCGGCGGTCATCGTACCCGCTCTTGTGGCGATCGCGGTGGCCGTCCTGGCGTCCGTCTACCCGGCGTTCTTGGCCAGCCGAATGACGATTGCCGACGCGGTGAGGGCGCCATGAGAACCCATCGAATACTCCTCCTGCTCGCGTTCCGAAACGCCACCCGAAAGCCCGCTCGCACGGTGCTGACCGCGGGAATGGTGGTCGCCGGGACGGCCATGTTGGTCCTCTCCCTGTCGTGGCTGAACGGGATCTTCTCGGCGATGCTCGAGAGCGCAACCGACGCGGTCGGCCACCTGCGGGTGGTCGACCCGGACTACGCGGCCCGCGAGCAGCTGATGCCGCTCTACGAGAACGTCGAGGATGCCGAGCCCATCCTCGCCGCCCTGCGCGCCCACCCCGCGGTCGAAGCCGCCTACCCCAAGGTGCAGACCGGGGTCACCGTCAGCGTCGGCGAGCAGATCGGTGACGTTTTCGGTCTCGCGGTGGGCGCTCCTCGGGAGTACTTCCTCGAGCGCCTCGACGCCGACGCGAACCTCGTGGAGGGACGCTGGCTCGACGACGGAGCCGAGGAGCTCGTTCTCGGGTGGACGGTTGCAGAGGAGGCCGGGGCCAGGCTCGGCGACGAGGTGATCCTCCTGGGAACGACCCAGGACGGCTCCCTGTCTCCGCTCAAGGGGGAGGTGGTGGGGCTCGTCCGGGCCGGCCACGCCATGCAGGACAGAGCCATCTTCATGTCGCTCGAGCGCGCCCGGTGGCTCACCGACATTCCGGGCGGTGCCGTCGAGATTCTCATCTTCACCGACGACTACCAGCGCGCTCCCCAGCGGGCGGCCGAGCTGCGACGCCTCCCCGAGCTGGCCGGCTACGCGGTTCAGGCGTGGTCCGAAAGGGAGCCGTGGCTGCAGATGCTGCCGATGTTAAACGGCATCTGGGCGATGCTCATCTTCGTCATCGTCTTTTTGGCGGCCATGGGCGTCTGGAACACCATGATGATGTCGGTTCTGGAGCGCACCGCCGAGATCGGCGTGCTCCGCGCGATGGGCATGGGGCGTCTCGGCGCCGTCGGTCTGTTCGTCTTCGAAGCGACGGCGATCGCGGTGCTCGGCGGCCTCGTCGGGGTGGCGCTCGGGGCGCTCCCGTCCTGGTACCTGTCGGTGCACGGGATCGAGCTCGCGGAGCAGGTGACCCAGAACTTCAGCGCCGACCTCCCCTTGTCGACGACCTTCAAGGCGGCGCTCTCCCTACAGACGATGACCGTCAGCTTCGCTCTCGGGCTGGTCATGGCACTGCTCGGCAGCCTCTTGCCGGCGATACGAGCCGCGCTCATCCAACCGGTCGCGGCGATGCGGAGTGGGAGGTAGCCATGCGCACCGACACCTGGCTGGTCCTCTGCCTCTCCTCGGTCCTCACGGTCGCTGCCGTGGCAGCGGATCCGAAACCTGCCGGCGAGCTGCCCGAGGCCGACGAGATCCTCGCGCGGATCGACCGGAACATGGTCTTCGAGACCCGCACCTCGACGGTCAGGATGACCGTCGAGGGCAAGCGGCGAACGCGCGTCTACTCGATGCGGACCTATGGCCGCGGCGAGGCGGACTCGGCGATCGAGTACACCGCACCGGCGCGCGACAAAGGCACCCGCATGCTCAAGCTCGGCGACCAGCTGTGGCTGTACATGCCCTTGGTGGACCGCACGCAGAAGATCTCCGGCCACATGCTGCGCCAGGGAATGATGGGCTCCGACCTCTCCTACGAGGACCTGTTGTCCGCCAAGGAGCTGCGCGACCGTTACGAAGCGCGCGTCCTCGGCGAGGCGGAGGTCGCCGGTCGAGCGTGCTGGAAGCTCGAGCTGATCGCTACCGACGAGTCGGTCGCCTATCCTCGGCGTCTCTCCCTGATCGACAAAGAGCTCTCCATTCCGCTAAGGCAGGAGCTCTATGCGCTCTCCGGAATGCTACTCAAGACATGGACGATGGGAGAGATCAAGGACTTCGAGGGTGGGCGGAGGTTTCCGACCCGGATGGAGGTCGAGGATCATCTCAAGAAGGAGTCGCGGACCATTATCGAGTTCATCGAGCTTAGGTTCGGCATCGACCTTGAGGAGGAGGTCTTCTCCATGAGGTGGCTCGAGCGGAAGTAGGGAGGCCTCGTCCGAACGAGGCCTCGTCCGAACTAGTAGCCGTCCAGGCCCGCTTTCGCCTCCCGCGCCAACGCGACGAGCTCACGATCGAGCCTCCCAGGCGTCCGAAGCGATGGAGTCCCTTCACGTCGATTCCTCTCCGTCCACGACGGAGCGAGGGGCTCACGCCCCCCCTCTCAGCCTACTTCTCGAATCTCTCTACCTCTATAGGGTACGCCGGGACGCGTTTGATATACCCCACAGGAAGAATCTTCACCGCGGACGGCATTTTCAGGCCTGAAGAGCGCTCAGGAGGGCCGTGGTCAGGCCGAAGTAGATCAGGATCCCGAGGACGTCGTTGGCCGTCGTCACGAGCGGCCCTGAGGCCACCGCGGGGTCGAAGCCCGTGCGGTGGGCCACCACCGGGATCAGCACCCCGGTCGCCGAGGCGATCTGGACGGTGGCAAAGAGCGAGAGCCCGACGGCGAGGGCGATCCACGGGTCGCGTCCGAAGGCGAACGCCGCCGCCGCCACGAGGCCCGAGCAGATGAGGCCGAGGATCGCGCCGACCTTGAGCTGCTGCCAGAGGAAGGTGCGGATTCGGCCCTGATCGTGGAATAGGCGTCCGGTGGCGAGGCCGCGCACGGCAATCGTCGAGGTCTGCGACCCGATGTTGCCCGCCATGCCCATGATCACCGGGATGAAGCCGATCAACAGCGCCAGCTGGAACGTCTCTTCAAAGAGCGTGGTCACGAAACCGGCGCCCAGGAGACCCACGAGGTTGAAGAGGATCCACGGCAGCCGGATCCCCGCCACCTTGAAGGAGCGGTCCTGGTAGACGAGCTCTTCGTCAGAGGTGCCGGCCATCTTGTAGAAGTCCTCGGTGACCTCTTCCTTGAAGACGTCGAGGATGTCGTCGACGGTGACGATGCCCATCAGGTGGTTGTCTTCGTCGGTGACCGGGATGGCCAAGAGGTCGTAGCGCGCCGTGAGCTGGGCCACGACCTCCTGGTCGGTGTCGGTCGAGACCTTGATGAGCGAGGTGTTCATGAATTCGCCCAGGGTCGACTCGGCGTCGGCGAGGAGGAGCTGGCGCAGCGGCGTGACCCCGGCCAGCCGATCGTTCTTGTCGACGACGTAGAGATAGGAGATCATCTCGACGTCGTGAGCGATTTTGCGCATCTGCTCGATGGCCTCGGCGGCGGTCGTGTCCTCGCTCAGGGCCACGAACTCCGAGTCCATGATGCGCCCGGCCGTGTCGTCGCGGTAGGCGAGGTGCTCCTGGACCTCGGTGAAGCGCTCTTCGATGTCGACGATCGCCTGGACCCGTTCCTTGAGCTCGGGAGGCAGGGCGTCGAAGAGGAAGACGGCGTCGTCGACGGCCGCCAGCTCCAGGAGCTTGGCGACCTGCTCGGGCTCCAGGTGCTCGAGGATGCCGTGGCGCCCCTGGGGGTCCATCTCGATGATGAGATCGGTGGCGGCCTCGGGGTAGTCGGCGACGAGGATCTGGAAGACCCCGTACTGCTCGTCGGGGACGAAACCCCGCAGCATGAAGGCGACGTCCTCGGGACGCACCTTGGCGAGCATCTTGGAGATCTTGCCGCGCGCCTTGCGCCGCAGGAGGCGGCGGATGGTGTTGCCGAGGATCTCGGTGCGGCGGGAAGTCGGCGTCGTCTGCATGGCGGGGATGCTAGCAGAAGAGGAGGAGAGGTTGGACGCTAGAGAACCCGTCTCGGAACGGGAGAAGTGGAACCGCCGCTACCGCGAGAGCGGCCCGGAGGCTTTCGGCGAGGAGCCGACGCCCTGGTTGGTCGAGAACCTGAGCTCCCTGCCGCCGTCCGCCGGTGGCCGCGCTCTCGACCTCGCTTGCGGCTACGGCCGCAACACGCTCTATCTGGCGCGACTCGGTTACGCCGTCGACGCGGTCGACGTCTCCGACGTCGCCGTCGATCATCTGCGCGGGATCGCTGGCCGTGAAGGGCTCGACGTCGAGGTACGGCGAGCCGACCTGCGGGCGGAGCCGCGGCTGCCAGCGGGCCGCTACCAGGTGGCGCTCAACTTCCGCTACCTGGACCGGCGCCTCTTCGCGCCGCTCGCCGAGTCCCTGGCGCCGGGCGGAGTCCTGCTCTTCGAGACCTTCACCCGGGCCGACGCGGCGATTTCGGGCCGCAGCTTCCCGCCGGAGCTGCTCCTCGCGGAGGGCGAGCTCCGCGACGCCTTCCCCACCCTCACGACGCTCGCTTACCGCGAGGTCCTCGTCGAGGACAGGAGCCGCTGCGGGCAGCGGGCGGTGGCGAGCCTCGTGGCCCGGCGTTGAGTGCCGATCGGCGCCCGAGGAAAGAACGGATCTTCACCCTTTGGGAAAAGATGGCGAGTCGATCGCACCTCGATTTCGCGCTCTCAAAAAAGATGGCGAGTCCGTCGCACCTCGAATTCGCGCTCTCAAAAAAGATGGCGAGTCCGTCGCACCTCGAATTCGCGCTCTCAAAAAAGATGGCGAGTCGATCGCACCCCTCTTTCGCCCTCTCAAAAAAGATGGCGACCTCGTCGCACCTCGAATTCGCGCTCTCAAAAAAGATGGCGAGTCGATCGCACCCCAAAAAGCGCTGGACGTCTGGAAAAACCGGGCCAGGCGGGGTCTTCCGGGCATGAACCCGTCCACGGCTCGAGCCGCCGCCGGATGATCCCGCGGCTTCAGCCGCAAAGCCCGCGTAGCAGCCCGTGGTGAAAGTCATACCGGCAGCGGCAGGACCCCTGGCAGGCTCAGGCCTGGCAGGAAATCCCCCTAGCCCCCTTTCCTAAAGGGGGGACCGGATTCCGGATCTGGTTCTTATCCCCCCTTTAGGAAAGGGGGCTAGGGGGATTTCCCCGCGGACGCAGTCCGCGGGGATCTTCACGCAGACGCTGGGGACTTTCACCACGGGCTGGTAGGGCGTCTTTTGGAATGTAGCCCAGAGATTCACCTCCGGGCTCCGGAGCTCCGGGAACCGGCGCCTCAGGCCGCTCGACGCAGGTCCCGCCGCTCTTCCCCTTCGCGACGGAAGAGGCGTCCGGCCTTCTGTGCGGCGCGTTCGAACCAGGAATAGAGGACCCGGCCCTGCGGCGCCGCCGCGACGACGGCGGCCGGCTTCGGCCGCGGCTTGGAGCGCGGCGGATCGCTCTTGCAGGGCCGTCCGCGGGGTTGCTTGCCGCGGATCTTGACCATCAGGTCCCGGCATCCGGCACGGCCGAGGAACGCCTCGATGATGCGGCCGTTCTCCTTCAGCAGCGACTCGCACTCCTCGATGGTCTGCCGGCGCTGGTCCCGCGCCGTCCTCCGGTTCAGGTTCGCCTTGCCGGCCTCGTCATACGCCGTTTCGACCTCGGCGACGAGTGTGCGGGTCGCGGCGATCCGGGCCTCGAAGCTCCTCCTGAGAAAGCGGTCCATGGAGAATTCCTTGCCGTCTCCCCAGAAGTCGGGCACCCGACGGGCCCAGGCCATCAGGTCCGACGTCCGGCGGGGCGTCTTCCCCGAAAGCCCCAGCGGAGCTCCTTCGATCTTCTTGCCTTCGAGCTCGCGCCAGGCCTTCCGGAAGCCCGCAACCTCGCGGTAAAGCTCGCCGGCCAGGCCGTCGCGCCGTCCGGCCCATTCCTGATGGACCTCGACCGCCCGTGAGTGCGCGCGGTCGGCCTCGGCCGCGGCGTCGGCGGCGGTCCCCACTTCTTCGACGCCGAGCTGGAGCACGGAGTGCTTGAAGACGCCCTCGGTGTAGGGCTCGGCGCCGCCGTCTTGCTCCGGCGGCCGGGGGTTGCTGAGCTCCTCGATCAGCGGTGCGTAGGTGGCCGCCGCCTGCTGGGTGTGGCGGCAGCGTTCGACGAGGTCCTGGACTCTGGGTGACAGCATGGTTCGTCCTCCGTTTCATGCTGAAACACGCTATGCTACCGGATTATTCCGGGACGGGCGAAAAATCTCGAATGCGCCATTCCTTTGCGACGCACCTGCTCGAGGACGGCTACGACATCCGGACGGTACAGAAGCTCCTGGGGCACAAGGACGTGAAGACGACCGAGATCTACACGCACGTCCTCAACCGTGGGGCGGCGGCGGTCCGGAGCCCGGCGGATCGGCTCTGAGGGCTGCTGGGGGCCGCGGAGAGCTTGCATCCGAGCCTGGAATGAAGTACCCTCTGTAGGCGATGAGCGTGCATACGGCGACGAGGATTTCGGCTGCCGGCGAGGCGCTGGAGAGCGCCTGCGGCCCGGCGGCAGTGCTCTGGGCTGATCCGCGGCGCTACCGCGCTGCACTGGCCCGGCGAAGGCCGGGCAGAGCCGCGCCGAAGTCGTGTCTTGGCCGGCATTTCGGGCGGATGCAGGAGGCCGGATCCGGTGGTGCTTGGCCGCGGAACCCTCCGGGCCGGCCGCGTGTCCCTCTGCGCCGGCCGTGCCGGGGCGGCTCCGGGGTGTTATGCGGCGAAAAGTGGCCACCTTTGCTCGGCGCGCTCAGCCCGCCGCGTGGCGCTAACCTCTTCAGCCGCAGGGACTTAGCGGCCGAGGCCGGCTTTCGGGCGCGAGTGTTATGCGGCCAAAAGCCACCTGATAACACTCTGGACCCGCCGAAGACCAGGCCCCCGGAGTGTTATGCGGCCAAAAGCCACCTGATAACAAAGCGGGGCCGAGGGCCGCTCGAGGCGCCAAGTCCTTTGTCATCAGCGACTTCCAGGATATGGGCGACTCCCGAGTCCGGTTATTATGTGGTGCGAAGTCGCCACATAATATCTCCTACCCTGGCGGGTTATCTAAGATGTTCTGCCGCTGAAGACATGGCGCTTGATTATCCAGAAGTCGAGGCGAGATCATGAGGGTCAGCCACGGGCAAATACCCAGTTAGTTTGATGAACGTGAAGAAAGAAACCGTCAAGGTAGATGAAGCAGATAGACCTAAGGACCGATAGTCGGTGAAGTTACTGAAAGTCAACCAACCTAAGGAGACTGAGAATGTTGAACACGCTTAAACGCAATACCTTGTCAAAAATTCCAGCGCGCACTGCATTTCTTGCACTGGTCACGGCGGCTATCCTGAGCATGTCGGTAGCCGCTGTGAGAGCTGACGAAGAGTCAGAAGTTCTTACGAACAAATCGATCGTTGAGCTGCACGAACTCGGCTTCGGCGAGGAGGTCATCGTCGAGAAAATCAAGAACACGAGGTGTGAATTCGAGGTTGGTATCGAGAATCTGAAGACTCTTAAAGAAGCTGGCGTACCAAGCGGCGTGATCTCCGCAATGATAAATGCTGATTCTTCCGGAGAGTCTGACGAAGTCAGAGCGGATCCGAACGACCCTCAATCACCACATGAATCCGGAATCTATGTCTATCGTGTAGATCGAGAGGAGGCCGCGCTTGAGAAGATTGAGCCCTCGATGTACACCCAGACAAAATCAGGTGGCTTCATGAAGTCTGCGCTCACTTATGGCGCCGTCAAGGCGAAGATGAAAGCGGTCTTGGCCGGAACAGGGGCGAGAGTCGTGGTAGGTTCAAAGCCGACATTCTACTTCTACTTCGAAGAGACGCAGACGGGCCTTAGTTCTCAGAACCAAGGTATGATCCCAGGACAGAGGACCTATACGAACCCCGGCGAGTTTGTTCTTGCGCAGTTTAAGGTCAAGCAGAAAAAGAAGAATCGAGAGCTTGTCGTAGCAAAGATAGGAGCATTTGGCGGGGTCCAGAGTGGTGCTATTGACGAGACCGTCCGCCAGTTCGATTATGAGAAGTTGTCTCCCGGTATTTTTAAAGTCACCACGCGAGAAGTCTTGGAGGCCGGCGAGTACTGCTTCTACTATGGGGGCTCGGCGACACCGATCTACGGTTTCTGGGGTGGAGGTAATCAAGTGTTCGATTTTGGTGTCCGCAGCAGGTAAATGTTTTCATCGCGAGCAATCGGTGATCTCTGTTTGGGAGCCTCTATGGCCGAGGCCTTTCGACGTGATCAGGCAGGCCACGGGCGCCGCAGAACCACCGGAATCCAGGAAGCGCCTACGCCGTGTGGAAGGAGCCGGCTATGGTTTACTTCGATGGACATCGGAGGCCGCAGTTCGGGATCGGAGATCATCGGAAGCAGGACGAAGAGCCGCAGAACACCTATGAGGCCCCCCGTTGTCAATAGCTAAGACTCACCC
>CBDUYN010000173.1:0-21625 GCA_965371445.1 uncultured bacterium | reverse complement strand
CGATCTGAGATCGCCGCACCGCCGCGTGCCGCGGCGGCTGAGCCTCGATAGGTGAGGTTTAGCTATTGACAACGGGGGGCCTCATAGGAGTCGGGCTAGGGTGAGGTTTAGCTATTGACAACGGGGGGCCTCATAGGTGTTCTGCGGCTCTTTGCCTTGTCTCCGATGATTTTCGATCTTTACCCCGAAGGGGTTTCATCCAACAGCCCAGGGTAAGCGGAGCGCAACCCTGGGTACAGGGCCGTCTCGATCTTGTACCCTGAAGGGGTACTACAAAAATCGCATCTGACATCACCTCAGTCCCACACATATCTCTCGTCATACTCAATGTCGTATTTCTTCAGGAGTCGCCGGAACTCGACCTGAAACGACTCTTGCCGATGGTGCTCCTCCTGGTTTGCGATGTAGCCTCGAAGGTCATCGACATGCGATGGACTGACAGAGAAGGCTCCGTACCCATCCTGCCAATGAAAGTCGGACAAGGTGCCGTCCTTGGCCTTGATCCATTTCGACGATTCCCGCTTAATCTCCGCGATCAAGTTGGCTATCGTCAGCGTACGCGACATGTAGCACAAGATATGTGCATGATCCTCGATTCCGCCTACAATCAGTGACGGTGAGGCTAATTTCCGGCAAGCGCCCGCCAGGTAGGCGTGAATCTCTTGACGCAAGTCGCGGTCTGACAAGAACGGAACCCGGCCCTTTGTCGAAAAGACGAGATGTAGATAGACCTTGGCTAGGGACTGTGGCATACCGAGACCTCTTGTGATACCCTTTCAGGGTATGGGATGGATCTTTCGCTACCCAGGGTTGCGCTACGCTTACCCTGGGCTGATGGATACAACCCCTTCGGGGTAAAGCCGCTCTTGGCTTCGATCATCTCCCTGCCCTCTCGATCATCTTGCCTTCCCTCGACTCTTTCGCTATCCCTCAAGCCGCAGAACGGCGTTCAGATCACGGGCGCCCATCAACCACCACTTGCCGGCCGCCGAAGCTGCTGGCAGGGCAGCCACCTCGATCGGCGGATACGAAGCTCGCGTCCCGTGAATCTGAGTTGATATGCGGCGTGTTTCCTCATCGATTTCGCAACATCTCCTGCACGTATGCTGACGGTTCATTCAGGTCCTCAATTTCAGTGAGATCCTATGGTGTCGCTTCGAGAGCGTGCTCGTAACCGAAGCTTCGAGCTTTTCGAGAAGTCTCTCGATCTCGGCCTTATAGCGAGAAGTGGTCATGCCTTCTCCTTCGTATATGAGATAGAAAAATTCATCTATTTTCCTGAGCGCTTCAACTACATCCTTGTCTAGCACGATCTGCGAATTATCCACTTCTAGGCGAAATGCGTCCAAGGTGTCCAAAAAATCTTCTTGAGGGTACCCCCCTGTGCCAGCATAGTTGTCGCCCCGAGCGAACAGGAGCGATAACGATGAGCTACCCATTCGAGTATCCCGATTGCCGGGGGCACCGAGTCCCGAGCCGGCACCTGAGCCCCAAGCAAGGTCCTCGTGTCTTGAGCCATGCGGCGACTGAGCTTGTCTTCTGGGCTGGGATGAGAGGAGGAGATTGTAACCCGAGCGCCAAGCGGCGAGCGCCTGTCTTGGATGAGCGGCGCGAGCATGCTTCTTGGTGGTCCAGACGAGGCGCCGGCCGCCTACCGGCAACGTCCAGCGGCACCTGCGGAGCTCCGTCTTCCGCTTTCGGGAGCGAGCGATGAAGTAACTTTGGTCGACTGCCACGAGATCTACACGACAGATACCGATCTGGCTCAGTATCGCGAGAGCGGCCTGGAGATCACTCTCCTGAAGCCTGTGTGACGGGGCTCGACGCAGAAGTCGCGCGACAGGGAGATCGACCATGCGAAGAAAAATGGCCCTTCTCGGCATTGGCTTGCCACTCATTCTGGCGATATGCCTCCTCTTCGCTCATGGCGCTGTATTCGCTCAGGAAAACGCGACAGCCGATGGTCGACAAACCTTACCCGATGGCCGCCAGGTATTCACGCTTCAAGGTCCTGATCTGCCTCGTTATTATTCCGTTAGACATTTTTTCGTGTTTTGCCTGGACGCCTTGGCGTTTGAAGGTTCTCATCTTCTGGACGAAGAAGCCTTTTATTTTAACATTCCGTTCAAAATGGGGATCGCAGCCGACTCGAGGGCTGTCAATGTCATCATGCAGGCCCAAAAGAGGTGCCATGCGCTTCACAAACCCTTTGTTTTCAACGGTTTACGCTAGATTTCCCCTACTGAGGGGCGCTTTGCTGACCGCGGAATCGGGCCTCACGAGCGTAGCGCCCGACCAAGCCGAGCGAATTTGGCCTTGAAATCCCGTCAGACGGCGCTCGACAGGCCGTTCGAAGGCAAAATGTCGACATAGCAAGGGTCGAGACGCAGCTCTTGCTGGCCGAGACCGAAACCGCTCAGCCAACCGACGGTACGGCGGTGGAGGTCAGTCCTTCATTACGGAGGGTCGCGCGCCGGATCGCTGCGCGCAAACTGTGTCTCCTGGATCGGGACGGGGTGAGTGGGAACTGTCGTCTCGTTCGGGATCCCTGTGTCCGCGCGGCGGGGGACGTGGGCCGTCGGAATACGCAATCCCCCCGGGTGGCACCTGCGAGGCGGACGCGTAGCGTCCCATCTTTGGCCACGACCGGCACGAACGCCGACTTCGGCGGACGGCACCCGGAAGGGAGCCCTGATTCGTAATCAGCAGGCCGTGTCCAGGCAGGAGAATCCAGCCGGGCCGTCTTGAAGCGGTCAGGTTGGATCCGCGGCGTGGCTTTGGAGGCGGTAGGGACGGGGAATAACCAACGTCAAATGCACTCTGCGACTACGTACATTGGTGAATTCTGTGTTCGCATAGCGCCAGCCAGCCGCCGGTTAGCTTCTCAAGCTACGGCGGGGTGAAATCACCCAGGACGACCCCTTCGAAAGCCTTCGCCTAACTGACTGCGTCTTCGGTCCGAAGACCACCCCATGGGCTACTTCTTCCGGAATTCAGGATCAGGCTCCCGAGTGACACCCAGTTTCAGGCTCCGTGCCAAGCCGACCTCAAATCTGACCATCGAGAAGCCGATGTAAGCCCCCAAGAGGTCCTCCGCGCTTCTTCCGCTCGCGACAACGAGGGCGGCTACATAGACAGACATAGGGTGACCGTCCGAGCTATCGTTAAAAGCCTGAGAGCTAGGTCGGAGGTCCCCGGTGTTCTTATCAGGTACAATAAAACTCGGCGGAATTCGCCGCCAGAGCTGATCTTCGTCGGCGATCGACGCATCGTCTTCGCGCAATAAGCTCTCCATGGGGCACGCAGTCTCGAGAGTTTAACAAACTAACCAGCTAATTGGCCAGTCTATCTAGAGCTTGACTGACGCCTTCATGTTGGACGCTTGGATCGACTTCCCACTCATCCCCCGAATCAAGGTCAGCGAAATAGAAGGTCGCCTGGTATGCCGATCCTACTTCGATCTCGATATCTACTCCGCGTTCGTGCCACTCCAACTGAACTCCTCCGAGGGGCGTCGGCACAATCGCAGGAGCTGGAAGCGAATCAGGGGCAATTTGGTCCAGTGTTTTCAGCGCGAAAGAAACGGTGCTAAGCCTAATCGGCTTCGCACCATAGGAATCCCAATCGGGCTCTAGACGTAAGAGACGTTGCAACTGCTGAAGTGATTCGCGTAGCCATGCGGGCTCGGGAGTATCGGTCGCTACGCGCAGCTCCTCGCCATACCTCCGCAGGGTGTATTCTCTACGGCTACCGTAAATCTGCGCCGGTTCCATTGCATGCTCAGATGCGCTCCAGGTGGAATCAGGGAGAGGAGCGGGACTGCGGGTCGTGACGGCAAACCTCGTCAATTCGCTCATTTACGTCGTCCCCAGGTCTTGTGTTGTTCGCGCGCGGTAATGGAGCAGAAGCCTCTTACTATCCATTCGCGGCCCAAGTCCATGAAACGGAGAATACCCTCTGTTTGGTTTTCGAAAGGTGCCCCGCGAGCCGTCAAAGTGAGCCGCATCGCTGACTTCGCCAAGTGCGAGACAGTGTCGGTTTTGATGTGAAGTCGCCCGCGGAATTCTTCCTCGTCATCTCGAATAAGATACTGAAGGGTGATCCCAGCGACCTCTGGCCCCGAAAGGAAATCGTCGCTGTAGGTGTCCGAGAAGACGGTAAGACCAGGTAGGTCGGTACCAGGGACCAAGTTGACGTATGTGACCTCGCACTGATTCGCGTCCGGTCGGCCAAGGTCCGATTCTTTTAAGAATGACAAGAAGGACTCATATTCATCGCAGAACGTGGCTCGAATTGACTCGTAGCGCGGGTAAACTGGAGCGACGGCATCGGTTTTACGCCAATTATGGACGAAGCGGTCAGATTGGACTTGGAGTAGCTCAGTCTCTGCGGCGTTCAAGAACCAGACGCGCGGCTGCAGCGATCTTCTTAGCTCTACCCCGAGCCGGCCGCCTGTGGGTTCTTTGCCAAAGGTCTCGATCTTGGGGGTCAGGGGCACTTGGTCTTCGGTCTTGGGAAATCTCTCTCGATACCTCTCCCACAGTCGCCCGAACCGGGCCACTGTGAAGCCCTCTATTGGTTCGAACTGAACCGAGAGCGCTACCTCGACGAGAGGCGGGGACGCAAAGTCGGGCAGAGAGGCCATCAACTCTATCTCCCAGGCAAGTTTCATGCCAATCGGCGACCCACCAAACCTTGGCGGGCCGTTCGGTAGCATCATGGCAAGACCGTAGGCCAAAATCAATGGTCAGGGTCAAAAATCGGCCCTTTTTCGCGTCGGCTCATCCAGAGCTGGGCTCTGGCCAAACGAGCAGAGGTACGATGGCGACCGTCGACACACTCAACCAAGGACCACCATGGGCGATCGGGAGATGGCGACCGCCGAGAGACTTCGAGGCGAAAATCGAGGAGCTTCCCTTGACTCCTGCGTGAGCGTCCTGATCCCCTCGACGTCCTCGAGGACCGACTTCGCGCATGAGCTCGGGCTGTGCCGGTATCGGTAGCTGTCGTGCCCGTAGTGGCGGCGCGTTAGGGTCATCAATGCGGCGGAGCCCGAGGAAAAGGGCTGCGACAGCGACAGTGCCGACAGCGACAGTGCCACCCACTTCGGCAGCCGGCCGTGCGGCCGGGGACCCGGCGTCGGCTCGTCGAAGAGGTCCCGATGGCGTCGTACGCGCTGGTCGACCGGCTGGTCGCGGAGAGCGCGCGTCTGGAAGGGGAGGATCCGGAGCGGAGCGCGGAGCTGAGCGGGCTGGCGCTGCACGGTCTCGAAGCCTGTCGGCGGTGCCGGTTGCCGGGGCTCCGCGAGGGCAAGTCGCGTCCTCGACGCTGAGCGGTCAATCGCCGTCTTGGAAGACGTCCTCGAGGAGCTCCGGATGCCTCTCGCGAATCCACTCCGCGACTTCTCTTCGCAGCTGCTCCGCAGCCGCGCCCATTTCATTCGCCTCCGCGTCGGAAATCGCTCCCACTCGTTCGTAGATGGCTGTGTGGCGCTTTCGGCGACAGGTGTCCAGGAACAGGACTCGTTCCCGTTCGATACCCAGCGTATAGCCCAGACACTCGAGGGTACGCTGGTGCTTGCTCCCCCGCTCCGACCGGTAGCCTGCCGCCGCAAGCGCCGCAGTGGCGAGTTGGAGAACGGCGTTGTAGGCGATATCGAAGCGCCACTCCGGCGCGAGTCCCGGAATCTGGCTCTGCCCGACGTCACGATCAGCGATCGCCAGGAGGTCAGCGATCTCGCGCGGCGAAGTCTCATGCCGTCGGATCCAGCGGTTACGCGAGTAGCTCTCCAAGCTCATCTTCGGTACCTATGACGAAGATCTTCTCGTCCGCCAGGACGGTGGTGAGGAAGTGATGCCCGTCCTCGATCTTGGACCGCAGCTCCGCCGTCGGATAGACGATCGGATTGACCTGACGGCCCAACGGTCCTTGAAGAGAATCGATGGCGGTCACAACCTCCTGGAGTGACACGTCGCCGACCACCAACAGGTCCAGATCGCTCTCCGCCCGATCGTCCCCACGGGCCACGGAACCGAAAACGAAGGCCACCGCAATGCGGTCTTCCAACTCGGTCAGGGCGTGGCGAAGGTGATCCGACCCGGCCACGGTCTTGACCATCAGCCCATGAAGCTCGTCGAAGACCGGACAACGCGGGTCGGCCTGATAGAAGACGTGCCTGCCCTGCTCGAAGCGGCGCAGGATTCCAGACTGTGTGAGCCGGCCGAGCTCGCGCTGCACCTGACCCATGCCGGCACCCACCCGCGCGGCGATCTCCCGGAGATAGAAGGCACGGTCGGGAAGACCGTAAAGGAGACCGAGGACGGCTCGACGTGCCCGGGGAAACAGTGCGACCGCCATGGAGCTCTCCATCGTTCCCATAACGGGTACGATTGTACCCTCTTCGGGTACGAAGAGCAAGATCTGGGCGAGGCCGAGAATCCCCTAGCCGAGGAGGCGCTGGACCAGGCCGCCGCCGTCAGGAGTCGGTTGCCTTCTTCGCGTACGCCGACATGGACAGCGAGGTGCGGCGGATGCGGCAGGCTCTTCGGAAGTGTGGAGTGCGCTGACGCGGCCCACGAGGTCGAAGACGGCTGAAGAGACTCGGGTTTAGCGCTGGGCGGACTGGGCGGGCACGAAACGGCCCGAGACGCTCCACACGAGGAGCACCACGGCGGCGAGGAGGGCGTAATACGGCCCTTTCGGCCAGGGATGGAGACGCTTCGCGGCCACCGGGCTCACGTAGGTCGCGGGGTCGTAGCCCCCCCGCTTCGCCATCAGCTCGGCGCGCACCTGCGGCGGATAACGGCGGCGTCCGCTGCCGCGGAAGCCCTCGAGATCGAGGAAGGGGGCGTAGTACTTCTCGAGGATGCGGTTGGCCGGCCAGGCGGCGGAGTACCAACCGTCTCGGTGGGAGTCATTGCGGTGGCGTAGGTGCCAGCCCGCCTCGGTGAGGTAGTAGTCCTCGATCCCCCAGATCTCGAGGTCCCTGGGCGGATCGAGGGCCCAGCCGCGTCGCCGCTCGGCGGAGAGCGCCAGGAGCTCCTCGGCCTTCCAGCGGGAGAGGAAACGGCCGATCTCGGCGTCCTCGACCTCGTAGCCGAGGTGGGCGCGGCCAAAGAAGAGCCCGGCGACGAGCAGCGCCACGGCGGCGCCTCTTGCCGCGGATCGCACCCGTGCCGCGGCCGGCCTCGACGACCAGCGCGACGGTGGCTCGAGGACCAGAGCGAAGAGAAGGCCCACGAGCCCGGAGAGGATGTTGATCCCCACGTCGCGGATGTCGCCCGTGCGCCGGGGCACCAGCCATTGCACCCCCTCCTCGAGAGTCCCTGCCACCGACACGATGGAGAACACCAGGAAGAGAAGCGCCGGATCACTGGATCCCTCCTCGCGGCGGGGCCTCATGGCGCGGTAGAGGAGCCCACCCAGGAGGCCGTATTCGATCACGTGGACTTTCTCCACGACGTTGACCCGGGCGAGCTCGGCGCCCAGGCCCACCGTCTGGATCCAGAGCAGGAGGCCGACGCCGCCGAGGCCGGCGTAGCGCAGCGTACGGCGGCCGGCGCCGTCGGTGTGGATCCGGCGGACGGCGAAGACGAGGCAGACGAACGCCAGGCCGGCGAAAGCACCGCCCAGCCAGCGGATGAAGGAGCTCTCCGTCAGGGCCTGGAACAGGAAATCGCGCACCTCGCCGATCGCCGGGGCCACACCGACGATAAGCGTGAAGAGAAGGACGGAGGGGACGAAGCGTTTCACGCGAGGATGGTAGCAAATCGCGGCGTTCCCCAGGAGCGGCGGTGTTCTGGTAGGGTAGGGCCGCCGCGGGCGAGCGTCCCGTCGGGCGGAGAGCCATCAATGCTTCAAAGACAGCGAACCGGATCCGTCGTCTGCCCCCAGTGTGGACGGCTAGTCGGCGTCAACGACGAGCGTTGCTTCAACTGCGGGAAGTGGCAGCCGGGCCTGTGGGGCTTCGCGCCCGCCCTGGGAAAGCTTGTCCGCGACCTCGGCTTCGGGGAGGTCGTGCTCTGGGGATGCATCGTGCTCTTCGGCGGGACGCTTCTCTATTCGCCGCAGGATGTCTATATCGGGGGCAACATCCTGGCACTCCTCGCTCCCGGCTCGGCGGCGCTTTTCAAATTCGGCATGAGCGGCGCCGTGCCGATACTCGAAGGTCACTGGTGGACGGTGCTCTCCGCCGGTTGGCTCCACGGCGGCGCGCTCCACATCCTCTTCAACATGCTTTGGATCCGCCAGCTGGCGCCGGCGGTGGCGGAGTTCTTCGGCACCAGCCGCCTGGTGATCATCTACACCGCGGGCACCGTGGTGGGCTTCGCTCTGACCTCGGCCGTGGGGATCCTGCGGCTACCCGGCCCGCTGAGCGGCGCCTATTTCACAGTTGGGGCTTCGGCACCGCTTTTCGGCCTCTTCGGCGCCCTTTACCTCTACGGCCAGCGCAGCGGCAACCGGGTGATCAGCCAGCAGTTCATGCAGTACCTGGTGCTCTGGATCGTCCTCGGCGTCATGGCGAGCTTTAGCTCCCAGAACGCCATACGTATCGACAACTGGGCGCACCTGGGGGGCTTCGCGGGTGGCTACCTGGCGGCACGCTTCTTGGACCCGCTACGGCCCGAGAAGCCCGGACACACGATCGCCGCTCTCGCCTGCCTCCTCGCCACGGTGCTCTCGATCCTTGCGTCTTTGCTCTCCCCCGTACCTCCATATCTACAGTAGGGCAAGGCCCTTCAGGCCTCCGATAGGATCCAAGCGATGGACGAGAACCGCCCGCTCCGGATCGCGCTGCTCGGCAGCCGTGGCATCCCGGCCCGCTACGGCGGCTACGAGACGCTGATGGAGGAGATCTCCGTCCGCCTCCGGGAGATGGGACACGAGGTCACCGTCTACTGCCGCTCCCATTACACCCGGCGCGACGAGCGCGAGCACCGGGGCGTGCGCCTCGTCGTCCTGCCGACGATCCGCACGAAGCACCTCGACACCCCGGTCCACACCTTCCTCTCGTGCCTCCACGCTTTCGGCCAGCGTTACGACGCCGCCCTCGTCGTCAACTCGGCCAACGCGCTTTTCCTGCCGCTGCTGCGGCTCGGCCGGGTGCCGGCGGCGCTCCACGTCGACGGCATCGAGAAGCGGCGCGCCAAGTGGGGGGCCTTGGGACGCACCGTCTACGCCCTCTCGGAACGGCTAGCCTGCCGGTTGCCCCAGGTTCTCGTCACCGACGCCGACGTCATCCGCGACCACTACCGCGAGCGCTACGGCACCGACTCCTGGGTCATCACCTACGGCGTCGAGCCGCGGCCGGTAGACGACGAGGGCGTCCTCGAACGTATGGGCCTTCGCCGGCGTGGCTATTTCCTCTACGTCAGCCGCTTCGAGCCGGAGAACAACCCGCACCGGGTGGTCGACGCCTACCGCGGCGCCGGCGGCGAGCTGCCGCTGGTGATGGTCGGCGACGCTCCCTACGCCAGCGGCTTCATCGACGCCATGAAGGAGCGGGCCGACCCCCGGGTCCTCTTCCCCGGCGCGATCTACGGCGACGGCTACCGCGAGCTCCTCTCCCACGCCCTCGCCTACGTCCAGGCGACGGAGGTCGGCGGCACGCATCCCGCCCTCGTCGAGGCCATGGGCTACGGCAACTGCGTCGTCGTCAACGCCACCCCGGAGAACGTCGAGGTGGCGGGCGAGGAGGCGCCGCGCTTCGACGCCCACCGCCCCGAGACCCTGACCGCCGTCCTCGACGAGCTGCGGCGCGACCCCGAGATGGCCCGCCAACATGGCCGCCACGCCGCCGAGCGCGCTGCCCAACGCTACTCGTGGGACGCCGTCAGCGAGCGCTACGCGAAGCTCTTTTCCTACCTCGCAGTGGCACGGTAGGCTCCTTGAACGACCACCGGAGGGCCAAATCCGCTAGAATCGAGGTGAGATTTCTACTTGACTTGCAACGAATGCCCCAATAACATACACATCGACTTCTTTTTCGGGTAAGATCACCTGCATTCGACGACCTTGAACCGACGAATTGGAGCGATTCCGAGCTTATGCTGAAGGAGCAAGCAAGACTGCTGACCGCCACGATCTTCACGGTCGACCTGGCCTTGACGGCGCTCGCTTTTTTCCTCGCCTTCTGGGTCCGCGCCGTGGCGCTGCCCTACCTGATGCCCGAGACGTTCTCACCCTTCTACTCCCTGAGCACCTACCTGCCGCTGCTGCCCCTGATCCTCGTGATCTGGGGAATTTTGTTTTTGGCGTCGGACCGTTACCGGTCGCACCGAACGGTGATGCTGCTCGACGAGGCGCTGGAGATCATCCGCATCTCGGCGACCGGGCTGGCGATCCTGGCGCTGGCGTTCTACGTCCTGCGCCTCGACGAGAGGCTCCTGGGCGGCGACCAGTTCAGCCGCCTCTGGGTGCTCATGGTGTCGGTCTTTACGTGCCTGCTGGTCCTGACGGAGAAGCTCGCCCTCCGGACGCTGTCGCGCTACGTCCGCTCGCGCGGCTTCAACTATCGGACGGTCTTGATCGCCGGCACGAACCCGGCGGCAGAGGCTTTGGCCGACTCGATCCGCAACCACCGCTACTGGGGCTTCAAGATCGTCGGCTTCGTCTCGCATCCGTCCAAAAACACCGCCGAGGTCCCGGAGGAGTGCCAGCCGCTCCTGGGGACGATCGACGACATCCCGCGCATCGTCGACGAGAGCGTGGTCGACGACGTGGTCTTCTGCGTCAGCCGCCGCGACCTCGACCGCATGGAGGACCTCTTCCTGGCGCTGCACGAGCAGGGGATCCGGACGCGCTTCGCGTTGAACCTCTTCCCCCACACCAAGGCGAAGGCGCGCATGGAGGACGTCGACGGCCTACCGCTCCTGACGTTCTCGACGGCGCCCGAGCGGCTGGTGCCGCTCGCCGCGAAGCGGACGCTCGACGTCTCGCTCTCGATCCTCGTGGCGGTTCTGGCGCTGCCCGTGGTGCTGGTGATCGCGCTGGCGATCAAGCTGAGCCAGGGAGGCGGACGCATCCTCTACACCCAGACGCGTTGCGGCTTGAACGGCCGGCGCTTCAAGCTGTACAAGTTCCGCACCATGATCGAGGGGGCGGAGGAGAGGCAGCGGGAGCTGCTGCATCTAAACGAGATGAACGGTCCGGTCTTCAAGGTCCGGAAAGATCCGCGCGTCACCCGTCTCGGCCGGTTCCTGCGCCGCTTCAGCCTCGACGAGCTGCCCCAGCTGTGGAACGTCCTGCGCGGCGACATGAGCCTCGTCGGCCCGCGGCCGCCGATCCCCGACGAGGTGGCCAAGTACCAGCGCTGGCAGCGGCGCCGTCTGTCGATGAAACCGGGCCTGACCTGCCTGTGGCAGATCTCCGGGCGCAACCAGATCGACTTCGACCGCTGGATCCACCTCGACCTGGAGTACATCGACACCTGGTCGCCCTGGCTCGACATGAAGATCCTCTTGAAGACGGTGCCCGCGGTCTTGTCGGGCCGCGGCGCTTCGTAGCAAGAATCGGCGTCCGGACGGTCCACCGCCGTGCGACAATGCATGGGGGGATCCCAGTCAGGAGGCCGAGCCATGGAACGTTTTCCTGTCGTGACCTTTGCCCTGCTGCTGAGCCTCGCCACCAGCGCCACGGCTGACACCTACTACGTCGCCCCGACCGGCGACAACGGCAATCCCGGTACCGCGGGCCAGCCCTGGCGGACCCTCGCCAAGGCCGCCGCGACGGCCGCCGCCGGCGACACCGTCTACATCCGGGCCGGCACCTATTACGAACGGCTCGTCCCCGCCAACTCGGGGACCGCCGGCCAGTGGATCACCTTCGCCGCCTACCCCGGCGAAACGCCCGTCCTCGACGGCACCGGCGTCACCCTGCCGGCCGGCTGGGGCGGCCTGGTCGAGATCTCCGGCCGGAGCTACGTCGAGGTGCGCGGCCTGCGCGTCCAGAACGCCGGTCCGCACCACAACCACGCCGGCATCCTGGTCGAGGACGCGAGCTACGTCACGATCCGGGACACCTCGACCTACGACACCGCCTCCTCAGGCATCGGCGTCTGGTCGAGCGATCACGTCACCCTGGCCGGCAACAGCGTCGAGCTGGCCTGCAACGACGGCGAGCAGGAGTGCATCACCGTCGCCGGCACCGACGTCTTCGAGGTGCGGGACAACCACGTCTCAAACGGCGGCCCGGGGTCGATGGGCGGCGAAGGCATCACCGTCAAGGACGGCTCTTCGAACGGCACGGTCCACCACAACCACGTCGAAGGCATGAAGCGCCTCGGCATCTACGTCGACGCCTGGGACAAGCACACTTGGAACGTCGACGTCTACGCCAACCGCGTCCACGACTGCGCCGACGACGGCATCGTCCTGGTCTCGGAAAAGGGCGGCCTCCTGGAGAACGTGCGGGTCTACAACAACGTCGTCTACGACAATCGATTCGTCGGGCTGCAGATCGCCAACTGGGGCGAGCCGGTGGCGTCGCGTCCGATCCACGGCGTCGAGATCGTCAACAACACCCTGCACGGCAACGGCTGGGACACCTGGGGCGGTTGCATCCTGGTCGACGACCCGGACGCCACCGGCGTCGTGATCCGCAACAACGTCTGCAGCCAGAACGCCTCGTTCCAGATCGGGGTCAGCCCCGGCGTGCCGATGCCGGCGGTGGACCACAACCTGATCTGGAGCTTCGTGGGCGACGAGGCGGGGGAGATCCGCGGCAGCGCGGCGGTGGAGGCGGACCCGGCCTTCGCCGATGCCGCGGCGGGCGACTTCCACCTGACGGCGGGCTCGCCGGCGATCGACCAGGGCTCGCCGGCCGCCGCGCCGGCCGTCGACTACGACGGCGCCCCGCGTCCGGTCGGCAAAGCCCCGGACCTCGGCGCCTTCGAGCTCGGCATCTTCTCCGACGGTTTCGAGAGTGGCGACGTGTCGGCTTGGTCGTCGTCGGTCGGCGCCTGAGGGCGGCCTCCCGGAATTTTTGGCCGCCAAGCTACTACAAAATCGGATTTCCGGGACCTAAACAACTTGAGAGATACCTGACCGGTCCTTTATTGAAGCCCAAACAGAGTAGGAGAACCATCGCCATGAGAATAATCCAGCGTATCGAGGTCCTGACCCTGGCGTTCGTCGCCATGACCTGGGGCGCTACCGCCGTAGCACAAACGCCTGCCACCGAGTCCGACGACGTCTGGACCTTCCTGAGCCCCGACGAGGTCTCGTCCCTGGCCACCACCAAAGCCGCACCACGGATCCAGCCGGACCGTTTCAAGGCGGTCCGGCTGACCCCTGATGCCCTGGACACGATCCTTTCCCTGGCAGCGCCGGAGCTTACCGCTGCGGCGGAGATCGTGCCCACGGTGTTGCGCATCCCGACCCCGGAAGGCGGCTTCGAGCGCTTCGAAGTGGTCGAGTCGCCGGTAATGCACCCGCAGCTCCAGCGGTGGCTGGCGGACCAGGGATGGCCGATGAGGACTTTCAAGGGCCGCAGCCTCGACCATCCGGCGACGACCGTGCGGTTCGACTGGGGCGGCCCCGCCGGCTTCCACGCCATGGTGCTCTCCCCCGGGCGGACCTACTACGTCGATCCGCGGTGGCAGGGCGATCGCCAGCACTACGTCACCTACTTCAAGCACGACTATCGGCCTGAGGAGAAGCGCTTCGTCTGCGGCGTGACCGGTGAGGAGGCGCGTCCCCGGACGCCGGTGCCTCCCAAGGCGGGTACGGGCACCGGCGGCAACCTCCGGACCTATCGTCTGGCGGTCGCCGCGACCGGCGAGTACACGACGTTCCACGGCGGTACCCAGGCGGGCGGTCAGACGGCCATCGTCACCACGGTCAACCGTGTCAACCAGATCTACGAGCGCGATCTCTCCATCCGCATGACCCTGATCGCCAACAACCAGAACCTGGTCTACACCAACGGCGCCACCGACCCCTACACCAACGGGAGCGGAAGCACCATGCTGGGCGAGAACCAGACCAACGTCGACACCGTGATCGGCAACGGCGGCTACGACATCGGCCACGTCGTCAGCACCGGCGGCGGCGGCGTCGCTTACCTCGGCGTTCCCTGCGTTACCGGTTGGAAAGCCGGGGGAGTGACCGGCTCGTCGAACCCGATCGGCGACCCGTTCGACGTCGACTTCGTCGCCCACGAGATGGGGCACCAGTGGGGCGGAAACCACACCTTCAACTCGGAGACCGGCTCCTGTGGCGGCGGCCCCCGGAACGCCAGCACCGCCTACGAGCCCGGCAGTGGAGCGACGATTCAGGCCTACGCCGGCATCTGCGGCGTCAACGACCTGCAGCCTAACAGCGACGACTTCTTCCACGGTGTCAGCCTGGACGAGATGCTCGACTACTCCGGCGGCGGCGGCGCCTGCTCGGTGAACACCTCGGCGGGCAATCCCAATGCCCCGACCGTCAACGCCGGCAGCGACTACACGATCCCGGTCAGCACGCCGTTCGAGCTCACCGCCGCCGGCAACGACAGCGGCGGCGACCCGATCACCTATTCCTGGGAGGAATTCGACCTCGGCTCGCCAGCGGACCTTTCCGCCGGCGACAACGGCAGCAGCCCGATCTTCCGGCCCTGGGATCCGACCACCAGTCCGACCCGCGTCTTTCCCCGCCTGAGCGACCTCCTCGCCAGCACGACGTCGCCTGGCGAGACGCTGCCGACGACCAACCGCACGATGACCTTCCGGGTCACGGTTCGCGACAACAACGCCGGCGGCGGACGCGTCGGCGAGGACACGATGACCGTCACCTCAACGACCTCGGCGGGACCTTTTGCGGTGATCTCTCCGAACGGCGGCGAGAGCCTGACCGGCGCCCAGACGGTGACCTGGAACGTCGCCGGCACGAATGCCGGGACGGTGAGCACGGCCAACGTCGACATCCTGCTGTCGACCGACGGCGGGGCGACCTTTCCGACGACGCTCGCCTCGGCGACCGCCAACGACGGCAGCGCCGGCGTCACCTTGCCGGCGGTCAACACCTCGAGCGCCCGCATCAAGGTCAAGGGGTCGGACAACGTCTTCTTCGACGTTTCAAACAACAACTTCACGATCGGCAGTGGCACGCCGACCAACTGCCGAACCCCGAGCCTGGCGCTCACGGACCCGGGCTCCGTCAACGACTCGATGACGGTGAGCAGCTCTGACACCATCGGCGACCTCGACCTGAGCCTGGAGGTCACCCACTCCTGGGTCGGTGACCTCACCTTCACCCTCGAGCACGTCGACACCGGGACCAGCGTCATCGCCGTCGACCGGCCGGGGTACACGGGGTCCGGTTTCGGCTGCGGCGGCGCCAACATCATGGCGACTCTCGACGACGAGGCGGCGTCGCCGGTGGAGAACGAGTGCGCGGGAAGCACGCCGACCGTCAACGGCACCTTCACCCCGAACAACGCGCTGAGCGCGTTCGACGGGGAGAGTCTCAACGGGACCTGGAGGCTGACGGTGTCCGACGCCGTGGGCGGCGATTCCGGGACCTTGGACGAGTGGTGCCTGGTCGCCACCCCGGCGGCGTCGGGTTGCGCGGCTCCGGACGCGATCTTCTGCGACGGCTTCGAGTCCGGCAACACGTCGCAGTGGTCGAGCTCCGTTCCCTAGCCCGGCCCCTTCTGCCCGTCACTTCTCCGCTATGATGGAGCCGGGATGGGCTATGAGACTTGAGGACGGCTACTGCACCACGGATCCAGCCGGACCGTGCGGTTCGACTGGGGCGGCCCCGCCGGCTTCCACGGTCAGGGCGCTGCTACAATTCCCGCCGAGAGGAGGACGACCCCCCTATGGAGCTGACGCTGACAGAGCTCGCCGAGGCCAAGGACTTGGAGCTCGGCACGAGCGAGTATCTCAAAATCGACCAGGACCGGATCGACCGTTTCGCCGAGACGACCGAGGACCACCAGTGGATCCACGTCGACCCGGACCGGGCGGCGGCGAGCCCCGTCGGCGCGACGATAGCCCCCCGCTACCACGTCCTCGCGCTCGGGCTGCCAGTCGGGGAACTGCGGGCCATCGCCATTGGCGCGGGGGCGACGATCAACTACGGCATGGACAAGCTCCGTTTCATGTCGCCCGTGCCGGTAGGCTCGGAGGTCTGCCTCAAGGCGCGTCTGCTCTCGGGATCGTCGCGGCGTGGCGGAGTCCTGATCCGTCTGCGGATCGAAGTCCGGCTGCGCGAGGGTGGACGCCGGGCACTCGTGGCGGAACCGCTCTTCCTCGTCCAAGAGGCTTGAATGACTTGGTGGCAAGCGCTGCTTCTCGGCCTCGTCGAAGGCATCACCGAGTACCTGCCGATCAGCTCGACCGGGCATCTGATCCTGACCGCCTGGCTCCTGGGCATGGCCGAGGACCCGGATCTGTGGTCGGCGGCCTTTACCTTCAACATCGCCATCCAGGCGGGTGCGATCGCCGCGGTGGTGATCCTCTATCACGAGCGTCTGCGAGCTATGGTGGCGGGAGTTTTCGGCCGGGATACGAAGGGCCGGAGCCTGGCAGTGAATGTCGTCGTCGCCACGGTGCCCGCCGCGATCCTGGGGACGCTCTTCGGCGACTTGATCGAGGAGCGGTTGAACGGCCCCTGGCCGGTCGTCGTCGCGCTTTTCGCCGGGGCGCTCTTGATGCTCGTCGTCGCCCGGCGACAAAGGGTCCGAGATGAGGGCGCCGGTCTGGAGGGACTTGGCGTGGGAAGCGCCTTTCTCATCGGCTGTGCCCAATGCCTTGCCATGTGGCCTGGTACGAGCCGCTCGATGGTCACGATCGTCGTGGCGTTGCTCCTGGGGCTGCGAGCCGTCGCGGCGGCCGAGTTCAGCTTTCTCCTGGGGCTTGCGACCCTGAGCGGCGCGACGCTCTTCAAGCTTATGGGCGGCGGCACGGCGATGTTCGCCGAGCTCGGTGTGGCGTCGTTTGTCATCGGCATCGTGGCGGCGACGGTCTCGGCGGCGATCGCCATCCAATGGTTCGTGGCTTTTCTCAACCGCCGCGGACTCGCACCTTTCGCCTGGTACCGCCTCGCCGTCGCCTTCGCTCTAGCCGCCGCGATCCTGGGTGGCTGGCTCAGCGTGCCGCAAGGCTAGCCCTGCAGCGCCTCTTCGATCCGGTCCATCCCCCGCGCGAGCTCTTCGCGCGAGCACGCGAAGGAGATCCTCAGGTAATCGTCGGCACCGAAGGCCAGGCCCGGCACCAGCGCCACTCCGGCCCGCTCCAGCAAGAGCTCGGCGAGCTCGACGGACCCCCGCCTCCCGTCGCGGTAGCACGCGGCGACGTGGGGAAAGGCGTAAAACGCCCCTCCGGGCGACGCGCACCGCACCCCGGCGATCTCGCCGAGCCGCGGCACCACGAAGTCGCGCCGGCGCTCGAATTCGGCGATCCTGCGCCGTACGTCGTCCTCCGCCCCTCGAAGGGCCGCTAGAGCGCCGTACATGGCGAACGACGTCGGGTTCGAGGTGAGATGTCCCTGAAAGGAGGCCATCTTCTTGATCAACGCCTCCGATCCCAGGGCGTAGCCCACCCGCCAGCCGGTCATGGCATAGGTTTTCGAGAACGAGCTGACCAGAAGCACCGTGTCGGGATACTCCGCGGCGAGGGCCGCACAGCTCGCATGGCTGCGGCCGTCGTAGACGAAGCGTTCGTAGGTCTCGTCGCTCAGAACCATGATGCCGCGCCCGGCGGCCGCCTCGGTCAGCCGGCGCAGCTCTTCCGCGGCGATCGTCCCACCGGTGGGATTCGACGGTGAGTTGACGAGGATCACCCGGGTCTTCTCCGTCACGGCGTCGAGGAGGGGGGCGGCACGGATGGCGAAGGCCTCCTCGGCGCGGGTCTCGACCGTCACGGGCCGTCCTCCGGCGAGGCGGATCTGCTCCTCGAAGCTCACCCAGGCCGGCCTTGCCAGGACGACCTCGTCCCCTTCGTCGACGAGGGTCTGGAGGGCCTGGAAAAGCGCCGCCTTGGCGCCGACCGTCACCAGGACGTTGGGAAGCTCCCAGGGCGC
The DNA here is from genome assembly GCA_965371445.1 of uncultured bacterium. Taxonomy (GTDB): domain Bacteria; phylum Acidobacteriota; class Thermoanaerobaculia; order Multivoradales; family J023; genus DASWIG01. The sequence continues at coordinate 3,620 of CBDUYN010000173.1, read as the reverse complement.
GCCGTAGAGGGTGTGGTAATGCACGGCGAGGGCCTGGCGGAGGTCCGGGATGCCGGCGGCCGCCGTATATCGGGTGAGGCCCTCGGCGAGGGCCTTGCGGGCCGCCTCGACGGCCACCGGAGGCGAGGGGAAGTCGGGCTCGCCAGCGCTCAGGTCGACGATCTCGCGGCCCTCGGCCCGTAGCTCCTTGGCCCGTCGTGCGACTCGCATGGTGGCCGATTCCGCAAGGCGTCGTGCTCGTCGAGAGAGAACCATGAGGCGGTCATGCTATCATTACGCTGCGCCCGCCGCGCCGGACTCCCGGCGACGTTGGACCTCCCGGGCGGTCACACCTTGATTTCGACGCTTCGTCCCTCGTGCGCGGGGGCTCATGGACGAAAAGACCATGCACCGAAAGATCCCCACGCTTTGCCTCCTCGCCGTCCTCCTCGCTCTGCCGGCCGCCGCGGCCGAACCAGAGCCCTGGCTCAGGAGCGTCGACGAGGCCCTGAAGCTCGCCGCCAAGGACGACCGCTTCATCCTCGTCGACCTCTACGCCGAGTGGTGCGGCTGGTGCAAAGTAATGGAAAAAGACGTCTTCTCCACCGACGAGTTTGAGGCCTGGGCGGCTGAGCTCGTCCTGCTGCGCGTCGACGTCGACGACGGTGCCGGCGGCAGCGCTCTCCAGGCCCGTTTCGGCGCCTACAGCCTGCCGACCACGCTCGTCATGGACAAGCATCGCGTCCAGGTGGCCTCGGTCGCCGGCTACGCGCCGACGGCGGAGCTCCTGCGCAAGGTCGAGTACGAGCTGGCCTCTCACCGCGCGCTCGTCGAGTACTACGACAAGATGCGCGCCAACCCCGCCGAGGATCCGGCCCAGTTGCAGCAGCTGGTCGAGGAGCTTCATTCGCGCGCCGACGGCCGGCGGGCGGTGGAGATCTACGAGCTCATGCGGCGCCACGTAGAGCCCGGGACGCCGCGCGCCGCCTGGTTGGAGTACCGCGTCGCCGACGCTTACCGGCTCGCCGCGCTCTACGACGAGGCCCTCCAGGCGACGGCCGAGGCGCGCCGCCTGGCGAAAGCCGCTCAGGCGAACGCGGTCAGCGAGCGCGTTGACCTGCTGAGCTACCAGATCGCCGAGGACAGCGGCGACTGCGAGGGCGCCGTCCACTCCTTGGAGCACTTCCTGAAGGCCCATCCAAAGAGCTCCCACCGTTCCCAGGCCCGCCAAACCCTTGAAACGTTGCGCAAGGGCCAGAGCATGTGCGCCTGAGGCGCCGGCGTGATGCCGGTGGCATGGTCTGTGCTTGGTCTCGCGGCGACACCTCGGCCGAAAAGCCGGCGCGAAACGACTTTCAACTCAACCGATGCGTGTAGAACCATGAAGCGAACCCAGCCGATCCTCCCCCTCTCGCTCGTCGCCCTCCTCACCTTGGCGCTTCCCGTCGCCGGCCAATTCGGGGGGGAGAGTGCCAAAAAGGCCACTCTGGAGCTCAAGGCCGACCGCAGCGCCTACGATCCAGGGGCGACCGCGCGCTTGGCGGGCGTGGTCGAGGTCGAGAGGAAATGGCACGTCAACTCGAACACGCCGTCCTACGACTACCTGATCCCGACGGTCCTCAAGCTGGAGCTCCCCGAAGGCTTCGGCGAGCCGCGCTTTACCTATCCGTCGCACAAGATGCAGAAGTTCGAGTTCACGACGGAGCCGATCGCGGTCTACGACGGCAAGGTCGCGATCTTCGCCGAAGTCGAGGTGCCGTCTGATTTCGCCGGTTCGGTCGAGATCCAGGGGATCCTACGTTACCAGGCCTGCGACCATAGCCGGTGCCTGCCGCCGACCAACGCCCTGGCGAGCCTCGAGCTCGTGGTGGGCACGGCGGACGGCGAGCCTACGAACGCGGGCGTCTTTGCCGCGCTCGACACCGGAACGCCGGCGGCCGGCGCTCCGGCGGTCGGCGCTCCGGCGAGCCTTGCCTGGATCCTGCTTCTGGCGGTCGTGGGAGGGCTGCTCCTAAACGCCATGCCCTGCGTCCTACCGGTCCTGTCGCTCAAGGTCTTCGGTCTCGTAAAAAGCGCCACCCTGGGCCGTTCGCACCTCGTGGTCGGCTCGCTCGCCACCGCCGGGGGGATCCTGATCTCGTTCCTGGCCCTGGCGGGCCTGGCGGTAGGCGCCAAGGCGGCGGGCGCGGCCGTCGGCTGGGGGATCCAGTTTCAGCAGCCGGGTTTCGTGACCTTTCTGGCTGTCGTCGTGGTGCTTTTTTCCCTCAACATGTGGGGCCTTTTCGAGATTCCGCTGCCCCAGAGCCTGGCGCAGATGGGGGGAGGAGGCGCGCGGGAGGGGCTTGCCGGCCACCTCCTTTCGGGGCTTTTCGCGACCTTGATGGCGACGCCCTGCTCGGCGCCTTTCCTGGGCACCGCGGTGGGCTTTGCGCTCGCCCAGTCGGCGGGGACGATCTTCGCGATCTTCATCGCCATCGGCGTCGGCCTCGCCTTGCCCTATCTCCTGCTCGCGGTTTTGCCCGGTGTGGCGCGTATCTTGCCGAAGCCGGGGAATTGGATGCTCACCTTCAAGGGCGTGATGGGTTTCCTCCTGGCGGCGGCGGCGATCTGGCTCTTCTACGTCCTGGCGGGCCAGGTGACGAGCGAGAGCGTCGCGTTCATCGAGGTGGCGATCCTCGCCCTGGCGCTCTTCGTCTGGCTGCACCAGCACGGTGCCCCGGCGTCGTTCAAGCGCCGCTTCGCCACCGTGGGGATCCTTTTTGCCGCCGTCGGCGCCGTCGTCCTGGCGGCCCAGAGCCCCGCCGCGGCGTCCTCCGGCTCCCATGGCTCGGGGCTCTACGAATGGGTGGCGTTCGACGAGACGGAGGCCGAGCGCCTGGCCGGCGACGGGCGGCTCGTTTTCGTCGACGTCACCGCCGACTGGTGCGTCACGTGCAAGGCCATCGAACGCCTGGTGCTCGACACCCAGGAAGTCGCCGACGCTTTCGACGAGCACGACGTCGTCCCCATGAAGGCCGACTGGACCAACCGCGACGACACCATCGCCGCTTTTCTCGCCAGGCACGGCAAGGCGGCGGTGCCGTTTTACCTCCTCTATCGGCCGGGCCAGGAGCCCTACGCCTTTGGCGAGGTGGTGACCAAGAAATCGCTTCTCGCCGCGTTGGACGAGGCCGCGACGGTGGCGTCGATTCGCTAGCGGATCACCGGCACCGGACGGTCCGGCCGGAAGAACCGGTCGCGCCGCGGCGTGGCGCCGCGGCGAAAGAGCTCCGGCCGTGCCCGCCGATTGGAGCTGCGTACAAGGAGACCGATCTTCGAGTCGACGTGGAGGGTCAGGATCTCCTCGGGCCTGGCGGCTCCGAGGCAGTGCCGCCGCGGGCCGCGTCGAGCATCAGGTCGCGGACCAGCCAGGACACGCCGACGGAATTGATCGCCGCCAGCCCGCCACTTCCGGGCCCCCCGTCGTTGCGTCCCCAGAGTTTGACCTCCGGTTGAGCGCGTCACATCCCGGTACCTCCTGGGCCCTGCCACCGGCCGGAGGCCCCCTGCCTCCCACGAGGGGCACCCCGTTCCCATTCCCTTACATGGCTTCGACGCCCGCGCCGGCTGGATCCGCGTGGTGACCGAGCAGGAGACCTTCA
>CBDUYN010000172.1:0-21815 GCA_965371445.1 uncultured bacterium | reverse complement strand
ACCAACGATAGCGGCGGCCTCAGAGGCAGTCATGCACGCTTGCCGAAAGGACACGAACAATCCGGCCAACCTCTGGTCAGGACGCGGCAGGCCGCCGAAATGGCTTGTCCAGATTGAGGCAGGCGGAGGAAGGCGGGAAGACTGCCTTATCGCGCGCTCTCAGGCCGGTGATGGGGGGGAGAGCTGATGGCACAGGCACAGGCACCCAAAGGTCCAAATCTTCTGGCTTTGCGTACCGTAAGTCAGATGGTGCAGGAGTACCCACACCTCTTCCCGGGGGAGGGGAGCTTACGTTGGAAGATCTTCCATGCTGAGACCAATGGCTTTGACGCCTGTGTCGTGCGGATGGGCCATCGGGTCTTGCTTGACACGGAGGCCCTCAGCGGCTGGCTCAGTACGCAGGGTTGAGGAGGTATGGCTCATGACTTCGACTAACGCTCCTTCTGGCTGGCTTTCTTCCTGGGCGCCCAAGTTGACGGCAGCCGGCCTGCTCCTACTTGCCGCTCCACGGCTCATGACGGGCCTGTTAGTATTGGACAGCCATACTCCGGTGAACATGCCTTGGTTCAGCCACATGACGTACATCGTCGCAGCGGGCACCGGGATTTTGATCAGCCTCGCTATGCTCGTCATTGCCGAACAGCTGACCTTGCACGGTTGGGACATGATCCTCGCAGCCGCCTGGATCTGCGGGGGGATTGTCGTGGTTTTCTTGTCGGCCTGGGGCATGGTGTCCGTCCTCACGGAGTTGCCGGCCGAAGAAGCTCTATTGGCGTTCTCTGAGAGGCGGCCGCTGTGGATCGCCGTGCTCGCCGTCATGGCAACCGTCGAGAGTCTAGGCTTCGCCGTGTGCCGGGGGGCGGCACTCAACAGCCGAGTCCACGCCACGATCGACGACCTGGAATCTCGCGTCGAAGAGATAGCGGCAGAACGCAACGATGCCGAGTGGCGAGCAGGTGCGCTCTTGAAAGAGATCCAGGCCCTCAAGGCACTCCAGGTGCTCGACGACACTCACGTCGACATCGCACCACGCGCCGAGGCTGGTATCAGTTGCAGCTTCTGCAGTTGGGAGACTGCGCACGACACCGAGGAGTCGGCTCAGAGGGCACTCAGGTCGCACATAGCGGCGCGGCATCCGGTCTAGGGGTTGCCCTCGTCATCGCAGGCATCCCGCCTGTAGAGCCCTGTGAAGAGCAAGGGAGCCGGCTTCCCTTTGCGTGGTAGACTGGCTCCATGAGTGACGGGGAATGGGATCGACGCCGGGATGAGGGCCACCTAGAGATCGATGGTGCCGTGCCGCCCTCAGAGATCAAACTTGCCAGCGACCATCGTCGAGATGTCGTCTAGGCTGCCGATGCTCAGGTGAGCGTATCGCATCACCATCGAGAGATCCGAGTGTCCAAGCAGGTCGGCAATCTGGCGCAGGGAGGCCCCGGCCATCGCGTAGAAGGAGGCCGCCCAATGCCGCAGATCATGGAAGTGAAGCTCAGGCATGCCTGCTTCCTCTCTCGCTTGCCGCCACTGGCTGTCCTTGAACCTCTCCCAGCCGAACACCAACTCGTTGGCACCCAGATCAGCGCACCGACGCTCTAGCATCTCGGCAGCACGGCCAGGCACGGGAACGGTGCGCGTCTTCTGGCCCTTGGATTCTCTGAAGATGACATGAACAGGTCCGGATCCGTTGAAGAGGACGTCGCGCTTGCGCAGGCTCAGCAGATCCACGTCCCGCCGTCCTGCGCTGGCGATAGCCAGCAGGACGAGGTCTCCCAGGGTGCCGCCATTCGTCGCGTGGCAGGCACCTAGGAGACGCTGGCGCTCCTCTGGAGTAGGAGGCTCAGCGTAGCGGCCTTTGTCCTTCTTCGGCCTCTGGACACCCTTCATGGGGTTGCGGGCGATCAGCTCCCGACGTTCCGCGAGGCCCAAGGAGATCGAAATGGGGTCCAGGTAGGCGCGCCTGGTCGGCGCCTTCGCTGGTTTGCCTGACCACCCTGCGCCTTCTTCCAGTGCCGTGAGGCCGTCCTGGATGTCGGTGGAGGTCAGCTCTGCGACCTTGGTCTCGCCGAGCCTAGCCTTCCACCAGTCGGCGTGACGTTGGCGCGATTTGCTCCAACGTTGCTCCCCTCCGGTCTGGTCAAGCAACTCAGCCACCGTCATGGTCTGGGCCAGGGGAGTCTCAAGGCCGTACTGGCCGAGGGCAATCTCGCGCTCCAGATCATCAGCCCACTTCTTGACGACCGTCTTCCGAGGAGAGTCCTTCGTCAGCCTGATGAGCTTGCCCGTCCTGGGGCACCTCTTCCGGACCTCAGCCCGCCAGCTGTCTGTCTGTCCCTTCTTCGTCCGCCGTCCGATTGTCGCCATGATGAGCACCTCTGCCGGTAGTGTGTGGTGGTGTGGCTGGGGGTGGCAGCCCCGTCCTGTGATGGCAAAAATGATGGCACACAGGATCAGCATTTGTCAACCCCTGGCAACAGCTGCCAACAGGCTGAGAGCCGCAGATTCCGCTAAGTACCCGTGTTTTCAGTCGTTTAGCTGTTGAGATTTGTTGGGGCCTGCTGGGGGCCTTTGGCCGGCAATAAAGCCCGGGGTTTCAACCCCGGGAAACGACGCGGCGGGTCGTAGCGCAGGGGGAGCCCCTATTGCGCCAGACGGGCCACGAGGTCGATCTCGACCAAGGCTCCCAGGGGAAGGCCCGCGACCTGGACCGTCGAGCGCGCCGGCCGGTGCTCTCCCAGGGCCTCGCCGTAGATCCGGTTCAAGACCGGGAAGTTGGCGAGGTCGGTGACGAAAATCGTCGCCTTGACGACGTTCGCGAAGCTACAGCCGGCGCTACCGAGCACCGCACACAGGTTCGCGAGGGCCTGACGCGCTTCGGCCTCGAAGCCGCCCGCGACGATCTCGCCGGTCGCCGGGTCGAGGCCGACCTGGCCGGAGGTAAAGAGGAAACCAGCGCTGGAAACGGCCTGCGCGTAGGGACCGATGGCGCGGGGCGCGTCGTCGGTGGCGTAGGTCTGCATGGTCCTGCTCCTTTTCGCCGTCAGTCCTCGACGGCGTGAAAGACCCCGATGTAGGGAAGGTTGCGGTAGAGCTCGGCGTAGTCGAGGCCGTAGCCCACGACGAAGACGTCGTCGATCTCGAATCCACGGTAGTCGATCTCGACTTCGACCTCGCGCCGCGCCACCTTGTCGAGAAGCGCGCAGAGCTTGACGCTTTTGGCGCCGCGGAAGCGCAGCAGGGAGAGGATCGTCCGCAGGGTGTAGCCGGTGTCGACGATGTCCTCGATCAGGAGGACGTCGGCGTCGCGGATCGAAAGGTCGACGTCCTTGCGGATTCGAATCTCCCCGGCTTCGGTCGAGTCGCGGTAGCTGGAGGTCTGAAAAAAGTCGACCGACACCGGGACCTTGAGCTGCTTTAAGAGGTCGGTCATGAAGAAGACCGATCCTTTGAGGACCCCGATGGCGATGAGCCGCTCCGAGTCGGCGTAGTCGCGGTCGATCTCCTCGGCGAGCTCGCGGATTCGGCGCTCGATGTCGGCTGCGGGGATCAGGACGGAGGGCTGGGTGGTTCGCTTTTTCGCGCGCATGGCTTACAATGGGTCCGGCTGTCACGTCCCCGGACCGGATCTGCTCCGGAAACTCGAGGTTCTGATGTCGGTTCAAGATCTCAATCGTGTCCACCGTCGCTACATCAATATCTCCAACGGCTTCAAGTCGGCCTGGACCTTTCACCAGTTCGTCCAGGGTCTGCGCAAGGTCTTCGTCGATGAAGGTCCGGAGCCCTATGAGGCGGATTTCCAGAGCGTCTACGGTGAGCTCAAAGAGGTCGCGCAGAACCTCTCGGAGGTGACCGTCGAGCAGGCCGGCAATCAGCTCGACGAAGTCGAGAAGGGCCTCGTGCCCCTGGTCCAGGCGCTTTTGGCGGCCGACGAGCAGGTCTCGCCGGGGCTCCTACGGCAGTTCTTTCAACGGGTCAAGAACTACGACGACAACATCCTATCCCAGCTGATCAAGTTCTACCTCTACTTCCGCGACGCCAGCGGTTGGAACTGGGACCGCCTCGACAAGGCCGACTTCCTGTCGACCAAGATCTGCGAAGAGTACCACGACAGCCGCGACGTCTTCATCCTGCGCGACCGCACCCACGTGCGGGAGCTCGCCCAGGGCTTCTGGGCGGCTCTGGGAGCGGAGGGCGTGGCCGAGATCGAGGTCGCGGCGCTCGTCCAGGAGATCGAGCAGATGCGCGAAGAGCTCGCGGCTCTCGACTCGGTCGAGCTGCTCCACGAGGCGAAGCTCGTCCAGCGCTACCGCGACTTCAAGCACCGGCTGGGCGACACGTTCTTCCAGCCCAAGGTGCTCCAGGCGCTCGTCGGCGCGAACCTGGTCTTCAAGAACCACGTCCAGCAGCTCTACCGGCGCGACGAGCAGCGAATCGTCGCCGAGTACCAGCAGGTCTTCGACCTGGAGCGCGATCAGCCGGTCGACGTCTACCTCCGCGAAGAGCTGGCCCAGTTCCGCGAAGAGGTGGAACGGTTCGAAGAGCGGCTCCAGACGGGGAAAAACGTCCGTCTCGAAGAGCTGGCGACGCTGCGCGAACGGGTGCGGGAGCTGCTGCCCCGGCTCCAGCCGGAGACGCTCGACACCGGGCCGACGCCACAACCGCCCGAGATTCGGGACACGATGGAAAGCGGCGAGGAGCGGATCGTGGAGCGGGGCGCCCTGGAAGCTTACGTGGCCGAGCAGCACCAGACGGTCGTCGAGGCGCTCGACGACACGAGCGCCGCCACGGAGCCCAGGAAAGTCGTCTTCCTGCCCGACGTCTTCAGCCTCGGCCTGGAGCCGCGTGAGGTCGTCGCCCACCGGCGATTTTTCAGCAAGGCCGAATGCGATCGGGACCTGGAGGACTTCCTCCTCCACGCCGCCGCGCTGCGGGTCCGCATCGAGCAGGACATCGAGGAGATCAAGAGCATCCTCGACGACACCGCCGTGACCCGCGACGCTCCGGTCTTTCGCCAGGCACGGGCGACCGTGCGCCATGCCGACCGGGTTGTCCGGCGCTTCGAGCACCTGCTCGACCAGGCCGTCCTCGAAGGCGAGGCGAGCGAGGCGCGTTCTCTTCAGGTCTTGAAGATGCGGATGACGCGAACCTACGCCGGACTCTGGCTGCAGGTTTACAAGGACTGACGAGGCGGGTGGAGAAAAGATGAAATATCGCCAACGCGGCTACCAGGACGACGACCGGGGGGACGAGCGGCAGCGCTCCAAGGGCCCCCGGCGTCCGGTCGACTCGCGCGAGAAGCCCTTGGGGCCCCGGGGCCGCGGCCTGGGCAAGCCCACGGCGACGGTCTTTCGCTGCGCCGTCTGTGGCCAGGACCAATCCGTCGGCGTCGATTTCGACTCCACCTGCTCGAAGTGCGCCGCGGATCTTCACACCTGCACCCACTGCGCCTACTTCGACACCTCGGCCCCCAGCGAGTGCCGCAAGGGCGTCACCTTCTACGTGTCGAACAAGGCGAAGAGGAACGAGTGTGAGCTCTACGCGCCCAAAGCCGCTCAGGAGCTCGCCAGGGAGCCCGAGTCCCCGCGCTCGGCCAAGTCGGCTTTTGACGCGCTTTTCAAGGTCTGAAGAGATTCGTTCGACCCATGAAGCCACGCCTGGCGCAGCTCTGCCGGCGGAAGCTCGCGGCGGCCGGCGAGGGCGAGAAGAGAAGGATAAAGCCACAGCGCGTTTCGCCCGTAGGCGCGGACCGCGGCGCGCACGCTCGGCGCCTCTCGCGGCAGAAGAAGCCGTCCGTCGTCGCTCAGACGGACCCGTCCGGCTCCCGAGCGGAAGACCGCTCTACGTCCCGGGGACGTGGCGAGGGCCTCCAGGAAGAGCCTTTCCGCGGCGTCGAGGTCCTCTTCGGCGAGAAGCCGGCCGGTCGCACCGTACCAGGCGAAGGCCAGGCGGGCCACGGCCTCCTCCAGGAAGCGCCCTGGGGAGCGGCGCGGCCGTGGCCGTAGCGGGGGTGTGGTGAAGCCGACTCCGAGCTGCTCGGCGAGAAGCGTCCGCTCGGAAGCGCCGACGAGCAGGATCCGGCGGCCGCCCAGAGCGAGCTCGCGCGGGTCCTGCTCCGGGAAGGCCGCCTCCAGGTGGCCACGGCCCGCGGCGTCGAAGCGGATCAAAAGAGCCAGCTCGTTCATGGAGAGCCGTCTTACTGAGCCGTCCTCGCCGAACAGGGAGAACATGCGGGCGGCGCGGATCTCGTCGACGAGGCGGCCGCGGCGCGCCGCCTCCAGGAGGAGCCTCGCGATGCGCTCGCGGATCTCGGCGGGCGCCCGCTCCAGCTTGCCGGCGAGCTTGACCGTCAACCTCACCGCGTCTTCGACCAGCCCTTCGAGATACGGATTGATCAGCTCACGCAGCGCCGCGCCGCTCGACCCCGGCTCCGAGACCTGTGCCATCTCCACCGCCGCTTCGAAGGCAGGGAACCCCGGCACGGTGGCGCGGGTCGAGACGATGCCATGACGCAGCAGGTAGAGCCGCGGCAGGTCTCCCCGTTCGGTGATGGCGAGGCTTCTCGGCAACGGCTCGCGGAAGCTCTTGTAGATCAGGGGCGAGTGAAAGCCGCGCTCGAGCTCCCGGCCCTGGACTTTGATCGGTACGGGAGAAAACCGCGCCTTGCGCTCCAGCCAACGCACGGCGGCGTGGGTCTCTATTTCGACGCCTTCGGCCCACAGGTCCAAAGCGTCGCCCCCACCCGCGACGAGGCGTGGCGGGCCCTTGGCCCGCTCGAGAGTCACCCCGTCCTCGGCACCACTCTGTAGCTGGAGCTCTCCTTCCAGGAAGGCCGCCAGAGCGGCGAGAGCCAGGGCGTCGCGCCTCTCCAGGTCGACGAAGGCGCGGTGGCGCTTCTCAGGAGGCGCTAACTCGTCGAGCACCCAGGCCAGGTCGCGCACACAGCCCGGCGGGAGCCGAGAGCCGGGCGCTCTCAGCTCGATCCGGGTGGGTCTGAGGCGCAGATCGACCCGCTGGGCTCCGTAGGCGACGGCCAGCCGCACCAGCTCCGTGGGTAGCTGCCAGCGGCCCTGCATCTGTGCCGGCGCGAGCTTGGCCAGGGCGGCGGCGAAATCGATCCGCAGGAGCGATTGCGTTTCCTTCACGCCGTCACCTCGGCGAGAGCCCGCTGCGCCGCGGATTCCAGGAGGCGTCCTCGCTCGGCGGCCGGCAGCTCCAGGTCGGCGGCGATCACGTCGAGGGCCTTCAAGACCGCGCTCGCCGGCCGCTCGCCAAGCTCCCGGTGCGCGTTGGCGAAATCGGCGTGTCCGGGGTCGATCAGGACCCTCGACGCCCCGAGCTTGAGCGCCTTCAGATCGATCAAGCGCAGCCGTTCTCCGAGCTGTGCCGTTTCCGCCACCCGCCAGGCGACGCCGGCTGCTTTCAAGTCGCGGTTCAAGCGGCGCGAGAGCTCCGAAAGACGGCTCCTGTCGACGAGCTCGGACCATTCGTCGAGGTCGATCCCGCCGAGGGCGAGGCTCGTCACCTGTCCTTCGGCGGCTCCTGCATCGATCACCGTCACGCCGTGCGAGGCGGCGCGGAAGGCCAGGTGCGAGCCGTAGGAGGAGCTGTAGAGCTTGCCCTTCGCGGCGAGACGCTCGGCCTCGTGCAGCGAGATCGGTCGTCCCTTGAGGCACGGGACGAATCGGCCGTGGCGCAAAGCCGGCATGCGAGCCAGCTCCGCATGCTGCAGCGCTCCGGCGAGAAGCGCCGCGAGGCTCTCCTCGGAGGCCAGCCGGACCGCTCCGGCCACTCTGCGGCGACCGGAGGCCATGGCCCAGAAAGCGATCGCCACCGCACCCAGGGCCAACGCCCGCAGCCAGGTAAGGACCGGCAGCTGTCGTTCGGCAAGGTCGCTCCGGGGGTCTCTGTCGGTCGGCTCCCTCCACCCGGAGGCCGGCGCCGCCTCCTCCTCCCCAGGTGGCGGTAGGACCGGTAGAGCGACATCGGAAGCGGTTCCCGGACCCGGGAAACGTAGGACGAACCGGCCCTCGTCCTGCTCGGAGCCCGCGTTGCGAAAACGGGCGCTGGCGTCGGCCACGCGCCAGCGTCCCGCTTGAAAATACTCGGCCCAGGCATGCGGACCCGGCGCCGCGGCGCCGCCCAACCCTACCCAGCCGACCGCCAGCCGCGCCTCGACGCCGGCCAGGTGCAGGAGGGCCGCGAGCAGGCCGTTTTGGATGTCGCAGTCGCCCTTTCCCAGGTCGAGGGCCGCTTCGAGGAAGCTGTGACCGGCATCACGAGCCCGGCGGTGCAACGCCACGGCCGGCGCCGACCGGTCATAGCGGACCCGGCGAGCCACAAAGTCGAGGGCCTGGCGGACCCGCTCGCTGACCGGCAGCCCCGCGAGCTTGGAGCCGATTTCGGCGAGCTCAGGAGGCGCGTCCTGAGGCGGTGGCCGCGGCGAGACGCGAGCCGATGCCGGGCCTGTGCGATACTCGAGGATCCCCCCCATCGGCTCGGTGAAATAGAGCACCGGCTCGCCGGTGACCGTGGCCTGAACTTGTCGGGCGACACCTCCCAGGCGGACCGTGCGCACGTCAAGCCGATGCCCTGTCGGCACCGGGATCCGCAGCGGACCCCCACGTGCCGCGACCCGGAGCGCCACGTCGACGCAGGATTCGTTGCAGGCGAGGCTCGGATAGTCGGCGACCGGCCACGGTGGCGGCCCGTCCCGGGCGGTCGGCTCCTCGACCACGAGGGCGCTGAAGAAAAGAACGGCGTCGGCCGGCTCGTAGCTCAGGCCGATGCGCCTCTCGCTCCCCGTCAGGGCGTCGAGCTGCGGACCGCGGTAACGTCCGCCGAGATCGGCGTAGGCCTCCAGGTCGGCCCCGCCCCCGAGCCGAAGCCGCGGCAGCGCCAGGTTCGTCGGACGCTCGGGGCCCCCCTGCCAGGCGAGAGCCGTCCAGCCCAAGACCACACCGGCGAGGAGCGTCGCCAAGGTCCACGCCAGGCCGAGCCCGCTCCAGGCTTCCCGCAGCCGTGCCCAGAGCGGCAGGTACCAGGGCTGCGGACGAAGCGCCTGGAGCTGGCGCTCCACGAGTCGAGCCAGCTGGCGCTGCGCCGAGCGCACGAGGCGCTCCAGAGGACGAGTCTCCCGCACTTCGCTACGGGCCAGCAGCACCTCCAGGTCGCTGGAGTCGAGCAGCAGGTGCGGCGCCAGGCTCCCCGGCAACGTCAAGGACTCCCGCTGGCCGCGGTATCCCTTCTTGTCGAGGTCGAGGAGGTCCTCGAGACAGGCCGCCTCGCGGACGAAAAGACCATTCGCATAAAGCTCGACGCACGGTTGAGCGGCGAGAGCCACGACGCCGCGGCTCTTGCCCTGGCGGAAGCTCACGGAAGGCGGGGGGAGCGTCAGGTCGGCGTTGATCGAGCGGTCGTTGACGGTCACGAGAAGCGGCTCGTCGTCCCGGTCGCGCTGGGTGACGAAGCGTCCGTAGTGACGCACCGACCTGCGCACCTTGCGCTCCAGGTCCCGCGGGGTCCGCCGGCGCTCCAGGACGACCTCGGTGCCCGGCTCGATCGTCACCTCGGCGTGCTCGGCGCTCGCCAGGTCGCCGGCGATCGTGACCTGCCAGCCGTCGTCCTCGCGGCTCCGCGAGCGAATGGTGACTTTCTCCGGTCGAAAGCGAAGCACCGACCAGAAACCGACTCCGAACTGCCCGACCTGGCGCCGGTCCTCTTCCTTGGACGACGCGTAAAGCGCGAACAGATAACGCCGGGCGTGCTCATAGCTCATCCCGGTACCGTCGTCCCGGCAGACGAGGCGCTCGACGTCGTCCTCCTGGACGACGGTGATGTCGACCCGGCTCGCTCCCGCGTCGCGCGCGTTCTGCAACAGCTCGCGCAAGAAGACCCACGGATCGGATCCGTAGCGTGCCGCCTCGGCCAGGGCGCGTTCGCGAAACGTCGTGCTCATCCTTCTCCATCATAGCGTAGGAGAATCTGCTAGCATCCCGCCGCATTTCTCCCCGGCCCCCGGGAAGAACCAAGAATCGAGGAAAGGTACAGCTCATGGCGAAGATCACCTACATAGAATTCGACGGTAACGAGCATCCGATCGAGGTTTCGGGCGGCGACAGCGTGATGGAGGGTGCCGTCGACCACGACATCCCGGGCATCGACGCCCTCTGCGGCGGTTGCTGCTCGTGCTCGACCTGCCACGTCTACGTCGACGAGGCCTGGATCGACCAGATCCCGGCGGCCGAGCAAGACGAGCTCGACGTCCTGGAGAGCGCCTCGGAGCGGCGCGGGAACAGCCGGCTCTCGTGCCAGATCGAGGTCGGCGATCACCTGGACGGGCTCGTCGTGCGCATGCCCGAGCAACAGGGCGGCTGATCTCCGGCGAGGACGCCTCCGCCCTCCCTGGACGACGGCACCTCCCCAACCTCGCTCCGACGCTCCGCGTCCACGCTCCATCCGACGCTCTGCGTCGCTTCCCGCCACAGGCTGCACGCATATTGCATGCGTACAGGACTTGAGGAGGAACTGTGCGGACAACAACGACCCATCTCTTCCCAAGAGCGCCGGCCCTGGCCACCCTGCTGGTCTGGAGCATGACCTCGACGCTGCCGGTGGCCGCCAGCCCCGACCCGACCCCGCAGCTCAGCCGCTACTACGACGACTGGCTCACCAGCGTCGGTGCCATGATCTCAGACGTTGAGCGCCAGGTCTTCCTGGGGCTCCCGGACGACAGGTCGCGGGAGCTTTTCATCCATCGATTCTGGCGTGGGCGACCGGGAGACGCGGGCTCGTTCAAAGCTCCTCTCGAGCGCTGGCGGCAGAACTTCGAGGAGGTGCGGCGCCGATTCCGAGACCTCGCGAGCGACCGGGCCCAGGCGTTGATGGTGGCCGGCAAGCCGGCGCGTGTCCTCGGCTTCGGAGGTTGCGGCCGGGCCGTGCGCCAGCTCGAGATCTGGTCCTACACCGCGTGGCAGGCCGAGCACCTGACGGGCGAGGACGGCGCCGGGGAATTCCATCTCGTCTTCTATCAGCCGTCGCGCCGTCAGATCCAACGCTTCGAGCTCTGGCGGCCGGAGGACGGCGTCAAGGTCCTGATGCTGACCCACGGTGCCTCCAGGAAGGGCTGGGAGCCGAGGCTGGAGGACCTCCTGAGCGCGGAGCTCGCGAACCCCTGCGTGCCCGCGACCCACCAGGAGCTCCAGTCCGTGTGCACCGCCTTGAAAAACGCCTGGAGCGGCGACGAGCTCCGGCGCCGCCTCGCCTTCGCGGATCCCGTGCCCGGCCGGGCGGACGTCGGTGGGCCCCACCTTCCCGGGACTCTGGAAATCTCCTATCTCGGCCACTACCGCCGTCACTACACCCTGACGCGCGGTCGGATCCGAGTCCCGGCGGCTGCGATCAAGCGCAACGCCGAAGGGCTCCTTTTCGACCGCCTGGTGATCGCCGGCGACCTGTACCGGGAAGGGATCTTCGTCGACGCGTTTCGCGTCGTCCACCACGTAGCGGGGCAACCGGGAGGCGAGGCCGGCGAGGACACGGCGGTGGCCCTCGACTTCTACCGGCGGCTGCGCCGTGGCCGTTATGAGCTGAAGCTCCGCCTGGAGGACGGCTCGGGGCTCGCCCTGCTGCGCGAGGACCGATGGCTCGACGTCCCCTGGGTCGAGGCGGTGGCGGTGCCGCCGGCCGGCTTCCGGTTGGGCTTCGACGGCCTCGTCCGCGAGGAGGTGGGCATCCTCCAGACCTTTCCCAGCGTCCGGCTGGAGGTGGCCGAAGACGAGGCCCTGGCCGGTGAGGTCGAGGTGGCCGCCCACACCACCGGCGGACCCATCGGCTGGATCGACTTCCTGCTCGACGGCGAAAGCGTCACGATCGACGAGGAGCCCCCCTACGCCGCCGTCCTCACCCTGGCCGCGGCACCCGAGCGGCGTCAGTTGGAGGCGGTGGCCTTCGACGCTGAGGGCCGCGAGATCGCCCGCGACCACGCGGTTCTAAACGCCGCGCCGCCGCGCTTCGCCGTCCGCCTTGCCGAGCCCCGGCGAGGCACGGCCGGCCCTCGGGCCCGCGCCGTCGTCGACGTCCCCCTGGGGGAGGAGCTCGAGAGGCTCGACTTTCATCTCGGCGGCGAACGCTTCGCCACGCTTTTTGAGGCTCCGTTCGTCTACCCCATACCGTCGCCGTTGCCGGCCGGCGAGCCCTTTCTGCGCGCCGTCGCCCGCTTGAGAAGCGGCGCCGAGGCCGAGGACGTCGTCTTCCTGGGCGACGAGCCCCTGGAGGAGGTCGACGTCGACCTGGTCGAGCTTTTTACCTCGGTCACGGGCCCCGGCGGCCGCAACGTCCTGGGGCTGGCCGAGATCGAATTCCGCGTCTTCGAGGACGGTGAGCCGCGGACGATCGAGCGCTTCGACACGGTGGAGAGCTTGCCGATCCGCGTCGTCCTCCTGATGGACGTCTCGAAGTCCATGCGCCACCGGATGGAGATCGCCACCACCAGCGCCCACCGCTTCTTCGACAGTGTGCTCACCCCCAAGGACCAGGCCGCCGTCCTCGTCTTCAACCACGACATCGTGCTCGTAGCGCCGTTTACCAACGACGCGGAAAGCCTGCGCTACGAGACCAGCGGATTGAGCCCGTGGGGCTCGACGCGGCTTCACGACAGCTTGGTCTACGCCCTCCATTACTTCGGCGGGCAGTCGGGGAAAAAGGCCCTGGTGCTGCTCTCCGACGGCCAGGACGTCGACAGCGACTTCTACTTCCGCCAGGTGCTGGTCTTCGCCCTGCGCTCGGGGGTCGCGGCCTATCCGATCGTCCTCGACCTGCCGCACGAGGAGACCCGGGCCAACCTGGAGGAGCTGGCTGCCAAGACTGGCGGACGGTTCTTTTCGATCGGCGCGCCTTCACAGTTGGAGCGCGTCTACCGTCTGATCGAGCAGGACTTGCGCTCGCAGTACCTTCTCGTCTACCGTCCGGAGGCCGGCAAGCCGCGAACCGAGTTCCGGACGGTCACCGTCGAGGTGTCACGCGTTGGGCTCAAGGCGCGGACGATCCACGGTTATTACCCGTAGCCTTCCCGAGCCCGAATGAACCCCGCCCCATCTCCCGAGACAGACCTTCTGGCCCCGGTGCGGGCCAGGCTCGCTCGCGAGCTCGTGCGCTTTCCCGACGCCGGGGAGCCGCTCGAAGCCGCCCGGATCCTGCTGCACACCGGCCGCCACGACGAAGCTGCCGGGTACGTCGAGCGGCTCCGCGCCGGTGGCGCTGCGCAGCGGCTCCTCGCCGCCGAGATCCTGTTCGCCGTCCAGGACCTGGGAGAGCTCGAAGCGCTCCTGGAGGAGCTTCAGGAAGAGGACCCGCCCTCGGAAGGGGAGGGGACGTCGCCTCTCGCCCTCCTTTACCGGTGGTGGTTCCTGTGCGACGACCTCGAACGTGTCGAACGGGAAGCTGCGGCCCGCGCCGAGGCCGGCAAGACCACGGTCACCGACCTTCTCGCTTCGGCACGGCTCGCCGTCCACCTCTTCGACCTGCCGAGCGCCCGCCGGGCTTACGCCGAAGCCCTTTCCGCGGCGAGAGGCGACGCCGAGCGGGGGCGCTCGCTCCACGGCTTCGCCGTAGTCCTCTACCGCGAGCGCGACTTCGACGCCGCCCTTCGCCGCCTCTGCGAAGCCCTCGATGCCGATCCCCTCGAGCCCGACCTCCTGATGACGCTCGCGAACACCCTGATCCGCCTCGGCCGTATCGACGAGGCCATCGCGGCGGCGGAGCTGGCCGTCTCCATCGCTCCCTACCACGAGACGGCCCACTACGTGTTGGGCAACGGCTACGCCCGATGGAGCTACAGCCAACTCGCCGAGAAGTCTCCGCAAGCCGCGGCCGAAGCAGAAGCCGCCGTCCACGAGGGCTCTCTTGTCCTCGCCGCGGACCGCTTCGCCGAGGCCCGCCGCCTCTTCCTCGACGCCCTCGCGGCTTGCCCCGCCCACGGACGCGCCCACAACGGCCTCGCCAAGACGCTGGAGGCCGAGCGCCAGGCGGTCGACGTCCACCGCGCGGGCTACGAGGAGCGCTTTGCGGAGGCCGAAGAGCCCGTGATCGAGGGCGTCGAGGAGCTCGTGACGAGCTTCGCCGAGATCTCGCCTCGCCACCGCAAGCGAGTAGCGCTTTCGATTGCGCCCTGGGCGCGCTACGTCCCGGTGCTCCTGGCGGGCGGCGCCTCCTACTACGTCAAGCCGATCCACCAGATCCTCTCCGACGTGCCGGGCCTGAGACATCTTCGCGACCGCCGCATCGGCTACGACGCCCGCCTCTGGGACGACGTCCGCGGTTGTGGCGGCTTTCACACCGTGACCGGCGTCGAGGACGTCGAGCGGACGATCCTGGGCGGCTACGACACCGTGGTCCACGAGCTGAGCCACCAGGTCCACGACGTGCTGCCGGAGGAGACGAAGCGCCGCATCCAAGGTCTTTACCGGCGCCGCAAGGAAAGTGCCCTCGGCGGCGAGGACGCCTTCCTCTCCCGCTACGCGGCGGAAAGCGTCTGGGAGTACTTCGCCGAAGGTGCCAACGCCCTCGCCACCCCGCGCCGCGACCGTTTCGACGGCCGCGAGGTCGTCCGCGAGCGGCTGCTCGTGAAAGACCCGGAGCTCGTGGCGCTGCTGCGGGAGTTGACGGATGAAGCCGCGCTCGAGCCCTGCTTCGCCCAGGCTTTCGCCCGGCGCGGCGAGGAGCGGCTACGCCACGGCAAGATCGACGAGGCGATCGCGGCTTTTCACAAGGCGCTCGCGCGTGTCCCCGGCGAGCAAAGCGCCACCTCAAGCCTGGCTTTCGCCCTCACTGTGTCAGGACGTAGCGAGGAGGCCCTGGCCCTCGCCGAGGAGGCGGCCCACGCGGACCCCCGAAGCGCCACCCTGGCTCTTGCCCACGCCGACGCCGCCTGGCTTGCCGGCCGCGGCCTCGCCGCGGCGGTGGCGGTTCTCGCCGCGGCCCGCGAAGCCGTCCGCGGCGAGGAACGTTTCCGCGTCGACTTGAGCCTCGGCAACCTCCTGTGGACGGCTGGCGACGCCGACGGCGCCCTCCGGGCCTTCGCGGCCGTCCTCGACTATCAGGCGGACAACCCGCAAGCGCTCTGGGGGCTCGCTTCCTCTTTCGCCCTCCGGGGAGAGTGGGAGAAAGCCCGCGAGCGCTACGCCGAGACGGTGCGGCGCCGGAGTGGCTTGGTACGGTTGCGCGCCGACTTCGCCCGCGACCTGCTGGTCGCAGGCGACGCCGACGGCGCCCGCCGGGAGATCGACGCCGCTTTATTGCTCGACGCTGAAGACCCGGAGGTCGCGGCCCTCGACGCCCGCTGGCTCCTCGGCTGCGGGCGCGTCGAAGAAGCGCTCGCCACCGCCCGGCGCGCCTTCGAGCTGGGGGCCTGGTGCGACCTGGCGCGGCTCACCTTGGCGGAGGCCGAGCTGCGCTCGGGCTCTCCTCACGAGGCGCGCGAGACCTTGACGCCGCTCGTCGAGCGGCTCGCCCGCGAGACGCCGCCCGAGTACGTCCATCGCCCGAAGCTGGGGAGCTACGAGCTCGCCCACGACCTGCCGGCCGTCCTGCGCCGCTGGATCGCCGCTGCCGCCGCAGAGGCTGGGCTTTCCTAGTACACTGTAACTCTTGAATCGATAGCCACCGGAGAAAGGATCGATGTCGAAAGGGATCTTGGAGGAGAGATTTGTCGAGCTGATCGCCCGCGAGGCCGGCTGCCGGCCGGCCCAGGTCGCGGCCGCGGCGGCGCTTTTCGCCGAGGGGTCGACCGTCCCCTTCGTGGCCCGCTACCGCAAGGAGTCGACCGGCGGCCTCGATGACGAAAAGCTCGAGGAGATCGCGAAGCGCCGCACCTACTTCCTGGAGCTTGCCGAACGCCGCGACGCGATCCTGGAATCGATCGTCGAACAGGAAAAGCTCACGCCCGAGCTCGAGGCGGCGATCCGCGCCGCCACCACCAAGCAGGTGCTCGAAGACCTCTACCTGCCCTACAAGCCAAAGCGCCGCACCCGCGCTCAGATCGCGCGCGAAAGGGGACTCGAACCGCTGGCCGACGCGCTGCTGGAAAAGGCCGCCGGCCAGGCCTCGCCCAGCGAGCTCGCCGCGTCCTTTCTCGACCCCGAAAAGGACGTCGCCGACGCCGAGGGCGCCCTCGCCGGAGCCCGCGACATCCTCGCCGAGCGCCTCGCCGAGGACGCCGAGAACCGCTCCGGGCTCCGCCGGACTCTCCGTACCCGAGGCGAGCTCAAGGTCCGGGTGCTGCGCGGCAAGGAGGAGGAAGGCCAGGTCTACAAGGACTACTTCGACTACGGCGAGCCGGCGCGCGCCGTCGCCTCCCACCGGCTCCTGGCCATCCTGCGCGGCGAACGCGAGGGGATCCTGATCTCCGACCTCGCGGTCGACGACGACGCCGAGGCCGAGCGCCTGGCACTCAGCTTCGACGTGCCGCTCACCACGCCCTGCGGACGCGAGCTCGCCGCCGCCGCGGCCGACGGCTACAGGCGGCTCTTGCGTCCTTCGATCACCAACGAGGTACGCGGCGAGCTGCGAGAGCAGGCCGAGGCGGAAGCGATTCGCGTCTTCCGCGCCAACCTGGAGGCGCTGCTCCTGCAATCGCCCCTCGGCCAGGTCAGCGTCATGGGGCTCGACCCGGGCTACCGCACGGGCTGCAAGCTGGCCGTCGTCGACGCCACGGGACGCGTCGTCGCGACCGACGTCGTCTATCCCGTCGAGCCCAAGGCGCGCACAGCGGAGGCAGAGGCGTTGCTCGTCGAGCTCGTCCGGCGCCACGAGATCCACGCGGTCGCCGTCGGCAACGGTACGGCGAGCCGCGAAACGGAGCTTTTCGCCCGCCAGGCGGTCCGCGAGGCAAAGCTCCAGGTGATCGTCGCCATCGTCCCGGAGACGGGAGCGTCGGTCTACTCGGCCTCGGCGGAGGCGCGCGACGAGCTCCCGGAGCTCGACGTGACGCTGCGCGGCGCGGTCTCGATCGCCCGCCGCCTCCAGGACCCGCTCGCCGAGCTCGTCAAGATCGAGCCCCGCTCGCTCGGCGTCGGCCAGTACCAGCACGACGTCGACCAGAAAGCGCTCGCCGGTGAGCTCGACCTCGCCGTCGAGGGGGCGGTGAACCGCGTCGGCGTCGAGCTCAACACGGCGTCGGCGTCGCTTCTGCGGCGAGTCTCGGGGCTTTCGGAGAGGATCGCCAAGAGCGTCGTCGCCCATCGCGAGGCGAACGGTCCCTTCCGGAGCCGCAGGTCGCTCCTCGACGTCAAGGGCTTCGGGGCCAAGACCTTCGAGCTGGCGGGCGGGTTCCTCCGCATCCGCGACGGCGAGAATCCTCTCGACCGTACCGCCGTCCATCCGGAGCGCTACGGTGTGGTCCGGACCATGGCGAAGGAGCTGGGCGTCGAGCCGGGTCAGCTCGTCGGCGACCCGGCGCTCGTCGGCAAGCTTCGCTTCGACCGCTTCCTCGACGCGGAAAAAGGCCTTGGAAAGTTCACCCTCGACGACATTCGCAGCGAGCTCGAGCGTCCGGGGCGCGATCCGCGTCCCGAGCTCAAGACGCCCGAGCTGCGCGACGACGTGGTGTCGATCGAAGACCTGCAGCCGGGTATGGAGCTTGAAGGACGGGTCTCGAACGTAACGAACTTCGGCGCTTTCGTCGACGTCGGAGTCAAGCGCGACGGGCTCGTCCACCTCTCCGAGCTCGCGGACCGCTGGGTCGAGGCCCCGCGGGACGTCGTCCAGGTGGGGCAGGTAGTGCGGGTCCGGGTCCTCGAGGTCGACCGTGAGCGGGGACGGATCTCGCTTTCGATGAAGTCGGGCGACGCGCTGAAGCGTCCGCAGAGGAAGGGCGGCAAGGCCGACGGGCCTCGGGGTCCGCAGCGGGGCAAGGAGGGAGGACAGAAGGAAGCGCCGAGGAAGCCGTCGGGGCCGGCGACGTTGGAGGATCTGGCTCGGAAGTTCAATCGACGTCCTGGGCGGTGACTCTTCTGCTGGGAGCGCAGGAGTCCCGCCCAACGGCGATCCGCGTGCGTCCGGCGATTCGAGTGCTATACTCCTCATACAGAGCGGGAGACCTGAAATGGAAGCCGACAGAGCCGTCAACAGTTTGGTTCGACAGATCGTCGAGGCCGTCCAACCTCTGCGGATCCTCCTCTTCGGTTCGGCGGCACGCGGTGAGCTCGGAGAATCCAGCGACCTCGATCTACTGGTGGTGATGCCGGAAGGAGTCCATCGCCGGAAGACGGCCCAGAAGCTTTACCGTAGGATCCGCGGCGTCGGTATCGCCTTCGACATCCTTGTGGCGACACCCGCCGATCTCGACAGGCACCGGGACAACATCGGCCTGATCTACCGAACCATCCTCGAGGAGGGGAAAGAGGTCTATGCCATATGACGGTTCTCCCGGTAGCCCGGAGGACTGGCTACGACGCTCCCGCAGCGATTTGGCCATAGCTCGCATGCCGCCACCCGTCGGCGTTTTGCCCGAAGACCTGTGCTTTCACGCTCAGCAGGCTGCCGAGAAGGCTTTGAAGGCAGTCCTGATCGCCAGCTCTATCCCGTTTCCCCGAACCCACAACATCACGAGACTTCTGGAGCTCATCCCAGAAGACCGTGGGATACCCAAGCTGGTCCGAGATGCGGTAGTCCTTACGGATTACGCCGTGGCGAGTCGCTATCCAGCCGCTTACGAGCCGGTCGACGACGAGGAGCTTGAGGAAGCCCTGGCTCTGGCGGAGGCTGTCGTCTCTTGGGCTGAGGATGAAGTAGGCTCTCCGAGCAGCGCGGGATAGATGTCCACGACCTCCGAAGGTGAAGACGCCGTGAGTAGAAGCAGCCATCTCAAAGGCGCCCTCACCACGGTTCTCGCGGCCCTCACGACAAGCACACTGGCCCAGGACGTCACTCCCGGCTTCTGGGACCAATACGGCGACAAGATCCTCGTCGCCGCCGTCACCGCCGTCGTCGTCCTGATCCTCTCCGAGACGATCAAGGCGCTGTTCAAAAAGCTCGGCGCCGCGATCGAACGCGCCCTCCAGGGCTTCGGTTTCCGGGCCACGAAACGTCATCTCGCCGGCCTCGTCGAGGAGCATCGACGGCTGCGTCTGATCGGGATCTACAACCGCGCGGACCTCCACCCGCCGCGCCTGCGCGAGGTCTACGTCTCGCTCCGTCTCGCCGCCGGCAAGGACGACGAGGCCCGGGACTTCCACCTCCCCGAGATCTTCGAGGGCGACGACCGGCGGCTCGTCGTCCTCGGACCGCCGGGCTCCGGCAAGACGACGCTCCTCGACTACCTGACGCTGCTCTTCGCCGGACACGTCCCCGCGGCGCTGCGGGAACGGCTGGAGCGTCCGCTGCCGCTTTTCGCGCGGCTGCGGAGGTTAGGGGAAAAGGACGCCGGAAGCGTCCTTGAGCTGCTCCGCTCGTCAACGCCGGTCGCGTTGCCGCCGGGCTACGTCGAACGACAGCTGCGCCGTGGTGGCTCGATCGTGCTCCTCGACGGCCTCGACGAGGTGCTCGACCAGGACCTCCACCGCCAGGCCGCCGAGGAAATCCGCTCGCTGGTGCGGGAGTATCCGGAGAACTGGTACGTCGTCACCTGCCGCGTCGCGGGCTGGCGCAACCAGTTGCCGGACTTCCGCACCTACGAGATCCGAGAGCTCTCGGACGACGACGTCCGCCAGTTCGTCGGCGCCTGGTACCGCGAGGTGCTGCGGACGCAGAAGGCGAACCTCCTCGGCGCCAGCCCCGCCGTCGAGCAGCTCCGCAAGGCGGAAGAGGAGGCCTTCGCCGAGGCCCGCGAACGCACCGAGGCGCTCTGCAAGTCGCTCGCCGGCAACGAGGGGCTGCGGCGTCTCGCCCGGACGCCGCTCATCCTCTCGCTCATCACCCTCGTCCACTACCACCGGGTGGCCGACCTGCCGAAGGGACGGGCGCAGCTCTACGAGAAATGCCTCGAGATCCTCTTGGAGCTCTGGGACCTGAGCGAGAAGCATTTGAAGCGCGTCGAGACGGCGTCGCTCAAGGGAAAGCTCCTGGTTCTGAAGGAGCTGGCGTTCCATTACCTGCGCGGCGATCTCCTCGAGGCCGACCTCAAGGTCCTGGAAGACGTGGTGACGCCGCTTCTACCGGAGCTCGGCACCGAGGCGACGGCGAAGGCGCTGATCGAGGAGATCTGGCAGCGCTCGGGCATTCTCGTCGAGCTTGCCATCGGGCGCTACGGTTTCGCCCACCGAGCGTTGCAGGACTATCTTGCCGCCGCCTACGTCGTCGAGACCGGCAAGGACGACCTGCTTCTGGCGCACACGGCGGAGGAGCGGTGGCGCGAGGTCATCCTGATCGGTGTCGGACTGGCGCCCCGGGAACGCGCTCAGCTGTTGGTGGCGGCGTTCCTCGAGGAAGGAGCCGATTCGGCGCTTGAGATGGCAGGACTGAGCCTGGCGGAGGACGTCCAGGTCGGGGACGACCTGAAGAGTCAGGTCCGACAGCGGCTGCTAGCCCGCCTGGACGCCGAGGAGGCGCCGGATGCATTCGGACGCCTGGCCGGAGCTCTTCTCATCGGGGACCCGCAAGGCGCCCGCGAATGGATGCGCGGGGTGCTCGAAGGACGCGATCCCGACCAGCGTTCGCGTCTCCTCAAGCTGCTGCCGGCGTTGGGCGAGGAGCAGGCCGGCGGCATCGCTCCGCTGCTCGTCAAGATGATCGCCGAGGACGACCAAGAGACCGTCCGGGCGGCGGCGGCAAGGACGCTGGCCGAGCTTACGTTCGAGCCCGACGGTGCGACGTGGGACGCGCTCGGGAAAGCGCGGGCTGACGCTTCGGAAAGCGTCAAGGCGGCGGCTGGCTGGGCCTGGTGCGAGCTGGGACGATACGAAGAGATCGGGTTCGTCAAGGTGCCGGCGGGCGAGTTCGTGATGGGCAGTGAGGACAACGATCGCGAAAAACCACAGCACGTTCTTTTTCTACCGACCTTTTACATCGGCCGCTACCCGGTGACGGTGGCGCAGTTTCAGACCTTCGTCGAGGAGAGTGGTTTCAAGGTCGGAGACCCTCGTTGCCTGAAGGGTGAGGCGAATCATCCCGTCGTTTGGGTCGACTGGGACGAAGCTGGTGCTTACGCGCGGTACGACGGACATTCGTTGCCGAGCGAGGCGGAGTGGGAGAAGGCCGCACGTGGCACGGATGGACGTAGATACCCTTGGGGCGAAGAATTTCGTGCTGACCGCGCGAACAGTTGGGATTACTGGCAAGAGGGCCGTCGGTCGCTCTTTTCGAAATGGAAACGTCGCAACCGAGGAACGACTCCCGTCGGCCAGTTTTCTCCAGCGGGAGATTCGCCGTACGGCTGTGCGGACATGAGTGGAAACGTCTGGGAATGGACGCGGAGTCAGTATCGCGACTATCCTTATGATGCTCACGACGGACGGGAAAAGCACCACGAGAACCCTCTCTGGGTCCTGCGCGGCGCTTCTTTTGTCGACTTCCGCGGCCGCGTCCGTTGCGCGTACCGCTTCGGGCGCGTTCCCAGGGTCGGGCTTAACCGCGTGGGGTCCCGTGTGGTGCTTTCCCCATCTTCCGGCCTCTGAATCTCTGATCTCTCTGATCTCTGAACGGGGGGAGTCCAGAGGGGGGCTCGCCCCCCTCTCGTGCCTGGTTCTTGCTTTTGTGAAGTATTCTTGACATCATCAGTGTCAGGGACTTCACATGACGCCCATACAATACGCAATCTTCTGGCTCGGGATGGGGTTGGAAGTTCTCATTCTCTGGCGAGGCGTTCGGCTGGGTCTTGTGCGCCATTACCC
>CBDUYN010000171.1:0-21988 GCA_965371445.1 uncultured bacterium | reverse complement strand
TCCTTTGAGGTCCCACCCACTTTGGCAGAGCCAGCAGAGCCAGCCCCGCCGATCGGGTCCCCTCTTGGCGCGCCCTCGCCTTTCCGGCCCCCTACAGGGACTGTGACGGATTTCACAGTAGATCGATGTCAGAGCCCAGCGTCATTTTCCGTCTTTATAGCATCGTACGTCGCTGCGCGACGGCATCATCGGTAGGAACAAGGGGCGGCAATCCGGCGGGAACCGGATTTGTTCCTAGGAAGAGGGTATACGCGAGTTGAACGCGGCGTGATCGCGGTCCTCCGGAGACCGGGTCGCATCCCCGCACGGAGCGGGGCCGCCGAAGGCTCCTCAAAAACGGAGGACCCGTATGCCCACGCCTGAGCTCTACCTTCCCCCGGGAACCACCGTCGAGACGACCACCCGGACCCTCCGCGGTATGTTCCTCCTCCCTTCCTGGCCGGCGCGTCACGACGCCTCGGGCCTGACCGGCAGCCAATATCCGCCGATGGGGCAGCGGTTCCGGCTGAAAGCCGGCTTCTACGTCGCGGGCTAGTGTCGGTCTGGTCCTCCACCCTGGGTGGAGTTTGATACGCTGTTCGTCTTGCTGATCCGCCACTCCAAGGACGCACGTCCCTTCAAAACAAGCCTACCCGAGGCCGAAGGGATCGGACTCGTCTCGGACGAACGGCTGCGGGCCTTCGTCGAGGAGATCTCCGTACCGCGCAGCTACTACGCCGAGCGTGAGGCGAACGAGCGCGTCGCGCGGCAGATCGCCGAGCACCTTGCCGGCTTCGGGCTCGACGTCGAGCTCCAGGGCCCCTACTCGAACGTCGTCGCCCGTACGCCGGAGTCCGGCCGGCGTCCTGCGGTCCTCGTCGGCGCCCATTACGATTCGGTCCCGGGCACGCCCGGCGCCGACGACAACGCGAGCGCCGTCGCGGCCCTGCTCGCCAGCGCCGAGCTTCTGGCCACAAGCTCTCTGCCGCTCCTCTTCGTTGCCTGGAACGCCGAGGAGGACGGCATGCTCGGCAGCGTCGACTTCGTCGACCGCTTCCTGCCGAGAAGCGGCCTGCGGCTGCGCGTCGCCCATGTGCTGGAGATGGTGGGTTTTTGCGACCCGCGTCCCGGCACTCAAGACGTGCCGCCGTCGCTGCCGATCTCGCTTCCCTCGACCGGCGACTTCCTGGGCCTCGTCGCCAACCGCCGCTCGGGCCGCACGGCGCGCGAGGTGCTCTCGCTCGCCCGGACCTATCTCGACCAGATGCCCGTCCTCGCCCTCGAGGTCTTCCTCGGCCTGGAGCGCTTCTTTCCCGTTCTCCTGCGCAGCGACCATGCAAGCTTCTGGCGCCGGCGCATCCCGTCGCTCCTGTGGACCGACACGTCGGAGTTCAGAAACCCTCACTATCACCGCGCCAGCGACTTGCCCAAGACGCTCGACCATGCTTACTTGAAGCGCGTCACACAACTGCTCGTCCTGGCGACGGCCGCCGCCGCGCGGAAGTGACGGTCGCCTGAGGCTGGAGAGGATGCCGCCCTTGTCGCCGGACGCTCTGAAGAAGACGCAGGGCGGCCTTCAGTCGTACAATCCTCCTGATGGCTCCGATTCCCGCCCTCCGTCCCCGGTGGACGACATGACCGCTGCCGCCGACACCGCCCCGGCTCTCGCCGCCGGCGCCGACCCGCGGGCCAAGCTCGCCGCGGCCAAGCGCCGCGACCGTTGGCGCTGGACGCTCCTCGCCACGGGGCTCCTTGCCCTCCTGTCCTTTTTCACCGAGGGCTTCTTTCTCTACGTCGCCCTGGTGGTCCTCGGCCTCTACGGCCTGGCGACGGCAGTGGCCTCGGTCGGCCTCCTGGGCCTCGAGGTCGAGCGCACCCTCGAGCGCGACGAGATCGAGCTCGGCGATTCTGTCGAGGCCAGGCTCGTCCTCCACAACAAAAAGGAGCTGCCCGTCTGGTGGCTCCTGTGGCGCGACCAGGTCGCCGAAGGCCTCGACCTCGAAGGCGCCGCGAGCGGCTTTGGAAACCTCGCCTCCGGCGAGCTTCGCCAGCTCGCCTACCGCCTCCACAGCACCCGCCGGGGCCTTTTCCGGGTCGGCCCGGTGATCGTCGAGTCGAGCGGACCCTTCGGCCTCGTCCGCCGCTTCCGGGTCGACCCGAAGGCGCTCTTCGTCACCGTCTTCCCGAAGACGGTGCCGATCGGCCAGGGCTGGCCCCTGGGCCACCATCCGATCCACCAGGTGCCGCGGCGCAAGAGTCTCTTCGAGGACCCGACACGCTTTCTCGGCATTCGCGACTACCGCCACGGCGACGAGCTGCGCCGCATCCACTGGCGGGCGACGGCGCGTTCGGGAAAGCTTCAGGTCAAGCTCTACGAGCCGGCGGTGCTCTCGGGGGCGCTGCTCGCCGTAGAGATGGCGGTCGACGCCTACCCCGGGTATGACACGGCAGCCGAGGGCGGCGATCCGCGTGTCGAGCTCGCCGTGACGACCGCCGCGTCGCTGGCGGAGCTCGTCCTCGCGGGCGACCAAAAAGTGGCGCTCCTCGCCAACGGAAACGACGCCGCCGAGAGCTTCCCCGACGACTGGTCGGGCGGCAGCTTCCGTCGCCTCGACGAAGCCCTGGAAGAAGCCGGACGCCGGCGCCGGATCACCGATTTCCGTCCCCTGGAGGTCGAAGCGGCGAAAGGGGCGCGGCAGCTTGAACGGCTCCGTACGGCGCTCGCGCGCCTCGTCCCGGCCCCCGGGCCGAGCCTGCCCGAGATGCTTTACGTCGAGCTGCCGCGTCTGCCCCGCTCGCTCGTCGTGATCCTCGTCACCCCGACGCTCGACGAGGTCCTGGCGGCGTCGGTCCAGGCGCTCTGGCGCTCGGGTTTCGAGATCGCCGTCGTCTGGATCGGCGCGGTGCTCGGCGAAGGCACACAGGCCGCGCTCCTGCCCGAGGCCGTGCCGCTCTACGCCGTCGCCTCGGAGGACGACCTGCAACAGCTCGGAGGGCAGCGGCTGTGAACGGCGGAGCGTCCCAGCTCGACGGCGACGCCTCTGCGTCGGTCGCGGTGGTCTGCGGCGAGCACCCGCAGAGCGAGGCGACGTTCCAGTGCACGAGCTGCGGAGAGCTTCTCTGTAGCCGCTGCGTGACGATGGCCGGCTCGCTTTTCATCTGCGGCCGCTGCGGCGACCGGGCGGTGCCCCTGGCACCGTTTGAGGAGCCGTCCGGGCCCGGCGGCGCCCGGGCCGTGTCCGAGGAGGAGGAACGGCTTCAAGCCATGGGTCTGATCGCCCATCACGTCCTCGTCCCGGCGGCGATCATCGCGATGGTCGGAGCGCTTCTTTTTTTCCTCGTCGACCTACGGTCCGTTTTCATGCCTCTGGGCTTCGCGCTCAAGTGGGTCGGTTTCTGCTTCGTGGTGGCCACGGTCCTGATCGCGCGCTACGGCAAGCTCTCGGCCGCTGCCGAGCGTCAGGGCTGCTACTCGCTCTTCCTGGGCGGCGCCATGGTGCTGGTGATCTGGGTCTCGCCGTGGGACCCGAACGCGGGGCTGGGTTCGGCGATCCTCAACAGCCTCATCGTCTTCGTCGTCTGGCGCTTTGCGACTTGGGTCACACAAGCCCTGGGACGCGAGGGGGAGCGGCCGGATCCGCCGCGAAAGCGCCTCTACGGTGTTGAGCGTCTGGAGCTTGAGTCCTGGAAGCGCGAGCAGGAGGGCAACCTGCCGAGCTGGGACGCGGAGGCCTTCGAGAAGAGCCGACGCCGAGCTAAGGAGCCCCCTCAGAAGAAGAAAACCTCCCAGGCCGACGCCCACGGCAACGCGAGCGCCGGCGTGGCGCGTCTGGCGCTCGTCGCGGTGGTGGGCTTCGCCGTCGCCGAGCCGATCCTGATGGCGGGCCCCGACTGGGTGGGCGTGCGGGCGCTGGCGGCGGTGGTGGTCTTTCTGATCGGGACCGGCATGGTGCTCGCCGCGAGCTCGGCGATCGGATCGCTCCGCGTCGTGCGCAGCCAGGGCGGACAGGTCTCGGAGGGCGTCGTGCCGCTACGTCTTCTCGTGGCCGCCGTCTCGGTGCTCGTCGCCATCGCGCTCATGCTCGCGGTCCCGGGGGTCACCTACCGCGGACGCGGCGAGCTCCAGCCCGAGAGCGTCAAGATCGACGCCGAGGGAGCGATTCCCGAAGAGGCGCTCGACGCGGAGGGCTCCGGCCGCGAGCCGGGCGGCGAGGAAGGCGAAACCGAGGGTCAAGGCGACGAGGAGGGCTCCCGCGGACGTCCCGGGGAGCAAGGCCGCGCCGCGGATCACGGCGAGGGCGGAGACGGTCCGCAGAAGGAACAGGGAAAGGGTCTCCCGCAGGCGGCGACGAGCTTCCTCGGCTGCTTGGTGATCCTGGGAAAGCTGCTCTGGATCCCCTTCGTCCTCGCGCTCCTCGTCGGCGCCTTTATCCTGCTGAGACGCCTGGCGCCTTTCCTGAAGGGGCAGCTGAAGGGGCTCTCGGGCTGGCGGCGGCGGCTCCTGGAGCTCCTGGCGGCGCTCGCGAGGCCGCGGCGCAGGGGGGCGCGAGAGGCGGGAGCCAAGAAGCTCGTCCCGGCCGACCCCTCGTTTCTCGCCGGGCTCGCCCCTCGCGACGCGGTGGTGCGCACCTACCTCCATCTGCTCGAGCTCTTCGCCTATCTCGGGTATCCGCGTCCGGAACGTCATACGCCCTACGAGTTCCTCCAGGGCCTACCGCCGCACCTCGGTGCCCTGCGCGAGCCGCTGGCCGGAGTGACGGAGCTTTACGTCCGCGCGGCCTACGGCGACGACCCACTCGCCGAAGCGGACCGCCGGACGGCCATCGAGGTGCTTGCCGCCGTCGAGAGGAAGGCGGCAGAAGCGCGGTGAGCTTCCGGGTTCGTTGATCTGCATGTGCATGCATGAGAGGATGACCTCATGCGAACCACGGTAGAGATTCCCGACGGACAAAGGGCGAAGCTCCTGGAGCTCGCGGCCCGACGAGGCGAGAAGGGCTTCTCCAAGCTCGTTCAGGAGGCCGTCGCCATGTATCTCGACGTCCAGGCACGGCGCGAGGAGAAGATCCAGGGAGCTCTGGCGGTCCTTGGCACGTTCGACGACGAAGCGGCGGATCGGCTCGAAGCCGCGGTGAGAGAGCTTCGAAGTCAGTGGCGATGATCATCGCCGACTCCGACGTCCTGATCGACGCTCTTCACGGCAAAGAGCCGTCCGCCAGCCGTATCGCCCATGAGCTTCGCCAGGGAACGCTGGCCACGACTTCGATCACCAGCTTCGAGCTGTTAAGCGGCGCCAAGCGAGAAAAGGAGCGCGAGCGGGTCGAACAGCTCTTGGCCGCGCTCCCGATCGTGTCCTTCGATGCAGGGGACAGCTCGGTCGGTGCAGAGATCCGTCGCAACCTGGAGGCTGCGGGTTCCAAGATCGGAATGGCGGACTATCTGATCGCTGCCATCTGCCTGCGGCGCTCCGCGGTCCTACTGACACGCAACCGACGACATTTCGACCGGGTCGCGGAGCTCCGGTTCGAGGACCTGAGCCCAGTCGGCTGAGCCAAAATGACCGAATCCGACCTGCCGCCGACGCTCTCCTTCTACGGCGGCCTCGCGGGCGCCCTCGTGCCGCTCGTCGCCTTCCTCGCCGGGGTGATCGCCCTGGGGCTTTCGGGTGCCCCCGACGAGCGCGGCTTCTGGCCGATTTTGATCGCCGCCCTCGCCCTTGCCCTGGCGCTTGCCCGCGACCCTCACGCCTACGCGGAGACGATGATCCGCGGTATGAGCCAGCCGATCGTGATGCTGATGGTCGTGGCCTGGATGCTGGCGGGGATCCTGGCCGCCCTGATGAAGGCTAGCGGCTTCGTCGAGGCCCTGGTGTGGGTGGCCGGCAAGGCCGGAGTGGCGGGCGGCGGCTACGTGGCCGCGTCGTTTCTCATCTGTTGCGCGGTCTCGACCTCCACGGGCACGAGCCTCGGCACCCTTCTCCTGACGACACCGCTCCTCTACCCGGCAGGCGGCGCCCTCGGCGCCGAGCCGGTGGTGCTGGTCGGGGCGATCCTCGGCGGTGCGACGTTCGGCGACAACGTCTCGCCGATTTCCGACACGACGATCGCCTCGGCGGCGACCCAGGGGGCCGACCTGGGCGGCGTGGTCAGGAGCCGGATGCGCTACGCGCTCCCCGCCGCGGCCCTGGCCCTTGGCGCCGCCGCGCTGCTCGGCGGAGCCGACGGTGGCGCGCCGGCCGGCGCGGTCGCCGCGTCGAGCCCGCGCGGCCTGCCGATGCTTCTGGCGCCGGCGCTCGTCCTCGTCCTCCTGCTGCGCCGACGGCATCTGGTCGAGGGCTTGATGGCGGGGATCGTCGCGGCGGCCGCCGTCGCCCTCGGCTTCCGGCTGATTCTGCCCGGCGACGTCCTCTACGTCGACGCCGAGCGTTTCAGCGCCC
Organism: uncultured bacterium; assembly: GCA_965371445.1. GTDB lineage: Bacteria > Acidobacteriota > Thermoanaerobaculia > Multivoradales > J023 > DASWIG01. The sequence continues at coordinate 15,576 of CBDUYN010000171.1, read as the reverse complement.
GTGGCCTCGTCGTCGACGGGATCGAGGGAAGCGTCGGGATCGTCGTCTTCACCCTGCTCCTGATGGGGCTCCTGGCGGTGATCGTCTTCGCGGTTGTGACAGGCTTTGGACGCCGATGCTGAAGCTCAACAACGTCGAGGTCATCTACGACGACGTCATCCTGGTCCTGAAGGGCCTGTCGCTCGAGGTGCGCGAGGGTCAGGTCGTGGCGCTCCTCGGTACCAACGGGGCCGGCAAGTCGACGACGTTGAAAGCGATCTCCGGGCTCCTCCAGCCCGAGGACGGCGCGGTCACCGACGGCGAGATCACCTTCTTCGGCCGTCCGATCCACGCCCGCCCGGCGGAGCGGATCGTGCGCGACGGCATCTTCCAGGTGATGGAGGGACGGCGGGTCTTCGAGCACCTGGGGGTCGAGGAGAACCTCCTGGCCGGCGCCCACACGCGCCGCGACCGCGGCCGGATCGGCGCCGACCTGGACCGGGTCTATGGCTACTTCCCGCGGCTCGCCGAGCGCCGCAGGTTATGTGCCGGGTACCTCTCCGGGGGCGAGCAGCAGATGCTGGCCATCGGCCGGGCATTGATGGCGCGTCCGAAGCTGATGCTGCTCGACGAGCCGTCGCTCGGCCTGGCGCCGCTTCTGGTGCGCGAGATCTTCCGCGTCGTCCGGCGCATCAACCGCGAGGAGGGGACGACGATCCTCCTGGTGGAACAAAACGCCGCCCTGGCGCTTCGCATCGCCCACTACGGCTACGTCATGGAGGGTGGCCGGGTGGTGCTCGACGGCGAGCCCGAGGCGCTTGCCGAGAACGCCGACGTGAAGGAGTTCTACCTGGGACTCACCGAGGTGGGGCACCGCAGGTCCTACCGCGACGTCAAGCATTACCGCCGCCGCAAGCGGTGGCTTTCCTGAGGAGCACGCGATGAACGCCAAGGAAGGCATCCGGGACCCCGACGCCGAGACCGCCTCGCCCGAGCGGTGGACGGCCTATCAGGACGAGCTCGTCCGCCGCGCGGTCGACTACGCGACGAGGTATGCCACCGAGCTCGCCTCTCGTTTGAAGCGCGCCGGGGTGAAGGCCGGAGACCTCGGCAGGGTCACTGACCTGCGGCGTGTCCCGGTGCTCTCGAAAGACGGGCTGCCGGCCCTCCAGGCGTCCTCGCCGCCTTTCGGCGGCATGCTCGCCGTTCCTGTCGCCAAGCTGCGGCGTATCTTCCTGTCGCCGGGGCCCATCCTCGATCCCGAGGGCGAATCGGCCGACTTCTGGCGCTGGGATCCAGGGCTCTGGGCGGCGGGCTTCCGGCCCGGCGACGTCGTCTACAACACCTTCTCCTACCACCTGACGCCGGCCGGCGCGATGATGGAGCAGGGGCTGGGGTCCGTCGGCTGCACGGTCGTCCCCGGGGGAGTGGGCAACTCCGACTGGCAGGCGGACTTCCTGGTCCGTTCCGCCGCCGTGGGCTACACCGGGACGCCGGAGTTTCTCCACACGCTCCTCGGGGTCGTGGCCGAGAAGGGCCTGGAGCCGAAGCTGCGCCGTGCCTTCGTGAGCGGCGCTCCCCTGCCGCCGGCGCTGCGCACCGTGCTCGAAGAGGAACACGGCCTCGACGTCTACCAGGGCTACGGCACCGCTGACGCCGGTGCGATCGGCTACGAATGCTCGCGCAAGGACGGCTGGCACATAGCGCCGGGGATCGTCGTCGAGATCGTCGACCCGGCCTCAGGCGAGCCGGTCGACGCGGGGGAGACCGGTGAGGTGGTCGTGACGCTGCCCAACGACTGCTACCCGCTGGTGCGTCTCGGCCTGGGCGACCTCTCGGCTTTGGACCCCTCGCCCTGTGCCTGCGGCCGGACGACGCCACGGCTTCTCGGCTGGCAGGGCCGGGTGGGCGACGGCGTGAAGGTCCGGGGGATGTTCGTCCATGGCCGGCAGCTGGCCGCCGTCCTCTCGGGGTGGGAGGGCGTCGAGCGCTATCAGGCCGCGGTGAGCCACGACGCGGAGCACAAGGATCGGTTGACGGTCCGCGTCGCCGGTGCCGGGCTCGACCGTCAGGCCATTGCCGGCGCCCTTTCTCAGGCGCTCAAGGTCCGGGCCGAGGTCGAGGTGGTCGCGGCAGAGGAGATCGCGGAGGACGCGAAGCCGTTGGTGGACTCGCGGAGCTGGGAATAGACCCAGCGCATCCTGGGTGGCCGGTCACGGCCATCCATGCCCTACGACAGAGGCTCGCACCAGTTGACAAGGGGCAGCACCTCGCACCCCTCGCCGACCTCGGCCGACGCGGCGTGGGGCCGGATCCGTACGAGCGCCGTACCGCGGGCGTAGGCGACGACGTCGTGAGAGCCCGTGGGCGGATGCGGGGTGGCGAGGAGCCGGCCGCCGTCAAAGGCGATCGACGCCGGCAGGAAGCGGTCGCGCCCCTTGGCGCCGGGCAACGGTGCCGCGAGCTCGGCGGCGACGGCGCCGTGCCAGAAACCGTCGTCCATACCCTCGAGGCGGCGCAGCAACGGCCGCACGAAAAGCCAGAAGGTCACCATCACCGAGGCGGGGTTCCCCGGCAGCCCGAAGACCCAGCCGCCGCCGTGGGGTGCCACGACCAGGGGCTTACCGGGCTGGATCGCCACACGGTCGAAAAGCGTCTCGCAGCCGAGCTCGGCCAGGACGTCCTCGACGAGGTCGAAGTCGCCCATGGAGACGCCTCCCGTCAGCAGGAGGACATCGGCTTCGAGGCCGTCCGAGATCTTCGCCCGCAGCTCCGAAAGGCTGTCGGGAGCGATCCCCAGGCGGCGAAAGCCAAGGCCGAGGGTCGCTCCGGCGGCGACGAGGAAAGCGGAGTTCGAGTCGCGTAGCTGTCCCGGCCCGGGCTCTTCGTCGGGCTCGACGACCTCGTCGCCGGTGGTGATGACGGCCACCTCGGGCCGCGACGCGACACGGAGCTCACCATGGCCGTGGGCGGCCAGGAGCGAGATCGCCCCCGGGGTCAGGAGGGTGCCGGCGGCGAGGAGCGTGTCGCCGCGGCGGACGACTTCACCGCCGCGGCGGATGTGGCGTCCCTCGACGACGCTTTCGGCGAAGACGACCTCACCAGCGCTTTGCCGCTCGGTCAGCTCCACCGGGATGACCCGGTCGGTGCCGGCCGGAACCACGGCGCCGGTCATGATCTTGGCGGCCGTACCCGGAGCGAGCTCAACCGCGCTGGGGCTGCCGGCGGCCACCGTGGCAAGGACGGGCACCGGCTCCCCGAGAGGGAGCTCGCCGGCGCAGGCATAGCCGTCCATGGCCGAGACGTCGTCCGGGGGCATGTCGACTGTGGCGCGCAGCTCCTCGGCGAGGACCGCACCGAGAGCCTTGCGTCGCGCAACGGTGCGCCCCGGAAGCGTTTCGATCCGCTCCCCGATCGTCTCCCAGGCTTGTTTCGGGTTGAGCATCGCCCACCGATGCTATACTAAGCTTCCACGTCAGAGCCGCCCTCGAGCGCGACTACGCGACCATGAGCACGTACCAGTACGAAGGCAACCTGGAGGAGACCTACCTCTCCGACATGTTCACGACCATCTCTCGGCACACCGTGCCGGGGATGATGCGCATCACGCGCCAGGGCGTCGTCAAAGAGATCTTCATCAGCGGCGGCAACGTCGTGCATGCGTCCTCGAGCGACCGCGCCGACCGGCTGGGGGCCCACCTCTACCGGACCGGCAAGCTGACGCGAGACCAGTTGCTCGTCTCCATGCGCGAGAATCAAGCCTCCGACGAGGGCCAGGGCGACAGCGCCCAGGGCCGGTATCTCATCGAGAACGAGATCCTCTCGCCGGCCGAGCTCTACGAGGCGGTCCGGGGACAGATGGAGGCGATCGTCTGGAGCGTCTTCTCGTGGCAGAGCGGCAAGGTGGCCTTCCGGATCGGCGAGACGCACAACGACGGCCGGATCCGGATCCACCTGCCGATGCGCCAGGTGATCATCCGCGGCATCTTGAAAGTCACCGACACCAAATCGCTCGTGGCGCGCCTCGGCAAGAAGTCGACCGTCTTCCGGCCCGACTACGCCATCGAGGACCTGTTGGAGATCGCCCTCTCCAAGGAGGAATACTCGCTGCTACGCCTGATCGACGGCGAGCGCCGTTTCTTCGACGTCTGCCAAATGGGACCCTTCGGCATATCGGAGAACGCCCGGTTGATCTATGCTTTCCGCCTCCTGGGACTGATCGAGGTCGGGTCCGACCGGCCAAGCTCCGGCACCGGGGTGAGGATCCGCCTCGGAGACAAGCCGGTCTAGAGACGCCGCCCAAGAGATCTTCTCCAGGCACGGGGCATCCTCCGGAATAGGACAGGCCCGGTCTGATGTTTCCAAGTAGGCAGGCTCCGCATGGGGCGCGCAGCCTGCCCCCCCCCCACAGATCCAAGGAGAGTTTCCTGATGCCGATCTACGAGTACGAATGCCTGAGCTGCAACACCCGGTCCGAAGTCATGCAACGATTCAGCGACCCGCCGCCCGAAAGCTGCACCGATTGCGGCGGCGAGCTCAGGAAGCTGATCTCCGCCCCTGCCTTCCAGTTCAAGGGCGACGGCTGGTACGTCACCGACTACGCCCGCAAGGACAAGGACAAGGACAAGGACGGTGGCAAGACCAACGGCAGCGGCGAGAAGACTGCGAAGGCTTCCGAGTCCAAGAGCTCGGACAGCGGTAAGAGCGATTCCAAGCCCAGCCCCAAGGAAGCTCCCAGCAAGGCGGAAAGGACTCAGGCTACTTGAGACCTGCCCTACGAATCGCCGCCGCCGGCCAGGTAACCCAAGGCACGAAGCTCGTCCTCGATCTCCCGGGCCTTGCGTAGACGCTCTTTAGTGTCCTCGTCTTTTTCGACCGTCCGCGTCCAGGCGTGGAGCTCGTGCTGAAGACGTTTCAAGGCCCGTTGCTCCTCGCCGGAGACGTCCCGCGATTCCTCGGGGTCCTCGAGGAGGTCATAGAGCCGGTAGCGCCCGCTGGCGATGTCGTAGAGGAGCTTGTAGCGCTCGTCGTTGACGCTGCGCTGCGCCGCCATGGAAGAGAACACCCGCCGCTTCGAGCCCTCGCCCGACTCGATCACTTGCCGCAGGCTCTCGCCCTCGAGGCCGTAGGGTTGCGCGTCGATCCCAAGGTAATCGAGGAGCGTCGGCACGACGTCCAGGTTCTCCACCCAGGTCGTGCGGCGGATCGGCATCTCGAGCCGCGGCAGGTAGAGCAGCATCGGCACCCGGGTCTCCGTGTCGTAGACCGTGAAGCAATGCTTGATCGTGCCGTGCTCGAGAAAGCTCTCGCCGTGGTCGGAGGTGACGACGAGAATCGTACGCTCCATGAGCCGGTTCGCCTCCAGGATCTCGACGAGCATGCGCAGGCCGAAGTCAAAGGAGTAGATCTCCTCGTCGTAGAGGTCGAGGAGGTGGCTCAGGTCGTCCTCGGAGATCGTCTCCGCCGCCTTGCCCTGGCGCACCAGGGCCGCGATGGGGTTGGGGTCGCCCGCAGCGATGAAGGCGTGCTCGCCCTCGTAGGGGCCGGCAAAGGTCCCGCGGTGCTCCTTCATGGCGGTGTAGGGATCGTGCGGGTCCATGTAGTGGAGGTAGAGAAAGAAAGGCTCGTCGAGCTTCGCCAGGATCTTGCCGGCGCGGGTCGAGACGCAGGACGACTGGTACCACTGGCATTTCTCGTCGAAGATGTCGAAGCCGCGCCCGAAGCCGCCGCGGGGGTTGTGCTTCGACGGCGTCTTGCGCACGATGGGGCTCGCGGAGATCGCCGCCGTCATGTAGCCGTGCTCGCCGAGGATCTCCGGCAGCGCCGGGATGTCGGCGGGGATTCCGGGACGCGTCGCTGGGTCGAAGAAGCGGAAGACGTTGCGCGACGTCAGGAGCGAGTTGACCGAGGGGAAGGTACACGACGCCTGGCTGCGGGCGTTCTCCAGCTGGATCCAGCGTCCCGCGAGCTGGTCAAAAAAGGGGCTCGTCTCCCGCTCGTAGCCGTAGCTCGCCAGGTGGTCGGCACGCAGCGTGTCCGCGAGGACGAAAACGACGTTGAACTCCGGATGGACGACGTCACGCGAGCACGCCGTGGCCGAGGCCACGAGCAAGGCCAGGGCGAGCGGCAGGAGGCGAAGCGTGTCGGAATCTCTCATGGCTGGTCATGCTACACTCTCGGCGCGTAACGAGGAACTCACGCTCTCCTCAGCCCCTCCGCCGACCCCCATGCTGCGACTGACGAGAAGAACCTTCCCCGGCTCCGCTGGTCTCCTCACCTTGCCGTTGTTGCTGGTCCTGGCCTGCGACGGCGGCCCGGCCGTCGAGGACGTGCCACCCCCGCTGTGGGACGAGATCGTCTTCGTGGAGCCGCTGCTGGTGGTCCCGGGGCTTCGCTGGTTCCGTCACGACGAGGGCGGCTGGTATTTCCAGAACCGGGCGACGTTGCTCGTTGCGGTGGGGCAAGGCGTCGAGGGACCGCTGGTGATTTCGCTGCAAGGTGAAGCCGTCACCCTCGGCCATCGGTTCCGTGTCGACTGGGACGGCGAGGCGCTCGCTGAAGATCGGCTCGCCTACGGCGAGGACGGCCTCGTCGTCCAACTGGACGACGAGCTTCTCCAGCCCGGACCCCACCGCCTGACGCTCAGCCGCGACCACCCGAGCGAGAAGCCCGGCGCCCGGCGCCGGCCGAGAAGCGTCTTTGGCGAGATCGTCTTCCGCCACGGCGAAGGCGAGCCGGTCGCCGTCGAGCCCGCCGAGCTCGACCGCCACCGCGTGGTCGCCGACTTCCTCCAGCACGCCGTCGCCGGCAAGGGCAAGGAGCGGCGCGGCGGGTTGCTCTTCGTCGGTCCTTCACGCCATAGCATCCAGCTGAGCCGCACCCGGCGGGCGAAGCTTCTCGTCAAGCCCCGCAACCTTTCCGGCGAATCGGCGGAGTTCACCGTCAGCGCCCCGGGCTCCCTCCAGGTCCGTGCCGGCGTGTCGCCCGGCGGCGACGCGGAGATCGCTTTTGACGTCCCGGCCGGCGAGTCCGAGATCGTCCTCGCGGTCGAAGGAGCTCCCGACGGGCTCTTCCTCTGGGGCATGCCGCGCCTCGTGGAAGGCGATGCGGCGAAGCTCACACCGATCGTCCTCATCACCCTCGACACGACGCGGCGCGACGCCCTCGGTCCCTACGGCCGCGACGGCCCCCTTGGGGGGGATCGGGGGGGAAAGCACAGCCTGACGCCCGTGCTCGACCGCCTTGCCCGGGAGGCGACGGTTTTTGACGAGGCCTACAGCACCGCTCCCTGGACCCTGCCGGCGCACGCTTCGATCATGACCGGCCTCTACCCGTCGCACCACGGCGCCGGGGTCAGCGAGGTGCGGCTCAAGAACGGCATGGCGACCCTGGCCCGGCTGCTGCGCGACCGCGGCTACTTCACGGCGGGTTTTTCGGCCGGCGAGCTTTCCTCGTCACGCTTCGGGCTCGCCCAGGGCTTCCACTACTACCGCAACCCCGACAAGTTCGAGACCCCGGGTGGCGCCCTCACCGGCTATCTCGAGGAGACCCTGGCCGCCCACTCGGGCGAGCCGCTCTTTCTTTTCGTCAACTACTTCGACGCCCATGCCCTCTACCAGGCGCCGGAGCGGTTTGAGGAGAAGCTCGGGGTAGCCGAGCTGCGCGAGAAGCTCCGCGGACAAGAGGTCTGGGACGAGCTTTTGAGCGGCAAGATGAGCGCCTGGCGCAAGGTCGTCGAGGGAGAGGTGGACGTCTCGCCCGAGGGCGTCGCCTACCTCGAGGCGGCCTACCTCGCCGAGATCGCCTGGATCGATCACCTCCTCGGACGCCTCTTCGAGGAGCTGCGTACCCTCGGCCTTTACGAGCGGGCGCTCATCATCGTCACCGCAGACCATGGCGAGCTCCTGGGCGAAGGCGGTTATTTCTCGCACGCCGCGCGGCTCGATCCGGAGCTCGTCGAGATCCCGTTGCTCGTCAAGTGGCCGGGCCGCAGCGAGCCGCGGCGCAGCGCACGGCTGACGTCGCTCGTCGACCTCTACCCGACGATCCTTGCCGCCGCTGGCGTCGAGCCGCCGCCGAGCGACGGGCTAAGGGTCCCGGGGCCCGCAAGCGGGGCCACCAAGACACATCCGTACCTGCTCCTGGAGGAGCATTCGTCGTTGGTCCATCCGCTGCCCAAGAACATGCGCCTGGCGCGCCACCTCTTCGGGGTGCAGCGGCAGGGATTCCGGCAGCTCGTCTGGGAGGAGGAGCAAAGTTGCGCACGGCGCAACGGCACGCCGCGCGGACCCTGGCTCGGCGTCGCCTGCGAGACCGACGCCGCGGGGGTCCTCGCCGCCATCGAAGAGCGGCTCGGACGCCGGCCGCAGACGGACGGCGAAGAGGTCCTCGACGACTTGAAGGACATGCTGAGGAACCTCGGGTACCTGTGAAACGGCCATCGTGAGGACGCCATGAAGAGAAACCGCACGGTCATCATGGACATCACCGAGCGCTGCAACCTGAAGTGCGTCATGTGCTACTTCTCGGGCACCGACCGGCTGCGCTTCGCGCCCTACGACGTCTCGCTCTCCGAGAACGGCAACATGCCGGTGGAGGTCTTCGAGCGCCTTGCCGCGGACCTTTTCCCCGGAGCCCGCCGGGCCTCACTCGCCTGCGCCGCCGAGCCGCTCGTCCATTCGCGGTTCCGCGACGTCGTCGAGATCGCCGGACGCCACCGGGTCCCGGACCTGTGGTTCCCGACCAACCTCCTGGCGCTCACCGAAAAGACCGCCGAGGCGATCGTCGGCGCCGGCGTCGCCACGGTCGCGGCGTCGATCGACGGCGTCAGCCGGGAGACCTACGAAAGAATCCGCATCGGCGGCAAATGGGAGCGGCTGATCAGCCGGCTGGAGCTTTTTCGCGACGTCCGCAAGAGGAAGCGGACGAAGCTGCGCATCATCTTCACCTGGATGAAGTCGAACTTCGGCGACCTGGAGGGCCTGCCCGCCTTCGCGGCCGAGCACGGGGCGAGCGAGCTCGACGTGCGTTTCGTGGCACCGACCGAAGGCGTCGACGTGACGCCGGAGCTGCTCTCGGACGAGGATCCGGCCAAGCTGCGCAAGATCCTCGCGGCGACCGCCCGGGCGGCGGTCGGCCGGGGGATCCGGCTAGCTTCCTACCCCGAGTTCGAGACCGAAGCCGACCGGCCCCGAAGCCTCTGGGGACGCCTCGGCCGCCGGGCCTTCCGCATCCGCGCAGGCCTCGAGCGCCTGGAGCATTGGCGCCATCTGTGGCGCGAGCGCCGCTGTGGCTGTGCCTATCCGGGCGAGACCTGGGTGGTGCGTCCGAACGGTGCCGTCTATCCCTGCATCTTCTGGACCGAAGAGCCCCTCGGCTTCTATCCCCAGGACGGTGTGGCGGCCTTTACGGCGAGCGCGGGCCTCCGCCGAATCCGCGCGGGGCTCGCCAGTGGGTGTCCGGTGGGCACCTGCGCCACCTGCAGCGAACGCCGCGACGCCCTCTACCGGCCGATCGAGCGCCTCTTCGGCCGTAGTGCCGTCGAGCGTGCATGAAAAAAACCCCCTGAGAGAGAAGGGGGTTTGGGACAAGAGGAACGAGCTTTCAATTCCTTATACGCCGCCAAGGCAAAGGTGTTGCAGGGTTTTACCGACTTTTTTTCTACGTCTTGACGGTGACGAGCAAAATCCCCGCCACGGCGGCCAGTAGGCCCCCCAGGAGAAAGGGCGCCGGCGCCTGGAAGTCGTAGGCGACGCCGGCGACGAGCGGTCCCACGGCGCGGGCGGCGGCGGCGAGGGATTGGCCGGCCCCGAGGACCGAGCCTTGCTCGTCCTGGCCGCTCCGGCGCGAGATCAACGTCGCGAGCGACGGCGTCGAGAGTCCTTGCGCGGCAGCCAGGGCGCCAAGAGCCGCGACCGCCCAAAACAGGCTCGGGCAAAACGGAATCGCAGCCAGCGACAGCCCCATCCCCACCCCCCCGGCGACGGCGAGCCAGCGGACCCCGAAGCGCTCGCTCAGACGGCCTACGAGCCCCCCCTGGACGACGATCATCACCACCCCGACGAAGACCAGGACGAGGCCAAAGCTACGCTCCGCCATCGCGAAGCGCTCCTTGCCCAGGAAGGCAAAGATCGTCTCCATGACGACGAAGGCAAACGTGGTCGCAAACGTCGCCCCGAGGGGCTGCCAGAGGCCGGGACGAGCGAGGCCCCGCAGCCAAGCGAGGGGGGCGAGGACCGTCGCGGTCCGCTCTTGCCTCGACTCGGGAAGCTTCCAGACGGCCAGGAGGAGGTTCGCGGCCATCAGCCCCGCGGCGGTGAAGGCCGCTCCGGCAAATCCCAGGCCCAGCTCGTTCAGAGCGACACCGAGCGCCGGCCCGACGACGAAGCCGCTGCCGATCGCGGCGCCGAGCATCCCCATGTAGCGAGCCCGTTCGGCGGGACGGGTGACGTCGGCGATGTAGGCCTGGGCGGTCGAGATCGAGCCACCGAAAAGCCCTGCCAGAGCGCGCGCCAGCGAGAGTACGAGGATGCTTCCGGCCAGGCCGGACACCATCATGGCAGCCGTCGAGCCGGCGAGGCTCCCCAGCAGGATCGGACGCCGGCCGAAGCGGTCGGAAAGCCGTCCCAGGAACGCGGCGCCGACGAGTTGGGCCAACGAGTAGGAAGTCAGGATGATCCCGAGATGGACCCCCGTCGCTCCCATCTCCAGGGCATAATAGGGCAGGAAGGGCAGGATGATGCCGAAGCCCAGGAGGTCGAGGAAGACCGTGAAATAAACGACTCCGAGCGCCGCCCGCCCCGGGGGCCGGACCCCGGGTGGCCGGACCCCTGTCTCGTCCTCACCCTGCAGCGTCCGGCCGCGGGGCTCGATCACTCGCCGAGCTCCGCGAGCCAAAGGTCCCCCTGACTCTCGAGGACCGGGAAATAAAGGGTCGAGCCGGCGACGGCGAGGGATTGGAAGGCCTGGACGGGGCCGCGAAACGCAGTGAGAGGACGCACCGTGCCGTCGGCGGCGGAGACCGCGACCAGCTCCGGCCTTTCGGTCGGACCCTGCGCGTGGGCATAGATCGTTGCGGAGTCCTCGGACCAGCCGAAGGGCGCGACACCCGCCCAGCTCTGGTCAGTCAGCCGGACCGGCTCGCCGCCGTCAAGGTCCAGGAGGAAGATTTCGGAGCGTGCGTCCCGGCTGCGCTCGAAGGCGAGGTAGCGGCCGTCGGGAGAGAGGGCGGGGAAGCGGTCGTCCTCCCCACCCGAGGTGAGCTGGCGGGGCTCGCCGCCAACCGCGGGCAGGATCCAGATGTCCTGGGTGCCGGAGCGGGTGGAGCCGAAGACGATTTCGGTACCATCGGGCGAGAAGCTCGGCATCCAGTCCATCGCCGGGTCCTCGGTCAGCTGAACGACGCTCGCCGAGCGCTCGCCCTCGAGCGCCATCAGGAAGAGGTCGCGGTTGCCGCTGCGCATCGAGTAAAAGACGATGAGCGTTCCGTCGGGCGAGAACGACGGACGCCAGTCGTGGGCCGGATCGGTGGTCAGCTGCCGCAGGCCGCTGCCGTCGAGGCGTAGGATCCAGACGTCCATGTTGCCGGCGCGGTTGGAGTCGAAGGCGATCCATTCGCCGTCAGGGGAGACGTCGATGTGCTCGATCTGGTGATTCTCCGAGGTCAGGGCCTGTACCTCGCCGAACGTGACGGCATCGGCCTCGGCGAGGGAAAGGGAGTAGATGTTGGCGCGCGAATCGGCTTTCGAGTAGACGAGCCGGGTCCCGTCGGAGGAAACCGCGTACGAGTCGATCCCGATGCCCACCGTCACCCGCTCGGGCTCGCCCGTAGGCCGGCCCAGGAAGTCGAGACGCACCGACCAGACATCGGCGATCCCTTCGCGGTCGGAGAGGAAGAGCAGGTGCCGGCCGTCGGGCGAGAAGACCGGCTGGTGGTCGAAGCTCCGGCCGTCGGTGACCACCGTCGCCTTGTTGCCGTCGATGGAAAGGAGCCACAGCCTAGACACCGAGATCCCCGTCCCGGTGAGCTCGGTGAGAGCCAGAAGCCGGCCGTCGGGCGAGAACGACGGCTGAGCGAGGGGCCTTGTGGCGAGCTCCGGGGGCAGAGGCGCGGCCTGAGGCTCCCCGCCGGCCAGCTCCACGGTAAAGAGGCCCGGCGCGCGAAACGTGCCGCAGACGGCCAGGCGACGGCTGTCGGGGGACCAGGCGAGGGTGGGGATCCAGAATACCGATCCCTCCGACGCGTCGAAAGGAAAGGTCAAAAGAAGCCGCGCCTCGGCGTCCGTCGAAAGGGTGCCGTCGGCCGGCATCACGAAAATCCCCCCGCCGTCGCGATCCGAGGCGAAGGCTAGCCACTCGCCGTCGGGCGAGAAGACCGGGTAGACGTCGTGGTCCGCCGCGTCGGTCATGGGAAAGCCGCGGTCGCCGTCGAGGTAACGCACCCAGACGTCCTTGCCGCCGCGTTCCTCCGACACGTAGGCGATCGCGTCCCCCTGGGGCGAGAAGCTCGGGTACTGCTCCATCCCCGTGGCCCGGGTGAGCGGCTTCGCGGTTCGAACACGCAGCGGCAGAGGGCTGCGAAGGGCGAAGAAGGCCACCACCGCGACCAGAGCCGCCAGGACGACGAGACTCGCGGCGACGACTCGTCGGCGACGGCCGACGGGAAGCCGCAAGGTGGCGGTCAGCCTCGTCGTCCCCTGGTCGGCGGAGCGCGAGTCGAGCGACTGAGGATCCTCGACCTGCGGCAGCGCCGTCTCGCCTTCCACCTCCTCGAGGGCCGACTTCAATGCCGCGGTCATCTCCTCGATCGTCTCATAGCGATGGTCGGGGTTCTTGGAAAGCGCCCGCGAGAGCACCTCGTCGATCTCCGGCGGCAAGTCCGGACGTTCCGACGTCAAGGGCTCCGGGGCGCGGTTGATGATCGCGAAAAGGACCGCCATCTTGCTCGGCCCTCGGAACGGAGCCTTGCCGGCCAGCGCCTCGTAGACGATCGTCGCCAGCGACCACTGGTCGCTGCGGTTGTCGACCGTCTCGCCGAGAGCCTGCTCCGGCGACATGTAGGTCGGCGTCCCCAAGGCGAAGCCGCTCTGCGTCAGGTAGTCGCTGTGTGTGGTGATCTGCTTGGCGAGCCCGAAGTCGAGGAGCTTGACGAGGCCGCCCTCGGTAATGAGGACGTTCGCCGGCTTCACGTCGCGGTGGACGATGCCGCACTCGTGGGCCTTGCCGAGCCCCGAGGCCACCTGGCTGACGACTTCGAGAAGCTCCTTGACCGGCACCGGGCCCTGGCGGATCCGCTGCTTCAGGGTGTCGCCTTCGTAGAAGGCCATGGCGATGAAGGTCTGGCCGTCGGCGGTGACGTCGATCTCGTGGACGGTACAGATGTTGGGGTGGTCGAGCGCCGAAGCCGCCCGCGCCTCGCGGGTGAAGCGCTTGCGCGCCTTGGGGTCCCGGGTCAGCTCGGGCGAAAGGAACTTCAAGGCCACCGTACGCTGGAGCCCGAGGTCCTCCGCCTTGTAGACCTCCCCCATGGAGCCGCCGGCGAGCCGCTCCTGGATCCGGTAATGTGAGACTACGAGTCCGATCATCCGGAGACCAGGATATCCGAAACTGGGCCGCCGGGTCAGGACGAGCTTGCCGTGCCGGCGACCGAGCTCCACGTCTTGACCAGCGCGAAAGTCGTCACCGCCGCGACGACGGTGAGGACGAGGGCCGGAACGACCCGCCAATAGATCCAGAAGCCGGTGGCAAAGAGCGCGCTGTAGACCGCCACACATCCGGTCAGCATGGAGAGGACGCCGCGTGGCACCGCCCAGCCCTCTCCGCCGCCGTCGAGCGGCTCGCCGTCCGCCGCGGCGCGCTCGCGCACCACGCGCCAACCCGGGCCCCCCGGCCGGGTACGGCGGTAAAAGGAGCGTAGGGTTTCCTCGTCGCTCGGTGAGGTGAGAAACGTCACCAGGACCCAGGAGACCGTCGTGATCGCGACGCCGATCAGGAGCATCTGCCAATCGGCCAGGGGATCGGCCCCGCCCCGCACGAGGAAAAAGACGAAGGCCACCGCGAACGAGACGGCCATCGCGGTCAGCTCGCTCCAGGCGTTGATCCGCCACCAGAACCACCGGAGGATAAAAAGCAGCCCCGTACCGGCGCCGATCTGAAGCAGGATCTGGAAGGCCTGGAGAGCGTTCTGGAGCTGGAGGGCCAGGAGCGCCGCCAGGACGGCCAGGACGATCGTCGAAACGCGTCCCACCGTCACCAGCTCCCGCTCGTCGGCCTCAGGCTTGACGAAGCGCTTGTAGAAGTCGTTGACCACGTAGGAGGAGCCCCAGTTGAGATGGGTTGAGATCGTCGACATGAACGCGGCGGCGAGCGAGGCGACGACGAGGCCCAAAAGGCCCGGCGGCAGGAACGTCAGCATCGCCGGATAGGCCAGGTCGTCGCGCAGCACCTGGGGATCGACGTGGGGAAAAGCGGCGCCGAGCGCCTCCAAGTCGGGGAAGACGACGAGCGAGGCGAGCGCCACCAGGATCCATGGCCACGGGCGCAGCGCATAGTGGGCGACGTTGAAGAAAAGTGTCGCGGCGGTGGCGTGGCGCTCGTCCTTGGCCGCCAGCATCCGTTGCGCCAGGTAGCCGCCGCCGCCGGGCTCAGCGCCCGGATACCAGGCGGCCCACCACTGGACGGCGAGCGGGACGAGGAGAAGCGGCACGTAGACAGACGGATCGTCAAAAGCCGGCCAGAAGTCGAGCTTGCCGGCCACCGCCGGATGCTCGACGAGGCGGCCGAGCCCGCCGACCTGCGGGTGGCGAACCGCCACCACGGCGGCGGTGATCGAGCCGCCCATCGCCACCACGAAGAGGATCGCGTCGGTCAGGAGCACGCCGGTCAATCCCCCCGCGGTGCTGAAGACCACCGTGACGACGAACGCCACGAGCGTCGTCTGGAACGGCGTCCACTGGAACATGACGCCGCCGATCTTGATCGCCGCGAGCGTCACGGTCGCCATGACCATGACGTTGAAGAAAACGCCGAGGTAGAGCGCCCGGAAACCGCGCAGAAACGCCGCCGTGCGGCCGCTGTAGCGGATCTCGTAGAACTCGACGTCGGTCATCACCTCCGAGCGGCGCCAGAGCCGCGCGTAGACGAAGACGGTCAGCATGCCGGTCAGGAGAAAGGCCCACCAGACCCAGTTGCCGGCCACACCGTTCTGGCGCACGATGTCGGTGACGAGGTTCGGCGTGTCGGTCGAGAACGTCGTCGCGACCATCGAGAAGCCCAGGAGCCACCAGGGCATGTGGCGACCCGAGAGGAAAAACTCCGAGGAGCTCTTCCCCGCCCGCCGGGACACCCAGAGCCCGATCGTGAGGATGATCGCGAGATAGCCGACGATGACGACCCAGTCGGCGGTTGCTAGTACCATCTTCTCTCTCGTCCTCCTGCTCCCGGGCGTCTGCGGCGCTCGGGGCCGCGCCTTGCCGGGACCTGGGAGCCGAGCCCGACGCGGGACAGAGCATACGCGATCCGTGCTCGGAGCGCATCTCCGCCGCCTCTGGGTGGCAAGGTCAAGCAGAGAGCGCCGGTGAAAACCGGCAGAGTGTAGGA
>CBDUYN010000170.1:0-22046 GCA_965371445.1 uncultured bacterium | reverse complement strand
TGAGAGGGAGGGACGTTCTCGTCGAGATAGGCGCGCATCGCGCCTTCGAAAAGCCACGCCGAGTGCGGAGGATCGACGACGCCCGCCGGAGGCGCGGTTTCGGACCTACCTGGAGGGCTACAGGAAGCGCCACCTGACGCTCCTCGAGGAGGCCGGCCCGGAGACGGGAAACTACCCCTCGACCGTGGCCACCACGTGGGAGTTGAGCTTCGCCGAGGTCGAGAAGGCTTCGCTGGCGTCCGCCAACTTGCTGCGTGTCGTCGCCTTCTTGGCGCCCGACGGGATCCCCCTGGAGATCTTCGAGGAGAGCGCCGCTCAGCTCGGCATTTTTCGTCGAGAGCCTTGGATGGTCAGGCTTTGGCGGACTCTGAAAGGGTCGATGGATGCTCAGAGGGGTCTTCTCGGGCCAGGGCGGAGATCACTCCGCGTTGTCGTAGATCTCGTCTTCTTCCTGCCGCACCAGAAAGATGAGCTCCTCGAAGGCCTCTTGGGCCGTCGTGGCGATCTCTTCGTCGTTGGACTCGCCAAGCGATTCAAGGAGCTCCGCAGCGCCTCGGGGTCCTACGGTGCCGAGGGCTTCGATGGCGGCGAGACGGAGCTCGCGGGGGGTGTCGTCGGAAGCGGCGAAGCGCATGAGGTCGTCGTTGTCCGGCTGGAGCCCCGTGGCGCCGAGGGCTCGCACGGCCTCGATCTGCAGCTCGGGGGAGTCGCTGTCGACAGCCTCCAGGATCTCGGCCTCAAAGCCGGCAACGCAACCCATGCAGAAAACCGCGGTCACTCGCCACTCGGAATCGTCACTGGCCCAGGCCGAGCGGATGACGTTCATCTGCCAGGGACGGGGCGAGCGAACCGCCGCCTCGAGCGCCCGGCGACGCATCTCCTTGGGCTCCGCGGCGTCCCGATACACACTTTCGAGTCGATGCTCGATGTCGTGGAATCTGGACATCGACATGGGAAGATCTCCGAGGTCCGGGCCTTCCCAGTCTTCTTCAGCGATCATCTGCTCCAACGCCGGCCCGAAAGCTATGGCGGCCCGGGCGCGCACCGCCACTTCCGGATCCGCGTCGAGGAGCCGTTCGACCTCGGTGGCGACCTCGTCGTCCATCTCCTCCGCGGCGAGCTCCAAGGCCGTGAGCCGCACGGCGGAATCCGGGCTGCCGAAGCCTTCCAGGATCAACGCCTTCGCGTCTCCGGGGCGTTCCCAGCTTCCGACGCTGGCGAGTATTTCGAGTTGTCTGGCCAGATCCGACATGATGAGTACCTCTCGAGCAGGCCGCCTTGCGCCGCCTCAGGTTTCCTCGACTCTACCGTGGAACCGCCCAGTCCTTGCCAACAGCGGTGCGCAGAGCCTCCAAAAAAGCTCCGGTAAACGGGTGAGCCGGGTCCGAACGCAGCTCGGCGAGGGTGCCGATCTGGGTGAGGCGCCCCTCCTCCAGGATGGCGATCCGATGTCCCAGAGCCGCGGCTTCCCGGGGGTCGTGGGTGACGAGCAGGGTCGTCAGCTGGCCGTCGCTCAGCAGGGTGCGGAAGAGCTCCAGGAGCTCCGTTTTGAGCGCCACGTCGAGGCTCGACAAAGGCTCGTCGAGGAGCAAGGCCGCCGGCTGCAGCACCAGGGCGCGGGCGATGGCCAGGCGCTGCTGCTCGCCGCCGGAGAGCTCGTCGGGAAAGGCGTCCCGGCGTCCGTCGAGACCCACCCGCTCCAGCATCGCCGCGATGCGCGCGCGCCTCTCGGCTCTCTTCACTCCCCTCGCCCGGAGGCCGAAGGCGAGCTGGCCGGCGACACTCAGATGGGGCCAGAGAGCGAGCTCCTGAAAGACCACCGCCAGGCGCCGTTGCTCCGGTGGCACGAGGATCCGGCGGTCGCGGCTCACCTCGACGCCGCCGAAACGAACGATCCCGGACCGCGGTGCGGCGAGTCCCAAAACGGCGCGCAAAAGACTGCTCTTGCCGCTGCCCGAGGGACCCACGACCGCCACGGCCTCGCCCGCGTCCACGGTGAGGGAGATACCGTGAAGGACTCTTTTGTCGCCATAGGCGAGCGTCAGGTCCTCGATCTCGATCGCTGGTGTCATGTCCGTCCCACCTTGTAGATCAGCGCCATCCCCGCGGTGGCGGCCGCCGCGATGAGGATCTGGACCCAGGCCAGGGCCGCCACGACGCTCTCCGGTCCGTTGGCCTCGAGGGTAAAGAGGCGCACGGTCAGCGGCTCGCCGCCCGGCGGGTAGAAGAGCACCGCGGTCTCCAGGTCACGCAAGCAGAAGATGAAAGTCAGCAGGAAGGCTCCCAGGAGCCCTCGGCGGTGAAGCGGGAGGACGATGCCCAAGAGCTGCCGGAGGTAGCCGGCGCCGCCGACGCTCGCCGCTTCCTCGAGGCGCGGGGAGCTCCGGGCGAAGACCACCGCCGCGGTGCGCACGGCAATGATGGTGTAGCGCGCCACCGCCGCGACCACGAGGATTCCCAGCGTGCGATAGATCCAGCCGGTCGCGGGACGGTTCCAGACGGTGATCAACCCGACGCCCAGGATCGGTGCCGGAGCGAGGAAAGCGAAGAAGAGGAGCGCGTCGAGCCCGCCCACGCCGGGCCGGCGGCGGACCAGAGCGTGACCGAGGACGAGGGCGAGCCCGCTGGCGAGCAGCGCACCGCCGGCAGCCGTCGCCACGCTGTTCCACGGGCTTCTGCCCAGCCAGGAGGAAAGGCTGCCAAAACCGCCACCGACGGGGGCGCCCCAGCCCGGGGCGCGCCAGCCCGCAGCGCGCCAGCCGAGCGCCGCCAGCGGAGCGACGCTGGCGAGAGCGGCGGTGAGCGCCACGAGACCCGCGGGTCGCCGCCAGCGTCCGAGGGGCAGGGGCTCCCGCGGTACACGCGGCCCCAACAAAGCGAAGCGCCGACGACCGAAGAAGCGCCGCTCCAGGACGACCAGCAACAAGCCGAGTAGCAGCAAAGGCAGGGTGAGAGCCGCCGCCTCGCCAGGGGCGTAGTCGATCCCGCCCAGGCGGGCAAAGACCGCCTCCGGGTAGGTCCGGGAACGCAGAAACATCGGCACTCCGAGCTCCGAAACGCTTAGAGAAAAGACGATCAAGGCGGCGAGCGCCACAGCCGGCCATGCCGACGGCAGGAGGATGCCCGTCAACACCCGCAGAGATCGCCTGACCAGAAGAGGTCCGCCTGCGGGTTCTCGGCCTCGGCGATCAGACGGTTCAGGATGCCGGTGCTCTTGGTCTCTTCCGTATCGAAGACCGCGCGCACCTTGAAACCCTGACGCGCCTCGCAGGCCCGCAGCACCGGCTCCGAGAAAACCTGGTCGACCGACGTGTAGACGACGACGGTCTCCTCCCCCGGAGCGGCACAGCCGGTGGCGGCGACGAGGGCGGAGGCGAAAAGGATCCGACACAAAGAACGTCCCTCGCTGCTCATTGCGGCGATGGCGCGCACCGCTGAGGCCCTGGAGAAGCTCCGCAAAAGGATCGAGAAGGGCCGCCTCAAAGCTCCCGACAAGGTGGGCGCCGCCGCGACGCGGGCCTTGGCCCGCTACCACGGCTATCGCTACTACGACTGGGAGTACGAGGAAGGCACCTTCCGCTACTTCGAGCATCCGAAGCATCTCCCCCGAGAGAAGGCCTACGAAGGCAAATAGGTGATCCAGACCGAGGAAGCCCACCTGGATTCGGTGGAAGCGGTGCAGATCTACAAGGGCCTGAGTGAGGTCGAGAGGGCGTTCCGCAACCTCAAAGACGTGATCGGGCTTCGGCCTCTCTACCATCAGACGCAGCTCCGTGTCGAGGCTCACGTGTTCGTCGCGGCGCTCGCCTTCCTCGTGCAGAGAGCCCTCGAGCGCAAGCTCAAGGCCGCAGGGCTGGACCTCTCCCCAACCAAAGCCCTTCAGGCTCTGCGCACCATCCGGGTGGTCGACTTGGATCTCGGCAACGGGGAGAGCAAGCGTTCGGTGACCCGCGGCTCGGTTCGCTGTGCGCCGATTCTCAGGGCCCTGGGCATCACCGAGCTGGACCCACCCGCCCCGCCAACAGAGGAGTCAGACGTCATGTAGTGACAAATTCAAAAATTTGGACCAATGTTTTCAAGGACTTACACGGGGTAGTGTTAAACATGGGCTAGGTTAGCCTGAAAGCCGCTGCGGCCGGAATGTTCGTTGTCTCGTCAAGCGCCGGCCGGGTCGTGGCTCTCCTCGTCGCGCGGCGACGATTCGCCGGCGCTCAGGAAAAACCATCCGATCGTCGACGCCGCGATGCCCTGGAGCGGTCCCAGCCAGAGGTTGGCGAGGGTCAGCGCGTCGACCGGATCCTCGTAGGAAGTGAGCTGCCAGCCGACGATGGCGAAAAAGACCAGGAAGAGGTAGAAGACGGAGACTCCAAAGGCCAGCCGGAAGACGAAGGGATCGACAGGATTCTCGCCGCGCAGGGCCTCTGGCAGGGCACCGCGGACCGTCAGGGCGAACGTGGAGAGGATGAGCGTCAGGGTAGGAAGGATGGTGGGCAAGAACCAACCCCAGACCCCGACCTGGCGGCCTTCCAAGGCGCGGATCGACATCGCGATCAGCACCAGGGCGCAGAGTCCAGACGAGACCAGCCAGAGAAGCGCCAGGCGTTGGCGCGCGGTCTTCATCGTCACTGGGCTCTTCTCCTCCACCGTGCTCTTCTCCACCACCTTCATCGCAGGCTTTGCAGAAACCGGGTCAGCCCGGAGCCCTCGAGGTGCCGGTCGAACGCGATCGTGCTGGGCTGGAGCAGGTCCTGCCGGCCCAGCTTCTTGCGGAAGTGATACACCAGGACGTGGACCCAGGCCTCGCCGATCGGCCGTCTGGCCAGGGACTCGGGCAGACCCAGACCGCTCGGTAGTCCGGTGCTCGCCAGGTCCGGATCGAGCTCGCCCTGGCCGCCGGCGAGGTTCCGCTTCGGCGTCACCACGAAGACCAGCAGCCGGAAGTCTCCCGGAGGCGCCAGGAAAAGACGCCGCAGGTACTCGTCGACATCGAAGCCTTTGAGGGGGAGCTTGCCGCGGATCCAGCGGTCTTCGCCGGATAGCGAAGCGCCGGACTCGTCCATGCGCTCGAGCGGGCTCACCAGGGCGAAGCCCTCGGGGACTCCGAAGAGCCCGCTGCCTCCGAATCCGGCAGCATTGAGAGCCCCCCGAAGCCAGGCGAGAACGTCGGCGAAAGTGACCCCGTCGGCGCGGTAAAGACTGGCCGGCAGGACGTCCCACCGCGAGAAGGACGGTGGCGGCCACGGCCGCAGGTCGGGAAGGTCTTCGGCGGATTGGACATCCGCGGCCCCTCTTGGCCGGAGGGCATGAAGCTGGGCGCTGAAGACGTCGTGGACGAGCTTATCGATCTGGAGCGCGAAGTCGGCGGCAGACAGCGCGGAGGCCTTTTCGGCCAGTCCGAGAAGGGCGTCCTTCGCTGAGCGCCGGACCAGGTCGTCCTTTCCCCAGAGCAGCGGCCGCAGGACGATCGCCGCCGCCTCTCCGGCGCCGAGCTGGGGCGCCAGAATCTCGACACCGGCCAGGCGCTGCCACACATTCTGAGCGTCCGGTGCCATCCTCAGGAGAAAGCTCAGCTCCTCGCCGATCCGCGCCTCGAGATCCGGGTCGGCACTCGCCGCCAAAGCACCGAGCGCGCGGTAGCTCTCGCGGTCGAAAGGGCGAACACCCGGAGGCAAATCGACGAGAAGTTGGACCAGGAGCTCGGGCCGCCGCGGTGCCAGGGCGATGGCGGTCTGCAAGGCAATGGCGGTCCGCAAGGCGGTCAAAGGATCGGCCTCGCGCAGGGCAAGGAGGACGGCCTCCTCGGCCTGGGGTGGGATCAGGCCCGCTGGCGCCGACTGGACGACGGCGGCCCCGACGCGCCAGTCCGGATGGCTGAGCAGCCGAGTCAGGTCGGTTGGCGGCGAGGGCTCGCGCCCCGCGGCTTCAGTGATCAGAACCGCCGCTTGACGAGCCATCTCGCCGCCCTTGTCCAGGAACGGTTCGAGGACCAGGGCGGCGGCGGCGTACGACGGCTCGATGACAGTGAAGGCGCTGGCGGCCTGGACTTGCAGATCGCCCCCCCAGCGCAGGGCGGCCGCCAACACGTCGAGCGCCTCACGCTCCGGGCCAAACAGCCTTGGCAACAAGCTCACCGCGGCGACACGGACACTCCACGCGACGTCGTCGTCGCCGGCAAGGGCCAGAACGTCGTCGCGCACCGCAAGCGCCTGGTTCCGGTCGAGCTCGGCGACCGCGGCGAGGGCATTCAGAAGCTTTGGCTCCCACATCTCTGGCGACAGCAACTCGGCGAGAGCTTCGACGGCCGCCTCCGGCGCCACGCCGCGCCGCGCCAACTCGCCGGCCGCGGCCGCCACCGTGAACTCCTCGTCGGTGTCCAGCAATTGCTCGAGGCGACCGGTGCTCAGGAGGTCGAGAACCCTGTAGACCTTCTGGCCGGCTTCCTTGCGGATCTCCGTATCGTCGTCGTCAAGGTCCTTTTCGATCTGCTCCGCCAGGGCTTGGCGGTTGACGTAGGCGATCCGGGCGCGCGGCGCGGTTGGAGCCGACGGGTTGCAGTAGACGCGACGATCCGAATCGGGGCCGAGGATTTTCAGCAGGCGGCGGCAAGGCTCTCCCGTCGGATTCCGCTGTCGGATGACGGTCAGCAGCAGCTCCACGTGGATTTCTTCGGGGGGTCTCGTCCAATAAGGAGGTCTCGCCCAATGAGGAGGGACTTCGTCCGTCGTCCCGGCTTTGGCCTGGGTTTGAGGCACTCGGCTGAGCGCGGCCTCGAGAGCGTCCAGGATTTCGTCGAAGGATCCGGGCGTGGCGACGAGCAACGCGGCCGCGATCTGCCAAGCGGCGCGAAACGTCTCGTCGGGATCTTGAGACTCGACGATCTGCTGCTTCGTCGCCTTGCCGAGGGCAGCGAGCAGCGGCGCCACGACGGCACGGCCGAGCTTGCCGCAGGCCACGTAAGCGTGAGCGGCGACCTGCTCGTCGGCATCCTTGATCGCCACGGCCAGCCGCGGCGCCGCCCACTTGGGATCGATCTCGAGCTCCCCCAGGGCGGCGACCCCGGCCCGGTGCACGTAAGGATCGGGATCCGCGAGAGCCGCCGCCAGCATTTCCTGGAGCGCCTCCGCCGTGGTCGGTAGCGGCTCGACGTCGAAGCTGGCCGCCAGTCGTTCGGTAGCGTCCGCGCTGCGCAGGCGCGTCAGCCAACTCTCCTCCGAAGTGGGCTGCGACAAGCCAGGCGTCGACGCTCCCGCGACGAGGATCAGGAAGAGAGCCCAAATCGCCTTGGGGTAGCGATCGAGTCGGAAAACAAGATCCATCTTGAACATGTCTCTCGATTATCGACCGGAACGGACCCACGTGCAAGCCCGTGGGTGGCAAGCTCAAAGAGCCTGTCTTACTCCTCCCGCAAGCTGACCACCGGATCGACGCTGGCCCCGGACAGAGCCGGTTCCGGCCTCTACAGAAGCGAGGCCTTTCCAGGCCTCTGGCTGGATCCCGCGGCGCTGGTCCGGGGCGATCTGGCAACGGTTCTCACCACCCTGCAGGACGCCTTGTCGAGCCCGGAGCACAGCGCTTTCGTCACCCGTCTTGGCGCCTGACCGTCGGGAGGGTCTTTTGCTGGGACCGCAGGCGTCCCGCCTGCCTCTTGCGCCTGACCGTCGGGAGGGATGTCTTTTGCTGGGACCGCAGGCGTCCCGCCTGCCTCTTCGTCCCGCAGGGACGTCCGGAGCCCGAAGGGCGGTTTGCCCACCGCCACCCAGGGCTCACGTCCTGTCGGTCCGGCGTGCCGGCTATCGGATGCCGCCCTTGTATATTGGATCTCATGAATCTTCATCATGAGATTCTCTCATCGTCATCATCACCGGGCCTGTGGGAAATGTGGGAAACGCGGAGCCGTAGGCGGAGCGTTTTCCAAGCGGCTGTGGAAATCGCGCAGCGATTTCCAAGGGGACTTGTGGGAGACCTGTGGGAAGGTGGCCGAGTCTTCGAGGCCAGCTTTCCAAGCGCAGCGGCAGGTCTTCCACAAGCCCCGGCAGCCGCGGCATTTTCCACAGGCCGGCGCGCGCGCGAACGCGCGACGCCTGATCGTCCCGCGCAAACTTTCGAGTACGCTCACCGAATAGGAAGGTGTCTCGATCCGTATAGTTAAATGACATGCGCATTCTGGGGAGGCCGAGCCGCCCTGAAGCCACAGAGCTTGTCCCGGAGATCGACCCCCCGAGCTCTTCTCCCTCAATGCCGAGGAGTATCCGAGGCCATTTGAGCCTGCGTAACAAGGTCGGCCTAGGAGATTCCAGCCCGGGAACCCAGAAGGCATTCTCGTCGAAGAACCAACCGGGGACAGCCCCCGGGAAGGAACAACTGTAGCCAAAGGAGGTAAAATGCCAGTCACCCTCGTCGGTATCGATGTTAGCTCCAAGAAGTTGGACGTTTGTCTCGAAAGACCTGGCGAAAAGCCGGAAGCTCTCGAGTTCTCCAACGACCGCAAGGGCCACAAGAAGTTGATCCGACTGCTCACGAAACGCCGCAGACAGGCCCGAGTCGTCATGGAAGCCAGCGGCGTCTACCACCTCCACCTCGCCCTCGCGCTGCATGGCGCCGCCCGCATCGAGGTTATGGTCGTCAACCCGCGCGCTGCCCGCGATTTTGCCCGGGCTGCGATGCAGAGGTCCAAGACAGACGCTCTCGACGCCGCCGTGCTCTTGGAGTTCGTCCGGAGGATGGACTTCCGAGCCTGGGTCCCCCCGACTCCGGAGGAGCTTGAGCTTCGGACTCTGGCGCGCCGGATGAGAAGCCTGACGAAGATCCGCACCCAGGAGAAGAACCGGCTTCACGTCAGCGAGTATCTCTGCGAGAGCGTCCGCCACGACATTGACCTCAACATCCGTCATCTCAACCGTCGGATCAAGGCGCTTCAGAAGAAGGCCCTCGACCTGGTCTGGGAGTACCCGCGGCTGCGCAAGCAACTCGCTCAGCTGACGTCGATTCGAGGCATCGGAACGGCCAGTGCGATCCAAATCCTCGGGGAAATATGCGTCCTTCCCAAGGACATGACACCACGCCAGTGGGTTGCCATGGCGGGTCTGGACCCTCGGATCGAGCAGTCCGGTCTGTCCCTCAACGCCCCGGCCCGCATCTCCAGGATGGGAAACCGCTCCCTAAGAGCGGCGCTCTTCATGCCTGCGCTTGTCGCGGTGCGCTGGGAGCCTCAAGTCAAAGCGTTCTACGAGAAGCTGCTCGCCAAGCAGAAGGCGCGGATGCAGGCCGTCGTCGCCGTCATGCGGAAGCTCCTCCATGCGATCCACGGGATGCTTCGAACCGAGACCGACTTCGACGGAAAGAAGTTCTACGCTGGTGCCTGAGATGTGGGAAAAGTGCTTGACATCCAACGGAGTATCTCCGGGCTCATTGCCTCGTTGAAGGAGCGAAGGACCTATGTAGAAGGCGGCGTTCACGCTTTTCGCCATTTTGGAAATCGGACGCCCGGCTGCCGCGAAGCTGTTTGGCTCGAGTGGACCCCCGCGAGCGGCGGCGGGAAGTGGGTTTTGCGGTTCTCAGGGAGCGGTTGCGGCGGCTGCAAAGCCATTTGTCGAAAGTCGGGGTGCGCTCGCGGCGGCCGCGAGCGCACTTCGAGTTTCGCCAAACGCGTTTGCGCCCGCCGCGACTCTTTTTCGCGCCAGGTCAAAAAGGGGTGACACGGGGATGCCACTGCTGGGAAGCAGCGGGAGGTCCCCGGCTAGACCCGTATGAGCACCGAGCCGTAGTGCAGGCCCGCCCCCAGGGCCGTGAAGGCCACGAGCGCCCCTGCGGGCGCCTTGCCCGCCTCTCGCGCTTCGTAGAAGCAGAGCGGCAGCGTCGCCGAGGTCGTGTTGCCGTATTTCTGGATGTTGTTGTGGACCTTGTCGTCGGGGAGCTTCAGGATCTTCTGAGCGGCGGTGTTGATGCGCAGGTTGGCCTGGTGCATGATCAGGAGATCCAGGTCCTCGATCGTAAAGCCGTTTTCCTTCAAGACCTTCTTCGTGACCCGCGGCATCTTGGTCACGGCGAGCTTGAAGACCGCCTGGCCGTCCATGATCGGCACGTGAGCCCCCTCGGCGAGCATCTTCGGATCGACGAAGGGCCGCCTCTTCGAGCCCAGGCCCGGCACGTAGAGGATGTGCATGTGGTTGCCGTCGCCGTAGAGCCTGGAGCCGAGGATGCCGCGGCCGTCGCCGCTCTGGGAGGCGCGAAAGACCATGGCGCCGGCGGCGTCGCCGAAGAGCACCAGGAGGTGGCGAAAGCGGCAGTTCCATTGCCACTCCTCCTCGGAAAGAGGGCCGTTGTCGTTGTAGAGGACGTCCCAGGTGCGCTCGGAGAACGGCATCAGGCTGGTGTGGACGTCGGTGCCGACCAGCAGCACGTTCTTGGCGATGCCGCTACGGATCAGGGCGTCGACGGTCTGCAACCCGTAGGCGAAGCCGGCGCATTGCTGGCGCAGGTCCAAGGCCGGCACCGGGTCGATGCCAAGGCGCTGTTGGATCAGGGTGCCGCTGCCCGGGAAGTAGTGGTCGGGGGTCATCGTGGCACAGACGATGTAGTCGATCTCGTCGGCTTCCATGCCGGCGTCGGCGAGGGCGGCGCTCGCCGCTTCGGCGCCGATCTCGGAAGAGCCCACGCCCGGCTCCACGAAGTAGCGGGTCACGACGCCGCTACGTTCCCGGATCCACTCGTCGCTGGTCTCGATGACCCGAGAGATCATCTCGTTCGTGATCTCGTTCGACGGCACCGAGATGCCCGTACCGGCCAGGATCGCCCGTGTCTCCGCCATAGCCAAAGCTCCTCCGTAGGTGTGGATGTCTCTTGCGTCGTCAGCCGCCGTGGTTCTGGCGGCGCAGGTCGCGCGGGTCGCGCCGCATTTTCTGGCCGGTGTAGAGGACCTTGGAACCGTCGATCTCCACGAACCGGTAGTAACGGTCGGGCGGCTCGCCGCCGAGCCCGGGCTCGGCGTCCTTGGGGTACTCCCAGGCCTCGAGAGTCGGGTCGCCGACCTCCCTGGGGATCTGGTATTCGACCTCCTCGGGCTCGCCGAAGAGGATGTAGATCGTGCCGCGGGCCGTCCGGCGCCCCGGATAGGCTCCCTCGCTGTAGAGCTTGTCGGCATTGATGGCCCGCTCTTCGCAGATTTCGCGAGGCTTCTTGTCGAAGTAGCCGTAGCCTTCGGCGCGGCTCGCCCAGAAGGCGACGACAAAGGCCTCGGCGTCCTCGTCGCTTGGAAGCTCCAGGTACTTGCGAACCTCCTCCAGGGTCGCGATCTCGGCGATCGGCCCGACCAGCCAGTGGGAGTAGTCGATCCCGAGGAGCGGATTGAAAAGCTCGTTCGGGTCGGTGGGCTTCCTCTCCTTCTTCTTCTTGGCGAGAGCCGGCGGTGCGAAAAGGAGGGCGAGGACCAGCGCGGCGAGGCTAGCTCTTGCGCAGAAGGTCCAGAAACTCTTCGCGGATGGGGCGTTCATGGAAGATTCCTCGGATCGCTGAGGTGACCGTCAGGGCACCGGGTTTCTTGACGCCGCGCATCTCGACGCAGAGGTGACGAGCCTTGATGACGACCATCGCTCCCTGGGGCCGGAGCTTCTGCTCGAGAAAAGTCACCACCTGCTCGGTCAGTCGTTCCTGGAGCTGCGGACGCTTGGCGTAGAACTCGAGGATGCGGGGCAGCTTGGAGAGCCCGACGATGCGGTCCGTCGGGACGTAGGCGATGTGTGCGTGGCCGTAGAAGGGCACCAGGTGGTGGACGCACATCGAGTAGAACGGGATATCCACCTCGGCGACCATGCCGGTGTAGCCTCCGTCGTTGGGAAACGTCGTCACCCGCGGCTCGTTGCCCTCCTGCAGGCCGTGGAACATCTCGGCGTACATCTTGGCGACCCGCAGGTCGGTGTGCTCAAGGTTGGGGTCGCTCATGTCGAGGTCGAGCTCCTCCAAGATCCCGCGTACATGTCCGGCGATCCGTAGGAGACGGGAACGTTCCTCGGGGCTGAACCCCTCCAGGGGATCGATTTCCGGCGGCCGGCGATCCGGGGGCCGGCCATCCGGCGGCCGGCGATCCGGGGGCCGGCCATCCGGCGGCCGGCCATCCGGCGGCCGGCCATCCGGCGGCCGGCCATCCGGCTCGGCGACCTCTGGGGCCAGCGCCAGAGGGCCACGGGACTTGGTGTTCGGGATTCTGGAGATGACGGGGCTCCTCGTCGGTTTGTTGAAGGCCGAGATCTTATCTAGAATGGCGGGGCGATGTCCAAGCCGGACGTCGAAACGCGGCCGCGGTGACCGGCGAGGCTCGCCGGTCGCCCAACCCACGACCAGGAGGACGCGACATCCATGTCCAGGATCAACATCGAATACTGCGTGGTCTGAAACTACCATCCCCGAGCCGCCGGTCTGGCGGAAGAGCTGGCAGAGCAATCTGGGATCGAGACGACCCTTCAGAAGGGCAAGGACGGAGTCTTCGAGGTCAGCCTCGACGGTGAGCTGATCTTCTCGAAGAAGGCCACGGGACGCTTTCCCGAACCGGGTGAGGTGGCCCAGAGAATCGAGGAGCGGGCCGCGTAACACCGCGTTACAGGCGGCGGAGGCCGTGACGCCGGCGGAGCGTGGAAAGCGCCGCGAAGGCGAAGGCGAAAGCCAGGAGAGCGAGGCCCCAGGGAGAGAGCGCCGGGATCTCCCGGCCGCCGAAGCCGACGAGCGACACCTCGAGCGTCGGCTGGTTGGGACGGGCGTGCGTCAGGCGCAACGTCGCCCGCCGGGTCCCGTGGGCCGAGGGGGCAAAGCGGACCTCGAGCTCGACGGCCTCCTCGGGAGAGATCAAGATCTGGCCGCCGTTTCCGACCAGCGAGAAGTCGCCGCCGTTGGCGCCGACGATCTCCGCCTCGCCCCGGAAGAGGAAGTTCCCGACGTTTCGGATCCGGCAAGGCCGCGTCATGCTCTCCCCAGGCAAGACGCCACCGAAGAGGCAGACGGCCGGCTCGGCCACGAGCTCAGCCACGCCCCCCGCACCGAGAAGCTCGACGACGAGCGGGCTCTCGTCGGGGTCGTTCGAGACGATCTCGAGGACCGCCTGCCTGGTGCCGCGCTCGGCGGCGAGGAACTCCACCCGGACCTCGTGAAGCTCACCGGGAGCCAGGACGAAGGGCCGTCCCCCCCGCGTCATCTCGAAGTCGGCGTCGCCGCGCACCGTCACCGCCGTCGCTACGAGGTCGCGCGACCCGGTGTTGGTCACCCGGAAGTCGCGCCACCAGCCGAATCCGAGGCCCCAGAGGCCGTAGTGGTAGGGCGAGTCGGGGGAGACCGCCACGTCGGGACCCGCGGCGCGCCCCGAGAGGAAGACGTCGAGTGGGCTCTCGTCGCCGTCGCTCGAGACGATCCGCAGCCGGGCGCTTCTTGGGCCGACGAGGCCGCCGGGGGCGAAGCGTACGGTGAGCGGCGTCTGCGAGCCCGGTTCGAGGATCCGTTGCTTCGCGCCGTCGACCACGAAAAGCGCCGGATCGGCTCCGGTCGTGCGCATCGCCGTCACATAGAGCTCGGCGGCGCCATCCGTATTGGCGAGAGTGAAGGTGCGGGTGGCGCTCGTCGTCGCGTCGCCGTAGACGAGCTCGCCGAAGTCGTGCGTCACCGCGTCGATCTCGACGTCGCCCCCGCCGCCGTAGCCGTGCAGCGTCACCGTGAGCGGATTCTCGTCGCCGTCGTTCGTAAATAGGCTCAAGCTGGCGTTTTTCTCCCCCGGCGTCGTCGGCGTGAAGACGACCTCGAGGGTGCGTGACGCCCCCGGCGGGAGGGTCGCCGAACCGCCGCCCGCGGTGAGCGCGAAATCGCCTGCGTCGCTTCCCGCGACCGCCGCCCCGCTCACCAGGAGCTCGAGCGTCCCCTCGTTGGTGAGGACGAAGCTCGCTGCGGCGCTCGACGCGAGCGGCAGCGCGCCGTAGTCGTGCGCGTAGCGGTCGATCGCCGCGTCGCCGCGTCCCCCGCCGCGCGGCAGGCCGAAGGAGATCGTCTCCAGGGTTTCTTCGGTGCCGGCAAAGGGCTCGAACCGCGAGTAGGCGTCGGGGCCGAAGTCGACGTCGCGGTCGTCGGCGTCGCCGAAGACCGCGCCGGGGCCGACGACGAGCCCCGCGAGGTCGATGCGGTCCATGACGTTCGCCACGCCTCCGGTCTCGAAGTCGCGGTCGGTGTGGAAGTTGCCGAAGAGATGCCCGGCCTCGTGGCTGGCGACGTTGCCGAGCCCGGCGCCGATCAAGTCGACCTTGGAGGCACCGAGAGCCAGGGGAAAGGAATTCAGCGAATTCGGATTCCCGCCCTCGGCGCTCAGCAGGTCCAGCAGGATGACGCCGGTCTCGGCGGTCGAGAAGTTGCCGGGATCGATCGACTCTGCGATGCCGAGGAGCTCCACGCCGAGCTCTTCGACCGTGCCGCCGACGATCAGGCGAGAGACGTTGGGCTCGCCCCAGGGATCCGGGTGGTCGCGGCTGTTGCGGATCTCGACGTCGAACTCGCCCGCGACGCCGCTCGCCGCAAAGTCGCCGTTGCGGCCCCGCAAGCGCAGGTCTTCGGAGAGGTTCTCTTCGACGTGCCGGAGGATCGAGTCGACGAGCGCACCTTCGTCAGCCGCATCGAGCCCCCAGCGTCCCAGGAAGTCTACGAGCGGCGAGAGCGTCACGGTGCCGAGGAAGGGCAGGAAGATGCTGGCATCGATCGTCGCGCCGTCGAAGTCGAGGAAGAGGACCTGGACGGCGTCGGAGCCCTCGCGGTCGAGGGGAGGACGCGCCACCCGGAGCTCCAGGGAGTAGGCACCGTCACCGTCCCCGGCGAGGCCGATCGGCCGGTCGACGCCCACGGCGTAGGTCCCCGCAGTCTCGGCGACGTAGGCGAGGGCCGCCCGGCCGCCCCCGCCGCCGAGGGGCGAGGCGTCGGGGTAGATGGCGCTCAGGTCGGCAAGGGAGGCGACTCGCAACTCGTCGTCGAGCACGAGCAAGGAGACGCGGCCTGCGCTGCCGGCGAGGCTCGCGCCCAGGACGTCGCCGGCGCGTAGCTCGACGCGGTAGAAGTCGACGTCCGGCAAGACGTCGACGTCGACGGCGATCACCACGTCGTAGGTCCCTTCGCTGCCGGCCCCCGGTCCGGAGGAGGGGTCGAAAGGATCGGCGGGCAACATCTCAAGCTCGAAATTCTCGAACGGTGCGAAGCCGCCCACAAGGGCGTAGTAGGTTCCGCTCTCCGTCGTGGTGTAGGCGAGGTAGCTGTCGAAGGTGGTCAGGAAACCTGGCCGCAGGATGTCGTCGTTGAAGGCCACGGGGATCCCGTCGCCGCGATAGAGGGCGGCCACAGGGTCGAGGTCGCCGAGGGGGACGGGGGTCCGCACCGCCACCTCGATCCGCGTTCCGGCGACCGCGCTGAAGGCGTAGAAGTCGAAGTCGCCCCGGCCGGTGCCGGCGCTGCCGTGAGGACCGTCTCCGAGAATACCGGCGACGACGACCGCCGTGCCCTCGGCGACGGTCAAGGGATGGGCCAGAGGGATCGCGCCGTCGTCCTCAGCGTAGGGTCCGCCAGCGCTCTGCCAGAGGGCCAGGAGGTGTCCCGAAACCTCCGCGGAGGCGCTCTGGCCGACGCGGCTGCCGAAGCCGGGGAGGTCCTCGGCGAAAAGCGGCAGGTCGTTTTCACCGAGCACGCCCGGCGCCTCGCTCTCGGTGACCAGGACCGCGGTGGCCGGGAAGCTTCCGGCAACCTCCAGCCGCCGCCGGGCGGCCTCGTAGGCCATGCGCGCGCGCCAGTACTCCCAGTCGGGCTCCGCCTCGACCGGCAGGAGGCTCAGGTAGGGATTGGCTCCTTGGGAGCGCAAAAGCTCCGGGTCCGCGGCCTGAAGCGCTGCCGCTTGCTTCTTCGGATCCAGGCCCCGGGCCGACCCGGCGAGGTTGGCCAAGGAAAGGACGAGGGCCACACAGACTCTGCCTCGTAGGGCCCCTCGCTCGACGATCGATGTCTCCGCCACCATCCGCTCATTATCCGTCATTTCCGTCTCGTCGGTACCGTCTCGTGACGACGCTTGCCGTCATCACTCCGGGCCGATGCTCTGCGTCGTCGCTTTCGGCTCCTAACGCAGCCGCACGACAAAGGCGCCGCCGCCGCCTAGCGCCCGGGGCGCCGCGGAGTATTCACGCACCCAGGAGGCGCCGTCGCGCCGCAGCCACCCCTCGACCGCCTGGCGCAGGACGCTGCGGCCCGCTTCGGAGTGATGGCCCTTGCCGGTGACGACGAGCACCGTGCGCGAGTGGGCGATCGTCGCCGAGGCGATGAAGCGCCGCAGGTGCGAAAGTGCTTCCTCGACCGTCTGGCCGTGGAGGTCGATCTCCTCGTCGATCGAGAGGTCACGCCGCTTCGAGAGGCGCACCTTCTGGGGCCGCGGCTTGGCCTTGAGATCCCGGTAGTCCTTGTCAGGGACGACGACGGGACCGTCCATGCTGTCGAGGAAGAGCGAGTCCTCGAGCTCGTCGTCGAGCTCGGGCTCGAAGGGCTGGGACTCGGCTTGCTCCGGCGGCTCCTCGTCGGGCGCCGGGAGACGGGGGGCGCGGCCTGCCACGGAGGGGGCGACGTCGAGCCCACTCATGGTGTCGAGGAAGAGGGAGTCTTCCTCCTCGCCGCTCGGTTTTTCAGCAACGGTCTCGGCCGGATCGTCTTTGTCGTCCTCCGGCTTCGGACGCCCGCGCCGCGGCTCCCGGGCAATGGGGTCGACTCCGAGGGAGTCCATCCTACGGTGGAAAAGCTCTTCGTCGTCCATCGCGAACCGCTCCCTTCCGGCCTACTCGTCGAGCAGCTGGAAGCTGCCGACGGTCCTGCGAATGGCTCTTTCGACAGCCTCGGACAAGGGCTTCTTGGACCTGTAGAGGAATACGTAGAGGGCGGGCGGGGTCTGGATCACCTGGAGCGCCAGGTAGCTTGGCTCCTTGGTGCCGGCAATCATGCTCGGCGGCAGCTCGAAGAGGACGCGCCGCGCTGGAAACGAGCCGACGTGGAAGCTCTTGTCGTCGAGCAAACGCGAACGGCTCGGCCGGCGCAGCACCTCGCCGATCTTCCACGGCGGCCGGGCGGTACAGGTCACCGGGATCTCGTCGACCTCGAAGGAAAAGACCGAGGCCGGCTTCGCCGACCCGACGGTGGGCCGGGCCCCCTCGGCGAGGGTGATACGGCAGCGGTGACGGTCGTTTAGAAGCACAGCGCTTTCGAGGCGAAAACCGGAGCGTACCGTGCGTCTTGAGAGCGCGGTCGAGGGAGCGTTGCGCGAGCTCGCCGTTGCGCTCCGGCCCGAGAGCCGCGCCAGCCACGACAGCGGACGCAGGACGAAATGAAGGAGACGAATCCGGCGCCGCATCCGCTCCATTTCCCGGCGGACCTTGACCGGCAGCTCCAGGGTCTCGTCGAACGCGATCCCTTCAGGCGTCACACGCTTTCCGACGTCGAGGTCGTGAAGCTCGACCTTCGTCGTGGTGTCGAGGTCGCGGTGGACGAAGAGCAGCTGCTCACACCGCCAGCCCGGCAGGTTCGAGACCGTCCCGTCTTCGAGCTCGTCGTAGCTCGCCGCCGCGGCTTCAGCGCCGATCGCCGCGGCGAGCTGCTGGCAGAGGTCCTCCTTGAAGGGTGTGCGGGTGCGCTCGATCGCTCGTAGCTCGCGTTGTAGCCGCTCGTCGGTGAGCTCAAGGTGACGGCACAGACCTGCGCTGTCGGTCCGTGGCCGGCCGGGGCTTCCCAGAGGCTCGTCGTCGAAGCTCTGATAGGTACGGGGCTCGGAGCACCAGGAGCCGGCGAATCCGGCGGCCTCGAAAAGGTCGTAGCCCCAGACGTCGCTGTCGTAGACCCAGAGGTAGGCCAACGGGGCCAGATCGCCCTGCAGCTCACGGATGAGGCGCCGCTCCTCTTCGAAGTGGGAGTAGAAGATGATCGTCCACCGGTCGTTCGAGACCAGGTAGGCGTTTCGCTCGTGATCGCCGTCGAGGTCGAAAAGCACCGCACCCTCGCGCGGCTCGAAGCCCTTCAGGAAGAGCCAGCGGACGAGGGCCCGGCGGACTTCGGCCCGGCGGTCCCCGGGTACGCAGATGCTGTTGTAGAAAGCTCCCATGGTCCACGGGCCGCGGAGGCGACCCCCCTGAGTCGCTTGTGGTCGCGGTTCGACCGACCGTGCCGATCCGGACCGTCGAATTCTACGGGATGTTCTTGCCGATGTGGCGCATCGGTGGTGCCGTCGCTGGTGAAGCGGAAGGAATTCCGCTAGGGTCGCCGGTGATGAGCGTCACGATCGAAGCCCGTCGAGTCACCAAGTCCTACGCCGACGGGGTCCGCCGCGTCCAGGTGCTCCGGGGCGTCGACCTTGGGGCTGAAGCCGGTGAGATGATCGCCGTCGTAGGACCCTCGGGCTCAGGCAAGTCAACGCTGCTCCACCTCTTGGGAGGGCTCGACAAGCCCGACTCCGGCGAGGTCCGGATCGGCGGCGAGAGCCTGGCGAGACTGGACCGCCGTGCGCTCGCCGACTTCCGCAACCAGACGATCGGCTTCGTCTTCCAATTCCACCAGCTGCTACCCGACTTCGACGCCCTGGAAAACGTCATGCTGCCGGGCCGCATCGCCGGGATCGCTCCCCGTAGCGCCGCGCGCCGGGCCGAGGACCTCCTCGTCGAGGTCGGGCTCGCCGAGCGCCTCGACCACTTCCCCAGCCAGCTCTCGGGGGGCGAGCGCCAGCGGGTGGCGCTGTGCAGAGCGCTGTTCATGGAGCCGCCGTTGCTCCTCGCCGACGAGCCGACGGGGAACCTCGACCCGGCAAGCGCCGAGCAGGTCTTCGGCCTCCTGCTCGACCTCCAGGCGCGCCACGCCACGACGGCCATCGTCGTGACCCACAATCCGGCGCTCGCGGCGCGCTGTGCTAAGATTCGAGTCCTCGAAGACGGTCGCCTGCGGGAGGCCGCCCCGCGCGAGGCCGCACCGCAGGATCAACCGGCCGCTGTCGTGGGACCTGCCTGAATTCGTGCCCCACGGCGAGGGCCAAGACCAGGAAACCCCGATGTTTGAGAAGTACAACGAGAAGGCCCGCCGAGCTCTGTTTTTCGCCCGCTACGAAGCCTCGAAGCTCGGCAGCCGGGTCATCGAGTCGGAGCACGTGCTGCTCGGGATCCTGCGCGAGGGCGAGGAGTCGGTTCTGGATCTCTTGGGCCGCTTCAACGTCAAGACCGAAGACCTGCGGCGCGAGATCGAAGGTGAGCGGGTCTTCGTCGAGCGCGTCTCCTCGACGGCCGAGCTGCCCCTCTCGGAGGAGACCAAGAAAATCCTCGCCTACGCCGCGCACGAGGCGGAGTCGATGCTGCACAAGAGCGTCGGCTCGGAGCATCTCATCATCGGCCTCCTGCGGGTCGAAAGCTCGCTCGCGCAACGCATCCTGCTCCACAACGGCCTCGACCTCTCGATGGTGCGCGAGGAGGTCGTCTCGATGGCGCGCGAACGCGAAGCCTCGCAGCAGAAAAAGGAGCTCCCATTCCTCACCGAGTACGGCCGCGACTTAACGGCCCTTGCGGTGCAACAGATCTTCGATCCCCTGATCGGCCGCGAAAAGGAAGTCGAACGCATCATCCAGGTGCTCTCGCGCCGTACCAAGAACAACCCGATCCTGCTCGGCGAGCCCGGGGTGGGCAAGACCGCCATCGTCGAGGGCCTGGCGCAGCGCATCGTCGGCGACGAGGTACCGATTTTCCTGCGCTCGAAGCGGTTGATCGCGCTCGACTTATCGCTCATCGTCGCCGGCACGAAGTACCGCGGGCAGTTCGAGGAGCGTCTGAAGGGAATCCTAAAAGAGCTCAAGGAGTCGGACGATCTGATCGTCTTCATCGACGAGATCCACTCGCTGATCGGCGCCGGCTCGGCCGAGGGCTCGCTCGACGCCGCCAACATCTTGAAACCCTCGCTGTCGCGCGGCGAGGTCGCCTGCATCGGCGCGACGACGATGCGCGAGTACCGCAAGTACATCGAAAAAGACCGCTCGCTGCTGCGCCGCTTCCAGGCCGTCCAGGTCGAGGCGCCGAGCTCGGAGGAGACGCTGTCAATCCTGCACGGCGTCCAGGAGCGTTACGAGGTGTTTCACAAGGTGCGCTACTCGGAGCCGGCGCTGCGCTCGGCGGTGGTCCAGACCGACCGCTACATGCCCGACCGCTTTCAGCCCGACAAGGCGATCGACGTGATCGACGAGGCCGGCGCCAAGGTGAAGCTGCGGCGGGTCCGCGACACCCAGAACCTGCGCCAGCTCGAGGAGGAGGTCCGCCAGTTCGAGCGCGAGATGAAGGCCGCGATCTCGGCCAAGGACTTCGAGCGCGCCGTCTACCTGCGCGAGCGCGAGATCGAGCTGCGCGAAGACCTGGAGCGGATGACCGCGGGCCTTGACGACACGGCCCCGATGGAGGTCACCGAGCGCGACGTCGAGGAGGTCATCGCCTCGTGGACCGGCATCCCGGTGGCCTCGATCCAGACCGAGGAAGCCGAACGGCTGATGCGCATGGAGGAGGATCTGCGCTGCTGGGTGGTGGGCCAGGACCGCGCGATCAGGGCCATCAGCCGCGCCATCCGCCGCTCGCGCCTCGGCGTCTCGAACCCGCGGCGCCCGGTCGGGTCGTTCATCTTCCTGGGCCCGTCGGGGGTTGGCAAGACCGAGGTGGCGCGGCGTCTGGCGGAGTTCCTCTTTGACTCCCAGCAAGCGCTCGTACGCTTCGACATGTCGGAGTTCATGGAAAAGCACGCGGTCTCGAAGCTGATCGGCTCGCCGCCGGGCTACATCGGCCACGACGAGGGCGGGCAGCTGACCGAGCGCGTACGGCGTCAGCCCTACTCTGTCGTGCTCTTTGACGAGATCGAAAAGGCCCATCCCGACGTCGCAAACCTCCTCCTCCAGATTCTCGACGACGGCCGGCTGACCGACGCCTACGGCAACTCGATCGACTTCACCAACACGATCGTCCTGATGACGTCGAACGTCGGCTCAAAGCTCGTCCTGCGGGGTGGCCGGATGGGCTTCGGCGAGGCCGACGCGGCGCGCAGCTTCGAGCGCATGGAGGAGGAGATCCTGGGGGAGCTGCGGCGCAGCTTCAGCCCCGAGTTCATCAACCGCATCGACGAGGTCATCGTCTTCAACCCGCTGGGCATGGGAGAGCTGCGGGCCATCATCGACATTTTGATGACCGACGTCAACGCCACCCTGGCCGAACGCCACCTTGAAGTGACCCTCTCGGAGGGCGCCAAGGAGTGGCTCTTGGAGGAGGCCGGCGTCGATCCGTCGACCGGCGCACGTCCGCTGCGCCGGACGATTCAGCGTCATGTCCAGGACGAGGTGTCGGAGCTTCTGATCTCCCAGCACGGGCAGAGGATCGACACGATCGCGGTCACCGTCGAGGGCGGTGTGCTGCGTCTCGGCCCGGCCGAGCGCGGCCCGGCCGAGCGCGGCCCGGCCGAGCGCGGCGCGGCGGAGGCCGCTTCGGAAGAGACCGATACGGCTGAGCGTGAGGCCCTCCCGGCCGGGGGTTGAGAGCCTCACCCCGGCTCACGAGAAGGCTCGCGGCGACGCTCCGCGTCGCAGCTAGACCTGACCTCCCAGTGCCATTGTGAACCCTCCAACGGCCGACAGGGATGCCAGCCTGGCCCGTCGTCCTTCGTAGAGGACAGTCGCCGGCAACGTCCGCCGCGGCGCCCGCGGGTGTCCCACCAGGCGCCGCCGGGCCTCACCGGCCCGCTCCGGGGCGCCGGCAGGGGGGCTGGCATCCGATTTGCTTAGAGCTCGTGAGAACAGAGTCGAGGCGTAGGATTGCAAGGCCGCAGGATTGCTGTAGACTCGCCCCGCCCTGGCTGCCCCCCCAGCCGCAAGGACGGGCAACCCGGAAGAAGATCTAAGGAGTCAAACCGTGGTTCATCCCAGGAACGCCAACCCCATACGACATCGACGGCCGGTCCGCCGGATCGCCGGCCGCCGGATCGCCGGCCGCCGGATCGCCGGCCGCCGGATC
>CBDUYN010000169.1:0-22692 GCA_965371445.1 uncultured bacterium | reverse complement strand
CCCCCCCCCGCCCCCGCGGCCGCCCTGTGGGGGGGCCTACATTTCGGGCCTCAAACCCCGCCCCCACGGCCATCGGGTCAGGTCAAGGGTGGGTCCGACGGCTGCCGCTGTTCGTCAGTACGAGATTTCCGGCCGAAAATCTCGTCCCGACGGCCATCAGGATGTGATTTTTAATGGGGTTATCCCGACAAAGGCCGAAATCGACCTGTTTTCGCCGTCTATTCTCCAGCCTGTGCGGGGGAATCCTCGATTTTCGACTCTCGCGGGGCGCCGCCCGATGACTCCCACCTGCACGGACGCGTCGATCGTCGAGCTGCGTCGTCTGCGTTCGAGGACGAGGTGATCGACCGGCTCTTCGTCTTGAACGCGGAGGGTGCGGAGGAGGAGCGCGTCGCCGGCTTCGGCGCGCCGTGACGTCCTGATCTGCGGTTTCACCTTCGACCACGGCGAGGAGATCTTCCGTCCGCTGCACGCGGCGATGGTCGAGCGCGGAGTGGAGACGACGCTCTTCTTCGACGTCGAGGGCTCGTGGAAAAAGGGCCAGCAGGGGACGAGCGCCGAGGAGGAGGCCCGGGTCACGAAGGCGGTGGACCTCTTCTTCGCGGAGAACTGGACGTTCGGCGACCCGTTGCCGGAGATCTACTACGACCCGCGGACGGTGCGGCCATTCAGCTTGGTCAGCCAGCACGCGAAGTACCCCGTCGTTTTCGGTCCTCGCCAGCGCCGGACGGGGGAATCGTCCGTCCTCCCGGATGTCCAGGGCGGAGCCCTGGACGCTACCTTTTTGTCAGGTCGTGCCGGGGAGGACGCTGAGCGTCCGGAAGAGTCGCGCTCCGCCGGGTGGGTCCAGAGCTCCCTTCTGGCAAGAGTCCGCCCCCGTTG
This sequence comes from uncultured bacterium, assembly GCA_965371445.1. Classification (GTDB taxonomy): domain Bacteria; phylum Acidobacteriota; class Thermoanaerobaculia; order Multivoradales; family J023; genus DASWIG01. Next base: position 21,810 of record CBDUYN010000169.1, on the reverse strand, counting down.
GGAAGCGCTTCCCCTCCCGGTTTCGGCTCCTTGGCCCCAAGGAGCCGAATTTTTTGGGCTAGCCAGCCGACGGAGGCGTCGCCTCAGAAGCGCCGCCGACATCCTGTCGGTCAAGCTCGACCGTCCAATCCCGATCGGTGTAGATGGTGTGCTCCGACCCGGCGGGGACCTTGATGTCGTCACCTTTGACGAGGATGCCGAAGGGGCCGAAGAGCAGCGTGATGACCCCGGCCTTGTTGTACCGTTCGCGGCCCTTGATCGACCGTGTGTTGCGCAGCGGGATCCTCTGACCGTCGACGGCCTCGACCGAGTCGATGCTGAGCTCGAGCAGCCCGCGGCGGCCGAATCCCTTCCGGGGCCGTGCCGCGACCACCGTCCCCTCCACGTCGGCTCCCGCCGCGACCACGGTGAAGCCGTCGACGCTGAGCGGTTCGATCACCTCGAAAAGGACGGGATCGCCTGGCTGCGCGCTGTCGGAGCTCACCTCGTACTGCAAGCGGAGCACGAGCGGCGTGCCGTCGGGGATCGTCCGCTTCGGCGAGTCGGACGTCTTGCGCACCATGGCCTGGAGGACGCTCTCGGGGACGCCGTCTTGACGGAGCTCGATCAGGGCCTCGGGGCGGATGTCGAAGCTCCCGGCGAGGGCGTCGATCGACTCGACGACGAGCGCGTCGCTCAAGCCGGCACCGACCATCTTCACGACGTCGGAGTTGGTCAGCGCTTCCTCGGCGGCGGCGATGCCTGCGAAGAGGACGAGGGTGGTCAGGATCAGGGCGGCGACCCGGCATGCTGTCGATCGTCTCATGGTGTTCTCCTGGGTTGTTGCGGCTTCCGCGTGGGAGGCCGCCGGTTTGTCGTCGCCGAGCTCGGCGTTGGTCCGCCGGGCTCGGCTCCCGACGTGTTAGAGGGCGGCAGGTCGGAGAATCAATCGGCGGCCGGTCATCTCGATCTCGGAGGAGCGCCGCGGTCGTCGCCCCTCCGGTCGAGGGTCCGGTACTGGATGTTCCCGGTAGGGGTCCTCGCACCTCGAGGCGGATCCCGCTACAATGCCGCCAAACTCGGTTCCCAGGAGGACTCGTCATGGCCACACCCCAAGCTCAAAGCTACGAAAATCACTCGAAAATCGTCGCGCCGTACCACTTCGGCATCTCGTTCGTCTTTCTCGCCAACGTCCTTTTCTTGGGCTGGCGGCTGATTCGTACGCCGGGCGTCGAGTCGGCGCTGGCGTTTCTCGTCGCCCTGGCGCTCGTCGGCGTCTTTTGGTACATGCGCATTTTTCCGCTGACGGTGCAGGACCGCGTGATCCGCCTCGAGATGCGCCTGCGCCTCCAGGAGGTGCTGCCGGAGGACCTGCGCGGCCGGATCGGCGAGCTCGCTCCGGGACAGCTGGTCGCCCTGCGCTTCGCGAGCGACGGCGAGCTTCCGGAGCTGGTGAAGGCGGTTCTCGAAGGGGGGCTCACCAGCCGCGTCGAGATCAAGAAGCGCATCAAGGACTGGCAAACCGACGACCTGCGCTGCTAGGTCGCTACGTGGCCGCTCGTAGCCAGGAAGGAAACGCCGCCAGATGACCGAACCGTTGTCTCCAGGGCTGGAGAGCACTCTGCGCGTCCTCGTGGTCGAGGACGACCTGATCTTTCAAAAGATCATCGAGACCTATCTCCGGAGGTCGACGGCCTTTCGGACCTCAGTGATCCTGGCGGATCGGCTGGCGGACGCCCTGGCGCTTCTCGCGGGCGAGGCGATCGACGTCGTGCTCCTGGACCTCACGCTGCCGGACAGCGAAGGCCTTTCGACCTTGCAGCGTCTCCAGACCCATAGCCCGGGCGTCCCGGTGATCGTCCTGACCGGCCTCGACGACGACGAGGTGGCGGCCGAGGCGGTGCGCAGCGGCGCCCAGGACTTCATCGTCAAGGGGGGTTTGAACGCTTCGATCCTGGCACGTTCGGTCCGCTACGCCATCGAGCGGCACAAGTCGGAGACGGCGCTGCGGACGAGCGAGAGCCGCTTCAGGGCCGTGGTCGACGACCAGACGGAGCTCGTCTGCCGCTACCTGGGCGACGGCACGCTGACGTTCGTCAACCGTGCCTTTCAGCGCTACTTCGCTCCTGCCGACGAAGAGCTTCTGGGCCACAGCTTTTTCGATCTGACCGGGCTCGACCGGGCGCAGCTCGGGAGGTTCGACGCCGAGCGGCCGACCCACTCGCGCGAGCAGCACCTCGATGGTGCCACCGGGCCGACGTCGATTCAGTGGACCGATCGGGCGCTGTTTAACCCCCACGGCGTGCTGGTGGAATTCCAGTCGGTGGGCCGCGACACGACCGAGCAGAGGCAATTGGAGCAGCAGCTCCATCACAGCCAGAAGATGGAGAGCCTCGGAAGGCTCGCCGGGGGCGTCGCCCACGACTTCAACAACCTCCTGACGGTGATCACGGCCTGCTGCGGCCTGCTCGCCGAGGAGCGCCAGTCGATCGGCCTGCCGCCCCATCCGCAGGTGACGGAGATCGAGCAGGCGGCGCAGCGGGCCGCGGCGCTGACCCGTCAGCTCCTGGCGGTGAGCCGCCGTCACGCCATCCAGCCCGTGGTGCTCGACTTGAACGAGGTCGTCCACCAGACCGACGAGATGCTGCGCCGGCTGATCGGCGCGCAGGTCGAGATGACCTTGCGCCTGGCGGAGGACCTGTTGCCGATCAAGGCCGACCGGGCGCAGCTCGAGCAGATCCTGGTCAACCTGGTGGTCAACGCCCGCGACGCCATGCTCGACGGCGGCCGGCTCACCGTCGAGACGCTAAACGTCACGACCAACGCTCCCTCCGGCGTCCTGAGCCTGGAAGAGGCGGTGCCGGAATCGGAGGAGTGGGTCGAGCTCGTGGTCAGCGACACCGGCGTCGGCATGGACGCGGAGACCCGGGACAAGATCTTCGAGCCCTTCTTCACCACCAAGGAGCCCGGACGGGGGACCGGTTTGGGCCTGTCGATCGTCGACTCGATGGTCAAGCAAAGCCGGGGCATGGTCTTCCTGCTCAGCGAGCCGGGCGGTGGAACCACCTTTCGGATCCGTTTCCCGGCCTGCCGCGAGGGGCTCACCGCCGCCCCGGAGGCCGCGCCCGCTCTCACCCGGCGCTCCGCCGAGAGGAAGGCGATCACCGTCCTCCTGGTGGAAGACGAGTCCGTGGTCCGCAAGGTCGTCACCTCGCTGCTTGAGCCCCAGGGCTTTCAGGTGCTGGCCGAGGCGACGGCCGAAGAAGCCCTGGTCCGCCTGGAAGAGGACTTCAGGGGTATCGACCTCCTCTTGACCGACATCGTCTTGCCGGGACAAAGCGGCTTCGAGCTCGCCGAGGTGGTCCGCGAGCGCCACCCGGAGATTGGCATCCTCTTCATGTCGGGCTACACCGGTACGGCGGTGAGCGACGAGCGCATCCTCCAGGCCGGGGAGCACTTCCTCCAGAAGCCGTTCACGCCCGACGAGCTCATCGCGAAGCTGGAAGCCCTGCTCGATCCCTGGGAGTAGAGAGAATGCCGGCAGGGGCCGATCTCGCCGGCCACGGCCACATGGAGCGCTCGCGGTCGCCGGTCAGATCTCATATGATGTGCCCGAACGGAGAAAGGAACGACCCGAAAGTGCCGCTAATCGAACCGATCCAGTTCCAGTCGCTCTGCGATCTTGCCGCGGGTGACAGCGACTTCATCTTGAGCGTCATCGACGCTTTCTTGCCACAGCTCATGACCATCCCCGAGCACTTGGACCAGGCTCTCGCCGGGGACGATGCCGAGGACGCCGCCAAGCTGGCGCATTCGCTCAAGGGGAGCGCCGCCAACGTCGGTGCCCTGGACGTCTCGGAGCTGTGCGGAAGCATCGAGAACGCGGTCCGTGAAGGGGACCTCGCCGCCGCGAGACCGCTCGCCGAAGAGCTCATGACGGTTGCCCGGGAAACTCATGGAGCCTACGAAGCCGAGAAGGCGCGGCTCGTCTAGGTGCGTGCCATCCGGATGAAAAGGCGCTTCGGCTTCTTTCTCGTGGCAGCGCTGGTGGCCGCGCAGGGGCCCACCTGTGCGGCGCAAGCGGCTCGGCCAGCCGCACCGCGGCTCGTCGTCGTCTCCTGGGACGGTGCGGCGGACGCCGTCGTCGACCGTCTCCTCGCCGAGGGACGTCTTCCCAACGTGGCGCGCCTGCGCTCCGAGGGAGCCGCGGCCGGCGACCCGGCGACCGGCAAGCCGGTCGTGACGCGGGTCTTCCGCGTCGAAGAGCTCGGTGGGATGGGCGTCGGCGGACCCTTGGCCGGGGACCTCTACCTGGACCTCGCACCGGGCTACTATCCGAGCCGGGCACTGGCGGAGCGGCCGCTGAGCCCTACCAGGGTTCCCTGGGGCGAGGGGGTTCACGGCTTTTGGCCCGAGCGCCGGGAGATGCATGCCATCTTCTACGTCCGCGGGCCCGGGATCCACCGGGGCGTCACCGTCGCGCCGACGCGCCACGTCGACGTCGCCCCTACTCTGGCCCGTCTGCTGGGGATCCCGGCGCCGGCGCAGGCGACGGGCCGGGTGGTCGAAGAGCTGCTCGCCGAGCCGTCCTACTCCTCCCAATCCCAGAAGTAGTCCTTGTTGGTCAGGAGCTCTTCCTGCACGGCGACGCTACGTCGCTCGCCCTCCACTGGGGGCTCGACAGGCTCCTCGCCCTGGATCACCGCCAGCTGCTCGACGAGATCGTCGGTCTCTCGCTGCCAGTACTCGTGAGTCCCGAAGTGGGGCCAGCCGGCGCGGAAGGCCGGATCGTGCCAGCGGCGCCCCAGCCACGCCGCGTAGCGCACCATGCGCAGGCCGCGCAGCGGCTCGACGAGCCGCAGCGTCGAGCGGTCAAAGAGCCGCAGCTGCTCGTAGGCCTCGAGAAAGACCTCGCGCAGGCGCGCCGTCTCCCGGTCACGGCCCGGCAGGGCGAGCCACACGTCCTGGACGGCGGGCCCGGTGCAGAAGTCGTCGAAGTCGAGCACGCGCAGCTCGCCGGCGCGGAAGAGCACGTTGCCGAGATGGAGGTCGGCGTGGATGCGGTGGGTTGGGACCCCGGCCATCCGGGCCTCGGCGATCTCGGCGATCTTCGTGGCCGTCGTGAAGTAGCGCTTCTCGAGGTGGCGGGGGAGCGTCCGGTGCTCGTCGAGCCAGGCGACGCCACGACGCACGTAGCGCGCCGCCGACAGGGCCGGACGGTGGCGGACGGCGTGGCGGGCTCCGACGTTGTGGAGCCGGGCGACGAACATCCCCAACCGCGCGGCGCTCGCCTCGTCGAGCTCGTCGGGAGCGCGTCCGCCGCGGCGCTCGAAGAGGCAGTAGTAGATGTCGTCGATCTGGCGCAGCGTCGAGCCGTCGGCGAAGGGGCGAACGCCGCAGACCGGAATCTCCTCGGCGTCAAGCTCGGCCAGGAGCTCGTGCTCCTCGAGGATCTGCTCGACGTTCCAGCGCTGCGGGCGGTAGAACTTCGCCACCACCCGGGTGCGGTCGACAAGCTCCACCTCGTAGACCCGGTTCTCGAACGAGTTGAGCGGATAACAGACCGGGTGGGTCTTCAAGTCCGCGGCCTCCACGGCTTGCAAGACCCTCTCGGGAGTCAGCGAGAGGAATAGATCCGTAGGATCGGAACGGCTCATGGAGCAGACTCTAGCAGAGTCCGTCGCAGCCCCGCTGGCGCGCCACCGGGTGCGTCGTGGCCGCAAGGCGCGTCTGAGCTGTCCCTACGCCGCAATGTTCGTTGTAAGGTGTGCTTGATTAGCTTACGATGTGATGTACGATCCTCAACCAGGTACGGCCTTTCGGGTCGTTCATCGTCAAGGATCTTCCATGAGCGAGCGTCGTTTTTCCATCCTGGTCGTCGACGACAACGCGGTCAACCGGCTGGCGTTGTCGCGGTGGCTGGAGAAAAGCGGCGACTACCATGTGGCGACCGCGGCCAACGGCATGGAGGCCCTGCGGCTAGCCAAGACCGAGCCTTTCGACCTGGTGCTGCTCGACATCATGATGCCGGTGATGAGCGGTATCGACGTCTTGAAGAAGCTCCGCCAGACCTATTCCTCCGAGGAGCTGCCGATCATCATGGCGACCTCAAAAGACCAAAGCGAGGACATGGTGGAAGCTTTCAACCTGGGGGCCAACGACTACATCACGAAGCCGATCGACTTCCCTGTGGCGCTCGCCCGGGTCCAGGCCCAGCTGCGCGCGATAGGCCCGTTGCGCGACGAGCCCAAGGCGTTGACGCCGTTCACGTCGCTGCGCGACATCGAGCCCGGAACCGTTCTCGAGGGGCGCTACCAGATCGAATCCCTGATCGGCTCGGGGCAGTTCGGCACGGTCTACAAGGCGACCCATCTGGCGCTCAAGCGTTCGGTGGCGATCAAGCTGCTGCACACCGGGATCCGGGACGACGAAAAGGCCCTCGAGAGCTTTCAGCGCGAGGGGATCTCGGCTTGCCGCGTGGAGCACCCCAACGCCGTCGCGATCTTCGACTTCACGGCCACCCGCTACGGCGTCGCCTTCATGGTCATGGAGCTCTTGCGGGGCCAGCCGCTCGAGGAGGAGCTCCGCGAGCACGGCCGGTTGGCGGCCGAGCGCTGTGCCGAGATCGTGCTCCCGGTGTGCGACGTCCTGGCCGAGGCCCACTCCGTGGGCATCATTCACCGCGACATCAAGCCTCAGAACATTTTCCTGCACGAGAGCCGTCAGGGCGAGGTCGTCAAAGTCCTCGACTTCGGGCTGGCGAAGCTCATGCGGGAGTCCTCGGAGGAGCTGGACGCCTCGCAGGACGGCATCGCCGGGACCCTCGCCTACCTGGCCCCGGAACGAGCCATGGCCGAGGGGTACGACGGGCGTGCCGACGTGTACAGCGTCGGCGTCATGATGTTCGAGATGCTCACCGGACGGCTGCCCTTTCTCGACACCCAGGGCAATCCCCTCCAGGTCATGATGATGCACGTGCGCGACCAGCCGCCGCGGCCGCGAGCGCTCCATCCCGACATCCCGCCGGAGGTCGAGGAGGTGGTGCTCGCGGCGCTCGACAAGAACCCTGCGAGCCGCCCGGCGGCCGGGGAGCTCAAAGAGCGGTTCTCTGCGGCCCTCGGCCTGCCGGAGCAGAGCGGCTCGGTGAGCCTGGGCGACCAGAGCGGCTTCATGTTGCGGGCCCTGCTCGAGGAAGAGCTGCACAAGAGCGGCTACGACATGAAGGGCAATCACCTGCCGTCGAAGGGAGAGTAGGGCCTAGCGTCCCCTTGGGGGGAATGAGGGGGGACATTACCGTCCCCTTGGTGGGGGGAATGGAATGAGGGGGGACATTACCGTCCCCTCGGGGGGAACGAGGGGGGAGCTCACAGCCGCGCGGCGATCATCTCGCCGATCGCGATCGACGCCGTCGCTCCCGGCGACGGAGCGTTCAAGACGTGAAACGTCCTCTCCCCCTGGGCGACGTGGAAGTCGTCGACCGGGCGCCCCGCCGGATCGACCGCCTGCGCCCTCACGCCGCTGCCGGCGGGCCGGACGTCGTCGACGCTGATCTCGGGCACCAGACGCTGCAAAGCGCTGACGAAGCGGCGCCGGCTGAGCGAGCGCAAGACCTCCATCGCGCCGGTCCGCCAGTAGCGTCCGGCGAGCCGCCAGAACCCCCGGTAGGCGGCCATCTCCGCGAGGTCGCGCAGGGAGACGTCGCCCCACGAGTATCCCTCGCGCTTCAAGGCCAGGACGGCGTTGGGGCCGGCCTCGAGCTCGCCGTCGATGGTGCGGGTGAAATGAACACCAAGAAAGGGAAATCGGGGATCGGGGACGGGGTAGACGAGGTGGCGAACGAGGGACCTCTTCTCCGGCACCACGTCGTAGTACTCGCCGCGAAAGGGGACGATCCGCACCGTCGGCTCGACGCCGCAGAGCCGCGCCACCCGGTCGCATTGGAGCCCCGCGCAGTTGACGAGCAACGACGCCGAGACCTCACCGGCAGCCGTCTCCAGCGTCAGGCCGTCGGCCTGGCGCCGGATCGCCAGCAAGCGCGCGCCGGTCCGGACCTCGCCGCCTCGTTCCCGGACGCGCTCCGCGTAGGCCCGCGCCAGCGCCACGAAGTCGACGATGCCGGTCTCCGCCACTTCGAGCCCGGCGATGCCGGCGACGTGGGGCTCTCGTTCGCGGACCTTCTCCGGGCCGAGGCGGCGCAGGCCCTGGAGGCCATTGGCATGGCCACGCCGCTCGAGCTCGTCAAGGGCGGGAAGCTCCTCCGGCGAGATCGCGACGACGAGCTTGCCGCAGCGCTCGACCGCGACGCCGTGCTCGTCGCAGAAGCGGTAGAGGGCGTCGCGCCCGGCGACGCAGCCGCGAGCCTTGAGCGAGCCCGGCTTGTAGTAGAGCCCCGAGTGGACGACCCCGGAGTTGTGCCCCGTCTGGTGACGGGCGAGCTCGTCCTCGGCCTCGACGACGGTGACCCGGCGACCCTGTTTGGCCAGCGCCATCGCGGTCGCCAGACCGACGATGCCGCCGCCGACGACCGCGACCTCTACATTCCTCAAGCCTTTCCCGTCCAGCCCGCGGCCTGGAGGAGCCGTGGCGTGATCATCCACATGAGCAGGCCGCGGCCGTCGGCCACTTCCGCCCAGGAGCTCACGTCGAAGTCGATCCTCACCAGCGTCGCCGTCGCCATGCGGACCTCCGACCCGCCGGTCAAGCCACCTACGAGCGACGACCAGGTCGGCTCGTGACCTACGACGAGCAAGCTTGCGCCGTCGTCGTCCTGGCGACGGATCTCCTGGACGACCTTTTCGGCGTGGCTCTCGTAGAACGCTCGGGTCATGGCGATCTCGACGTCCCAGCCCCCGGCCTTGGCCATGAGCTCGGCGGTGGTGCGGGCGCGAAGCGCCGAGGAGGCCAGGACCGCCTCGGGCACCTCCTGGGTGGCGGTGAGGAAGCGTCCCATGAGCTTGGCGGCCTTGATCCCCCGTTTGGCCAGGGGACGGTCATGATCGCCGCCGTAGGGGTTTCCCCAGTCGGACTTGGCGTGGCGGATCAGGTAGAGGCGTTTTTGGGAGGATTCCATTTCTCTGGTAGGATTGAAGGTTCGGAGGAGTTAGAACGATGCCAGAAAGCGCCGCTCGACTGCAAGCCGTCCCCGAGCCGATCGACCTCAAGTCGAAGTCGCTCTACGTCAATCGAGAGCTCAGCTGGTTGGAGTTCAACGCCCGCGTCCTCGAAGAAGCCCTCGACCGATCGAACCCCTTGCTCGAGCGGGTGAAGTTTCTGTCGATCTTCGCGTCGAACCTCGACGAGTTCTTCATGGTCCGGGTCGCCGGGCTCGACCGGCAGATGACCGGCAGCGTGGTGCAGGCGCCGCCCGACGGCATGACGCCGGCGGCGCAGCTGGCGGAGATCCGCAAACGGCTGAAGCCTCTGCTTCAGGAGGCGTCGCGTGTCTGGCACAAGGACCTGGTGGCGAAGCTCCGCCAGGCGGGGATCAAGATCCTGGCCTACAGCGAGCTCAAGAAAAAACAGCGCAAGCTCCTGCGCGAGCATTTCGAGCGCGAGATCTTCCCGGCCCTGACTCCGCTCGCCTTCGACCCGGGGCACCCCTTTCCCCACATCTCGAACCTGTCGATCAACCTGGCGCTGGTCGTCGAGCACCCCGGCTACGGCGAGCGCTTCGCGCGGCTCAAGGTGCCGCAGATCTTTCCGCGGCTCTTGCGGCTGCCGAGCGAGGAAAAAGCGGGCGGCTACGAGCGGCTGGGGCTCGTCGAGCCGACAGCCTCGAACTTCGTCTGGATCGAAGAGGTCATCGCCCACAACCTCGACGTCCTCTTCCCGGGCCTGGAGGTCCGTGCCAGCTTCCCCTTCCGCGTGACCCGCGACGCCGACTTCGAGATCGAGGAGGACGAGGCCGGCGACCTCCTGGAAGCGATGGAGGAGATCCTGGGCCGGCGCCACTTCGGATTCGCCGTGCGCCTGGAGGTCGACGACGGCATCCCGGAGCGCATCCGCGAGATGCTGATCCAGAACCTGGAGCTACAGCCTTACCAGGCGTTTTCCGTCAAAGGCTCGGTGGGCCTTGCCTCGACGATCGAGCTCCTGCGCCTCGAGCGGCCGGAGCTCAAGGACCCGCCCTTCATCCCCTACATTCCCAGGTCGATCGCCAACGCGAAGTCCATCTTCTCGCTCCTGCGCCAGCAAAACGTTCTGCTCTGTCATCCCTACGACAGCTTCAACCCGGTGGTCGACTTCGTGCGCGCCGCGGCCGCCGATCCTGACGTCGTGACGATCAAGCAGACGCTCTACCGGGTCGGCGAGGACTCGCCGATCGTCCAGGCGTTGATGGAAGCGCGGGAGAACGGCAAGCAGGTGGCGGTTCTAGTCGAGCTCAAGGCGCGCTTCGACGAGACGAACAACATCGTCTGGGCCCGGGCTCTGGAAAAGGCGGGCGTCCACGTCGTCTACGGGGTCATGGGCCTCAAGACCCACGCCAAGATGTGCCTCGTCGTGCGGCGCGAAAAGGACGGGCTGCGCTGCTACGTCCATCTCGGCACCGGCAACTACAACCCGGACACGGCCCGGATCTACACCGACTTCGGCTACCTGACCTGCGACGAGGAGATCGCCGCCGACGTCTCGGACCTCTTCAACGCCCTGACCGGCTATTCCAAGAAGGACACCTACCGCAAGCTCCTGGTGGCCCCGGGCGGCATGCGCCAGGGGATCCTGGACCGCATCGACCGCGAGATCGAGTCGCACCGCGAGAAGGGCGGCGGACACCTCGCCTTCAAGCTCAACTCGCTGGTCGACAAGAGGACGATCCGTGCCCTCTACCGCGCCTCCCAGGCCGGCGTCCGCGTCGACCTGCAGATCCGCGGCATCTGCTGCCTGCGCCCGGGGGTGCCCGAGGTGAGCGAGAACGTCACCGTGACCTCGGTCGTCGGGCGGTTCCTGGAGCACACGCGGATCTACTACTTCAAGAACGGCGGCGACGAGGAGGTGATCCTGGGGAGCGCGGATTTGATGCCGCGCAACCTCGACGGACGCGTCGAGACCCTCTTTCCGGTCGAGGATGCGAAGATCAAGAAGCGTCTGGTCGACATCCTCGGCGTCCATCTCTCGGACAACGTCCGGGCCCGCGAGCTCCTCGCCGACGGTACCTATCGCCGGCGCAAGCCCGGGAAGGACGAGGAGGCGATCGACTCTCAGGTGTGGATGATCGAGCACCGGGCGTCCTGGCACGAGGAGGAGTGAAAGGGCGCCGGCGCTATGCTAAAGTCGTCAGCGGAGGTTCTCTGTGCCCCGATTCTTCAACACGTCCGGACCCTGCGAGCCGGCCAAGCACTACATGCTACCCGCCGAGGAGCGGCTGACAGAGGCACGGACGCTGATCGACATGGAGCGTTACTTCGTGCTCCATGCGCCGCGGCAGACGGGAAAGACCACCACCATCGCCGCCCTGACGGCGAGCCTGAACGAGGAAGGCCGGTACGCCGCCCTGATGGCGAGCTGCGAGGAAGCGCAGGCGGTCGGCGAGGACATCAACCGGGCCGTCGACGCCGTCCTGCGCGACATTGAGAAAAAGGCGGCGGAGCTGCCCGAGGAGCTGCGGCCGTCGCCGGTCGAGACGGTCGGGCACATCGACGGGCCGTCCCGTCTGGGGGTCTACCTCACCCGGTGGGCGGAGCGGTCGCCGCGCCCGCTCGTGCTCTTCCTCGACGAGATCGACTCCGTGAAGGGCAATGCCCTGATCTCCGTCCTGCGCCAGATCCGGGCCAGTTATCCGAGCCGTCCGACCCGGTTCCCCCACGCCATGGCATTGATCGGCATGCGCGACGTCCGCGACTACAAGTCCAGTGACGGTATCGAGTTCGGGACCGCGTCACCGTTTAACATCAAGGACCGCTCGTTTCTCCTGCCCAATTTCACCGCCGAGGAGGTCGCCGTCCTCTACGAACAGCACACCACGGCGACCGGTCAGGCGTTCACGGCCGAAGCCAAGGCACGGTCCTGGGAGCTGACCCGCGGCCAGCCGTGGCTGGTCAACGCTCTGGCCCAACAGATCACCCTCACAGACGTCACCGACCGCGAGGTCACGATCGACGTCGAGCACATCGAGGCGGCCAAGGAGACCCTGATCCAACGTCGAGACACGCATCTCGACTCCCTCCTGGCACGGCTGCGGGAGAAGCGGGTGCGGGGCGTGATGGAGCCGCTACTGGCCGGCGAATACCTGGAAGGCGACGTCATGGACGACGACATCCAGCTCACGGAGGACCTGGGACTGGTCGTCTCCGGCGAGATGGGAATGGAGATCGCCAACCCGATCTACCGCGAGATCGTCCCCCGCGTCCTGACCTCGACCCTCGAGAAGCAGCTGCGTGTGGTGAGGGCTCCCTACATAGCTCCTGACGGGAGGCTCCTCTTCGATCGGTTCCTGGATGACTTCCGCGCCTTCTGGCTGGGCAACGCCGAGTTCTTCCTCAAGCGCCAGCCCTACTCGGAAGCGGCCGCGGAGATGATCTTCATGGCCTATCTGCAGAAGCTGATCAACGGCGGCGGGCACCGGCGGGGGACGTCGATCGACCGGGAGTTTGCCGTCGGCAGCGGGCGCGTCGACCTCCTGGTCATCTGGCCTCTGTCCCCCTCGGGGGATCAAGGGGGGGAGATACTGCCCGGCGGCGAGGTCGAGCGTTTTGCGGTCGAGCTCAAGGTGTGGCGGCGGGACCGGGATCCGGATCCGCTGGATCAGGGCCTGGAACAGCTGAGCGCCTACCTGGAACGGTTGGACATTGCCGAAGGAACCCTGATCCTTTTCGACCGGCGGCCCGGCGCTGCGCCGCTGCCCGAACGGTCGAGCCGTAGCGAGACCACCCACGTGGGACGTCGGATCACCGTCCTGCGCCTGTAGGACTAACGAGGTTGGCACCTCAGACCGACGAACATGTTCTTCTGAGGCCCAGCCGCCACAGGAAGAGGCCCAGGTTGCCGAGGTTGTGGCGCCCCTCGCCGGCGGCGATCGAACGCAGGTCGGCGTTGTGGGGGGCGGTCGCGAAGGGACCGCTCAAAGGTTGCGGGTCGCGGACCGCCCTGAGGTCGAAGAGGCCGCCCTTGCCCGGCCGCGGGTGCTCGAGGTGCTGGGTGGTGGCGAGCAGCTCGAAGTACTCCACCGCCCGCGCCGGCCATCCGGTGACGTCGCGGACCAGACCCTCCAGCGCCGCCAGGGTTCCCTTGCGCCGCCGGTAGCCCAGGGTGTTGGCCACCCGGGCGCGCTGGCTTATGACCGCGCTCGGCTCGTCCTCCAGACCGCGGACCCCCAGGAGGTCCGCCAGGTAGGGCACCACCCACTCTTCGCAGGTCTCGATGAAGGCGTTCTCATAGAGCCCTTCGACGTCGTCTTCAATAGCCCTGAGCTCCACCTCCATGACGCCGAGGAGGGCTCTCAGCACGTCCTGGATCACGGCGACGACCTCGGAGGCCGCCACTCCCTGGCCGAAGTCCCGGCGGTCGAAAGAGAAGGCCGTGGCGAGGGCTTCGCGCACCCGGGCAAGGACGGTCTCGCCAAGGTGATCGGGCTCGATGCGGACCCCGGCCCGGATCCGGAACCAGAGTGGCTCGTACTCGCCGACGACCACCGCCCGGTCGCCGGCCGACTCGACGGCCGCTTGCAGGCTCATCAGGTCAAGGCTGGAGGGGTCGCCGCCAAGGCCCGCCACCGTCAGGTGCAACTGGCGCCCTTGTGTGGATGCCAGCAGGGTGGCGCGTACCTTGCCGACGCCAGGAAAGGCGAGGGCGAAGGTCTCGTAGTCGCGCAGCGACACCAGGCGGTCCAGGGTGCGGACGCTCAGGGGCGCCTTGGCCCGCGCCCGTTCCAGGTCGTCGGCAGGCGCGCCGCCGCTGGCGGGCAGCGGATTGATCACCGAGCGAATGCCCAGCGGACGGGTTTGGAGCAGGGCCAGGCTGCCGGCGGCGACGTTGCCCGCGGGTTCGCTGCCGCTGCGGTAGGTGGCGGCCACGTTCTCCTGGCCGCTGGGCAGACGGGCGCCGTGGACGCCGTCGCCGAAGAGGATCGTCGGCACGCCGTCGTCGCCGATGCGCACTGTGTAGCCGCGGCTGTTCTTGTCGAGGCCGAAGAAAGACGGCGCCTGGTGCCAGAGGACGTCGTCGATCCGCACCTCCAGGGTGCTTTCCACCCCGCTGCCGGACGCCACGTGAGTCAGGGGCGGCACCCGCAGGACGAAACGCTGGTGGGTGCGCGAGGCGTCGCCTCCGCCCAGCACTTCGTGGACCGTCTCACCGTGGGTGGCATCGACGACGTTGCCGTAGATCACGACCCTTCGAGGATCGTAGCCGAGACCTTCCAGGCCCGGCTTGAGGGTCACCTCCAGCCGGTCGGACGATTCGACCACAGTTTCGACCAAAGCCACCTGCGCCGCGGTGGCCGAAAAGGCCGCTTCACCGCCTCCGGGGGAGATCTCGCCGTCGGCAATGAGAAGGGCCTGACCGGGCTCGGGCCAGGGCTCCACCAGGGCCAGCTCGACCGTCTTACCGCGGATCGGCGAGCTCTTGGGCACCCGGGCCAGATCAAGCTTCTCGCTCTCGGCGAAGACCACCGTGTCCCGCAGCCCGAAGCTCGCCGGATCCACCGTAATCTCCGGCTCGGGCTCGATCCGGGTCACTTTTCCGCGGACGGTGAAATCGTCGCGCCAGACGGTTCGGACTCCGGCCACCCTGAGCGGCTGCACCGAGCCGCTCTCGTTACGCAAGACGATCCAGCTGTCTGGCAAGTTCCCAGGGTAGACAGCGTCCAGATCGACGGATGTCGCCGGGAGCTCGAAGCCTGGCCACTCGGTCGCAGTGGGATCGCCAAACCTCTCTCTCGAGACCGGATGCTTGATGATCGCTCCGTTGATCGTCGTCGTCGCGTTCTCTGGAAGCGACTGCCAGTCCGGCGCGTCGTGACCGAAGAGCGAAGCCCGGCGACGGAAGGCATAGACGGTCGGGACGTCCGGACCCCCAGGCGGATCGTCGCCGCTCCAGGCGACCTCGGTGACGTCGCGCTCGGGGTCGGGTGTCACAGCCCCCACGGTGACGAGAGCGTCTTGGGTAGTCCACACCAGCAGCAGGACGTCGCCGGGCCGGAGGCCGGTGCGGGTGCCCGCGAGCTTAAGGGCTTCGTCCTTCTTGACGGGTGTCGTCTCCCTGTCGGGGGGCGTCGGCTTCAAGCGGTTCCAGCCCGCGTGGGCACGAGTTCCCTGGAGGTCTCGAAGGTCTGGGGCCGCTGGTCCTGCCCCGGGATGCTCAGCACCTGGGTCCCCGCGGGCACGGTGGCGACGCCCGACGTCTCTTCGACGTCGAAAGCCAGCCAGGCGCGGGCGGCGACGCCGGGCATGAGCTCGTAGCCCACGGCCCGGGCCAGCTCCAGGACCGAGCGGCGCTCGTCGGACGTGCGCAGAAAGCCCTCGTCGGCGATGCGCTCCTGGTAGAAGGTGAGGACGTCGGCGGCGGTGGCCCAGGCGTCGAGCAGCGCGACGGCCGGATCCGAGGGCTCGCGGGTGGCGAGCTTCGCCAGCGGACGCTCCCCGCGATGCTCGACGGCCGGGATCTCCTGGCGGGAAAGCCCCTCGAGCATACGGCGCAGGAAGGTGGGTTGCGTGCCGAGACGGTAGCGCAGAGCCGAGCGGCCGGGACGGTTCGTCCTCGTGGAGTCAGTCATCGGCCGCCCTCCAGGAGGAATGTGACGGAGCCGTTCTCGGGCGCGTCGGGGTCGTTGTCGAGGCGGGCGATGTCGAGCGGACCGACGTCGATGCGTCCCTCCGCGAGCTCGTCGCGCGGCGGCTGGCCGACGCGCTGGAAGCGGATCCTCTCTTTCTGGCCTTTTCCGGGGGTGGTCTCCACCCAGGCCACACCGGGCACGGCCATGGCGGCCTGCAGCGCGCGGCTGAGATAGACCGGCTCGCCGAAGTCGTGCTTGGAGCGGTGGAAGAAACCGCGGCGTCCGCCGGGCAGCTCGACGTTGCTGAAAGCCTCGAGGAGCGCTTGGAGTACGGTGCTCGGGAAGTGGTCCGGGTGGACGTGGACCGTCAGGAGCACCTCCACCGGCACCCAGCGCGGGTCACGCACCTGGAGGTCGGCGCCGGCCAGTCGGAAGGGCTCGAGGAAATTCCGTAGCTCCTCGCGGAAGGCGACGTCGACCGTCCGTCCGCCGCGCCGCTCGACGGCCACACGGATCACCTGCCAGCTCCCCACCCAGCGGCGCACCGCGGCGGCGCGGGCCACCTCCGGGTGGCGCCGGGCGACGGCCGCGTAGTCGTCCGCGGTGACGCAGCGCGCCGGGGTCCGGAAGGCCTGCGGAGCGTCGAGGCGGACCCGTTCGATCGGCTCGGGGTCGAGCCCGCCACGGGCGGCGAGCGGATTGCGTACGCTGGTGACCGCATCGACGGACTCGTCCGCCGTCACCAGGTGGGCGACGGCGTCGCGTCCCACGTTACCCGCTGTGCCGTTGCCAAGCCGGTAGTAGGCGGCGAAGCGCGTGCCGGGCGAAGGCCGCCGGCCGTGGGCGCCGTCGCCGAAGCGCAGGCGGGCGGCACCGTCGCCGGTCATCTCGACCACGAGCTCGCGGGCGAAACGGTCGGAAGCCAGGAGATCCCGGCGTGGTGTCCAGGTCTCGCCCCTGGCGGCGTTGGGCAGGTCGGCGTCGGCCTTCGTCTCCTGCAGGTAGATCTCCGGCATCGCCGCGCGCGGGTCCTGGACCAGGGCCCCGGCAGCGGGCCGGGAGCGGGCCAGGTTGTCGTCGTAGGGTACTGAGTGGGCAAGGCCGCGGCGCCGCAGCCGGGGCCGGTAGCGCCCGCTGTCAGGGACCGTCTCGGGCTCCGGGGCCTCGTCCTTGACGGTGCGGCCGTATGCCGCCAGCACCACGTTGCCACGCGCCACCGCGACTTCCTGGCCGCCGGCCCGGACGCACAGGGGGAAGAGCAGGGCGTCGCTGGCATGCCACTCGATCTCCAGGAGCTCGGTGCCGTTCAGCGGATCGGGGGCGTCCCGTACCCGAGTGAGGCGCACGGCATGGCGGTGCTCCGGGTCGGCGTCGGCCTCCTGGCCGGTCGACGGTCCCAAGACCTCTTCGAAGATCAGGACGTCACCCGGCTGGAGCGTCGCGTCCGCGGGGGCCACGAGCGTCGCCGCCGTGGCGCCTTCGTCGAGCCAGAGCTCCCGGGCGTCCCAGGCGTAGAAGCTCAGCCGGTTGCGCGCCGTCGTCAGCTTGACGGGGTGCAGGGTCTCGAAAGCCTCGGTACCGCTGGCCGAGTCCCGCAGCCAGAGGGAGTCGGGGGCGATGCGGATCGGAGGCGAGCCTTCGAGCCGGGTGAGGAGGCAGGTGCGCCACGTGAGGGACACCGACTCCGCCACCTCGAACGCCACCCAGACCCGGGCGGTGCAGCCGTCGTGCATCCGGTAGTCGAGGAGCCGGGCGTGGCGGCGTACCGAAGTCCGCCGCCGGGCGGTGCCCAGGTAGGCCTCGGTGGCCACCGCGTCCTGGAAGTAGCTCACCTGGTCGGCGGCGGCGGCCAGGGCCTCGACCACCGCCACCGGCCAGTCGATCGGACTCACCTGCCGCCACTCGGGCATCAGCAGGCTCAGCCGGTCGAGCATCAGGCGGCGGAAGCTGGCGTAGTCCCGGACCAGGTAGTCGATCGCCGGCACCGGCGGCTCCGCCGCCACCGCCGGAGGCGTCGCGGCGCAGTCGTAGCGGCGGGGATCGTCGACCTCGAAGGAGAAGCTCGCCGACTCGAAGAAAGGATCGACGTCGGGAAGGCCGACGAGAGTCAGGGTGTAGCTGGGAGCCGTGGCCGTCGCGACCTGCAGCGGATCGAGCTCCACCAGGGGCTCGCTCAAGGGCTCGTTCTCCTCCTCCGTCCGGACGTCGACCACCCTCAGGGGCGCGGCGCCCTCGTAGGCCGCGACGACGTGAAGGTGGGCGGCGGTGAGAGCGGGCACCGGTCCCACGAAGTAGAGCCGCAGCTGGTGCCCCTCGACCTCGACGCGACTTCCTCCCGCCGACCCAGGAGGCGATGCCCCGCCTCCTGGAGCGATTCGGCCGATTCCACGAGCTCATCCGCCACCCGGATCCCCGCCCCTACCCCTAAGAGGTGCCACCCTTTTCGCGCCGGACCGCGCCGTTTCGCGCCACGCCTCGCGCCGTCCAAGAGGAAGAAGGGCGGCGGCGGGGTTCGACCCCGAGACCCCGAGTGGGACGCGGCCGAGCCCCTCGACATCCCCATGGCGGGTCAGGTCCTCGTGGCGCCGCGCTGGCAGAACCACGCGGTCGAGATGGTGACGCTCAAAGCCCTCTACAACAACGAGGAGATCGCCTTCTACCTCGTCTGGGACGACCCCTTCGAGGACCGCGTCCACGACGCCTCGCAGGAGTTCACGCCCGAGGACATGCCGGGGACGTACGCCGAGCCGTTCGCGGAGGCCCTGGTGCGAAAGCCCGGCATCTTCCGCGACGCGATCGCCTTGCAGCTCCCGGTCAAGGCGCCCGACGGTCCGCAGAAGCCGCACTTCTTCCGCGGCGGCTCGTCGCAGGCCGTCGAGCTGTGGACTTGGGAGGGCGACCGCGACGAGTCAAGCCCGGTACACGTTGTGGAGGCGCGGGGCTTCGAGCGTCCGCTCCAGGAACGAGCGGCGGAGCAACAGACGGTGGCGGGCCGGGGCGTCTGGAAAGAGGGCCAGTGGCACGTCGTCATGAAGCGCAGCCTGACGACCGAGGCGTCCGGCAAGGAGGCGCAGTTCGAGCTCGGACGCCTGATTCCGGTGGCGCTTCAGGCCTGGGAGGGCTCGAACGGCGAGCACGGCATGCTGATGTCGATGTCGACGTGGCACTTCGTCTACCTCAAGCCGCCGACGCGGGCTAGCGTGTACCTGCTGGCGCTTCTCGGGATCGCGGTGGCGGCGGCGGGTGAGTGGTGGCTCGTCCGGCGTCGGGCGGCTGCGTCGTCCTCTTCGTAGGCGCCGTCGGGGTCGGGGACGGCCGGACCCCGGATGCGCCACGGTCATGTCCGTTTCAGGAGAGGTTCCCGGGCGCTGGGTCCCTCTCCTGGGAGATTTTGGTGACGTCCCCGGGCGCCGCGAACGTCACCTGACGGCGTAGGGAGAGGTTCCCGGCGCCCGGGAACCTCTCCTGGGAATCCCAGAGGACCTCCCCGGCGCCCGGGGAACCCTTCTGGGAATCCCAGAGGACCTCCCCGGCGCCCGGGAACCTCTCCTGGAAATCCCAGAGGACCTCCCCGGCGCCCGGGAACCTCTCCTGGGAATCCCAGAGGACCTCCCGCGCCCGGGAACCTCTCCTGGAAATCCCAGGAGACGTCCACAAGTGCCGTTTTGGCACGTTTGGCCGTCTGCAACGTTTGCAGACCCCATTCATGGCCGAGTTGACCTGCGCATGCGTTCGCCCGCAAATACCCAAACGCGGATACAGAGTGGGGTTGAGAACATGTCTTCACGACATTCAAAGTTCTGGTGGATCTTCGCCCTGGCGTGACGAGATCGGGCTCGTTGAGGTCACGGATTCCGCGCACGGGCAGGTGCCCGTTCAAGCCGGTGGCTCACGGCGCGAAGCTACGCCGCCCTGGCCGTCCCGACGCAGGTCCGCCGGCGTTTGAAGGGACGTCGAGTCTGTGCGACAATGGACGGGAAGGCGGCTCTGGAACCAGATCCGGGCTCGTGCTGGTCTCGCGGAGAAAGTGAATGGGACACGCAATACTCATTCTCGCCCTTGTCGCTCTTGGCACAGGGCAGCAGGACGACGACGATGCGGAAATCCAGCCTCGACGGATGGACATGGTGTACATCGAGGGCGGAACGTTCGAAATGGGAGACATCCTCGATGAGGACGTACCGCTGGCTTCCCCAGTGCACACCGTGGCCGTTTCCAGCTTCCATCTGGCCAAACACGAAGTCACAGTCGAGCAATTCGCCGCCTTCGCGGCGGCGACGGACTACGTAACGTTGGCGGAGGATCCCACCCCGAGGTCGCGACAGGCGATGCAGCATTCCGCGGTTCCAGGTGACGCGGAGTACCTCGAGCGCCTGACGACCCGCGGTGCTTGGGTGTTGACCACCCCCTCGGAGGGCGAGTGGGTCGCTGATGCCAACTGGAAGAACCCTCAGTATGGTCAGAGCCCCAAGGATCCGGTGGCCGGCGTGTCATGGTGGGATGCTGTGAGCTACTGCAATTGGCTGAGCAGGAAGGAGGGACTACCTGTTGCCTATGACCTGGCGTCGGGCGAGCTCTTGGACGACGAGGGCCGGCCCACGACCGATGTCACGAAGGTGAGAGGCTATCGCTTGCCGACGGAAGCCG
The DNA here is from genome assembly GCA_965371445.1 of uncultured bacterium. GTDB lineage: Bacteria > Acidobacteriota > Thermoanaerobaculia > Multivoradales > J023 > DASWIG01. The sequence goes on along the minus strand of CBDUYN010000169.1, from coordinate 1,475 downwards.
AATGGGAATTCGCGGCCCGCGAACGCGGGCAGAAGATTCGATTCGGCAACGGCCAAGACCTCGCGCGCCCCAGCGAGATGAACTTCGACGCCAGTAGCAGCGAGTACTCCTTTGCCGAGAAGGGGGAATGTCGAGGGAAGACCACACCTGTGGGCAGCTTCAACCCAAACGGCCTCGGGCTCTACGACATGAGCGGCAATGTATGGGAATGGTGCAGCGACTTCGTTGACCGGTACCCCTCAGGATCAACCACAAATCCCTATCAGGTCAACGGCGACATCGGACAGCGCCGCGCTGCCCGGGGAGGTCCCTGGGTGGGTGATGCAAGCCTCGCACGAGTGTCCCCGCGGTTCGGTTGGGTAGCAGAGGACCGGTGCAACAACCTCGGATTTCGCGTCGCCAAGTCGAGATGACATGAGAGCAACCCACGGGTGACTCTGTCAACTCGATCAGGACGGGGAGGGCCCGATAGGTCGCCCGATAGGTGCCAGGCAATTTCAGGTTGGCGAGCGACCCAGCCACGTCGCCGGTGTGGCCTGGTGGCGCTCGTCGCCAACCTGGTGCCGGCCCGCCGGGCGACCCAGGTCGATCCGGTCGTGGCGCTGCGCTACCAGTAGCCCCGGACGCTGGCCGTGCGGGTCGCGACCGATCCCCGCCGTAGAGCAGGGTTTGTGGCTCGAATGGACACCTCAGGCTGATCGTTGCGCTCGGAAGAATGGCCAGCGAGCCAGGTGACCGAATAGTCGCAGAACTCAGCCCCGTCGCGAACGCAAGCGACGTGCTGGGCATCGGCCGCGTTGACGCCGCTCTTGGCGACGAGGGAAGACAATAGCCCCTCCTGGAGAAGACAATTGAAGGTCTGTGTACGGCGCATCGTGATACTGCTGCTGGTGCTCCGGACGATCCTCCAACCGCGTCCCCTGCGGTCCTGGATCATCGTGGCTGCGGCACTTACGAGGCCCTTCATGAGGTCCTGCGGCTGCGGATCGGAGCCGAGGGCGCCCGTAGCCAACATCTGCTCGTAGGCCCGAGCGCCGATGGCAGCGCCGGCCCTGCGCAGGTTGGCGGCGCCCAGGTTGTCCTCGATCCATTGGCACATGTGGTTGTAGGTGTCCATCCCCACCAACTGCGTCGGGTCGTCGGAAGGAAGTTTTGGAGCCATCTCAAAGAGGTCCTTGGCGAAGGTCGTGGCGTTGTTCTCGTAGCACCTGAGGAGATCGACGATGAATCCGTAGTACAGGGTCACACCATCCTCCGAGGTGCATCCTCCGAGGTGCCTGGCACTTTCCCGGATCGCACTTTCCTGGGTCTGCCGGTCGGGTCTTCCCCCCCGGGACGTTCCTGCCGCCGCTGCGCTGCTCCCGTCGTCCCTGCGGGACGACGAGGCCGCTACGCGGCCTGGCCGGCGAGACGCCGGCGCTCCCAGCAATTATGCCGAGTCCCGGATTATGCGGAGTAGGTGAGCCAGCGGTCGA
>CBDUYN010000168.1:0-22865 GCA_965371445.1 uncultured bacterium | reverse complement strand
TTCGTCCCCCACGGCCGGCGGGACGCCGGCGCTCCCAGCGCGCGGGCTTCGCCCGTGAAGAATCGAAGACTTTTGCCACGGGCTGTTATTAGGGTGCCACGGTAACCGAAGTCCTTTGCTATCACCTGGCGCGGCACTGCCGAAGCGGGTGCGGTGAGGAGGGCTACGGCGCGCGAGGCCGCCATCCGTCGGTCTCGGTCAGCGTCGCCCGCTAACGGCAAGCCTTCCGATAAAGGCTCTCCAGCTTCCCAACAGCTTCTCGGCAGCCGTGCTCGCGGACGGCGTGGCGCCGTCCGGCATCGCCGAGCTCTTTTGCCAACCCAAGGTCGGCGAGTAGACGACCGACCGCCTCGGCCACGGCGGCGGCTGCACCGCGCTCGACAAGGTAGCCGTTCTCGCCGTCGCCGACGATCTCCGGTACCCCGCCCACCCGCGTGGCGACCACCGGTCGGCCAGCGGCCATCGCCTCGAGGACGACGTTGGGCATGCCCTCGTGCTCCGAGGTCAGGCAAAGGACCGACAGCCGCGCCATCATCGCCGGGACGTCGTCGCAGAAGCCGGTGACCACACACCTGTCGGAAAGCCCCAGGCGCTCGATCTCCGCCTCGACCTCGGCGCCGTAGGACGCCTCGTCCGGGATCGTCTGTCCGACGAGGACGGCGCGGGCGTCCGGGTGACGGGGCAGGACTTGGGCCATGGCACGGACGAACGTCTTGAGGTCCTTGCGCGGCCGCAGGTTCGAGACCACGCCGACGACCGGCGCGTCGCCGTCGATGCCCCAGGGCGTAAGGTCGGCTGGGACCGTGTCTTCAGCAGGGAGCTCGACACAGTTGGGGAGGACCAGGATCCGCTGCCGCGGGTAGCCGCCGTCGACGAGCTCGTCGGCGAGCGCCCGGCAGTTGACGAGGAGTCGGGAGACGCTACGCAGCGAGAGCCGCCGCCACCAGGACGGCAGGCGCCGCATTCCTTCGGTTGCGAGCGAGTTGCGCAGCGACCCCCAGCGGACCCGGGCACCGAGCAGCCGTCCGAGGATCCCGGCGTAGGGGTTGTCGTGGAGGGTCCAGGAATGGACGACGTGCGGCCGGAAGCTCCGCAGGCGGCGCCATAGGTGGAGGAGGCGTCGTGCCGGTCCGCGGCAGGAGGCGGGGAGGGCCAGGATCTCGACGCCGGCGGCGGCGAGCTCGCGGTTCCAGACCGCGTGCCGGCTCGGGTTGAAGACCACGACCCGGTGCTCGAAGCTGGCCGCGTCGTGGTGCTCTAGGAGGAGGTAGAGCTGGCGCTCGGTGCCGCCCCGGCCGAGCTGGTTGATCAGGTGGACGACCCGGATCTTTTCCGCCATGACGGGGGTCGGGGGCTAGTCCCACATCTCGCCGATCGCCGCCCTGACCTCGTCCTTGCGGCTCCGCTCGGCGTAGACGCGGAAGCACTGGATCATCGACATGTGGGCGATGAAGTCGCTGACCTCGGCCACCGGGGCGAGGTCGCCGTCGAACCCCCGCACCAGCACTCCGCTCTCTCCCAGGCGGTGGGGGTTCTTGGCCGAGTGATCGACAAGGATTAAATCCCCGAACCGTTCCTTGAGACGGGGCAGGAGCTCGGCGAAGCGCTCGCGGCGCTCGGGCGTCAGGTGCTCCTCGGTCTCGAAGGCGAGGGCGAAGCGCTCGCGGTGCAGGATGGCCCTGGCGTGGACGTTTTGAGAGCGGCGCATGGCCGCGACGACGCTGACGTCGTCGTTCTCGAGGAAAGCCTCGGGGTCCGAGCCCCAGCGCCAGCCCTCCGAGCGCAGCCACTCGTTGAAGTGCAGCTCCATGACCTTGCCGGTGGCGTTGAAGTAGACCTGGGTGAACATGTAGTAGCGGGCCATGACGAGCGCCTCGAGGGCATGGACGCCGCCGTGCTCCATGCCGATCCTGCGGCGTCTACTCTGCGGGTCGGTGATCGGGACGACCGTGTCGAGGAGGCGCTCCAGGTCGTAATTGCCGTAGCGCACGCCGCAGTAGAGGCTGTCGCGCAGCAAGTAGTCCATCTTGTCGACGTCGAGCTCGCCGCTGATGATCTCGGAGAGCAGGTGCTCCTCGCCGCTGCCGGTGCGGCAGAGGACGCGGATCACGTCCTCGGGCGTCAAGCCGTCGCCGAAGCGTTCGAAGTTTTCCTCGACCTCGCCGGTTCGCAACAGCCGGTAGGTCATCTCTTCGTGGTCGATGCCGTCTTCGAAGAGGTCCTCGGCGGTGTGGCTGTAGGGGGCGTGGCCGACATCGTGCAGAAGCGCCGCGGCACGCACCAGGCGCCGCTCGCGGCTCGTCGCCGCGAGGGGCAGTTGGCCGTCGCTCTTGGCGGCCAGGGCGTCGTAGAGGCGTCCGGCGAGGTGCATGGTGCCGAGCCCGTGGCTGAAGCGGCTGTGCTCGGCGCCGGGGAAGATCAGAAACGTCAGGCCGAGCTGGCGGACGAAGCGCAGGCGCTGCATAGGACGGCTTGAAACGAGCGCCGACTCCAGCTCGTCGGCACGGATGAAGCCGTGGATGGGATCGCGGAAGGAGAGCAAGGGCATGTCGTCCAGGGTCTTTTTCGGGTTCGGGATCCGTGGCACGACCGGCCGCCGCGCCGGCGGGTATGGTATAACGCACCGCGCCCGAAAGAGGAGACCTACGCTGTGAACCGTCCGACCGCTGTCCTGCTCGCCGCCCTCGTCTGGGGAACCCCCGCCTGGGCCCAGGACATCGCGGAGGCGATCGCCCGGGGCGATGACGCCTGGCAACGGCGCGGCGAAGGTCACGTCGACGGACGCGCCGTGCCGGGTCCCATCGGCGAGGCGGTCGCCGCCTATGAAGAGGCCCTGGCGGCGGATCCCTCGAACCTGGAGGCGATCTGGAAGCTGCTGCGCTCGCTCTACTTCCAGGGAGACTACACGACCCGCGACAACGACGGAAAAAAGAGGATCTTCGGCCGCGGCCGCGAGGTCGCCGAGGCCGCGCTCGACCTCCTGGCCGAGCGCGTCGGCGGCCGCAAGGCCCTCGACAAGATGGCGCCCGAGGAGCTCGCCGAGCCGTTTCCCGAGCCAGAGGTGGCCCGGATCTACTTCTGGGCGACGGCCAACTGGGGCCTCTGGGGCCAGGCCTACGGCAAGATGGCCGCGGCCCGCCAGGGCGTGGCGGGAAAGGTCCGTGACTGGACGGAGGTCGTCCTGGCGCTCGATCCGGGCTACGACGAGGGCGGCGGCTACCGGGTGCGCGGCCGGCTCCACACCGAGGCGCCGAAGATCCCCTTCATCACCGGCTGGGTCGACCACAAGTCGGCGATCGTCGACCTGCGCCACGTCGTCGAGCTCTACCCCGGCAAGCCCCTGGGCCGGCTCTACCTCGCCGACGCCCTGCTGCGCTTCGACAAGCGCAAGAAAGACGAGGCGCTCGCGATCCTGCGCGAGCTCGCGGAGCTTCAGCCGCGTACGGAGATGGTCGTCGAGGACTACTTCGTGCGCCGTGAGGCCCGCAAGCTCCTGGCGGCAGCGACGCGATAGGCGACAGCGTCCGGGAAAAAGAGTATACTCGCGTGCCTATGGTTGCTCCGGGGCTCAAGGATCGCACCGAAGATTACCGTTGGACCTGGGACGGAGGCCGGCACCTCCGGGAGACCACGTTCAAGAACGCCCGGCGCGTCCGCGTCCTGGTAGAGTGCTTGCGCAGCCCCGCCGTGCCGGCCTGCCGGCCGCTCCCCTCGAAGGGCACCGACACGCTGCGTCTTGTCACCCTCAACCTGGCCCACGGCCGAAGCTCGACGGCGCACCAGGCGTTTCTCCGGCGTAGCCGCGTGGAGCGTCACCTCCGCGCGGTCGCCGACGCGGTCCGGCGGCTCGACATCGACGTCCTGGGTCTCCAGGAGGCCGACGGCCCCTCGACGTGGAGCGGCAACTTCGACCACGTCGCGACGCTCGCGGAGCACGCCGGGCTCGAAGACTTCTTCCACGGCGACCACAACCCCTTCGGCTTCGGTCGCTTCAACGTCACCTCGGGGACGGCGCTGCTGGCCCGGCTGCCGCTAACCGAGCGCCGCTCGCACCGGTTCAAGAGCAACTGGCGCGACACGAAGGGCTTCGTCCTGGCGACCGTCGAGGTCCCCGAGTGGGGCGGCATGGCGCTCGACGTCGTCTCGCTCCACCTCGACTTCCTGCGTCCGAAGATCCGCCGCCGGCAGATCGGAGGGCTGGTCGAGGCGCTCGCCGGCCGGCGGCGTCCGCGGGTGGTGCTGGGCGACCTCAACTGCTCCTGGCACCTGGAGCCGCAGTCGATGCAGCTCCTCTCCCGGGAGCTCGGCCTGCGCGCCTACGCTCCACACACGCTGGCGCCCACATATCCTTCGTTACGGCCGCGCTTTCGGCTCGACTGGATCCTGATTTCCCGTGAGCTCGAGTACGCCGGCTACCAGCGCCTCGACACCCGCCTTTCCGACCACCTCGGCGTGGTCGCGGACCTCTGCGTGCGCTGAGGACGGCGGACGCTGCTCCCAACAGGAGTCGAGCGGTGAGCGCCGAGACCCAGCCCGTCAACCTGGCCGGCCTCTACCAGGAACCCCCGGCGAGTTGCGACGTCGCCGTCCTGGGGGCCGGACCCGCCGGCCTCGCGACAGCCCTCGCTCTAGGCAAGCTCGCCCCGGCGCTCGCCGTGACGGTGATCGACGGTGGGCAGCCCCAGCTATCGCTTCCGTTCGCTACTCTCGACCGCGACGCGCAACCGCTCCTGTCGCGCCTCGGCGTCTGGGAGAGCTTCCTGGAGGGCGAGTCGACGGCGAGCCGCGGCACCCACGCCGCCTGGGGCAACGAGGAGCTGCGTCCGCACGAGTTTTTCTTCACGCCGCCGCGCCAGGGCTGGCGCCTCGACCGGCGGCGTTTCCTCGCTTTGCTGCGCCTTTTTGCGGCGCAGGAAGGCGTCCTCCTGACGCGTAGCACCGGCTTGAGCCACGCCGCGGAGCTGCGCGACGGCACCGGAGTGGTGCTCGAGATCGAGCACACGGGCGGTGCGCGCTCGATCCGCAGCCGCTTCGCCGTCGACGCGACCGGCCGCCCGGCCCGGCTGGCGCGGCAGCTGGGCGCGCGCAAGGTCCGATTCGACCACTTGGTGGGAAGCTTCGTCGTCCTGGAGGGAGAGGCAGGCGCCTTGGAGGAGGCCGACGCTTTCGTCGAGGCCCATCGCCAGGGTTGGTGGTACGTGGCCCGCGACGATCCCGGCCATGTGCTGGCCGCTTTCTTGACCGACGCCGACCTGGCTCGCTCCCTCGGTGTCGGCAACGCCGATCCCTGGCTGGAGCTTTTCGAAGGATCGGCCGCGAGGCGTCGCCTCGCGGCGCTCAACCCACACACGGAGCCACGGATCCTCGCCCTCCACTGCCACCGCCTCGATCAGACGGCCGGAGAGGATTGGCTGGCGGTGGGCGACGCGGCCGCGACCGTCGACCCCCTCACCTTGCCGGGCATCTCCAAGGCCATGGGCTCCGGGATCGAGGCGGCGGAGGCGATCGTCGACGCCCTCGCTGGCCGCCGCACCGGGATCCGCCGGTATCGCCAAAGCCTGGCGGCGAGCTTCGAAAGCCTCTTGGAGACCCGGCGCAAGATCTACGAGCGCGAAGATCGCTTCGCCGGGGAGCCCTTTTGGGTCCGCCGCGCCGATCGGGTGACCCTCGACCCGGATCTCCTCCTCTCCTACGACGAGAGCCCCGAGACCCAGGCCAGGATCGACGGTCTCGGCATGCACCTGCCGCCGGACGAGCTGCGCCTCCTCTGCTCGCTCGTGATCTCTCCCCGCCTCAGCCGGGCGGTGGTCGCCGCTTTTGAGGAGCGCAGCGAGTGGACGCTCTCGCGGCGCCGGATCCTCCTGGCGCTCCAGTACCTGGTCGAGCAGGGAATCCTCTCGGCAGAGTAGGGCCGCTCGCGGCCGCCCTTGACAAAGATCCGGGGGACGACCAGAATCCTCCTCACCGGCAGGTACCCTGGTGCGGGACCTCACACCTCTCCGCACCGCCGAAGGGCAGAAGCCTCCGGAGAGGTCCATCCGATCATGGCGTTCCAGAAGCCACCGACCGTCAGCGACGACTACCGCGCCGTCGACATCTATCGCAAAGCCGCGAAAGTCCTCTACGAGAAGGGCTTCGAGGCCACCTCGATGGACGACATCGCCGAGGCCGTAGACCTCACCAAGGGCGGCCTCTACTACTACATCAAGGGCAAGAAGGCACTGCTTTTCGCGATCATGACCTTCGCCATGGAGCGGATCGAGAACGAGGTCCTCGGCCCGTCCCGGCGCGAGGAGGATCCGGGCAAACGCCTCGCCCAGATCCTCGCCGGCCACGCTCGCCTGGTGCTGAAGGAAACCAGCCCGATGACCATCCTGGCCAACGAGGATGAAGGGCTCGAGGCCGAATACCGCGAGAAGATGCGCAAGCGCAAGCGCGCTTACGTCGACTTCCTCCGCGACACCATCACCGCGGTGCTCAGCGAACAAGGCCGCGAGGGCGAGATCGACGCCGCCGTGGCCGCCCACAGCGCCCTCGGCGTCATGCACCACATCGTTCGCTGGTACCGACCCGGTACCTTGATGGAGCCCGATCGCCTCATCGAGCAGCTCACGGCCTTCACCCTGCACGGCCTGGTACCCCATCGGGCGTAAGGGAAAAGCCCTCGGTCTCCGAATCGAGACGGGGGTTGACAGCCCTTTCGGGGCTTCGATATTCTACCGACCGTTCGGTAAAGTCCTCGGCAGCGAGGCGTCTTCCATCCCAGGAATCAAGACCCGGCAAACCAGCCCGCAGGCCCTAGATGCAAGCTCTACCGAGATCCGCAAACAGAACCGACCGGACGGTCGGTAGGTCGACGCCGCTTCACGCCGCCGCGACCCAGGACTAGCGAGGAACGAGGCATGTCTTCCCTGGCAGCAAAGCGATTGTCCTTGATTCCGGAAAGCGAGGCCGAGCCCCGAGTCGAAGCCACCCTGGTGGCCGCCATCGTCCATCATCTGGCCGATCTGGGGGTCGAGCAGGCGTTCGGGGTCAGCGGTGGCGCGATCGCGCTGCTTTTCGACGCCCTGGTGGAGAGCGACGAGATCACGCTGCACCATTTCCGTCACGAGACCGGCGCGGCCTTTGCCGCCACCGAGGCGCACTTCGTCTCGGGCAAGCCCACGATCGCCTTTGCGACGACCGGCCCCGGGACGCTGAACGCGCTGACCGGCATGATGGCGGCGCGTTGGGACGGGGCCAAGGTGATCCTGATCTCGGGCGCCACGAGCTCGGCGCAGCGGGGCCGTTGGGCCACTCAGGAGACGAGCTCCTACACGCTGCCGCAGGATTCGATCTACACCCAGGGCCAGATTTTTGACTTCGCCGTGCGCATGGAAAGCGCCGCGGAGCTCCCCGAGGTGGCGCGGCGGCTTGCCCTGGGTCTGAGCCGGCCCGGGCGGTTTGTCGCTCACGTCTGTCTGCCGATGGGGATTCAGTCGAGCCGCGTCGACCTGCCGCGACGCCGCGGTATCTCGGCGCGGGGCCTACCCACGGTGACCCGCGAGCAGGCCGCGGAGTGTGCACGTCTGCTTCAGCAGGGTCCTTTTGCGGTCTGGGCGGGCTTCGGCGCTACCCAGGCGGCGGCTCAGGTGGTGAAGCTCGTGGAGCGTACCGGCGCCAAGGTCTTCTGCTCGCCGCGCGGCAAGGGGATCATCTCCGAGGACCATCCGAGCTATCTCGGGGTCACGGGGCTGGGCGGCCACGACGCGGTCACGGAGCACATGCTCCAGGACCAGCCCCGTTGGGTCCTGGTGCTCGGCACCCGGCTCGGGGAGGCGACTTCGTTCTGGGACCAGGACATGGTCCCCTCCGAGGGCTTCCTCCACGTCGATCTGGATCCCAACGTGCCGGGCACCGCCTATCCCGAGAGCAAGACGATCGGCTTGCAGTCCGACGTCGGCACCTTCCTTGCCGCCCTCCTGGAGGAGCTGCCGGACGGCCCACCGAAGGTCCTGCCGAGCGTCGTGCGCCGCTCGGAGGTGCCGACGACGCTACCGGTCAAAGGCCGCCGGCCGGTCCGGCCGCAGGTGGTCATGCAGGCGATCCAACGCCACGTCATTCAGGGAAGCGATGCCCTGGTGCTCGCCGAATGTGGCAACTCCTTTGCCTGGGCGAACCATTTCCTGCGCTTCCCGAGCCCCGGACGCTACCGCGTGTCGACGCTCTTCGGCTCGATGGGTCATACCGCGGCCGGAGTGGTCGGCGCGGCGATCGCCCGCCAGGGCAAGGCCTTGGCGATCGTCGGCGACGGCTCAATGCTCATGAGCTCCGAGATCTCGACCGCCGTGCAGTACCAGGCCCAGGCCGTCTGGATCGTGTTGAACGACGCCGGCTACGGCATGTGCCGCGACGGGCACGGTGCCCTCGGCCTGACCGAGGAAGGACTCGACGTCCCCTGCGTCGATTTCGTCAGCCTCGCCCGCTCGATGGGCGCCGACGGTGCCCTGGTCAGGAACGAGAGCGAGGTCGAGCCCGCCCTACAGGCGGCGATGGCCGCCGACGGGCCTTTCGTCGTCGACGTGCGCATCGACGACAACGAGACGTCGCCGCTGTTCAAGCGCTTCGAGAGCCTGATCAACCAGGGGAACTCGAAAAACAATGCCGGCTGGGAAACCTGACGGACAACCGCAGATCGTAGGCACGTCGGCGGAGCCGACGGAGCCGATCCTTGGCCGATCCTTGGCTTGACACCGGATGATCGACAAGGTATTCTACCGACCGTTCGGTTTAGACGAGAGGAATGTTCGGCAGGAACGAGTGCGATCGTCTCCAGGGCTGTGCACAGACCCTTACCGGCGCCGCCGGCCGACCGGTCGGCAGACCGGGAGCGCCGCCCTCGGGCTGACTGGAGGATCCGCGAGAGATGAACATCCATCCCGTGTCGGAGGAGAGGCTGGTGACGCTTCCCAGGACGGTTCCCGGCGCCCGGTCGAAACCCACCGCGCTCTATTCGCTGCCGGAGACCGAGATCGGTCCGGAGATGACGGTGGCCGAGGCCGTCGTCAAGCATCTGGGGAGCCTGGGCGTGGAACGGGCTTTCGGGGTCAGCGGCGGCGCCATCGCGCTGTTCTTCGACGCCTTGGTGGAGAGCGAGAGGATCGAGCTCCACCATTGCCGGCACGAATCGGGTGCGGCGTTCGCCGCGACCGAAGCCTACTTCGCCACCGGCACGCCGGCGGTGGTCTTTGCCACGACCGGTCCGGGGACCTTGAACGCCCTGAACGGCCTCATGGCCGCACGTTGGGACGGAGCCAAGGTGGTCCTCGTCTCGGGCGCCACCAGCGCCGCCCAGCGAGGCCGCTGGGCGACCCAGGAGACGAGCTCCTATACCGTCCCCGAAGGCCCGCTCTATCAGTCGGGGACGATGTTCGACTACGCCATCCGGGTGGAGAGCGCCGCCGAGCTCCCCGAGGTGGCGCGGCGTTTGGGCCTGGGTCTCCTGCGTCCGGGGCGCTTCGTCGCCCACGTGAGCCTCCCCATGGGAGTGCAGGGGCGCCGCGTGGACCTGCCGCGCCGGCTACCGCAGGTCCGGGTGTCGGCTCCCGCGGCGACGCCGGAGGAAGTCGGCCGTTGTGCCGAGCTCCTCTCCGAGGCGCCTTTCGCCGTTTGGCTGGGTCACGGCGCGCGCGACGCGGCGCCGCAAGTCCGGGAGCTCGTGGAGCGCACCGGAGCCAGGGTTTTCTGCTCGGCACGTGGCAAGGGGATCGTTCCCGAGGACGACCCGCGGTTTCTCGGAGTCACGGGAATCGGCGGGCACGAGGCCGTCATCGACTACATGGTTCAGGAAAAGCCTCGCTGGGTCCTCGTGCTGGGGAGCCGCCTCGGCGAGGCGACCTCTTTCTGGGATGTCGACATGATCCCCCGGCAGGGTTTCCTGCACGTCGACGTCGATCCGGAGGTGCCGGGTACCGCCTATCCCGAGGCGCCGACCGTCGCCGTCCAAGCCGAGGTCGGTGGCTTCCTCGAGGAGCTCCTGGAGCACCTTCCCAGAAGCTCAGCCGCGTGGCGGCGAGAGCCGCTCGCGCGGCGTTCCCGGCACCCGATCACGATGCCCCTGCCGGGCCGCCGGCCGGTACGGCCGCAGGTCTTGATGCAGGCCGTCCAGCGCCTCGTCGTCGCGGGCTCCGACGCGGTGGTGCTCGCCGAGTGCGGCAACGCGTTTGCCTGGACCAACCACTACCTCCGATTCGGCGAGCCAGGGCGCTACCGCGTTTCGACGCTTTACGGCTCCATGGGTCACGCCGCCGCCGGAGTGCTCGGTGCCGCGGTGGCCCATCGCGGCAAGGCCGTCGCGATCCTGGGCGACGGCGCCATGTTGACGAGCTCCGAAGTCTCCACCGCGGTCCAGTAGCGGGCGAGCGCGGTGTGGATCGTCCTCAACGACGCGGGGTACGGCATGTGCCGCGACGGCCACCGGGCCCTGGGCCTCACCGACACCCACGTCGACATCCCGCAGGTCGACTTTGCCGGCCTGGCGAGGTCGATGGGCGCCGACGGGGTTCGGGTCCGGAGCGAAGATCAGCTAGAATCGGCTCTCCGACGAGCCCTGGCGGCGCCGGGACCCTTCGTCGTCGACGTCCTGATCGACGGCGACGAGGCTTCGCCGCTCGTTCGGCGCTTCGAGAGCTTGATTCGGCAAGGAAGCTCGAAAGACGTCGCCGGCTGGGAGATCTAGCACCCATGGCCCCCTTCATAAAACCCCCGACGATCAGCGATGACTATCGCTCAACCGACCTGTACCGTCAGGCGGCCGACGTCTTTTACGAGCTCGGCTTCGAAGCCACCTCGATGAACGACCTCTCGGAGTCCGTGGACCTGACCAAGGGCGGGCTCTACTACTACATCAAGGGCAAGAAGGCCCTGCTTTTTGCCATCATGACCTATGCGCTCGACAGGATCGAGACCGAGGTCGTCCATCCGGCTCGCCGCCTGGAGGATCCGGAGGAGTGTCTGACGGCGCTTCTGGGGGGCTATCTCTCCCTGGCGCTCGAAGAGCGCAGCGTCCTCATGCTGTTGGCCGAGGAGGTGGAGAGCCTGGAGACGGGGCACCGGCGCAAGGTCGAGTCCCGCAAGGGCCTTTTCGTCGGCTTCCTGACCGACGTGCTCGCTTCGCTACTCCTGGAGTCGGGCGTCGAGGACGTCGACCCGTCGTCGTCGGCCGACAGCGCCGTGGCTCTGCTCAACACGGCCGGTCGCACCGGTGACGCCGTGCCGGACGAGGGCAAAGTGGTCGCGGAAGTCATCCACCAGGTGCTCCACGGCTTCTCCGAAGAGTCGAGCGCCCTCGCCAGCTGAGCCCTCCTCCGGCTTGGGAGAGGCCTCGCTTCCCCAGGGCCCTTGCGAACCCCGCCCGACGCCCGGGTCTTGACAAAGTGCCGCTTGGCGGCAAAGATTTGACCGACCGGTTGGAATCTTGGGTGTTTGTGTTCCAGAAGATAGCCGGTGTGCTCCCCCAACCACTGACTTGAGACGGGTATCGTATGGCCGCTTTTCAGAAGCCACCCACCGTCAGCGACGACTACCGGGCCGTAGAGATCTACCGGGAAGCTGCCGACGTCATCTTCGAGCAAGGCTTCGACGCCACCTCGATGGGTGACATCGCCCATGCGGCGGACCTGACCAAAGGTGGCCTTTACTACTACATCAAGGGCAAGAAGGCGCTGCTTTACGCCATCATGGACTTTGCGATGAACCGGCTGGAAGCGGAGGTCCTGGAGCCGGCCCGCAAGGAGGAGGATCCCGAGCAGCGGCTGGCCATCCTCCTTTCCGGCCACGTGGAGCTCGTGCTGGAGGACTCCAGCGTCATGACCATCATGTCGAACGAGGAGGAAGGGCTGGAGGAGAAGCACCGGACGCAGATCCGCCAGCGCAAGCGGGCCTTCGCCGACTTCCTTCGCGACACGATCACCGCCGTCCTGGAGACCCACGGCCGCACCGCGAAGATCGATCCCGCGGTGGCCGCCTTCAGCGTCCTCGGCATGGTCCACTGGATCGTCCGCTGGTACCACGCGGACGGTCGCCTGGGGCCGGAAGAGATGGTCGAGCAGATCACCAACCTCATCCTGCACGGCATCCTTCCCGAGTAAGGCGCCGGATCGCCTTTTGGCGCCTTGAGCGTTCGATTGCGGCATTACCGAGCAGCTGAGGCAAGGGTCTGCTAGACTGGGCCGGCCATGCGCGAACGGATCGGCAAGTACCACGTCATCAGGGCGGCGGGATCCGGCGGCTTCGGCACGGTCTACGAGGGCTACGACGTCGAGCTGGACCGCAACGTCGCGATCAAGATCTGCACGACCGGCGACGAGGGGCAGCTCCAGCGCTTCCGGCGCGAGGCCCGCATCGTCAGCCAGCTCAAGCACCGCAACGTCGCCCTCGTCCACGACTACGGCTTCGACGCCGCTGCCGGGCTCCACTTCCTGGTGGAGGAGTTCCTCTCCGGGGTCGACCTGGAAAGGAAGATCCAGGACCGTGACGCCTTGCCGGCGTCGCTACGGCTGCGCTACCTGATGGACATCGCCCAGGGTCTGCTTTTCGTCCACGACCGTGGCCTCATTCACCGCGACCTCTCGCCGCGCAACATTCGGGTGCTCCACGACCATTCGATCAAGATCATGGACTTCGGCCTGGCCAAGGACGCGACCGACTCCACCCTGACGCTGGTCGGCGACAACTTCGGCACCGTCGGCTACACCGCTCCCGAGCAGATCACGGGCATGCGCACGGTCGACCATCGGACCGACATCTTCTCCTACGGCGTCATCGCCTACGAGCTTCTGACCTGGTCGAACCCTTTCAAGGCCGAGAGCATGGGGGAGTTCATCCACCGGATCCACCACGTGGAGCCCGAGCCGATCGACGAGGTGTGGCGCGGCTGCCCCCGGGAGCTTGCCCAAGTGGTCCACCGCTGCATGCGTAAGGCCGCCGACGAGCGCTTCGACTCCTGCGCCGAGATCCTGCCGGTCCTGAAAAAGACCCTGCGCTTCCTGCGCGACTACGAGATCCCCTCGCCTCTCGGTACGCGGAGCGTTGCCGCGTCGACCGCTCTCGTCCCCCCGGGGGCCGGAGGTGTGGAGGTCGTGGGTGGCGACATCCAGCTCGAGGGTGGCAGTGTCGCGCCCGCGCGCGTCGCCGACCAACGGCTCGCCACGGTCGGGCTCGACGACGACCGGGCCGAGGTATCGGACGCCCCTGCGGCGTTTCCCGCCGTCGACGCCAAGGCCGTCGATTCCAGGGAAGTGTCGCCCGCGCGCCGGCGTCACCTCTTGCCGGGCATCGCCGCTGCGACGCTGATTCTCGCCTTCGTGGCGGCGCTTTTTTTCTCGAAAGCGAGTCGTGAGGCGGCGCCGGCCGAGGCCGCCGCGCCCGTTCGTTCCGCACCGCCCCTCAGCGCGCCGGCACCGCCTCCGCCGCCCCCGGCCGAGGATGGTTTCACCGTGCTGGCCCGCAGCACGGGATCGGCCGAGCAGCCGGTGATCGTCCTCGCGGCGCAGCTGCCGCGGCTCGCCAACCTCAGCCATTGCTACGTCGTGCGCTCGCCGGCATGGTCCTACGGCGAGAAGATTCGCCACGACTGCGGCGGCGAGAGCTTTCTGCACAGCGACCGTCTGGAGGTCGTCGCCCGGATCAGCTACACCTACCGGATCCTGCTCGCCGACTCGGCCGGGAAGATCCTCGACGAGGCCATGAGCCTGCCGGTCACCGCCGGCGAGTAACCGATGCGAACCCTGGAGATCCTTGCCTTGCTGATCGTGCTGGCCACTGCCTTCGCCAGTGCAGCCTTCGCCGGTGCACAGGTGAGCGGGGAGGCCGCGGAGCGGACGTTCCTGATCTATGTCGGTGAGCCGGGCCTGGCGGTGGAAGTCCGGGTCACGTCCGAGGACGACGAGGCACGTTTTGCCGCGGTGAGCGACGCGGGGGGCAACCTCCGGCTGACGCTCCCGGTCGCGCCGGGCGAGTCGCTCCACATCCGCGCGCGCGACACCGTTTACGCCCTGGACGTCGTCCGCATCGTGCCGGCCGAGGAGGCGGCGGTCCCGATCCTTTGGGACCTCTCGGCCGCCCTGGAGCGGGCGCCGCCACCGGAGCCGGCCGCGGACGAAAAGGACGCCGCCCTGGAGGACGTCGCTCCTCCGGTGGAGGATCCTTGCCGGGACCACCGGTCGCTTCTCTGCCGTCGCCAGGCCTGGACGCGCTTCGAAGAGGCGTATCTGCGCCGCGACTGCGAGGCGGCGCTTCAGGCCTACGGCCGCCTCGTCGCCGACTACCCCGAGCTTACGGGCTCCGGCGACGCCGTCGCCGCTTTTGGCGAGGCGCACCTCGAATGTGCCGGCGACACCGTCTCCGAGAGGCGCCAGGAGCGGTTGCGCCGCGCCGTGGAGCTTCTCGAGGGCTTCGCCGACGGTGAGCTATGGTGCCGGCCGCGGGAGTCCCGGCTCCTCGCCCTGGCCTACGAGGGACTGGGCAATCCGGCGACGGCGGCGGCGAGCGCCGGCCGTGCCCGGACGCGCTGCGCGTCCGGGGAGACCGCGGCCCTTGAATGGGAGTTCTATTTCCGAGTGCAGCTTGCCGAAACTGAGACCGCTGCGGCGCTTGCCGCGGCAGCGCCGCGGCGCCTCGGCCTTTTTCTCAGCGCATGGCTGGAGCTTGTCCGCGGCGAGTGCGGCACCTCCGTCGAGCTAGAAGCCGACGGCGAGCTGCCCTGCCGGGGCCTGCCCCGGGATTTCTGCTCGCGACGCTACGGACGAATCCTCCTCGGCTGCGGCGAGACGCCGGCCGACCAGGCCACGGCGGCCCGATACCTGCTCGCCTCGCTCCCGGTCGATCCGCAGGAACGCGAGAGGCTGCCCGACGGTGGACGCCACGTCCTCGTCCTGGCCGCCGAGGCAGAGCTCATGGGCGGCCGCTACGACGCCGCGGCCCGTCTCTACGACGAAGTCCTCTCCGATCCTGGCTACGCCTCGCAGACCGCGCTCCGATTCCGCCGCGCCGAGGCCCTGGCGTTCGCCGGAGGCGCCGAGGCGGACCGCGCCGCCTTCGACGCCTACGAGGAGCTGCGCACCGCGCGCGACGAGGACGCCGTCGCCGCGGTCGTCCTGAACAACCTCTGCGTCCTGCGCGCCCGGCTGGGCGCGACGCTCGCGGACCCGAGCTTCCGAGAGGACCTGGCAGCCCTGGAACGGGCCTTGCCCGGGCTCGCCGAAGAGCCCTACCTGGAGCTCCTCTTGCGTCACAGCCTCCTGACCTTGAGAATCCACCTCCTGGAGCGGGACACGTCGATGGGGGCCGCCGAGAAACTTGACCGCCTGAAGGACCTCCGGGGGCCCTTCAAGGCCCACCAGGCGGAGCTTGCGGCCTACGGCGCGCGCGGAGACGGTATGATCGAGGTCGCGGGCGGACGCTACGGCGTCGTCCTGCTCGAAGTAGACTGAAGATCCATGAGAAGACTCCTGCTCGTAGCGTCCCTCGCCCTCGCGTCCTGCGCGACGGCTCCGGAGCCCGAGACCCGGCCCGTGCCCGTGACGGCGTCGCTTTCGGAGCTCCAGAGCACCTACCTGCCGCGAATCGTCGACAACAGCCGTTCGGTCGACTCGCGCGAGGCGCGCCGCGACGAGATCGTCGCGCAGATGCGAAGCGACGCCGAGCGTCAGCGCGATATGCACCAGACGCTCCTGGCCGAAATCGAGGCCAAGGAAAAAACGATCGAGCTTCTAGAAGACCAGCGCTCGGACCGCGAGCGGCGCCTGGAGAAGCTGCGCGCCGAGGCGCAGGCCGGCGAAGCGGGCGCGGAGAGAATCCGTGAGCTGGAGCATGAGTCCTCGGAGCTCGACGCCGAGATCAAACGCGAGAGCGCCGAGCTCGAAAAGCGCCGAGAAAAGGCCGAGGAGATCGCAGCACACCTCGAGCGCCTCGCCAACCTCGACGAGGACGAGCTTTTCCTCGACGCCATGCAGCCGGTCTACCGCGAGGGCATCGAGCTTCACCTGGGCTTTTACCGGGGCGTGATCGAGCTGACCCGCCAGCAGCTCACCGGCAGCGAGGCAGGAACCCTGATCGAGCGCTTCGAAGAGCGCATCGCGAAGCGCGACCGGCTCGCCGGCCGGGCCGTCGAGGCCGAGGCCTTCGCCAGCTTGCGCCATGAGCTCGAGCTCGACCGGCGGCTCAGCCAGGCGTGGCTTTCGGCCTTCATCCTCGAGGTGCGTTTCTCCTTGAGCGAGTTCCGCCTGGAGACGATCTCCGCGGAGGAACAGGGGGAGCTGGCGCTTTTGGCCGAAGCCCTCGCCGAGAGCTGGTCGGACGACGCGAGCCTCGTCATGAGGATCGACGGGCACTCGGACTCGAAGAAGTTCCGGGGCCGGAGCGACTGCGACTCGGCGACTTTGAACAAAGACCTCTCGCGTCGCCGCGCCGAGGCGGTGCGCGACTACTTCACCGAGCGTCTGGGGGGCGAGGCCGAACGGAT
This sequence comes from uncultured bacterium, assembly GCA_965371445.1. Taxonomy (GTDB): domain Bacteria; phylum Acidobacteriota; class Thermoanaerobaculia; order Multivoradales; family J023; genus DASWIG01. Next base: position 6,364 of record CBDUYN010000168.1, on the reverse strand, counting down.
CGAGATCGACTGGTACGGCAACTTCAGCATCCACCTGGCGGCGGAGGCCGGCGAGGTCGGCGACCGCCGTATCGAGCTGCGGATCGCCACCCGCCGCGCCGACGGCAGCCACGGCTCGCACCGTGACTACTTCACCATGCTCTCGGATCTGGAGCTCGCCGGAAGGCGCTACGTGCGCCGCCAAGGCGCCTGGATCGATGCTGGCTGCGTCGACACCGAGCCCGAGGCGGAGGTCGTCTACCTGAGCGACGCCTACCGCGAGCTGGCGGCGGGCCTTGGCCTCGACGCCTCGGCGAGAGTCCGCCTCGGTGCCGACGGCCGTGAGCTCGACGTCCGTCTGGGCAACGAAGCGGTGGTGGACGGCGAACGCTGTGTTCGGGTGGTGCCCTGCGAGGCCGAGGAGGATTCCGCGCCGTGACGCGGGGTTTCCTCGAGCACCAGGTGCCGGCGCTTGTGCACGGGCGCTACCTCGTCGCGGGCGACGAGCCGCCGGAGCCGGGCCGGCCGCTCCTCGTGGGTTTCCACGGCTACGGCGAGAACGCCGAGCGTCTGCTCGAGAACCTCCGAAAAATCCCCGGCTCCGAGGACTGGACGGTGTGCTCGATCTCCGCCTTGAACCGCTTCTACAATCCTCGCACCCGCGACGTCATCGGTTGCTGGATGACGGGCCAGGGACGCGAGCAGGCGATCGAGGACAACGCCCGTTACGTCGGAAGCGTCATTACGCGGTTGCGTCGCGAGCTCCAACCTTCGGACCACCTGGTCCTGGCGGGTTTCTCCCAGGGGGTCGCCATGGCCTACCGTGCCGCGGCGCGCTCGGGCTTTCGCCCGGACGGCCTGCTGATCCTGGCGGGCGACGTACCGCCGGAAATCGGCGACGACGAGACCGCACACCTCCCGCCGGTGCTGCTCGGCCGCGGCACCCGCGACGAGCTCTACACGCCCGAGCAGATGGAAAAAGACCTTGCTGTCTTGGAGCGAAGAGGGGTCGAGGTCACCTCCTGCGTCTTCGAGGATGGGCACGTCTGGGCCGAGGACTACCTGGAGGCGGCGGGGAAGTTTCTCGAACGGGTGAGGAACGGTTCTTCTGGCTGAGAGCCGTGATGCGTCCGGCGGCTGAGCGCTTGACTTAGTTCACTTCATGGTTCAGACCGCGGGGCGTCCTGGGTCGGCGTAACGGCGACCAGCAACAGGGCCAGGAGGAAGATCCGGTTCTTCTTCAGAGTGTCTCGGAGCCAATTCATCGCGCGCTCTCCTCGATCTTGTCTGCTCGTCCATTCAGCTCGGCCTCGGCCCCTTCTGGGACAGCGCGTCGCCAGGGAGTCGTGACGCGGAGCGTCGCGACGGGGACGGCGAGGACGGGCACCTAAATCCAAGCAGGGTCGAGCGCCGTTCGAGAGAGACCGAGCGTCAACGATTCGACCTGCGGCCAGAAGGCCTCTTGCGTCCTGCTCCGGCAGTAGACATCCAGATCCCCACCGCCACAAGCGCCGAGACCGCGACGAAGAGAGCCACCACCGGGCCACGCAGGCGAGGCGGGACGCGGGGGGAGCATCGCCTCATGGCCCTCTTGGTGATCGTGTTTCACCATGCTCAGCAGTTCCCTCTGTCTATTCTGCCATCGGCGGCGACTCGCCCCCACCTCCAAGGCGAAAACACACTCCGAACTTCTCGCCGAGTTGCTCGGCCAGATCGCGCATCACAGCAGGATTCGGGCCTTCCAAGAACAGCACCACCAGCCCCCGGGTGGCGGTACCTTCGAATCGAATCGGCATGGAAATGCCCTCTGCCGGGACCTCCAAGCGGCGGAAATCGAGGCAGGGAATGCGCAGCCAGCCGATGAGCTTGCCAGCAAAGGCGCCGGGGTTGCTGGCGTCGATCAGCCGCTGCCGCGCCCCCTCCTCTTCCCAGAGGGCCAGGTGCGGCGGTTCCCCGAGCCCGTGATGATGTGCGATCAGCCGGGTGAGGAAAGCCACCACCGCCGGAACCCGCTCCTCCCCGGTCCAGAAGAGGCCGACGCTCTCACGGTCGACCTCGATTTCGACGACGTCGTCGTCTCCGAGGGCCCTGCCAATGAAGGCTTCGAACCGTCCCAGGAGGTTCGCCCAGGCGGCCCACGTCATGCTGAGTCTGCCCCCGGGTTGCCCGGCGACTCGAAGACCCGGATGCCCTCGGTGAGCTCGTGGCGGACCAGGGCGGCATCCATGCGCAACCAGGTTTCTCCCGGCCCCGCCGTGACCCCACGGTCGATGTTGTCGTGGACCCAGCTGAAGATCCTCGCCGGAGAGTTGCCCAGGCTCTCGGCCAGCTCGACGAACTTCAGCTTCAGCCAACCCAGGAGCTCTCCGGCACCCCGGCTGAGGTCGTCCAGCCCGTCGCCGACCCAATCGAGGAGGTCTTGCGTGGCTTCGATCCCGTTCTTCTGCGTCACGGGATTCTCGATCGTGATCACGCTCAGGATGCCAGGCCTTGCTAGGGAATGACCCGACAGAAGGTCGGCTCGTTTCCATCCTTCGACCAGCACTCGACCGCGGCCTCGCTGAGGGAGAAGACTTCAGCTTCTCTTCCTGTGCTCACCCTCACCTCCTCCGCATGTCGCCGGAGCAGAACGATCAACTCGGCCTCTTCGTCTTTCTCAGGACTCAGAATCAGATCCGTCGAGCTGCCCGATCGCCCAACGAATCGGCAAGACCATTCTTTTCCCCGCCCCGGAAACCGTTCACAGCGAACGGACTGCAATTCGACCTGCTCGGGAGCGGACGATTTGGGTGCCGGCGCATGCCGTACGAGCTCATTCAAGCCGCGGACAGCTTCTCGCCCCGACACCCGCGCGAAAGACTGCCGTCCCTCGGCCGACCAGACGTAGAACAGACACTCGGCCCCGGTCTCGGGCCAACACACGGAGTCGACACGACTGATCGAGAAGGTGGCACTTTCGCTCAGCGGGTCCTCCGGTGAGACGTCCCTCCATCCTCTCAGCGTGCGGAGAAGCTCCTCATCCTCACCGACCGACCAACTTCGCATCGACTCTTCCGCTCCGTCACGCCACCAAAATCGACACCGCCACCGACGCGGCGCCGCGCTCGGGCTGCACTCCACCTTGTCGAACGTCAGCTTGTAGGCCGTTCCACGAGCCGTCCCGGTCCTCTCCCCTTCCTCCGAGACGAGACGGACGAACGATTTACGTTCCGGGGTCACTTGCCACCTGGCGGTCCCCAGCGGCATGCCCGCCAACACGACGTCGCACAGGAGCATCCAGGCGATCGCCAACCACGGAAACGGCGAGCACCCAAGCCACCTTCTACCGTTACTCCGGGAAGAAGTCCCATCGCCGCGGTGAGTCACCGTGGAGATCATCGTGGTTGAAGTAGTGGTCCGGGCCAATTCTCCTGCCGCCGAAGTTGCGCAGCCTGCGGTCGTCCAAGAAATCGAGCTGAGTAGGGTTGTTGTTGTCATCTGTGTTTCCAAACCAAAGGCGATTCACTCCCTGACCCGTGTAAAGGAACGTATGCCAGGTAGTAGTACCGTGCCAATTGAAGAGCAGCAAGTCGCCCGGCTGCCGCTCTTCGTACGTAATAGCACGGGTATTCTGATGATCCGCGAGATTCCATGCACCGACCCATGTCCTTGCATATTGACTGTATATCGTGTAGTTGGGCCGCTCCGACTCGTCGATGTACCGACGCCATCCACTCACCCACAGCGGCACGTGGAGGTCGTCTCGGTCCGCGTACGTGATCACGGCGTCGATCGCCAAGTCCGCGCAGTCCCGCCTGTCGCCTGCGAATTGGAGGATCTGGGCGAATGGCTCTATGAAACCCTGGTACCCGGTGACGTCGGCTTCCGTCCAGTCCCGGCCCCTCGGCTGGCGCAGAGCCTGGGTCTGGGCGCCGACCGGGAAAGCCGCCATGACGGCGACGACCATGGCCACCACTGCCACGCCCACGGAGAAGAGGCCTGTCGCATCGGTCATGTTGACGGGATCCGCATGAGCGTACAGGTACGGGTGCAACGATCGGGGATCCACGGGGGAGCCACTGAAGGTGTCCATGCTGGCGAAGCGGCCCAAGCGCGGATCCATCCAACGCGCCCGCAGATAGTAAAGCCCCGACGACGAATCCTGCTGTTGACCCGCGAAGAGGAACGGATTTTCGTCGTCGCCGACCTGCTCGATCAGCTCGCCGAACGCTGTGTAGGTATACCGGTCGGTCATTTGGCCGCTCTCGTCGGTGAGCAGCCTCGTGCTCCCAAGAGGATCCTCGTTGAAGTACTTCGTGCCGGCGGTCCCGGAGACCCCCAGCAGCTGATCGTCCCGCAGCACGTAGTAGGAGCGCAGGTCCCCGGCACCGTCCGTCTGGGCGACGACCTGCGGCAAGCCCAACGACGTGTCCACCAGGTATTCGCTCACCTCGGTTGAGCCCCCGGGGGCTGTCACGGCCGTGCGCACCTTGACGCCGTCGGCATCGTAGGTATGGCTGACGACGGTGCCGTCCGCCAGGGTCAGCGTCCGCAGCCGATCACCGTCATCCCAATCGAACAGCTCGCCCGTGCCACGGCTTCGGAGATTTCCGTCGGCATCCCAGGTGTAGGACGTCGTGTCCTCGGTCAACAGGCGGTCGCGGCTGTCGTAGGTGTAGGCGATCTCGCTCAAAGGACCCTCCGCCCCCAGCTCCGTCTGGCTCAGACGATTCCCGACCGGGTCGTATTCGAAGGCCTTTTCGTAGGTCCGGACACCGCCGGTGGTCACCAGCTCCCCGATCAACCTGTTCAACGGGTCGTAGCTGTACTGCCGGCTGACTTCGCCTTGCTCGTCGACCCGTAGTTGGTGACCGGACGGTGCCAGTGTCAACGCATACGATTGTAGCACGACACCGCCTACGGTCTGCGTCGTCTCGAGCGCTGTGAGGCGATTGAGGCTGTCGTAGGTGTAGGCCGACCGGGTCCCGTTCGGGTATTGCAGCGAGGTCCGATTGCCGTTCGGATCCTGTTGGAAGAAGTAGGTCCCGCCCTCCGGATCGGTCACGGTCTGAGGCTGGTTGAGGGCGTCCCAGGTCACGGACGTCGTCAGCACCTGACCGGCGACGTGGGCGCTCATCCGGGTCCGGTTACCGTTGGCGTCGTAGTCGTAGGTCAGGCGACGGCCGTCCGGATAGGTCAGCTCTGTCAACCGATCGAGGCTGTCGTATACGTAGCCGGTCGTTCCCCGTGCATCGGTGACGGAGGCGCGCCTGCCGGTCGGCGTGTAGGTGAAGACGAATCCGGAATCGTCCGACCAGGTCCTCTCCACCAGCCGGTTGCGGCTGTCGTAAGCGTAGGTCACGACCCCACCGTCGCCCTTCCTGTGCTCCACCAGCCCCGACAGGGAGATCGCCAGATCGACGAAGGACAACGTGAAGTGGCCCAGCTTCATGTTACCTTCGACGGTCACCGAGACCTTCTCTGAAACGCTCTGCCCCGCTACGTCCCGACCTGTCAGCACGATGTCGTAAAGACCGTTCAGGAGAAGCGTCGGATCAAACTCCGCGAGCGTCTCCTCCGTCACCGATCCCTCGCCCGTCGCCAGCACCACCGCCGGCCCCTCGCCCGCCATCTGGTAGGTGAGCGTCCAGCTCTCTACCGCGTCGCTCTCGATCGTCGCCACGACGTCGATCGGCGCCGTCACGACGTCCAGATTCTGCGGTGAATGAAAGACGATATTCGCGTCCAAACCCTCGACCAGGCGCACAAAGGTCACGAAGTAACCCGCCGCGCCCGTCGCTGGGTCCTCCAGCACATAGCCCGTCGCGTCGAACGTGTCGACGAGAAGCTGACTCTCCGGAATCCAGGCGATCCGACCTTGCTCCACTCCAGCCAGGACGTTCGCCTCCGCCTCGTCGGAGAGCCCGACGGCGGTCAGGGCCTCCTCGACGTTCGTCGCGTCGACTCGGGTCAGCGTCTGCCCATCGCGTACCGCGCGAGTCAGGAACGTGACACCTGTCACGTGGTCACCCGCAAAGGCCTGAGCGAGCGCCTCACCCTCCAGGTAAGAGCCCTGCGAGCCCAAAAGCTCCAGCGTCGAGACTGTCGGGACCGCTTCGCCCTCGGCGGGGAAAAGCCCCAGCGGCATCGAGCCCAGGTCGAGCGTCGTGGGACCCCGGCTGAAAGTCAGCGGGGTCCCGCCGGGCGACACCGAAACGGCGCCCCGCTGCACCGCCAGGACCGCCGTCCCGAGATTCAGCACCCGTTGCCAACGGAGATCCCCCAGGTGGTCCAGGTCGCCACCCAGGCTCCGCTGGTAATGCGCCCCGGCGAGCGCCAGGCTCCAGGCCTCCTGCTCGGACGCCTCCGTGGCCGCCGCAAGCTCCTGGGTGTAGCGGTCGACCGT
>CBDUYN010000167.1:0-22880 GCA_965371445.1 uncultured bacterium | reverse complement strand
GCCCGTAAGTCGCTGAAAACAGGAAGCTTGTGAAGCGGGTGGCACCCAGGCCGGGGCAGGAATCTGAACCGGAATGTCTCAAGGCCGCCGTTCTGCCCCGGGCAAAAGACGAGCCAACGCCGATTGGAAGTCTTTTGCCCCGGGCAAAAGACTTCCCTTTCTGGAATGGACGCTCTCGGGCCGCAGCAAGAGACCTCCCATCGCCACTTTCTCGCTCTTCGCCGCAGGTAAAAGACTTACAAGTCTGAAATGGCCGCGATTATCCCGGGCAAAAGAGGAGCCATCGGGGACTGCGCGCCAGACCCGTTTGCCCTGGGATCCAAACCTCAGCCGCCCTTGCCGAACGGAAGCCGGCACCTCGATGACCAGAACCTCTCCTTCTTCGAGGTCGACGAGCCACACGTCACAGGTCCAGGCGGGCCGCGTGAGGTTGGCGATCAGGGCCTGGACGCGCCGGGTGTCCGTCGTCGACTCGTGCCGCGGACGCGCGCCCGTGATCCGCCCGTCGTCCTCCACCCCCAAGAGCAGCCAACAAGAGCACCTGAGGATCTCGGAGTAGGCTCTTTCTCCGGAAAGGGGGATAGAGTCGGCACCATGACGACTCACGAGGGGCGCATCTTCCTGATGGCAGTCGGCGCGGGCCTGCCGGGCTCGCTCGTGGCGCTCGGGATCCTGTGGGCCGGCGACTACACGGCAAAAGTGGTGTGGACGGCGACCGTCTTCATCCTCGCCCTCTGGTGGGGCTTCGCCCTCGCGGTCCGCGAGCGCACGGTCCTGTCCTTACAGACGATCGCCAACCTCCTGGAGGCGCTGCGCGAAGGCGATTACTCGATTCGGGCCCGCAAGCCGCGGACCGACGACGCGCTGAGCGAGGTGATGACGGAGATCAACGTGCTCGGAGCGACGCTTCGCAGCCAGCGTTTCGACGCCGTCGACGCGAGCCAGCTCCTGCGCAAGGTGATCGAGGAGATCGACCTCGCGGTCTTCACTTTTGACCGCGAGCGCAAGCTCCGTCTGACCAACCTGGCCGGGGAGCGCATGATGGCGCAGGGTGCCGATCGCCTGCTCGGCCGCGGCGCCGTCGAGCTCGGTCTCGAAGACTGCCTCCAAGGCGAAGCGGTCCAGACGTTCGAGCGCTCGTTCCCGGGCCAGAGCGGCCGTTGGCAATGCCGCCGCGGGAGCTTCCGCGAAGCCGGCAGGCCGCACCAGCTGCTGGTGCTGACCGACGTCTCGAAGGCCCTGCGCGAGGAGGAACGGCTCGCCTGGCAGCGGCTGATCCGCGTCCTCGGCCACGAGCTCAACAACTCGCTCGCGCCGATCAAGTCGACCGCGTCGACGCTCGCCGGCCTCCTGCGCCGCGACGAGCTACCCTCCGGATGGCGCCACGACGCCCAGCGGGGGCTCGTGATCATCGCCGACCGTTGCGACTCCTTGAACCGCTTCGTCGGCGCCTACTCGCGCCTCGCCCGGCTCCCTCCCCCGAAGCTCCAGCCGCTGCCCATCGGCCCGATGATCCGCCGTGTCGTCGCCTTCGAGACCCGCCGCGCCGTCGTGGTCCACAAAGGACCCGAGGTGACGATCGAGGCCGATCGCGACCAGGTGGAGCAAGTCCTGATCAACCTGGTCAAGAACGCCGTCGACGCAGTCCTCGAGGAGGCCTCGGACGAGGCGGCGGAGGCCGCCGAGGTGCGCGTCTCGTGGCGGCTCGCGGCGTCGTATCTCGAAGTCCTGGTTCGGGATCGGGGCCCGGGGATCGCGAACCCCAAGAACCTCTTCGTGCCGTTTTTCACCACCAAGCCGGGCGGGACCGGGATCGGCCTCGTCCTTTGCCGCCAGATCGCCGAGGCCCACGGCGGAAGCCTCACCCTGGAGAACCGTTGCGACGGCGCGGGCTGTCAAGCCTGCCTGCGGTTGCCCGTGTAGGTGAGAGACGTGCCGAGCGAGACGCCAAGGTCGCCCTGCGTCCTCCTCCAGGCGACGGACCCCGACGGTGAGAGCCGCTGGTGGCACTTCCGCGATCCGGTGGCGGTGGTCACCGCGGAGCGGACCGAGGACGTCCTCGACGCTCTGGCGGAGGTCGAGCGTGCGCTCGGCCGGGGCCTCTACGCCGCCGGTTTCCTGAGCTACGAGGCGGCCCCGGGGCTCGACCCGGCGCTCGTGGCCCACGCCGGGGGCCCTCTGCCGCTTGCCTGGTGGGGTCTTTTCGAGCGTCCGCATCCGGCGTCGCCGCCGGCACCGCCGGCCGCCGCGCCGCCGCGGCTCGACTGGCGTCCCACGATCGGCCCCGCCGAGCACCAGGCGGCGATCGCCGAGATCCACCGGCGGATCGCCATCGGCGACACCTACCAGGTCAACTACACGTTCGCCCTGGAAACGGCCTTTGAGGGCGACGCCTTCGCGCTTTTCGCGGCCCTCGCCGCGGCCCAGGGAGGACGCTGCTCGGCCTACGTCGACACCGGGCGCTTCGCCCTCTGCTCCAGCTCGCCGGAGCTTTTCTTCACCCTCGACGGCGATCGCCTGACGAGCCGGCCGATGAAGGGGACGGCGCCGCGCGGCCGCTATCCGCAGGAGGATCGGCGGCTGGCCGCGGAGCTTCGCGCCTCGGGCAAGGAGCGCGCCGAGAACGTCATGATCGTCGACATGATGAGAAACGACCTGGGAAAAGTGGCCCGCAGCGGCACCGTCCGCGTCGACGAGCTCTTTCGCCTCGAGACCTATCCGACGCTCCACCAGCTGACCTCGACGGTGAGCGCCCGGAGCGCGGCGCCGATCTCCGAGATCCTGCGGGCGCTTTATCCCTCCGCCTCGATCACCGGCGCACCGAAGATCCGCACCTCGTCGATCATCCGCGACCTCGAAACCGAGCCCCGCGGGGCCTACACCGGCTCGATCGGGTTTCTCTCCCCGAACCGCCGGGCCCATCTGAACGTCGCGATCCGCACCGTCACCGTCGACCGCGAGGCGGGTCAAGCGCGCTACGGCACGGGCAGCGGCATCGTATGGGACTCGGACGCCGGCCGCGAGTACGAGGAGTGCCGCACCAAAGCCCTCGTCTTGAGCGCCGCACCGGAGCCCTTCGAGCTCTTCGAGACGCTGCTGTGGCGAGGAGCGAGCGGCTACTTCCTTCTCGAACGCCACCTGGAACGCCTCTCGGGCTCGGCCGCCTACTTCGGCTTTCGCTACGACGAGGACACCGTCCGCCGCCGGCTCGCGGCCGCCGTTCAGGGTGGGTCCACAGCCGAGCGTTCCCGGGTGCGCCTGCTCCTGGGGCGCGACGGCCGTGTGCGAACCGAGTCGGAGCCCATGCCTCGGGCTCGGCACGAGCGCTTTAGGATCGGCCTCGATTCGAGGAGCGTCGAGTCCCGCGACGTCTTTCTCTTCCACAAGACCACGCGCCGCCGGCGCTACGAGGAGGCCCTGGAGCGCCGGAGGGACCTCGACGAAGTGATCCTGTGGAACGAGCGCCACGAGCTGACGGAATCGACCCGGGCGAACCTGGTGCTCAAGCTCGGCGGCGAGTACCTGACACCGCCGGTCGACTGCGGCCTTCTCCCGGGGACGTTTCGCGGCGAGCTCGTCCGGCGCGGCTGTCTGCGCGAGCAGGTGCTGTCGGTCGAGAGCCTCGGCGAGGCCGACGAGGTCTTTCTCGTCAATGCGCTGCGCGGCGTCGTCCGGACCCGGCGGACGCCCGAGCGAATGCCGAGGAAATAGGATCGGCGAGAGAGGATCTTATAGAATGCCGAGGATTGTCGATCCTCCCGAATCTCAGAGTGTGCCTGCGAGACGTTTGGCCGAGACCATGAGCCCATCCATGACCCTCACCCAAGACCCGCCCACGGTGCGGCGCTACGAGATCACCTCGTGGGATCTCTCCGACCTGCTGTCGGAGCCCATTGAGCAAGTGATCACCGAGCGAATCGCGAGCCTCGACGCCCAGGTGGAAGGATTCGAGAAGGCCCGCGACCGTCTGGCGGGCGACGTGAACCGCCAAGAGCTCCTCGACACGTTGCACCGATACGAGGAGATCCTGGCTTCGATGGACGTCCTGGGCGGCTACGCCAGCCTGCGTTTCGCTTCCGACTCTCAGGATTCCGAGGCCCTGGCGTTGCGCAACCGAATCCGTCAGGTCCTGACGCGGGCGGAGAACCGTTTTCTCTTCTTCACCCTGTGGTGGAAGAGCCTCACCGACGAGGAAGCCGAGCGGCTCCTGCCGACGGCCGAGCTCGACGTCACGGTCCAGGAGCTCGGCGACTTGCGCCACTACCTGCAGGAGCTGCGCCGTTTCACGCCCTACACCCTCGACGAGCGTTCCGAGCAGATCATCAACGTCAAGAACGCCAACGGCATCGAGGCCGTGGTGACGCTCTACTCGATGCTGACGAACCGGCTCGAATTCCACGTCGAGATAGAGGGCGAGGAGAAAACGCTCACCGACGGCGAGATGCGGAGCTACTTCTACGCCCCGGACCCGGAGGTGCGCCAACGCGTGTTCCAGGAGATGTTCCGCGTCCTCTCGGGCGAAACCCAGATCCTGGCGCAGATCTACGCCTACCGGGTCCGCGACTGGCACAACGAGTACGTCGAGCTGCGCGGCGTGGCGTCGCCGATTTCGATGCGTAACCTCTCGAACGACATCCCCGACGCCGCGGTGGCGACGCTGCTCGACGTGGTGCACCGCAACGCGCCCCTTTTCCAGGACTATTTCCGGATGAAGGCGGGCTGGCTCGGCATGAAGCGTCTGCGCCGCTATGACGTCTACGCACCTCTTGCAGCTTCGCACCAGACGGTGGATTACTCCGACGCGGTGGACCGGGTCCTCGACACCTTCTATCGCTTCGATCCGAAGATCGGGGGCCTGGCGGAGGGGGTCTTCGCCAGGCGGCACGTCGACGCCGAGATCCGCAAGGGCAAGAAGATCGGGGCTTTTTGTGCGACGGTCTCCCCGAAGCTGACGCCCTGGGTGCTCTTCAACTTCACGGGCCGCCTCCGCGACGTGGCGACCCTGGCCCACGAGCTCGGGCACGCGGTACACAGCTTACTGGCGAGCGGACATTCGCTCTTGACCCAGCATCCGTCGCTACCGCTGGCGGAGACCGCGTCGGTCTTTGCCGAGATGCTGATCACCGATCGGCTCCTCGCCGAGGAAGACGACCCCGCGGTGCGCCGCGAGCTCCTGGCCGCGGCGATCGACGACATCTATGCCACGGTGATGCGTCAGAGCTACTTCGTGCGCTTCGAGAACGTCGCCCACCAGGCGGTCCTGGACCACCGGACGCCGGAGGAGCTGTGCGACCTCTACCTGCACAACCTGGAAGAGCAGTTCGGTACGAGCATCGACGTCGCGCCGGAGTTCCGCTACGAGTGGCTGTCGATCCCCCATCTGTTCACGACACCCTTCTACTGCTACGCCTACAGCTTCGGACAGCTCCTGGTGCTGGCACTTTACCGGCGCTATCAGGAAGAGGGCGACGCCTTCAAGCCGGGCTACCTGCGGCTGCTTTCCTACGGCGGCTCGGCACGCCCCGCCGAGGTCCTGGGAGAGATGGGGATCGACATCGCCGACGAAAGCTTTTGGCAGGGTGGCTTCGAAGTGGTGCGCGGCATGATCGCGGAGCTTCGGGCGATCGACCGGACCTTGAGCTCTTGAGGCAGCGACGTTCCCGTGCCGCCTAAAAAGCCCACCTCCGCGCCGCTGCGACTCGTGATCGAGACCCTGGCCGCCACGGTCCGCGAGAAGCTGACCCGCCACCCCCAGGGGCACCTGGCCTTCGAGGGACGCACGGGAGGCCGCAAGAGCCACCTGGAGCTTCTGCTGCGGATCCCCGTCGGAGTACCGGACGCGGCCCTCGACGACGCCGTCGACGACGCCGAGCAGGCTCTCGGCGAGGAAATCGAAGCCCTCCTCGCCGAGCGGGCCCTCGTGCGGCCGGGGCGGGTCCTCTGTCTGCGCTGCGGTACGAGCGTTTGCGAGCACGCCGCGCCGCAAAGCTGCCGCGAGGTCTTCGCGGGCTATGCCGCGACCGGCCTGCCGCGGTTCGTCGACTACGGCCAATGGCTTCTGGAACGCGGCCATCCACGCCTCGACGAGATCTACCGCCCGCCGCGTCCGGGGGCGCGAGGACGCCCCGCCCGGTTCCCAGGAGGCGAAGCGAGCTCCTTGAAGCCGCCTCCGGGCCTCGTGACCGAGGTGGTCTCGGGCCGCGAGCTCAGCGGCGAGCTTCTGCCCGCCTACCGCGACCGCGGTTTTCACGTCCACGCCCTACTGACCGCCGGCTACTTTCAGGTGCCGCAGCCTCCGGTGGGAACGACGGGCCTGGCGCTGTCTTTCCTGGTGCTCTCCACCGTGCGGCGCGGTGGAAAGCGGCGGCGTGGCCGCCGCCTCGCCCTCCAAGTGCTCGGCGTCGGACCGGAAGGCGAGCCCTTGACGAGCCTCTACGACCGCCTCCCGACCGTGCCCTGGCAAGCGGTGCTCGCCTGGGGACAGCAAGTGCTGCAGACGATCGAGAGCTCTCAAGGATCCCAGAAGTCGACCCCGGCGGGATTGTCGGGGCGTATCGAAGGCCTCCTGAGATCGATGGGCCGCCGCCTCGAGCAGGACCGCCGGGCCCGGGAGCGCCGCACGGGCCACGCCGAGAAGCGCCACCGCCAGGGCGATCGTCCGACCCGCATGGCTCGCTCCGACCTGGCGCGCGGCGAGGCGGGGAGCTTTTTCGTCGACGAGCGCCGCTCGACCGTGGTCGTGCTCGGCGAGCGAGGCCGCGCCCATGTGTGGAGCTCCGCCGGCAAGCTCGTGACCTCGATTCGCTACTCGGCGGAATCGATCGAGAAGAAGCTCCACCTGGAGATCTGGAGAAAGGCGACCGCCGAGGAAGTGGCGAACCTGCGCAGGCGGGTGGAGACGGACGAGGGGGCGTAGACGGGAGGGTGGGCGATCACAAGGATCGCCCCTACCAAGACCCGGCACCACCCGCCGGCCGCCGTAGGGGCGAATCTTGTATTCGCCCGGGTGCCCTAGGGCTCCTCGGAGGTGGCGGGCGAAGCGCAGCGGACGCCGACGAACCGGCGCCGCAGGCGCGCCCAGTAACGGAAACGGAAGGCGCTCTTCAAGTTTTCGCCCTTGTCGAGCCAGGAGCCGCCGCGCAGCACCCGAAAGGCGGGCTCGCCGATGGTCACGAGGGGATCCAGAGCTGCGGCCTCGCGCCGCGAATAGGCTTCGGCGTCGAGGACGTCGGCACACCACTCCCAGACGTTTCCTGCCTGGTCGAGGGTACCGAAGGGTCCCCGCCCGGCCTCCAGGCTCCCCACCGGAGTCGTCCTGCCCGCATGGCCGTCGAAGTTTGCCAGCTCCGGAGTCGGCGGCTCGTCCCCCCAGGGGAAGCTCCGGCCGTCGTGGCCTCGTGCCGCCGCCTCCCACTGGACTTCGCTGGGCAAGACGAGGCCGGCCCAGTTGCAATAGGCCTGGGCGTCTTCCCAGCTCACGCCCACCACGGGCTGCTCGGGACGGTTGAAGATCTCCTCACTCCAGAACCCCGGCCGCCGGTAGCCGGGATTCGCTTGCATGAAGCGGCCGTATTGCTCGTTCGTCACCGGCACTTGGCCGATCCAAAAGGGGCTCAAGCGGACCCGGTGGACCGGTTGCTCCTGCTCGCTCAGGTCGTTCGCGCCAATGGTGTACTCGCCTCCGGGCACGTAGACGAGGACCGTGCCGTCTTTCTCGTTGCGGCGCTCGCGTACCTTGGCCACACCTCCCGACGCCGAAGCCTCGGTGTCAGGGGGTCCCGGGGAGGGTCGATACCCGCCGCCGGAAAGCTCGTGTCTGGGGCCATGGAATCTTGTCATGAAACAGAGCTTCTCCAGTCTTCAGTAGTCGAGCGACATTCTCTCACGCTCCGCCACTCCGGCGCCACTCATTCCCCATCCGTTGTGGTAGGAAACGCTCGAAGAAAGGAGGACGAAATCTTGGACAAGCTTCTGATCGCCGGGCCGGGCCGCCTCGCCGGCAGGATTCCCACGAGCGGCGCCAAGAACGCCGCCTTGCCGGCGCTCGCCGCCACGCTCCTGACCGACGAGACCGTGAGTTTGACGAACGTCCCCGAGGTGCGCGACATCCGCACGATGCGCCGCCTCCTCGAGCACCTCGGCAAGACGATCGCCGGGGAAGGGGAAGCGGTCGTCCGCTCGTCGGGGGAGACGCGTCCCGCCGACGACGCGCCCTACGAGCTCGTCAAGACGATGCGGGCGAGCGCGCTCGTGCTCGGCCCGCTCGTCGCCCGCCGCGGGCACGCCCGGGTGTCGCTGCCGGGCGGTTGTGCCATCGGCGTGAGGCCGATCGACCAGCACCTGGCCGGTCTCGAGGCTCTCGGAGCCGAGGTCACAATCGAGCACGGCTTCGTGGAGGCGAAGGCCTCGCAGCTGGTGGGGACGAGCTTCCGCTTTACCCAGCCCACGGTCGGAGGGACCGAGAACCTGCTGATGGCGGCGAGCCTCGCCCGCGGCACGACGGTGCTTCACAACTGCGCCCGCGAGCCCGAGGTCTCAGATCTCGCCCGGCTCCTCGTCACCATGGGCGCGGCGATCGAAGGGGCCGGCGAGGAGCGCGTCACGATCGAGGGCGTCGCCCGGCTCACCGGAGGGCACCACACCGTCGTCCCCGACCGGATCGAGGCGGGGACCTACCTGATCGGCGCCGCCATGACCGCCGGCGACGTCACCGCTCTGGGCGCGCGCCCTGCCGATCTGGCACCTCTGCTCGAAAAATTGAGCGAAATCGGCGCGTTCGTCGAAATCAGCGACGAGGGCGTGCGCGTCGCGAGCGACGGCAACCTTCGGCCGCGAGGTATCCTCACGGAGCCCCATCCGGGCTTCCCCACCGACCTCCAGGCCCAGTACATGGCCCTCGCCACCCAGGCCCACGGGACCTCGACGGTCTCGGAGACGGTCTTTGAGAATCGCTTCCAACACGTGCCGGAGCTCGTGCGGATGGGGGCCGACATCACGATCGAGGGCACCTATGCCCGCATTCACGGCCCCACGCCGCTCCAGGGCGCGCGGGTGATGGCGACCGATCTGCGGGCCTCGGCCTGCCTCGTCCTGGCGGCGCTCGTCGCCGACGGCGAGACCGTCGTCGACAGGATCTACCACCTCGACCGCGGCTACGAGGCGATGGAATCGAAATTGCAGGCGCTCGGAGCGGAGGTGGAGCGGATCTCGTCGTGAGAAAGGTCAGGACGCTTGAAAACGATGGGTGGCAAAGGCAAGCGACACGGTCGACGGCTCGGATCTCGGATGGCGCAGGTGTCTCGAAGCGGTTCGGTCGCGAGCCGGCTTGCCCCGGTCCTGGCTGCCGCCGTCCTGACGCTTTCCCTCCCCCTGGCGGGTAGCGCCCAGCAAGAGGACCCCGCCGCCGATCCCCGGATCCCCCTGATCGACCTCCAGCTAGGCCGTGACCACGAAGCGGCGCTCGTTCTTGTCGAGCGCCGCCTGGCCGAGGACCCCGAGGGCTCGCGGGCCGTCGGCCTCGACTACCTGCGAGCCCATCTCCTCTTGTCGCTCGACCGGCGCCCGGAGGCCCTGGAGGCTTTCGCCACGACGATGAGCGTCACGCCGGCGCTCAGTCCCTACAGCCGTTACCGCCTGGCGGTGGAGCAGGAGGACCTGGGTCATCCCGAGGTGGCGGCCGGCCTCGTGGCGACGCTCCTGCGGTCGCGTCCGCCCCGCGACCTGGTCGGCCTCGCGGTCGCTCTCCTGCGCCGCACGGTGACGGCAGGGGGCGACTGCCGGTTGTTGCAGGGTCTTGAGGCCCACCGGTTCCGGGGTAGCGACCGGCGCGAGCTGCTCTTCGCCGTCGCTGGATGCCGGGCTCGCGAAGGCGCGGCGCAGGAGGCCGCGGCGCTCTGGATCCACCTGCTCGAGGAGAAGCGAGACGACCCGGTGGCACGCAGCACCGCGGAGCGCATCGTCGCCGTCGCGCCGGAGAAGCTAGAGCCCCGCACCCACATGCTGGTGGGCCTCGCCTTTTACCGCCATCGCGAGTTTCCGGACGCCGTCCACCACCTGGCGCGGGCCCTGGTGCAGGTCTCCTCGGCCAAGGACATCAGCCGGCGCGAGGCCTATGAGCTGCGCTATGCGCTGGCTCGCAGCCATTTCTGGGACGGACGCCATGGGGAAGCGGCGGCCGCCTTTCGCACCCTCGCGAACCTCACCCGCACGCCTGAGCTCAAGGCCCAGGCGCTCTACCAGGAAGGCCGCTCCTATGAGCTTCTGGGCCGAACGGAGCGCGCGATCGAGGTCTTTCGCGAGACCTATCAGACGGATCTCACCGGAGGCTGGTCCGACTCGGCGCTCATCGCCGGGTTGCGCCTCCATTGGCTCGCCGGGCGCCGCCAAGAGGCCTTCCGGAGCCTGGAGGACCTCTACCGCCGCCGCAAGCTCGGCACGGCCTCGCGGGCGCTTGTCTTCCTTGCCGCATCGGAGCTGGTCCAAAGCCGCTCGGAGGGCGTCGCTTCCTGGCTGGAAAAAGCCGCCAGGCTGCGCCGGGTGACGCCGAACGAGCTTCAATACTGGCAGGGCCGCCTGGAAGAGCTGCGTGGGCGCCCGGAGGCCGCCGTCGAAAGCTACCTGACGGCGCTCGCGGAGGATCCCTATCACCCCTTCGGCGTCGCGGCTCGCCGGCGCCTGGAGTCGCCGCCGCTCGCCACCCTGGCAAGCCAGCGGGCAAGACAGCTCGCCTCGGCGGCCGCCGCGAGCGACCTCTACCGGGCCTGGCTTTTCCTCGAGCCCGGGACGCCGCATCATCGGCGGGCCGAAGCGGCCCTCAGCGAGGGCTTGGCGCGCAACTCGGCGGCGGTGAGCTTTCTGCGGTTGGAGCTCGAGCCCACGGCGGCATGGCCTCTGTGGCGGGCCGAGAAGACTCGGCCCGAGGAGATGCTCGTGGCCCTCGGCCTTTTTGACGAGGGAGCGGCCGAGATCCTGCATCACTTTCCGGTCACCCAGCCCGGCCTCGCCTTTACCGGCAGCGTCGTCCTGGCGCGCTCCGGCGAGACCCGACGGTCGCTCTACATCGCCGAGATCCTCTCAAAGCGCGTCCCCCGCGGCGTCCCGGAACCGCTCCTGCCGATCGCCTTTCAGCAGTTGCTCTACCCCATGAGCTACGGCGAGCTCATCCTGGCGGAGGCTGGTCGCCGCGACGTCGACCCCCACCTCCTGACCGCGATCATCCGCGAGGAGAGTCGTTTCGACCCGCGGGCCTTTTCCGCCGCCGCCGCGCAGGGGCTCACCCAGTTCATCTTCTCGACCGCACGAGAGATCGCGAAAAGTTTCGAGTTAGGACCTATCGAGCCCCGGGACCTGGAACGTCCCGAGGTCTCGATCGCCCTGGGCGCGGCCTATTTGAGCCAGCTCTACGTGGAGTTCGAAGGCTCCCTACCGGAAGTGGTGGCGGCCTACAACGCCGGCGAGCCCCAGGCCGCCCTGTGGCGCCGGTACTGCCTGAGCGACGAGACGGAGGAGTACTTGAGCAAGGTGGCCTTCCGGGAGACCCGGGGCTACCTGACGAAGGTCTTGAGAAGCCGCGAGCACTACCTCGAGCTCTACCCGACACCGGCCGAGTAGGGGCGCACGGCCGTGCGCCCGGCGGCCGCCAGGCTAGCCGCCGCCCTCGACGACCTCGGCGACCGGTGGCAGCTCGCCGGGCGAGCGCTTCAGGTAGTCGACGACGTCGGCCTTCAAACGGAGCTCCTCGACCCAGGCCTCGATCTTTTCGTTCAGACGGCGCTCGCGCAGCAGGGCGCGGATCGCTTCGCGGACCTCGGCGATCGGCGGCAGCGGCTCGCCGCGGCGCTCCATCTCCGCCGTGAGCTCCCCGGCGTAATAGGAGCGAACGTCGTCGAGGTCGACGAAAACCCGCGGCCCCAGACGCTCCTCGACGTAGGCCAGCACCCGCAACTGGCGTCTCACGAGGTGACGCACGCCCTCTTTGTCGAGTCCAAGGCCTGCGAGCCAGGACTGCCAGGAACGATCGTCCTCGAACCGGGCCCGGATCGCGGCGACTTGGCCTTCGACCTCCTCGATCGACACCTGGCCGGCATCGAAGCGCTCCACCTCGTGGAGCTGCAGGCGCTGGTCGACGATCCGATCCACGACCCGGCGGCGAAGCTCCTCCAGCCCTTCCCCTTGCCGCGGGACGAGCTGCCCCAGGGCGATCGCCTGCTCGACGTCGGAGAGGAAAATCGCCTCTTCGTCGACCACCGCGACAATCCGGTCCACGAGGACGGCCTCCTGAGCGGCGAGACCGGCGGCAAAGGCGAGGAGAACCAGGGCAAGCGGAAGACCGCCGAGGACGAATACAAGATTCGCCCCTACGTCAGCTGGCGGTAACGGGTATGCGTAGGGGCGATCCTTGTGATCGCCCACCTCCGGTCTCTTCGTCATCGCCTTGCGCATGGAGGGCCGTCAGGATGCCGGCACCTCGATGCTGTAGGTGCGGATCTTCTGATAGAGCGTGGTGCGCGAGATGCCGAGGTCGCGGGCGATCGCCGCGATGGACTTCTCGGAGCCCTGGACGAGGCGCTCGATGTGGCGGCGCTCCACCTCCTGGAGGGTGAGCTCCACGTCCTGCTCGTCGTCCACCGCCGCGGCCCCCGCCACCCCGAGGGTCTCGAAATGGAAGTCCTGCGGTCGAAGCTCCCCGGAGCCCCGCAAGAGGAGCGAGCGTTCGAGGACGTTTCGTAGCTCACGGATGTTCCCCGGCCAGGAGTAGCCCTGAAGGCGCTTGAGAGCGGCCGGCGTGAGGCTCGCCGAGCGTCCCATCTCGGCCCCGAGCCGCGCGAGGATGTTTGTGGCCAGGGCCGGGATGTCCTCTTCGCGCTCGCGAAGCGGCGGGATCTCGATCGGCAGGGTGCTGATCCGGAAGTAGAGGTCCTCGCGAAAGCTCCCCTTTTTCACCAAGGCCTGGAGGTCCTGGTGGGAAGCGGCGATCAGACGGATCGAGACCTCCCGCTCGCGCACGTCGCCCATGCGGCGGAAACGCTTCTCCTCCAAGACCTTCAGGAGCTTGGGCTGCACCCGGACGTCGACGTCGCCGATCTCGTCGAGGAAGACCGTTCCGCGGTGGGCGGCTTCGAGCAGCCCCTGCTTGCTCGTGACGGCGCCGGTGAAAGCGCCCTTCCGGTGGCCGAAAAGCTCGCTGTCGAGAAACTCGGGCGAGAGGCCGGCACAGTTGATCTCGACAAACGCCTCGTCGGCGCGCGGCCCGTTTTCATGCAGCCACCGGGCCAGGACGCCTTTGCCCGTACCGGTCTCGCCATGGATGCGGATCGGGCTCGCGGAACGTACGACGCGCTCGGCGACATGGCGCAGGCGCTTCATCGCGGCGCTCGTGCCGAGGAAGGGATCCAACGGCTCGTTCCTGGCGCGCTCGTGCTCGTAGTGGCGCTGGCGGCGAATGCGCCGGTTCTCGATCACCCGCTCCAAGACCACCGCCAGCGCTGCCATCTTTATGGGCTTTGTCAAGAAGTGCTCGGCCCCCTGCTTGAGGCTGGCGACCGCGAGGTCGATCGTGCCGTGGCCGGTCAAGATGACGGCGGCCAGGTCGATCGCCTGCTCCCGCCGGAAGGCGAGGAGGTCGTGAGCGTTGCCGTCGGGCAGGTGGTAGTCAAACACCGCGGCGTCAAAACCGCCGCGCAGCATGGCTCCTTCCGCCTCGCGGCGCGTCCCCGCCTCGACGATCTCGTAGCCCACCAAACGCAGGTACTCGGTGAGCGCCTGGCGCAGCAGGGGCTCGTCGTCGACCAGGAGCACCCTCGGTGCCGCTTTCTCGGCGCTTTCGACCAAGGTGCTTTTCACTCGGTGTCCTCACTGTCCTCGGCCAGCACGTCCTCGGCCAGCACGTCCTCGGGAACGCCGGGCACCTGGGCGAGGTCGGCCGCGTCGAGCTGCTCCGGTTTCAGGAAGGACTCGGCGTAGCGCTCCCACACCCGCTCGCGGATGAAGACGTCGAACAGATCCGGGTCGATGTGGTGGTCGAGCTTCATCTGGCCGAGGATCGTCAGGGCTTGGGAAAGCGTCATCGCCCCCTTGTACGGACGATCGCCGGCGGTCAGGGCCTCGAAGATGTCGGCGATTCCCATGATGCGTGCCTGGACCGACATCTCTTCGCGGACGAGCCCCCGTGGGTAGCCCTTGCCGTCCATGCGCTCATGGTGGCCGCCGGCGAACTCCGGCACCCGGGCCAGGTGCTTGGGATAGGGAAGCGATTCGAGCATCTTGATCGTCGTCAGGGCATGGGCGTTGATGATCTCGCGCTCCTCCGCCGTCAGGGTACCGCGCTCGATGACGAGGTTCTTGAGCTCGTCGTCGTTCAAGAACGCCTTCGCGGCAGGGGTGTTATCCTCGCCCGCCGTCAGGGGATGCCAGAGGTAGTCGGCGATTCGCTCGACGCGTTGCCGGTCCTCGCTCGACATCGATTCGCTTCCCTGGTTGCAGAGGTGAAGGAAATCGCGGTCGGAGTCGAGCCGGGCGATCTCGCCGCGCAACGCCCTCCGCCTCGCCTCGCGATCGAAGCTCTCGCCGCGGTGAAGCGCCTCGGCTTCGGCTTCGAGCGCCGCGATCTTGGCGTCGCGCTTCAAGACCTCGAAGCGCGTGTCGACGAGCTCGATACGGTCGAATCTCTTCTCCAGCTTCGTCGCCTTGTCGATGACCGCCTCGGGGGTCGCCACCTTGCCACAGTCGTGGAGCCAGGCCGCGACCCGCAGCTCGTAGCGGTCCTCCTCGCTCATCGTGAAGTCCGCCAGGGGACCCTTGCGGGTCTCGGCGACGGCGTCGGCGAGCATCATGGTGAGCACCGGCACGCGCCGACAGTGGCTGCCGGTGTAGGGCGACTTGTCGTCGATCGCCGAAGCGATGAGCTCGACGAACGCCTCGAAGAGCCGCTGGTGATCGTGGATGAGACGCTCCCGCGTCAAGGTGATCGCCGCCTGGGACGCCAGCGCCTCGACCACCTGCTGGTCCTCGGCGGTGAAGGCGGCGACCTCGCCCGTTTCCGGGTCGAGCGCGTTGATCAGCTGCAGGACGCCGATGACCTCCTGCTCGTGGTTGCGCATCGGCACGGTCAGGAAAGACTTCGAGCGGTAGCCCGTGCGGCGGTCGAAGTCGCGGGTGCCGGAGAAGTCGAACTCGGTCGCGTCGTAGGCGTCGCGGATCGCCACCGTGGACCCCGAGTGGACCGCCCAGGCCGCCACCATGTGGTTGTTAGGGGTTCCGTCCTCGTTGTAGAGCGGCAGCGGCGGGAAGTCGATCGCCTGGCCGCTCGTCCCCCCGAGCTCCAGGCCCAGGGAATCGGTCCGCATGATCTCGAACTTCAGGCAGTCGTCTTCGGTTCGCGAGTAGAGCGTGCCGCCGTCGGCCGCCGTCAGCTCCCGGGCGCTTTGCAGGATCAGCTCCATCAACCGGTCGTGGTCCCGCTCCGAGGAAAGGGCGGCACCGACGGCCGTCAGGAGCCGCAGGGCTTGAAGCGGTGTACGATCGGTCCGGGCCATGACGGCTTCGCCGCAAAACGCTCCGTGTCAGTGAGAGCCGTCGCCGTAGTTTTTCTCCCCGGCCCGCACCGGGACGTCGAGGCGGTTCTGCTGGGGCGGCAGCGGACAAGTGGCGTAGGCTGTGAACGCGCAAGGCGGATTGTAGGACTTGTTGAAGTCGACGACGAGCGTCCCCTCCTCGCTCAGGTTGGCATAGAGGAAGCGGCCGCCGCCGTAGGTCTCGCTGCCGTTGGTGGTGTCGCCGAAGACCAGGAAGAGCTCGTCGTCGTCGGCCCCGGGCAAGGCGTCGAGGCGGTGGGTCCCGCCGCCGGGGACCTGGAAGACCACGGCTCCGGGAGAGCTTTGGTCGTCGATCGTGCCGATCGCGGTCGGTACGGGGATCGGTTTTGGAGGGTCGTAGGGCTCGAAGCGGGCCTCGAGCCGCCAATCCCAGCTCACCGGGTACCTCTCGATACCTTGGAAGCCGGTCCGCGTCGCGCTCTCGCTGTCCTTGATCCGGACGCCGAGGCGCTCGCCGCGGCGGATCACGTGGAAGGTTACGCTGCCGATCTCCAGGAGCGTCGGGGTACCGCCGGAGTCGTCCACGAGCGCCAGGCGCTCGACGTCCTTGCCGAGGCTCTTGACTCCCGCACCCGCGGCGGCCGCGAGCTCGACCTTGCCCCCGGCGACGTGGAAGGTGCCGGCCCGCCGCGGCGTCGAAGGCGGCAGCACGACGGCGCTCTCCGGATCGCTACCGCAGGTACTCTCCCCCTCCTCAAGCCAGGTGAGGCCGACGAGCGTCAGCCAGCTGCCGGCACCCTGAAGGCGCTCGATGCGCCCCTGGTGCCAGGACTCGACTTCGCGGGAATGCACCTCGCGGGCCTGGGCATGACCGGCGCTGCCGGCGAGCGACAGGAATAGAAGGGTGATGAGGGCAAAGACTCTCGGCAGGGCCGCACGGTGAGCTCGCATTTTCCTACCTCCTGGTCCGCCTTGTCTCGACAAGGCTCCCTGTTTATCACGTCTGGCCGCCAGGGTCCCCATCCGGCGCTAGGAAGGCGAGTCTTTGGAAGAGCTGAGCCGTTCCTGAAAGCGCTTCAGGACCTCCGTGTCGATCGGCGCGGTCTCCTCGGGAACCGCCAACGGCGCGGCTTCCGACTCCAGGGCCGTCTTGAGCTCGGAGATCTGGACGGGCTTTTTCAAGTAGCCGTCCATGCCCGCGGCGAGGCAACGCTCGCGGTCTCCGACCATGGCGTGGGCGGTCAAGCCGACGACGCGCGGCTGCTCGGTGCCGGCGCGGCGGCGGATGCGGCGGGTGGCTTCGAGACCGTCCATCTCCGGCATCTGGACGTCCATCAGGACGAGGTCGTAGCTCTGGCGTTCCAGCGCCTCCAGGACCTCCAGGCCGTTCGCCGCGAGGTCGGCGCTGTAGCCCAGGCGCTGAAGCATCATGAGCGCCACCTTCTGATTGACCAGGTTGTCCTCGGCGAGCAGGATGCGCAACTGCGGCGGTGCGGGGGGGATGCTGCCGCTCGAAGACGGCCCACCGGGCTCCGGACACGCCAGCGCAACCCTCCGAGCAGGAGGGCGGCGGCGAGGAGGCTCCCGACCAGCGTCGGATGCTCGTCGAAGTAGGGCGGGCTGAAGCCCAGGAGGAGCGCGAGCGCCGGGTAGCTGAAGGCGCCCGGCAGCGCCCGCCGCGCCATGTTGTGGTCCGCCCGGCGCCGGAGGTCGAGCCGCGGCTCGGCGGCCAGCATCTCGTCCGGGATCTTCGCTTCCAGCTCCTTCATCGTCTCGGCGCCACGGCCATGAGCCACCTATTCTAGTCCAGAACGCTGACGCGGACCCAACGCGGCGGGCGGACCCTCCACCACGACGAGGACGACGCGGGTCCTCGCCCAGGGGGCGCGTCCTCGGCGAGCGGGCCGGCCTCAGAGCTCGGTGAGCTCGGCCGACACGCTGAGCCGCTTCATCATCTCGTGCAGCGTCGTCGGCTTGACCTTCAGGATCTCGGCGGCGCGTTTCTGGACGCCGCTCGCCGTACGCAGCGCCTGGACGATCAGCTGGCGCTCGTAGTTGGTCACCGCCTCCTTGAAGGAAAGCCCGTTGGTCTGGAGCGCTGGCGGCGCTATCGCCGCCGCGACCCGCGGCTCGCGGACCATCGGCGCCAGGAGCGCCTCGTCGAAAAGCTCGCTGGTCGAGAGCACGACGCCGCGCTCGATCACGTTCTCGAGCTCGCGGACGTTGCCCGGCCAGTGGTAGTCCATCAAGAGCTCCAGGGCCCGCGGTGTCAGGTCACGGATCTCCTTCTCGTTCTCCTGCGCGTACTGGGCGAGGAAATGCCGCGCCAGAAGCGGCACGTCCTCCGGACGTTCGTTGAGCGACGGTAGCTGAATGGTGATGACGTTTAGGCGGTAGTAAAGGTCCTCGCGGAAGCGGTCCTCGGCCACCAGGGTCTCCAAGTCGGCGTTGGTGGCGGCGATGATGCGCACGTCGGCGGTCGACGTCTCGACGCCGCCTAAGCGCATGAACTCCTTTTCCTGAATGACGCGCAGGAGCTTCGCCTGGGTCTCCTGGGGGATGTTGCCGATCTCGTCGAAGAAAATCGAGCCCTCGTCGGCCATCTCGAAAAGGCCTTTCTTGTCGGCGATGGCGCCGGTAAAGGCTCCCTTGACGTGACCGAAGAGGTTCGATTCCAGGAGGTCGTGGGGCATGGAGCCCGAGTTGACGGTCACAAAAGGTCCGTCGGCACGGCGCGAGTGATGGTGGATCGCTTTGGCCACCAGCTCCTTACCGGTTCCGCTATCGCCGCGGATCAGGATGTTCGACTTCGAAGGCGCCGCCAGGCGGACCAGCTCGAAGACCCGCTGCATGGCCTTCGACTTGCCGATGATGTTGGCAAAGGCGTAGCGCTGGCGAAGCTGCTCTCGCAGGTGCCGGTTCTCCTGCGCGAGGCGCCGCTGCTCGAGCCCCTTCTTGACCGTCAGCAGCACCTCTTCGTTCTTGAAGGGCTTCGGGATGTAGTGAAAGGCCCCCTCCCGCATCGCCTCGATAGCGCTCTCGATCGACGAGAAAGCCGTGATGATGACGACGACGAGGTCGGGATAGTCGTGCCGGAGCTGCTTCAGGACCTCCATGCCCGACATGACCGGCAGCATGAGGTCGAGCAGGACGAGCTCCGGCTCCTCGGTCTTCAAGAGCTGGAGGGCCTCCTCGCCGCTGCGGGCGGAGAGGGGCTTGTAGCCTTCGCTTCTGAGAAGCGTGGCGAGGACGTCCTGGAGGACTTCCTCGTCGTCGACGATGAGGATGCTGCTCATGACCGGCATTCTACCCCGGACGGCCGGCCTTTGGGGCCGGGTTGGGATCAGTCGAGGCGAGGGAGGGACAGCTTGACGCTGAACGCACCGGGCCGCCGTCGATCCCTGGGACCCCGTCGCGAGCCCTACCCAAGGGGGCCAATCCCGCGCCGGGCCGGTAGGTGGGCAAAAAAAGTTGCCACGAAAGCGTATTCCGACTTGGCAGCATACGATCGATGCCCTATCGCTATATACGCTAGCCCGATGGATCGTCCGTCGCGTAGCGACCACTGACCTGTCACGCGCCCTGGTACCGCGGGGTGCGCGGCGCACAGAGGAGACGGAGAATGTCTTTGATCGACATGACCCGCCGAGGGCTCCGGGCCATCGCACGGATCCGGACCCTGCTCGCCTCCTGCGAGGCGAACTTCGACGAAACCAGCACCGCGGCGACGACGCCGGAGACCGCCAACCTCGACTGAGCTCCGATCGCTTCTCCGACGCGTCCGTCCGTTCGGTCCGTCCCCAAAAGGGGACGGGCCTTTTTCGACCGCGATAAAACACCGTCAACATCGCGGTGCGGGCGAGCCTCACCTTGACCTTGTCTGGTGACGACGTTCCGCGTCGTCTTAGGCCCGCTCTGCCGATGTGGGTGGTACCGCCGTCGTCTGTTATGCGACCGTTCGTCCATGCTCTCAGATTCCGTTTTCCGGTCTGGTTCGTCTTCTCGTTTCCGTCTTCTTGTCTTCGTCTTCGCGTCCTCTTGTCTTCGGTCGCTTAGCGCCCAATCTGGGGGCGTCAATCGCCCGCGTCGAGGTTCTCGTTGGAATTCTTCTTCCGAAGGAGTACATGTGTTTCTCCCGTCTCTTCGATTTTGTGAAACTCGAGAGCAAAATCGACTCCCTGAGCAGTCTCATCCGAAAAAGTAACTACTTGTGAGATGGTTTCCCCAGATGTAGTGGCCCGATACTCGGCAGATCTAGTTATCGGCACGAGCCTTTCTTTTACGATCAGTTCTCCTTGAAAGATGATGCGGTCAATTCGAAAAGGTCGAGACGTCGTCTCGATTACAAAGTAGTCATCCTCACCAGTGTATTTAACATTGAGCGTGATCTCCTTGGCAGAACTGTTTGGCTCAACTTTATTAAATAGATTCTCAACCAATCGAACCGCGCCATCGAAAGTCTCGGCGGCCGATACCCGCTCCCCTGTTTTTGATTTCTTCAGAAGCTTAGCGTTGCCATCCTGGCCTCGGATCGCCTCTTCCAACGCTGCCCTTTGAGCCTTGTCCCCTATTTCGTCTTGGTTAACTATAAAGAAGGCGTGTTTCAGTCTCGTAATGGCGACCCGCCGGTGCATATGGCGCATGAGCAGCCAGTCACTGAATGCGTCCGGTGCTAGTCCCTCAACCTCACGAAGTTCGATGCCTTGATCTGCTGCAAACTCAATTGCAGGAGCAGCGAAACCGGTAGTAGAGACCGCTGTAATTTTGTTGAATCCGAAGCGCGTTCTACGACCGACCAGTTGCTCGATCCACGAGCCAGGAGCTGGACCATCGCCAGGCCGATCTCGGCATTCGATCAACCAAGCAATCGCACCAGAGCCAACTCTGCCACGAATCTCTATGTCAAACTCGGCTATCTGTACGCCACGGTCGTTATAATCTCGCTTCCTGGTCTTGACGTCAAAGCCTTCAGGTAGAAGCACGCTTTCTACGAATGAGACAAGGTCCTCTAGCTGCTTCCCGTCCGATGCCATCAGCGACTCCTACTGTTCAAGTAGTTGGGGTTTCTCGATATCCGCAGAAGTCGCTGGCCACCCAGTACTACTAACGATAGATACGCCTGTGGCGTTCCCTGATTCTCATTGCTATGCGACCGTTCGCTCATGCTCTCAGATTCCGATTCCGATCCGGTTCGTCTTCTTGTCTTCGTCTTCTTGCCTTCGGTCGCATAACGGACAGCCATCAGGGGCGCCCCTTCAACCATCTCGGAACGTTCGACGAAGGCAACGCCGTTGCCGCCACTACAGACGGTTGATACGGCGTCGGCGTCCCCTGCATGGCATTGTTGGGCGGCCAGACCTCGGACGTTCGCCACGATGCCGAACTGTTCAGAACGAAGCGGCGCTATTCCTCGTCGCGTTCGATGGCTTTGTTGGGTTTGCATTCCTCCCTCTCCTCGAGCAGAGTCAACTGTCGTGAGGGTTCTGGGCTGGGGTAAATTGATTCCACCGAGTCCTCGAACTTCTTGACGGCGTTCTCATGGCGGGTAAGGAACCATTTCTTGTGATTCTCAAGGTATTCCTGACGGACATCGGCGCGGCGTAGGTCTCGAGGCAATCTTCCCATTCTTGGGTCAACGCTATCGAACCCCGAGAACGCGGCACCCAGACGATCCTTGGTCATCGTGACGTAGTTAGGATTGATCTCGATGCCAACGGCATTACGACCAAGTTGCTGGCAGACCCGAAGAGTGGTACCACTGCCTGAGAAGGGGTCAATCACAAGGTCCCCTTCATCTGATGACGCAAGTATCATTCGCTCAATAAGCCCCTCTGGCTTCTGAGTCGGATGGTCCTGCCGGTTTCCGTTGCAGTAGTGAATGTGCGAAAAATCCCAGACATCTCCTGGGTTCGCTCCGCGCATGTTGTTTCTTTCTCGGTAATACTTCTGAGGGACGCGTATGGCGTCGAGGTTGAACTTCGACTTCTTGCCCTTCGTGAACATGAGTATGTCGTCATGTCGAGGGGAAAAACCCTTGGTCTTCCCCATTCCTTGCGTATAGTGCCAAACAATCCAACTATTAAAGAACATTTCGAGTTCGTGGTCTAGAATGTCGTACAGGTAAGAGATGAACCGGAATCCCATGAATACATAGAGAGTTCCGGTTGACTTCAGGACGCGGTGCGCCTCACTTAGCCAGTCGCGGGAAAAGTCCAGATACTCGTCAAAGCCCTTGATATCATGATTGTTTCCGTAGTCCTTCCCTAAGTTGTAGGGTGGATCTGCAATCACGAGATCGACAGAAGGCCCTGTGATCTTCCTTAGCTCGGTGAGCGCGTCACCCGTCACAATGTCGATGTCACTCATCTGTCTTGATCCAGCCATTGTTTGTGGCAAGTTCGAGCCATTTCTCAAAGCCATTT
Organism: uncultured bacterium; assembly: GCA_965371445.1. GTDB lineage: Bacteria > Acidobacteriota > Thermoanaerobaculia > Multivoradales > J023 > DASWIG01. The sequence goes on along the minus strand of CBDUYN010000167.1, from coordinate 925 downwards.
CGTGAGTTGATGAACTTCTTGTCAAGTAGCTGGCAGAACTCCCAGGTTGTGCGTTCTGTCAGAGTCACGTAGTGAATATCTTTGACCTGTATCTGCCCCGTTCCAAGCGCTGGATTATAGCTGATGTCTGAACTGGACAAGAGCTTGAGATCATATGCATTGTGCGCGACCACTTCCATAATGCCGTCCACCAGTCCGGATTTCTCATTCTTAGTCGAATAAACTCGATGCCTCAGCGAAAGAATGACGAAGAGGTAATCCGGGTCTTCGACATAAGCCGTGCGTATCCGCTTGAACGAGGTAATATTTGGCGACTTACCGCTTGACTCGAAGTCCTCCGATGTCGCCTTGACGTCGACCTCGGTCGTAACACTGGATTCAACCTTGCGTTGTTTTTTGAACTGCAGGATGACATCAGCCATGTGAAGGCGCTGTTGTGCTTCGACATTGATGAGGTGGTACTTGTTGTTCTTGTCCTCCATCACATCGTGAAACGTCTCACAGGCCCACGCCTCAACCATTGGGCCTGCAATCTTGTTGATGTTCTCCATGGGAAGGCCAAGCTTCAGATTGGTATTGATGATAATCTGGTTCTTTCCAGAATTGATGGCTGCCTGCATGATCTCCTCGATTGAAGTCGTCACAAAAGCAGAGCATTCGGCGTAGTCGTTACACTCTCGGGTATTTTGAAGGCTAAATCGTCGTATCCCATATACCGTTTCCCTTTCTGTTATCTCTCGAAGCACCAACGGACAGCCATCAGGCGCGCTCCTTCAGTCATCGCCACACCGGTTGCGCTCATCTCCGAATCTCTTGTCTCCGAGTCATCTGAATCTCCATCGCCTCTGCTACAAGACTGTCGCGCCGCCCAACATTGTAAATATGCGGCCGAAGCGACCCTCGCTACATGTAGAGAGGGGGTCGC
>CBDUYN010000166.1:0-22885 GCA_965371445.1 uncultured bacterium | reverse complement strand
TTAAACAGGTCCTCTTTAGCTCGCGCCGCGGCATCGGGCCGCCGCTGCGGCCTCCGGACCGCGGAATCCTGCTGCTGCCGCTGGAGGCGTGAAGAATTGGGGAAAGTCCTGCTCTCGTTGCCCTTGCCATCCTACCCCTGTATAGTTCCGGCTCGGCCGGTTTGGGGGAAAGTAAGCAGTCGACTTACCACACCGCGTCTTTGAAGTGCTCGTGGATAAGCTCGTCTCGGGTCACCAGAGGCGCTTTGTGAAGAATCGCCGTCGCGACCAGCAGCCGGTCGAACGGATCGCGCGTCCAGTGGAGATTCATCGCCTTGCCCACAACCGGTTGTATCGGATCGTTGGACAGCGTCACCCCACAGTCCACGGTAAGGGCACCGACGATCTCGTCTGGACCCACGCTCAGGCGTCCGATCTCCTCCAACAGTGCGAGCTCCAGCCGCACTACAGGCGAAACGAAGATCGCCGAGCGTTCAAGGAGATCCTGCGACCGGCGACCAAAGGCATCCACATCACCGCGCCACAACGCCACGGCGGCATGGGTGTCGAGGAAGGATTTCACGGATCAGGGTTCCACTCCTGCTCCCAGGAGGTGGCCACGAGCTCGTCGAACGTGCAGTTCAAGCCGTCGCGTTTTGGCAGATCCCTCAAGCGGAGCCGTCGTCCTGTTGCAGCCTCTCCTTCTGTCGGAAGGAGGAGGATCAGCTTCGCGGGTCCGGAGCGAATCGTCTCGGGGATTTCGATGGTCAGGCGATGGTCCTCTGGGATCACGACCTCCATTTCATGAGCCTGCATCCTGGGTCTCCTCTTCGTCACCCCGCAGGTTGGACGGCGGGGTCCGTTGTCCTTCAGAAGGAAGTCTACCATGGAGGTGACCTGCAAGACATCTGAGTCTGCCCGCCGAGTGGAGACGACGGCGTCCCGTGAATCAGCGACACCGCGGCGTCTTCCTTGGAACGGACGAAGCGTCCGTCGACCCTGGGACCGGAGAGGAAGTCCTGGAGACTCCGGGCCTCAGACGGCGAGGAAACGGCCGGGTCGGAGTCCGGAACGAGGACGATGACCTCGGCGGGGCCTTCACTGATGTCCCTGGGAAGCTGGAGGTGGAGGGCCGAGGCGGCCTGCCTCGTCCTGGCGCAGCTGCGCGCCACCTGATTCCAAACCACCCATTTCCTGTTTTCGTATAGACTTGGAGTCCGCCCGACATCGGGCCAGAAGCCACGCACAGCATAGTGCCAGGTAGACGCGTGACGAAAAGCGGCATCAGGACCCCCATGAGGCAGTGTCTCCCCCCCTTGATCCCCCGAGGGGGACAGTCACCGGTCGTCGCGGCCGGAGTGGGCGTCATTCTGGCCCCTCTTCTACTCCTCGTGCTCCCACCGCAGCTGCTCTGCTGTGCCTCCGGTTGCCCGATGATGTCTGGTGAGTCGCCATCGTGCGACGTTGGGGGGACCGCCCTGGTTGCCGTGGACTGCTGCACGCGAGGACCAGACTTGGGATCTCCGACGCCTCAGGCCCAGCGCCCGGGGCACCCCTCGCCGAGCTCCCAGGCATCTGCTGCGGCCCCGGTCATCGCCAGAGCACCGCTCCCGGGTGAGCCCGTTCCGACGGCCCCCGCGCGCGTCCGCGCTCCCAAGAGCCCCATCCATACCTTCATCGAGGTACTGCTGATTTGATGCTCTCCGCAGGATAGGTGTGCCCAGCCGCAGCCGACGACACGGCGGCGGTCAAACCCAACTGCAGGAGGAGCATCATGTGGAAGAAAGGCCCCGGGCTCATCGCCCTGGGATGGACCGTCCTTCTCTTCGGACGGATCGCAAACGCCCAGGAGAGCCATCTCGGCGGCGGACCGGCCGTCCCCTTGGGGGGAACGAGGGGGGACAACACTTTGGCCGCTGCGGAGCCCGGTGCCGCGGTGCCGGAGCCGTTCGCGGGCGTCGAACGCCTGAATCGAGACGCCCTGATCGCGGCCGTCCTGGCCCGCAACCCGAATCTCGAGGCGGCGCGCCAGGCGTGGCGATCCGGGCTGGAGCGCGTGCCTCAGGTGACGGCCCTGGAAGATCCGAGGCTGTCCTACGGCGTGGCGCCTCTCTCCGCCTTCTCAAGCGAGGCCCGCTTCGGCCAGAAGCTCGAGGTAGGGCAGAGGATTCCCTTCCCGGGCACGCTCAGGCTGCGGGGTGAGCAAGCCCGGGCACAGGCGGAGGCCAGCCGGGCGCAGCTCGAGTCGCTCCACCTGGAGTTGGCGCTCGCCGCGTCGCTGCTCTTCGATGACTACTACCTCGTGGCGCGGGCTCTCGACGTCAACGCCGAGCACGTCCGCCTTCTCGAGGACTTCCAGCGAATCGCCACGGTGCGCTACGCGGCGGGGCTCGTCTCCCAGAACGCCCCGCTTCAGGCGGAGGTGGAGCTGGCTCGGCTGGTCCACCGCGTGGTCGTCCTCGAGACCGATCGGGTGGTGGTGAGAGCTCGGCTCAACGCCCTTCTCCATCGCCGTCCGGCCGCCCGGCTCCCGCCGCCTCCGCAAGAGCTCCAGCCGCCCACGGCGGACCCGCTCGAGGAGCTCGGTGTCCAAGGGAGTGAGCGGCTCCAGGAGCTGGCGCTGGCTTCCCGTCCCGAGCTCGCCGCGGCAGCGGCGGACGTCGAAGCCGGGCAGGCCACCGTCGGGTTGGCCAAGCTCGAGCGCTTTCCGAGCTTTGCCGCCACGAGCTCCTACAACTCGATGTGGAGAACGCCGGAGCACCGGTGGACGGTCGGCATCTCGATCCACCTGCCGATCCAGCGCCGGCGCATCGCCGCCGGAGTCACCGAGGCCGAGGCTCGGCTGGCTGCCGCCCACGCCCGCCGGCAGGCCGTGGAAGACGAGATTCGTGCCGAGGTCCACAAGGCCCTCGAGTGGGCGCGAGAGGCACGGCACGTCATCACCCTGTATCAGAGCCGCCTCCTGCCGGCCGCCCGCGACCAGGTACGCTCGGCACGTACGTCTTTCGAAACGGGCCGAGACAGCTTCCTGGCCTTGATCGAGGCCGAGAAGAACCTGCGCAGCGTCGAGCTGGGCTATGAAGAAGCTCTCACGGATCATCACCGGCGGCTCGCTCAGCTCCGCCGCGCTGTCGCGTCCGAAGGAGGTATCCGATGAACCTGTACAACGATTCCAGGAGGATGAAAGCTCTGGTCCTCCTTCTCGGCACCGTGGCCAGTGGTCTCTGCGTTGCCTGCGGCGGGCGGGACGCCGAACCGATCTCTCACGGCGAGCCTGCACACGCCGCGGCAGGAGGGATCGCCCACTACACCTGCTCGATGCATCCCTCGGTGCAACAGGACCAACCAGGCATCTGCCCGATTTGCGCGATGAACCTGACGCCGGTGACCCGCCAGGAGATCGACACCGGAGTCATTCACATCGACTCCCAGCGCCGGCAGCTCATCGGGGTCCGCACCGCCCCGGTCGAGGTGCGGACCGTGGCCGTGCCGATCCGCGCGGAGGGCCGAGTCACCTTCGACGAGACCCGCATCTCCGAGGTCGCTCTGAAAGTCCGGGGGTGGGTCGTCCGGCTCCATGTCGACGAACCTGGGCAGTACGTCGAGAAGGGCCAGACTCTGTTCACTCTCTACAGCCCCGAGCTCTACGCGGCGCAGGAGGAGCTCCTTTTGGCCGTCGAGAGCCAGCGGAAAGCACAAGGCACGGCGGCACCCGGGCGTGCGGACTCGCTGGTCGAGGCCGCCCGCAAGCGGCTGCGGCTGTGGGACCTGGAGCCGCGGCAGATCGACCGCATCGTCGCCGCAGGCGAGCCCCGCGAGCACATCCCCATCCTCTCTCCGGCCGCCGGCTTTGTCGTGGAGAAGAAGGTGGTCCAAGGGGCCACGGTCGAGCCCGGCAGGAAGCTCTACCGCATCGCCGCACTCGACCGGGTGTGGATCGAAGCGGAGGTCTACGAGTCGCAGCTGTCGCTGATCGAGGTGGGGCAGGAGGCCACGGTTACCCTTCCCTACCTCCCCGGCGAGCGCTTCCGCGGCCGGATCGCGTTCGTCTACCCCTACCTCGAAGGCGCGAGTAGAACCGGACGGCTGCGGATCGAGCTCGACAATCCGAAGCTGTCACTCAAGCCGGACATGTATGCCAACGTGGAGCTTGAGATCCACCGCGGCGAACGTCTCGTGGTCCCCGAGGAGGCGGTCCTCTACGCCGGCCCTCGCCGGCTGGTCTTCCTCGATCTGGGCGAGGGGCAGCTCAAGCCCCAGGAGATCGAGATCGGTCTTCGCAGCGGTGCCGGCTACGAAGTCCTTTCCGGGCTTGCGCCGGGGGATGTCGTGGTCACTTCCGGCAACTTTCTGGTGGCCGCCGAAAGCCGTCTGAAATCAGCCACGGAGCAGTGGTGATGGAAGGCTCCACGCCGACTCCTGGCGGTTTCATCAGGCGCGTCATCGCCGCCAGTGCCAGGAACCGGTGGCTCACCATTTTGCTCGTTCTCGCTCTGGCGGTCTGGGGTTACTACGCCATGACCCATGGCCCCCTGGACGCCATCCCCGATCTCTCCGACGTGCAGGTGATCGTCTTCACCGAATGGCCCGGACAGAGCCCGGACACCGTCGAGGACCAGATCACCTACCCGATCTCCACCACCCTGCTGTCCGCGCCGCGGGTGAAGTTCGTACGCGGCCAGTCCTTTTTTGGCCTGTCGTTCGTCTACGCCATCTTCGAGGACGGTACCGACATGTACTGGGCCCGCTCCCGGGTGCTGGAGTACCTCAACGAGGTCCAGGCCTCACTGCCCGCGGGGATCACGCCGACCCTCGGTCCGGACGCCACCGGCGTCGGCTGGGTCTTCGAATACGCCCTGGTGGACGAGACCGGAAACGTCGACCTCCAGGAGCTGCGGAGCCTCCAGGACTGGAACCTGCGCTACGCCCTGGAGAGCGTCCCCGGAGTGGCCGAAGTGGCCTCCGTCGGCGGCTTCGTCAAGCAGTACCAGGTGACTCTCGACCCCGCCAGGCTGCTCGCCTACGGAGTTTCGGTCCGCGACGTGATCCGCGCGGTTCGCCGGGCCAACCAGCAGGTCGGAGGGCGGGTGCTGGAGATCGCAGGACACGAGCAGATGGTGCGCGGGCGGGGCTACGTGACCCGACCCGAGGATCTCGAGGACGCGCTGGTCAAGGTCGGCGAGAACGGTACGCCGATCACCATCAAGGACGTCGCGGAGGTCCGGATCGGCCCCGACATGCGGCGCGGCCTGGCCGAGCTCGACGGCAAGGGAGAGGTGGTCGGTGGGATCGTCGTCATGCGCTACGGAGAGAACGCGCTGCAGGTGATCGACGCGGTCAAGGAGCGGCTCGCGGAAGTCGAGAAGACACTGCCGGAAGGGGTGAAGATCGTCATCACCTACGATCGCTCGGCGCTGATCGAGGCATCGATCGACACTCTCCGAGGGACCCTCCTCGAAGAGATGATCGTGGTCTCGACGGTGATCTTCCTCTTCCTGCTGCACGCACGCAGCGCGTTGGTGCCGATCTTGACCCTGCCTCTGGCGATCCTGCTCTCCTTCATCCCGATGTTCTACCAGGGTCTCACCATCAACATCATGTCGCTGGGCGGCATCGCGGTGGCGATCGGGGCCATGGTGGACGCGGCGGTCATCCTCATCGAGAACGTCCACAAGAACCTCGAGCAGTGGGAGCGTCGAGGCGCGCCCGGGCGGCGCCTCGACGTGCTCATCCGAGCCATGCAGGAGGTCGGGCCGAGCATTTTCTTCTCTCTGCTGGTGATCACGGTTTCCTTCCTGCCGGTGTTCACGCTGGAGTCGGTCGAGGGGCGGCTGTTCAAGCCGCTGGCGTTCACCAAGACCTACTCGATGGCCTTCGCGGCCCTGCTGGCGGTGACTCTGACCCCGGCCTTGGCGGCGCTTTTGATCCGCGGGAAGCTTCGCGGCGAGGAGTGGAACCCGCTCAACCGCTGGCTCATCGCGGCGTACGCTCCGGTGGTGCGGCTCGTGGTGCGGTTCCGCAAGACCGCCCTCGTGGCGGCCACCGCGCTCATGCTCGCCACGGTCCCCGCCTACTTCGATCTCGGTAGCGAGTTCATGCCGCCGCTCAACGAGGGAGCCATCCTCTACATGCCGACGGCGCCGCCCGGGATGTCGATCACCGAGGCGGCCGGTATCTTGCAGTCGATGGATCGCGAGCTGGCGAGCTTCCCCGAGGTCGAACGTGTCTTCGGCAAGATGGGCCGGGCGCGGACCGCGACGGATCCGGCTCCCATCGGCATGGTGGAGGCGGTGGTGCTGCTCAAGCCCCGAGAGCAATGGAGAGCGGGCCTCACCTGGGACGGCCTCATCGACGAGATGGATCGGAAGCTGCGCTATCCGGGCATGCCCAATATCTGGTGGATGCCGATCCAGACCCGCATCGAGATGCTCACCACCGGCATCCGCAGTCAGCTGGGCATCAAGGTCTTCGGCGACAGTCTGGAGGAGATCGAGCGCACGGCGGTGAACATCGAGCACGCCCTCGCCGGGGTGCCGGGCACCCGCAGCGCCTTCGCCGAACGCTCGACGGGAGGCTTCTTCGCCGACTTCGTGGTGAAGCGCCGGGAAGCCGCCCGCCATGGGCTCGACGTCGCCGACATCAACGAGATCGTCATGACGGCCATTGGCGGTATGAACGTGTCGCAGACCATCGAGGGACGCGAGCGTTATCCCATCAACGTCCGCTACGCACGAGAGTTCCGCGACCACCCGGAGGCGCTCGAGCAGGTGCTCATCGCCACTCCGACCGGCGCGCAGATCCCCCTTTCCCAGGTTGCCGATCTCGAGTTCGTCACCGGTCCGCCGATGATCCGCAGTGAAGACGGCCGACTGGTGGGTTTTGTCTTCGTCGACCTCACGGGGCGTCCCATCGCCGATTACGTCGAGGACGCCAAGGAGGTCGTGGCACGCGAGGTGGACCTGCCTGCGGGCATGCGCCTCGAATGGGCGGGGCAGTTCAAATACCTGGAACGCGCCAGGGAACGGCTGAAGCTCGTCGTGCCGTTGACGCTTCTCCTCGTCGTCTTGCTGCTCTACTTCCATACCCGTTCGATCGCCGAGACAGGGATCGTGCTGCTCGCCGTGCCCTTCTCCCTGGTGGGGGCGATCTGGCTCCTCCGGCTTCTCGACTACAACCTGTCGATCGCTGTCTGGGTGGGGCTCATCGCGCTCGCCGGCCTCGACGCCGAGACCGGGTTGGTCATGCTTCTCTACCTGAAGCTCGCTCATCAACGCTGGAGCCGCGAAGGGCTGCTCAATACTCGCGACGACCTCAGGGAAGCGATCGTCGAAGGGGCGGCGCGGCGGATCCGGCCGAAGTTGATGGCGGTCTTGACCACCATGATCGGCCTCGTTCCGGTCATGTGGAGCTCGGGGGCCGGGGCCGACGTCATGAAACGCATCGCCGCGCCCATGGTGGGCGGTCTGGTGAGCTCGTTCCTGTTGCAGCTGACCCTCTACCCGGCCATTTTCGCGATCTGGAAGAAAGGAAAGCCCTGAGACGGCTTGACCCCATACCGCCCGTTCCCAGGGCCGTTGCCGAGTACCGCCTCCGGCGTTCGAACCTTCAGGAGGCCACGGCTCGACTCGCGACGCTGATCCCCCTGGCCCTCTTAGGATCGTCGGCGACGGGATCGAGTACCTGACCAACCGCTCCGCCCTTCAGCTGGAGCTGGGAGCTGACAGGTCTGCCGAAGCCGTTTCAAGGTACACTTCCGTGTGTCTTCCAACGAAGGAGCCCACCACGATGAAGCTCTTCTCAGTAGCCAGCAACTTCGACGACGAGTTGCCGGCCCTGCTTGCAGACCTGCCGGTCAGGGAGCTGTTCGGGGCCTGCGACGAGAGTCCGGTCGGGCACGGCCGGCCGCGTGCTGTGACTCCGCCCGTCACCTGGCGGCGCCTGGCGCGCCACGTACGGGCCTGCCGCGACCACGGCATCGCCTTCAACCTGCTGCTCAATCCGCTGTGCCTCGGAGGCCGCGAAGGGAGCCGGCGGCTGGAGCGCCAGCTCCGGGCGACCTTCACCCGCGCCGTGGACATGGGGGTGACCGGAGTGACCGTCGCCCACCCCTGGGTGCTCGAGCTGGCGTCCGAACACCCCCTCGAAGCCCGAGTCAGCGTCTTCGTCGGCATCACCACTACAGAGCAGGCGCGGTTCTGGGAGGAACGGGGCGCGACGGTGCTGGCCCTGGACACCCACGTGTTGTGCCGCAACCTGAGGGCGATCCGGCGTCTGAGCGAGGAGTGCCAGGCCGCGGTGGAGCTCCCCGTGAACATCGGCTGCCTGCTGCGGTGCCCTCTCGCCCGCACCCACGCCGCCCGGTTGTCCCATTCCTCGCTCCCCGGAGCCCAGCCCATCGACCCGTGCGTCGCCTGGTGTAGCGCAGAGAAACGCCGAGATCCGTTGAACCTCGTCCGGGCCGACTTCATCCGTCCCGAGGACCTCTACCACTACGAGGCCCTGGGAGTCCGGCGTTTCAAGATCGTGGACCGGAGCTGCTCCACCGAGGCCCTGTTGACGCGGGTGCGCGCGTATGCCGCACGAAAGTGGGAAGGCGACCTGCTGGAGCTTCTGGGCGCCGGGGGCCGGCCGCCCCGAAGGCGTCGCTTGCCGGTTGCCGACGCCCTGCGACACCTCGGCCTGCGCCGCACTCTGCGCGCCGCCCGCGAGGCGGACGAGCTCATGCGTCCGTCGATGCCTTGGATTCTTGACAACCGCAAGCTGAACGACCTGCTGCTGCCCAACGGCTGCGCCGCCACGAACTGCCAGGCCTGCGGCCACTGTTCCGCGGTGGCGGCCCGAGCAGTGATGCCACGGGCGGAGAACGAGACCGAGAACTTGGTAGAGTGGAGCTTGTGATGAACAACGGTCTCTCGCGAATCTGTGTCCTGGCGCTGATTCTGGCTCTCGCGCCGGGAGCGGCTGAAGTCGCCGAGAACCTGGCTCACCTGGTCCGAGAAGGGCATCTGGCGCACGTTCAGCCAGCGGCTGATCACCACGAGCCTGTTGGCCCGGAACACGGCTGTACGCCGACTTCTCACCTGTGCCCATGCCACTCCAGCCTGACTTTTCTGATGGTCGAGGCCAAGCTCGTGTCGGCACCGTCCCCCGGCGGGCTCTGTAGCGAGCCGCCCCCGGCTCGTCCTCAGAAGGGCTTCACGCCCGCTGTCAAACGTCCCCCGCGCGCCTGATCCCAGGCTCCGGCTTCCGGGAGGAGGTCGGGTAGTAGCGCCCCTCCTCCTTTTCTGACCATAGGTCGTCGACCTGACGACAGACGGATTCGCTTCTTCGCAGGTGGGTCTCCCGACCCGCCGCGAAGGCCCAGGCTTTGAACAGAGCAGGAGCTCTGCATGTCGAAAAATTTCAGTAACCCCTGTTTCCGGGGGTGGGCACCGCTACTCGCCGGTGCCCTGGGAGCCCTTTTCGTGCCCCTGGGCTCGGTGCGAGCCCAGGACGTCGCCGCCCCTCAGTTGGCGTTCGGTGAAGCGCTGGAGCGCGCCTTCGTTCACAACCCAGTACTCCGCGCCGGGCGTGCCGAGGTCGAGGAGGTCCGAAGCAGGCTCCTCAGTGCCAGGACCTACCCCTACAACCCGAAGCTGACGCTGGAGGCCGCGGATCGGAGTGGCCCGGAAGGCTCGTCGACCGACCACGGCCTGGTGATTTCCCAGGAGCTCGAGCTGGCCGGCCAACGCCGCAAACGGGTCGCGGTCGCCACGGCCGAGCTTACGGCCGCCGAGGCGCGGTTCCTCCGCGAAGGACGGCTGCTGGCGGCTCGCGTGGAGACGGCCTTCGCCGAGGCGGTGCGCCACCGGGAGCTGCTGCGAGTGGCCGAGACCGACGCGGCGCTCGCAGGGGATTTCCTGGATCTCTCGCAGCGTCGCCTGGAAGCTGGAGCGGCAACGCAGATCGAGGTCAACCTCGCCCGGGCCACCTCGGGAAGAGCGGAGCGAAGCGTGCAGCTGGCCCGAGCCGCTTATGCCCAAGCCCGCAGCCTGCTGGCTGAGGTGGTGGCCATGGATCCGGCCGCACCGCCCGAGCCGCTGGGGGACCTGGCCATGCCCGTCGGCGATCTTCCACCCCTCGGGGAACTGTTGGATCTGGCGGTCGAGAACCGCGCCGATCTCAGGTTTTTCCGCCGCCAACAGCTGGCCGCCGAAGCTCGAGTGCGGCTCGCCCGTGCCGAGAGGATTCCCAACTTGACCGTGGGCGGATATTACGAACGTGAAGAAGGCACCGACCGGATCTTCGGAGGTGCCCTGGCCATCTCCGTGCCCCTCTTCCATCGCAATCGGGGAGGGATCGCCGGAGCGCAGGCGAGCCTCGAGCGGACCCGCTACGAGAAGGCCGCCTTCCACCTTACCGTCAAGCAGGAGGTGGCGACGGCCTATGCGAACCTCCAGGCAGCGCGGAGGGCGGCTCTATACCTGCGGCAGCAGGTCATCGGTACCTTGGACGAGAACGTGACTCTGCTCCAGCGATCGTTCGCGGCAGGAAAGATCGGCGCGACCGAAGTGTTGATCTTCCGCCGCGAGTTCGTGGAAAGCCAACGTGAATACGTGGAGGCGCTGGCAGACGCCTGGTTGGCTCGGGTCACCCTGGACGTGGCGACCGGCCGCCTCACGACACCCAACAGCGTCCCAGTGGAGGAGCACCAGCCATGAGCATCTTGAAATCCAAGAACCAAGTTCTTCTTTTCGCCATCCTCGTCGCGTCGGTGCTCTCGGCTTCCTGCTCCGGCTCCGGCGACAAGGCGTCGAAGAGCGAACACGGAGCGCAAGAGCCTGCCGTCTCGAGTCATGAAGAGCACGATGACCAAACCACAGTCGTGGAGCTCACCCCGGAGGTGGCCGCCCGCGCCGGAATCCGCACCGAACCGGTGGAGGAGCGCATACTGGAGGGCAAGATCGAGACCACCGGCCGAGTGGACTTCGACGAAACCCGCCTGGCCCACGTGAGCCCGCGGATTCCGGGCCGAGTCCATCAGACCCATGCGTTGCTCGGACAGGAGGTCCAGGCCGGCGAAACGCTTGCCGAGATCGACTCCATCGAGCTCGGAAAGGCGAAAGCGGAGTACCTCCAGGCCAAAGCGAAAGAGGAGCTGGCCCAGAAGAGCTTCGAGCGCGCCCGCGAGCTTTTCGCCGACAGGATTTCCTCCGAGCAGGAGGTTCTGGTGGCTGAAGCGGGCTTCCGGGAGGCCACCGCCGCCCTGCACACAGCGGAGGAGACCCTCCACCTGTACGGCCTGAGCCAGGATCAGGTCGACTCTTTGCACTACGACGACCGCAAGGCTTCCATCTTTCCGCTCCGGGCGCCGTTTGGAGGCACGATCGTGGAGAAGCACGCCACCCTGGGCGAGTTGGTCACGCCGGAGCGCAATCTCTTCACCCTCGCCGATCTCAGCCGAGTGTGGATCTGGATCGACGTCTATGAGCGTGACCTGCGCCGGGTTCACCTGGACGACGGGGTGCGGGCCCACGCTGACGCCTATCCTGGCGAGGTCTTCGAGGGGGTCGTCTCCTACCTGAGCTCCCAGGTCGACGTGGACACCCGCACCCTCCGTGCACGCCTCACCGTGGCGAATCCGCGCCGCAAGCTGCGTCCGGGAATGTTCATGCGCGTCGAGCTCTTCGAGCCCCACGAGGCGGAGGGGCGACAGGCGTCGAGCAAGAGTCGCGTGGTTCCGGCGAGCGCCGTGCAGCGCGACGGCGAGCAGCTCATCACCTTTGTTCCTACCGGCGCCTTTGCCTTCGAGCGCCGGGAGGTTCGTGTCGGGCGCAGCGCCGGCGGCTTCGTGGAGATTCTCGACGGCCTCGAAGCGGGAGAGCAGGTGGTGGTGGAAGGAGCCTTCCTTCTCAAGTCCGAGATCTCCAAGAAAACGATGGGTGGCGGCCACACCCCCTGACGGGAGAAGGAAATCATGAAGCGCATCGTCGATTTCTCGTTGAACAACCCGTTTCTCGTCATCGTGCTGTGGCTCCTGGTGGCGGTCGTAGGCGTGGATTCGCTGTTGAAACTTCCGATCGATGCGGTCCCGGACGTGACGAACATCCAGGTGCAGATCCTCACCAACAGCCCGGGGCTGGCGCCGGAGGAGGTGGAAAGGTTCATCACCTTCACGGTGGAGACCGCGATGAGCGGGATACCTCGGGTGGAGGAGATCCGATCGGTCTCGAAGTTCGGCTTGTCGGTGGTCACCGTCGTATTCGAGGAGGGCACCGACATCTACTGGGCCCGCCAGCTGGTAGGAGAGCGGCTTACACAGGCTCGGGAGCAGATCCCAGAAGGCTACGGCGAGCCCGAGCTGGGGCCCATCTCCACCGGCCTGGGAGAGATCTATCAATTCGAGGTGAAGGGAGATCCGATGTGCGAGCCGGACGAGCCGGACAGTGTTGGCCAGGCCGGCGTCCCGCCGACCAGTGTTGGCCAGGCCGGCGTCCCGCCGGACGATGCCTGCTACACCCCGATGGAGCTGCGCACCGTCCTCGACTGGTTCGTCAACTACCAGCTGCGCTCGGTGCCGGGCGTCGTCGAAGTGAACTCGTTCGGCGGCGAGCTCAAGACCTACCAGATCACCCTCGATCCGGAACGTCTGGTGGCCCATGGGCTCTCCGTCGGCGACGTTTTCGTCGCCGCAGAGAAGAACAACCGCAACGTAGGAGGCGGCTACATCGCCCATGGGGGCGAGCAATACCTCATTCGCGGCGAAGGCCTGGTCACGACGCTCGAGGATCTCGGCAACATCGTCCTGGCCCACGATGAGGGTGGCACACCGGTCTACGTGCGGGACGTCAGCAGGGTCGAATTCGCCCCCATGATCCGCCAGGGAGCCGTGACCCGAGACGGCAGGGGCGAGGCGGTGGTCGGCATCGTCATGATGCTCATGGGGAGTAACTCCCGAGTGGTGGTGGATCGGGTCAACGAGAAGATGGAGCGGCTGAAAAAGACCCTGCCCGAGGGTTTGACCATCGATACCTTCTACGACCGCACCGAGTTGGTGCGCAAGACCATCCGGACGGTCGCCGAGAACCTCGCCGAGGGCGGGCTGCTCGTCATTCTCGTGCTGTTGCTTCTCCTCGGCAACCTGCGGGCCGGTCTGATCGCCGCCCTGTCGATTCCGCTCTCCATGCTCGGCGGTTTCACCCTCATGCGCCTCACCGGGATTTCGGGCAATCTGATGAGCCTCGGCTCGATCGACTTCGGACTCGTCGTGGACGGCTCGGTCATCCTGATCGAGAACGTGGTCCGACGCCTGTACGAACGCCGGGCGGAATCCGAGCCGCTGGTCGAGAAGGTGCGCCAGGCCGCCCATGAGGTGGCCAGACCCGTGGTCTTCGCCGTGGCCATCATCACTCTGGTCTTTCTCCCCATCCTTGGCCTTCGCGGCATCGAGGGCAAGATGTTTCGGCCCATGGCGGCCACGTTGATCTACGTCCTGAGCTTCTCCCTGGTCTGTGCCTTGACCCTGGTACCGGTGCTCTCGTCCCTCTTCCTGAAAAAGGTCTCCGAAAAAGAGCCCCTGCTCATTCGGCTCATGCACCGCCGCTACCTGCCGGCCTTCGACTTTGCCCTGCGCCGCAGAGGGCTCACTCTCAGTACCGCCGTAGTGGTCTTCGCGCTCTGCGTTGCCTTGGCGCCTTTCATGGGAGCTGAGTTCATCCCGCGCCTCGACGAGGGGGCGATCGCCATGCAGATCTGGAGGCTGCCCTCGATCTCCCTCGAGCAGTCGAATGAGATCAGCGGCATGGCTGAGAAGGTCCTGAAGGAAGAGTTCCCGGAGGTCGAGACCGTGGTGTCGAGGACGGGCCGGGCCGAGATCGCCACCGACCCGATGGGGGTGGAGATCAGCGACACCTACATCATCCTCAAGCCCCCGGACAGCTGGCGGTTCGAGACCAAGGAGGCGCTCGTGGAAGCGATCGACGAGGCGATGAAAAAGCACGTACCTGCGGCCCTCTTCAGCTACTCCCAGCCGATCGAGCTGCGGGTCTCGGAGCTGATCTCCGGTGTGCGCTCAGATGTCGCCGTCCACATCTATGGAGACGACCTTGACCTGCTGAAGCAAAAGGCCGATGAGGTTGTGCAGGCCCTGCGGAGGATTCCTGGCTCCGCGGACGTCAAGGCCGAGCAGACGACCGGCCTCCCCATGCTGCGCGTGCGCATCGACCGGCAGGCCATCGCCCGCTATGGCATCAACGCCGAAGACGTGCTGAACGTCGTCGAAACCATCGGCGGCAAATCCCTCGGTGTGGTTCTGGAGGGCCAGAAGCGCTTCGCTTTGCAGGTGCGCTTCGCCCCGCAAGTGCGGCAGAACCTGGACCGCCTCCGTAACCTCCGCGTCGCCGGCCCTCCTGGAAGCAGCGGAGCTTCCCGGTTGATTCCGCTCTCCCAACTCGCCGAGATCCTCGTCGAGGACGGTCCCGCCCAGATCAGCCGTGACAAGATCAGCCGGCGCATCAGCGTCGAAGCCAACGTCCGGGGAAGGGACCTCGCCTCGTTCGTGGCCGATGCCCAGGCCGCGGTCGACCGAGAGGTGGATCTCCCCCCCGGTTGGACCGTGGAGTGGGGCGGGCAGTTCGAGAACCTGCAAATGGCCATGGCTCGACTCACGACGCTGATCCCCCTGGCCCTCTTGATGATCTTCGTGCTTCTCTATAGCACCTTCGGCTCGGCGCGGCTTGGAACCATGATCTTCCTGAACATCCCGATCGCCGCTACCGGCGGCGTGTTGGCTCTGCTGTTGCGCGGTTATCCCTTCTCGATCTCCGCTGGTGTAGGCTTTATCGCCCTGGCGGGCGTCGCGACGATGAACGGCCTGGTGCTGGTCAGCCACGTGGAGAACCTGCGGCGAACTGGATTGAGTCTCGAAGGGGCCCTCCGGAGGGGAGCCGCGGAGAAGATGCGGGCCATGATCCTGGCGCCCCTGGTGGCCGGTCTCGGCTTTCTTCCCATGGCGCTCGCCACCAGCGCTGGCGCCGAGGTGCAGAGGCCGCTGGCCACTGTCGTCATCGGCGGCCTGGTGACCTCCACCCTGCTGACCCTGCTCGTGCTTCCCGCGATTTACCGTTGGTTCGCGGAGCGACACGTCGACGTCGAGCTCTGAGGGAAAGTCGTGGTCACTATCGCCCTCGCCGCCAACACCGGATCAAGATCTTCCCGAGAAGGCAGGACCAGGAGGGCTGTGGAACCTCAACTCCGAGAGGTCCGCTGGCGGTAGGCCATCGGCGAGACGCCCAGCCGGCGGCGGAAGAGGGTGCTGAACGAGCCCAGGCTCTCGAAGCCGACGTCGAGGCAGATCTCGCCGACCGGCCGATCGGTCGTAGCCAACAATTCTTGCGCCCGCTCGATTCGGCGCCCGGTCACGCACTGGTGGGGCGTCGTGGCGAGGGCCTGCTTGAAGAGCCGCAGGAAGTAGTGGGGCGAGAGGAAGGCGACGCCAGCGATCTGCGTCAGGTGGAGCGGCTCGCCCAGGTTGGAGTCGATGAAGTCACGGGCGCGGTAGAGGCGCCGGTAAAGCTCCGTACGCGTCGTCTGACGCACCGCTGGCAGGCGGGAGATCTCGTCGTAGAGTCCGCGGTGGACGAAGAGCAACGCTTCCAGCAGGCGGTGGAACTGCTCGTCGAGCCAGGCTCCTTCGACGCCTCCGCGGCGCATCGCGTCGCGCATCCCGGCGACGATCGGCAGGACGACCTCGTCGCGCGGGAAGAGCCTTTCGAAGAAGGCCACGGGCTGCCCCGGCGCGCGGCCGGGGTCGTCGAGGAGATGGTCCTGTGGCGTCACCAGGCTCTTCAAGACCTCTTCGGCGAAGCCCGGCCGGAAGAATGGGCGAGCCCGGCAGCGGACACGGCCGCGGGAACTCGCGCACGATCTTCGGCGTCGTCGCAAGCGCTTCTCGGTCCATGTCCTGGTCTACGACCCGCACTGCCCTGTGGTTTGCCAGCCGGCCGATCTCACCAAAAGAGGCCTCGTTACGTCGCTGTCTACGGCTGGCCGGCTCACGCCACGAGGTGACTCTCGATCGCCAGCTCCTCGAGCTCTACCAGATCTCGGCGGAAGAGGTCTTCGCCGCGATCGATCGGCTCGACGGTGCGAGACCGGGGGCCCCTCAACTCGCTGGTCAAAATCAGCGGCTATAACTCCAAGCGACTCACCGAGATCGCCGAGCAGACGCGGAGCAAGGTGGAGCGCAACCGCCGGGTGCGCAATCCGCGCATCACCGGATCGGGGCGCTTCGGAGGCTCCACCAACGAAGAGACGCTGATCTCCCTGCGTCGGGACGTGCTGGTCTACCTTTGGGCGTCGAGCATCTACGTCTGGGGAGCGCCCGTGGCCGAGAATCGCTGAGACCAGGCGTACGAAACGGGCGACAACTCAAATGGGGAGCGGGAGGAGGGCTCAGCCGAGTAGGGCGGTGCCGAGATTGCACCTCAGACCCCGTCTTCTGGTAGACTGGTACTCCTGTATCCAGAACGCGACACCATCAACAACGAGCCTGATCATGCTGACGACCCACACCGCAACCCTGGAAGAGATCAAGAGCAACTCCGTCGAGAGCCTTTTGGAGGAGGTTCTGGCCGAGGAGGAGATCCTCACCGTCAAGATGCCGGACGGCGCCGAAGTGGTCATCAGACCGCGCCTCCGGCTTGAGCCCTTGCCGGTTCTTGAGGGCTCCATTCCTCGGGGGTGGAAAGACGCGATCTACGATGAGCCGGGATGATCGTACCCTGCTCGACGCAGGTCTCTTTATCGGCGCGTTGATGCGAGACGACGACCGCCACTCCGAGGCACGACCGCTTGTCGAGGCCGCTCGCAGCGGGGACTTGCCCGCCTGCACAACCACAGGGATCCTGAGCGAGGTCTATGCAGCGCTGACCTGGGTTCATGCCCAGCCCCGCCATTCACCCGAAGAGGCTGCACGCGCAGTTCGGACACTGATCAGATCTCCATCTTGCCTTGAAGTCCTGTCCGAAGGACCCTCGACAGCAGAGCTGATGCTGGACATCGTCGAGCAGCATCGCATGACGGCTCGCCGGGTGCATGATGCGCGACATGCGGCGACAGCACTGAGCGCAGGCGTTTCACAGATATTCACTTATGATGTGGACGATTGGAAATTGTTCAGAGAGCACGGACTGATCATCACGGGCCCTTCATCGGTCGTCGGCGCTGAAACCGAGGGGGAGAACGAACCCGACGACAGTGAGCTGTCGGCTTTATAACGTGGGGTCGGTTCGAGAAGTACGAGGCCGCGGAGCGTGGATATCGGCTCGAGGGGATTTTCCCAGGCCGTGGCCGTTCGTCGGTGGCCGGTTATCACTCGCCGCTTGGTCGGTCGCCACGCTCGCGAAGGCCGCTTCCGCAACTCGCGGAGTGTCCCAAATCCCGCGTAAACTACTGAAAACAAGAGGCTTTCTAAACGGATGGCACCTCAGAAGGGGAGGCTACCCCTGATTGGGGCCTGAGAGGCCGAACAGGGCAGGATTCTGGGTCGAGGTCTCCATCGTTCGAGAACGTTTCGAGAAGGCGGCTATCCAAAACCCTGGAGTTGAAGTTGAAGTTGGTCGGGAGCCGGTGGGTGGCGTCCCGAACGGATCGTGGAGCGACCGACAGCGGCGTTCGCCGTGGTCTTATTCTTCATACTGGGACCGCCGGCGGGACGCCGGCGGTCCCAGTGGGAAGAATAAGAGGACGCTACGCGTCCGGACGTCTACCCACCCATCCTACGAAGCGTCGTCCGGATGTAATCGTTGTCGATCCCGCGATCCACGGCCAACCGGAGGACGTCCAACGCTTCCTCGATCCGTCCTTGCTTGTCCAACGAGATCGCCTCGTCGTTGTAAAAGACCGGATCGCGCGACCCGGTGTCGATCCGCTGACGCCGCAGCCGCGACGCCTCACGGGCCGCGCCGGTCTTCTCCAGCAGCCTCGCCTGGATCGCATAGGTGTAGTCGTCCGCGATCCCGCGTCCGACGGCCAGCCGGAGGACGCCCAACGCCTCCTCGGTCCGTCCCTGCTGGTCCAGGAAGACGGCCTCGTCGTTGTAATCGGCGGGATTCGTCGAGCCGTCCCGGATCGCCTCCTGCCGGGACGCCGACGCCGCGTCCCCGCCGACGAGCCGGTCCCGGATCGCGCGGCTGTGGTGATCGTCGGCCCCCAGGTCGAACGCCAGGGCGAGGACGCGCAAGGCCTCGTCTTTCCGTCCCTGCTTGTCGAGGAGGACGGCCTCGTCGTTGTAAAAGACGGGATCGCGCGTTCCGGCCTCGATTCGCTCCTGGCGCAACGCCGACGCCTCGTCGTCGCGTCCGAGCTTTTCCAACGCCTTGGCCAGGATTGCCGGGGTGTAGTCGTTGGCGACACCGTCGGCGATTGCCTTCTCGCCAATCGCCACGCACTGCTGCGGATCGTCCTCCTCCAGGTAGCGCATCAGGTTGTTGACGTAGGGGGCGAAGGACGGCTTCAAGTCGTAGGCCTTCTCGTAATGCGGGACCGCCGACGCCGCGCCGCGTCCTTCCAGCTTCTCGATGCGCTCACCGAGGAAACGGTGGGACATATGGTCGCCATCGTCGGCAGAAACCAACAACTCGAGGACGCGCCGATCTTCTCGATACCTCTGATTTCCATAAAGGCTTCGCGATACCGTCCGAAGCTCCGCGACGACGTCGTCCTGGAGCAACCGCCCCTGGACGCCGTCCAGCAGTTCCCACCCCTGCCCCAGGACGAGGTGATGCACCGCCTCCGAGGCGGCCAGGATCTGCGGCAGACGTCGCAGTCCCTTGGCATCGACGAGCCACAGCTCTCCGATCCGATGATGTCCGTCGAGGACGACATCGTCGTCCGCTTCGCGGCGACGGACCAGGTCGCCGATCATCTGGTGCAGGGAGAAGCGCTCCTCCTTGGTGTCGGGACGCAGCAGGCAACGGTCGAGGAGCGCGTCGAAGGCTTTCTCGTCGCTGTCGCCGACGTGCTCGTGTAGCCCAGCCACGTGACGGACGGGGATCTCGTCGCGGTAGAGCGCGCAAAGACGCAGGAGGTGGCGTTCGTTCTCGTCCAGGACGTCGTCGTAGAGCTCGTGGAAGATCTCCTTCTCGAGCGCCTCGGCAAAGAGGTCCGAATGACGGTGGACGACATCGTGGGGCGTCTCGCCCCGTGCGGCGGCAAGCGTCGCCAGGAGCACCATGCCCAGCGGATGCGCCCTCGCTTTGCGCTGTTTACCGCCGCCGAGCCGTTCGAAGACGTCGGCGAGGGCGTCGTCGTCGAGGTTCCAGACGACGGCGTGGCTGCGGTGCGGCGCGCGGAAGAAGGTGTCGAGGTCGTCCTTGCCGAGGCCGCCGACGCGCATCGCCTCGTGGACGTCCGCGGCGAAGACGTCCTTGCCGGGCGCCCGGCGTCCTTCGAGGACGACGCGCACGTCCCCGCACTTGTCGGCGATCGCGGCAAAGAAGTCGCCGACCTGGTGGTCGCGGAAGCGTTCGCCGGTGTCGTCGAGGAGGAGGTCGGCGCGTTCGAGGTGGATCAGCGTCGGCTCGGACTTCTTCGCCCACTTCTCGAGGACGGCATAACGGCTCATGACGGCCATGCGCTCGTCGGCCCCCTCGTTGCCGGCGCCGAGGGCCGGGGCCAAGTTCTGGAAGAGTCCCCGGAACGTCGTCTGTTGGCTGATCGGGACACGGTGGTAACGGAGCCCGGCGTGCTCCTTCGTGTGCAGCAGTTCCTCGACGAGCGTCGTCTTGCCGACGCCGGTCAGGCCGTAGACCGAGACCAGCGGACGCTTGGTGACGAGGCGGCCAGCTTGCGGACGTCTTTGTCGCGTCCGAAGATGCCGCGGGACTGCGGTCCCGTCTTGGGTGGGGTAGGCCTCTTCGGCGGTGGCGGTTCTTTCGGCTGGGGACGGAGATGGAACGTCCAGACGCCGTCGGGAGCCTTGTGGGCGATCGGTCGCGTGACCCAGCCGTTGCCGGTCGAGTCGTACTGGCGCAACCAGACGGTTCCGGTGCCGTCGTCCACGTTCAGCCGTCCGAAGTTGTAACCCCGTTCGCGGGGACCTTGGGCGTAGCAGGCCGCCGCTCCGATGCGGGCGTGTCCGTTCTTCTCGTCGATCCAGTCCTCGTGCTCGTGGCCGTGGAATCGGAAATCGAAACCGCTTTCGAGAAGTCGTTCGACCCGGTTGCCCTCGTGGTCGTGGAGCCAACGGCTAGGATGGTGGGTCAGGGCGATGCTGACGTCGGGTTTGTCGTCCTTCTCAGCTAGCTTCTGGCGCAGCGTCTTGATCTGCCATTCGAGCCCGGTCCAGAGCTGGCCGTTCTCGCCTTTACGGATGCAAGCCCAGGACGTATTGAGCCCGGCGACGGCAACGTCGACGGCGCCGACGTCCTCGCGCCACGACCAGATGAGGCGGTCGCTGTCCGTGAGGAGATGCGTGTAGTCGTAGCAGAAGAGGAATTCGTAGTAGCTGGCCAGGCGCTCGACGAGACTCTGCCACTGCTTCGTCTTGGCCTGCATCATCTCGTGGACGACGTCGACGGCCTTGTCGCCATGCTTTTGAGCGAGGCCGTCGAGCCAGTCCGTGTCCGCCTCTGTGACGCTCGCGCGATGGACGTCGTGGTTACCCGGGACGATGAAGAAGCGCTCTTTCGGGACGTCGAAACGCTCGCGGATCTTCTCGAAGAGCTTCTCGGCCTCCTCGAACTGGGCGGCAAGAGCCACCGGATCGTCGTGTCCGAAGGCGGCGTCGCCGGTGAAGAAGATCAGGTCGGGATCGAGGCCGTGCTGGTCGCGGACCCGGGTCATGTCGTCAAGCAGGAGCTTGAGGACCTCCATGGCGTCCCATCCCGTCTTGGTGGGGTTGGCGTGGAGGTCGGAGAAGTGGAGCCAGGTCAGCGTCCGGGGGGCTGTGGGGGCCATCGTCGGCAGTGTACGAAATGGCGTCGGGGTGAGCAAGCGGGACTCTGGTCTCCGTCGGGATTCTGATAGAGTCGCAGCCTCACGAGGCTACTACTGTGTCGACAACCGTCATCCATCCCCACCCCGCCCTGATTCTGGATCTCGGATCGGTGATCGAGCTCGACGACGAGCGGCTCTTCGCACTCTGCCACAGCAACCGAGACCTGCGGATCGAGCGCCGAGCTGAAGGAGGGCTCGAGATCATGTCTCCCGCTGGAGGAAGAACAGCCGGACGCAACGCCGAGATCATCGCCCAGTTGCTGCTTTGGGCCCGGCGCGACCGGCGGGGGCAGGCCTTTGACTCCTCGGGAGGGTTCATCCTGCCCAATGGCGCCATGCGCTCCCCTGATGCCGCCTGGATCGAGCGCGCCAGGCTCCGCGATCTGGCACCTGAGCAAAAAGAGAAATTTCTGCCGCTCTGTCCGACATTTGTGGTCGAGCTCCGTTCGCCCTCGGATGCGCTCAAAGCTGTCGAAGCCAAGATGGACGAGTACATCGCTGCCGGAGCGCTTTTGGGATGGCTCATCGATCCTCTCCAACTGCGGGTCCACATCTACCGCCGTGGCAGCGAGGTGGAGATTCTCGAGGCGCCGGCCACTGTTTCAGGCGATCCGGACCTCCCAGGCCTGGTGATGGAGATGGCCGAGATCTGGAACCCGAGCTGGTAGGCAAGGGACGCCGGCTGGAAGTCGAGGTCCGCCTTCAACGCCTCCTCGGTCCGTCCTTGCTTGTCCAACGAGATCGCCTCGTCGTTATAAAAGGCGGGATGGCGCGACCCGGCGTCGTTGGCGGCTCTTGCGGCTGGGGACGGAGATGGAACGTCCAGACGCCGTCGGGAGCCTTGTGGGCGATCGGACGCGTGGGGGCCACGTTCCCTGCGACCGCTGACATGTGAAGGGTTACGAGGAGCCGCCAGGACAGACGAAGCGCCACGGTTCTCGTTCGCCGCTGCTCTCCGACTTGATCCCGCTCTACGGTCCTGGGGAGCGTCCCGATGGGCTCAGCTGGTGCGTGCATACTTGCCCCAAATCCGTTCCGGGAGGAAACTCAGCGCCAAGCCGCCTACGACAGTGAGACCACCGATCCCATCCCAGCCGTGCGGTCCGAAGGAGACCACGTCAAACCCGTGGATCAGGGAGGCGACCGCCATGAGGAGGAAGAAGGGACCCGTGAAGAAGCAGTGCATCCGGCCGCAGCCCAGGGCGTTCCACAGGCAAGCGCCGCCCATCCATCCCAGGGCCGAGGGCCAGACGAAGCGGACCTCCAGATCCAAGAAGCCGCTCAGAGTGAGCGCCGCGATCGGTAGGCCCCAGACCAGGAGCCTCTTGGTCCTGCTTCCGGCGAGGTCCGTTTTTCGAGGTGGACGTTCCTGACTCATTTTGCCGCTCCTCGGCGCTGGATCTGCCTCGTTGGCCGGTCACGGCCGGCCAAGCTTGCCGACTCTACTCGCGACGGCGGCCGGTGGCATGTGCCAGAAGTCATGTTCGGTGGCTCCTCCGTTTTCGGAATCGAGCAGCCGGTCGATGATCCTCTCGCCCAGCCCCTCGAAGTCGCCCGACGCCGGATTTTTTCGGCGGCGGGAGGCCAGCGTCGGGCACGTCACCGCCGCCGTGAGGTCTGTTTGCGGTAGGCCATCGGCGAGACGCCGACCCGGCGGCGGAAGAGGGTGCTGAACGAGCCCAGGCTCTCGAAGCCGACATCGAGGCAGATCTCGCTCACCGACCGATCGGTCGTGGCCAGGAGCTTCCGCGCCCGTTCGATCCGGCGCCCGGTCACGTACTGGTGGGGCGTCGTGGCGAAGGCCTGCCTGAAGAGCCGCAGGAAGTGGTGGGGCGAGAGGAAGGCGACGCCGGCAATCTGCGTCAGGTCAAGCGCCTCGCCCAGGTTGGAGTCGATGAAGTCACGGGCGCGGTAGAGGCGCCGGTAAAGC
>CBDUYN010000165.1:0-23106 GCA_965371445.1 uncultured bacterium | reverse complement strand
TCATGGACTCCTTTCTCCCTAAGGATTAGGTGTCCACCAAACCGGGTCAACTTCAAACCGCGGCGGCACGGAGATTTAGTCCGTCGGATACTGCTTTTGCTCCCGGATCTCGACCGCTTGTACGCCGTCTAAGCCCTCGTGTTTCCGCGGCAAACGAATGTGGCGCCCGAGCCAACGCCCTTGCCGCGGCGGTTCGCGGAGCTCCGCTTCCGCCCGCTGCCTTTGCAGCCGCTGGAACGCCTTTCCGAGATCCGCCAAACGGCCTTGCTCCCGCAGCGCGTCGACTTCGAGATTCGCCGAACCGGTTTCGATCAAAAGCGCCCTACGCGGGTGCAAACGAGCGCGGCTTGAAGTCTTCGGGAACGTTCAGCTCGTAGAGATCACCGCTGACTTCCGCCAGGTAGAGCCCCTTCTTCAGCACCCGGGCTCGAAGGCTGTCTTCCACATGGACGGCGGCCAGCACACCGTACAGCGCCTTGCCGTGGTGCTCCGGAAAGAAGTCGAAGAACGAATCGAGGATGTTGAGGATCTGGTCGACGTCCTCGGACCGGAGCCGGCTCTTGACCTCGACGACGTAGACGGCGCTCGTCCTGGTGTTGGAATAGCCCAGGACATCGATCTGGAGCGAGCGGCCGTTGAGTCTCTTGGTGACGTCCGGGGCGACGAACTCCATCTGGAAGTCCTCGCGGAGGAGCTTGTCCATGGAGGGGTAGGCCATCGCTTCGGTGTAGCGGCCCCACTTGTTGGCAAGGCCGCCGACCTCCTTGCGGAGGGTTCGGAGCTGACGGTCCGTTTCGGCCTGGCGTTCGGCGCCCTCCTTGGCCAGGTCTTCGATCAGGCGGCTAACCCTGTCCTGAGTGACTGCCAAACCCGCAACCAGTTCTTTGAGCTCGTCATCTGTCATGGCAGTGTCCCATCATGGCAGTGTTCCATCACGGCAGTGTCCGTCATCCACGTCCTCAGGTTCCTCAACACCTCCGATGATACCACGGGAGGGCGTCAAGACCGGCTCGATCGAGAGCGCCCGCGGTGTCGTCGGACAGATGGCGACGCACAGCCCGCAGCCGGTACACCCCTCGTCGAGAACCCGCGGACGGTCGCCGTCCCAGACCAGCGCCCGCTCGCCCAGCGGACACTCCTTCACGCAGTAGTCGCAGGGCTGCCCCTGGACGGCCCAGCAACGGTCCGGATGGAGCCGTGCCGTCCCCATCTTGACCTCCGCGAGAGGGATCAGCCGGAGCGCCCCCGAGGGGCAGGCCGCGGCGCAGGGCAGGTCCTCGCAAAGGTGGCAGGGCTTGTCCTGGGGCAGGACCGCCGGGGTGCCGTCGGCCTCGCCGTAGGCGGGACCGAGCGGCACGATCACGTCGTACGGACACGCCTCGGCACACTTGTGGCAGCGCTCGCAGGTGGCGACGAATTCCTCCTCCGTCATCGCCCCGGGCGGGCGGATGTACTCCGGCAGATACGACCGCGGCGGCTTCGGCGGCTGGGGGACGTCCTCCGGCTCGCGGAAGGCGTCGAACCAGCGGGTGAAAAGCTCTCGTCGGGTATGCATGCTCACGTTTGGGTGTTTGGTCGATCCCAGGCGCACGAATCGGCTGCCGGCAATGGTTAACCGAAGTCCTCAACCGAAGTCCTCAACCCAACACAGATACCCGGCGAGGGGCGTTGTCGAGAGAGCGTTGTAGAGCCGGCGATCCGCGGTCACCATCCGCGCTCCCAGCAGTATCGCAAGCGCCACGTAGAGACAATCGTAGAAGGCGCGACCGGTGGCACAAGCGATTCCGAAGGCGAGATCCCGCAGAGAAGCGTACGAGTGCCGAACGATCGGGAACCGTACCAGCGCTTCGCGGATCTCCGTCCCCTTCTCCGACGCGAGCTCTCCGCGACGGATCTTCTTGACGAGGATGTGGTCGATCTCCAAAGCGAAGAACTTCGGGGCGTGGAGCAGATGCGTGGAGTCAAGCAGCCGCAAGGCAGCGTCGGTGTGCTCCTCTGCCAGGAACCACTTGGCAGCGACACTCGCGTCGACCACCCAGCTGCTCATGCGTCGCGGAGGTCCCGAAGGATCTCGGCGCTGTCACTCTGCTGGGGTCCGGCCGCCGCCCGGAGCCGATCCGCCAGCGCCCGGGCGGTGGTCACGTCGACTCGCGCGGTTTGCTCCAGGATGAGCTTGGCTTCGGCCTGGAGAGACCTTCCGTTCTCCATCGCCCGCTTCTTCAAGCGTTCGACGCAGTCTTCATCCAGATTGCGGACCAGGATCTGGGCCATCGGCAGGCTCCTTTCTTTGAAGTCACGTCCACCTGCTAGCATCATGATAGCAGATCTGGCGGAAAGAAGCTCGTCTTCCCGTCTCCCTGAGTGAGCGTCCCGGGCCTCAATCCCGTCCATCCAGGTGGCAGGATGATAACGCGGAGTGTGTAGAATCCTGCCATGCATCACGAGCCTCAGAACCGCGAGACCAAGTCCTGCTGCCACCAAGCCGCCGAGCCTGTCCTCCATAAAGACCCGGTCTGCGGCATGACCGTCGATCCGGCCAAGGCCAAGGCCCAGGCCGAGCACGACGGAACCACCTACTACTTCTGCTCCCCTGGCTGCCGCGACAAGCTCCTCGCCGACCCCGACGCTTACATGGGCAGCGGCAAGCCCGAGCCCGTGGAGGCGCCACCCGGCGCCGTCTACATCTGCCCGATGTGCCCCGAGGTCCGCCAGGACGGCCCCGGCATCTGCCCGAGCTGCGGCATGGCCCTCGAGCCCGAGGCGCCCGCGCTCCCCAGCCGCCGGACCGAGTACACCTGCCCGATGCACCCCGAGGTGATCCGCGACGGCCCCGGCACCTGCCCCGAGTGCGGCATGGCTTTGGAGCCCCGGACGGTCACCGTCGAGGAGGAAAACCCCGAGCTCCTCGACATGAGCCGGCGCTTCAAGGTGAGCTTCGCTTTGACCCTGCCGGTCTTCGTCCTGGCCATGGCCGAGATGGTGCCCGGCGTCGACCTCGGCCTCTCGACAACGGCTCTCGTGTGGATCCAGCTCGTCCTGGCGACGCCGGTCGTCCTGTGGGGCGGTTGGCCGTTTTTCGAACGCGCCGTCACGTCGCTCAAGACGTTGAAGCTCAACATGTTCACCCTGATCGGCATCGGCACCGGGGTGGCCTACCTCTACAGCCTGGCGGCGGCCCTCGTGCCGGGCCTTTTCCCGGCCGCGTTCCGCGGACCGGAGGGCCAGGTGGCGGTCTACTTCGAAGCGGCGGCGGTGATCGTGACGCTGGTCCTCCTCGGCCAGGTCCTGGAGCTCAAGGCCCGCGAACGGACCTCGGGAGCGCTCAAGGCGTTGCTCGACCTCGCGCCGCCAACGGCGCGGCGCGTCGGGGCGGACGGCGACGAAAGGGACGTGCCGCTCGACGAGGTCCACGCCGGCGACGTCCTGCGGGTGCGGCCCGGCGACAAGGTTCCGGTCGACGGCGTCGTCGTCTCCGGCTCAAGCAGCGTCGACGAGTCGATGCTGACCGGCGAGCCCATGCCGGTGACGAAGGCCGAGGGCGACACGGTGACCGGCGGCACCGTCAACGGTACCGGCAGCTTCACGATGCGCGCCGAGCGGGTCGGGGCGGAGACGCTCCTCGCCCAGATCGTAGAGATGGTGGCCGAGGCGCAGCGCAGCCGCGCCCCCATCCAGCGCCTCGCCGACGTCGTCGCCTCCTACTTCGTGCCGGCGGTGCTCGCGGTCGCGGTCCTCGCCTTCGTGGCCTGGGCGATCTGGGGTCCGCCGCCGGCGCTGGCCTACGCCGTCGTCAACGCGGTGGCAGTTCTCATCATCGCCTGTCCGTGCGCCCTGGGGCTCGCGACCCCGATGTCGATCATGGTCGGCACCGGACGCGGCGCCCAGGCCGGGGTCCTGATCAAGGACGCCGAGACCCTCGAGGTCCTCGAGCGCGTCGACACGCTCCTCGTCGACAAGACCGGCACCCTGACCGAGGGCAAGCCGCGGCTCGCCTCGATCCACACCGCCGGCGGCAACGACTCCTCGGAGCTCCTGTGCCTCGCCGCGGCGCTGGAGCGCGGCAGCGAGCACCCGTTGGCCGCCGCGGTGACGTCGGCGGCCGAGGGGCGCGGCCTCGAGCTGCCGGCGGCGGAGGACTTCGAGGCCCAGGCCGGACGCGGGGTGAGCGGCACCGTCGAGGGACGTCGCGTCGCCCTCGGCAACCTCCTCCTGATGCAGGATGCCGGCGCCGACCCGTCGGCCTTCGCGGCGGACGCCGAAGAGGCGCGCTCCGGCGGCGCGACGGTGATCTTCGCCGCCGTCGACGGCGTGGCGGCGGGCTACCTCGCCGTCGCCGACCCGGTCAAGGCGACGACGCCGGAGGCGATCGCCGCCATGCGCCGCGAGGGCGTCCGGGTGGTGATGGTGACCGGCGACAGCAGGACGACGGCGCAAGCCGTCGCCGCGAAGCTCGGCATCGACGAGGTCGAAGCGGAAGTCCTGCCCGACGAGAAGCACCAGGTCGTGAAGCGTTACCAGGGCTTGGGCCATGTCGTCGCCATGGCGGGCGACGGCATCAACGACGCTCCGGCACTGGCCCAGGCCGAGGTGGGGATCGCCATGGGCACGGGGACCGACGTCGCCATGGAGTCGGCGGGGGTGACGCTGGTCAAAGGCGACCTGCGGGGTGTGGTGCGGGCGCGGCGATTGAGCCGCGGCGTCATGCGCAACATCCGCCAGAACCTCTTCTTCGCCTTCGTCTACAACACCCTGGGCGTCCCGCTGGCGGCCGGCGTGCTCTACCCCTTCTTCGGGCTTCTTTTGAGCCCGATGATCGCGGCGGCGGCGATGAGCCTGAGCTCGGTGTCGGTGATCACGAACGCTCTACGGCTGCGCCGGCTCGTCCTCTGAGCGGGCGTCCCGCCCGCCTCTTCGTCCCGGAGGGACGTCTTCGCTGGGACCGCGGGCGTCCCGCCCGCTCCAGCAGGACCAAGCTGCCGTGGGACGCTGGAGAGCACCGCGCCTCCCCGTCAGGGGGTCGTCGACGACCACATCGTCGTATCGCCGGACTCGAATCCGTCGGTGAATATTAACGGCGTGTTCAAGCTGCCGTTGACGAACATGCGCGTGTTGTTGAAGCCTCCGTCGGTATAGCTTCCGCCGCCAGTGGCGGGGCTGAAGAAGTACTCGGGGCTCCCGATGTCCGTGTCGTTGCCCGGCGCCACGGCCGTGCCGGTCGCGCCGAAGAATCCCGAACCGAAGACGATGGCGTAGCGGCCCGCGGCGAGCTGAAAGCTCGTGGCGATGAATACCTCGCCGGAGGTGGCGGGCGCGTTGAAGGTGGTGCTAAACAGAGCGTCTGCCGGGTTGAACGGCGTGTTCGGGAAATCCGTTCCGCCGTCGAGCGGCATAATGGCGACGAAGATCGTGCCGACGCCCACGAAGTGCCCGCCCAGGCTCGTGATGTCGGACATGCCCGCCAGGGTGAACTTGGCACCGATGAAAACCGTGCTGCTGACCGTGGAGCCTGAGCCCGAGCCCTGACCCGTGGCGCCCAATGTCGCGGTCTCGAAGGGGAGGCTATTGGAAACCGGGCCGTTGTCGAGGTTGGTCAGCGAGACGTCCGACGGATCGAGCCCGTTGTAAACGACGTCCGTGCTGGAGGCCGCGCCCAGCAGGATGGAATAGACCTGGTCGCCGTCGATCACGCCGTCGTTGACCCCGGTAACGGTCACCGTCTGGGGCGTCTGCGCATTACCCGGGGTAAAGGTTAGCAAGGCGGTGGAAACCGTGCCCTCGCCCGTATCCGAGCTCGTCAGCGGAATCGTCACGTTGGCCGTGGGATCGGTGGTGAGCACCACGGTGAACGTCGCCTGGACACCGGTCTCGTCGGTGAAGAGGCCCGCCACCGGATTGACGGCGATGCCCGGAGCCTGCGGCAGGAGCGCCTGGTTGATCACGGCGACGTCGATCGGATCCACGCCGTCGAACCGCGTATCGAAGCTCTGCAGGGGATCCGTGATGATCACATAGGCCTGATCGCTGTCGAGCACCCCGTCGTTAACCCCGGTGATGGTCACCGTCTGCGGCAGCAGGCCGTTGCCCGGCGTGAACAGCAGGGTGTCCGGCGACACGGTGCCCTCGCTCGTGTTCGAGCTGCTAAGCGTCAAGGTGACGTCGGCGATGGGCGCCGCGGTCAAGACGGCCGTGAACGTCGCCTGACCGCCGGCCTCGGTGGTGACGAGGCCGGCGGAGGGAAAGATCGTCACCCGTTCCAACTCCTTGAAGTCGTAGACGCCGCCGCCGAAGGTCCCGGCGTACCGGATCCGCGAGTCCGTGGGATCGATCTCGATGTCGAGCACGTCGAAATTGGTCAGGCCGGTGTTGAAGGCCGCCCAGGCGTTGGCCGCGTCCGTCGAGCGAAAGACGCCGCCGTTCTCCGTGCCGACGTACAGGGTCTGCGAATCGGTGCCGACCGGGGAGCTCATGGTGTCCACCGCGATGGAGAGCACGAAGAGGCTGTCCAAACCCTCGGACACGGGCAGCCAATTGAGCCCACCGTCCGCGCTCTTGAAGAGACCGCTGCCGTCCGTGCCGGCGTAGACCGTGGTGTTGTTGCTGGGATCCACCGCCAGGCTGCGGATGAAAGCGTCGGTCAATCCTGTGTTGGCGTCGAACCAGTTGGCGCCGCTGTCCGCCGACTTGAAGAGACCCTTGTTCTCCGTGAGGGCGTACAGCACGGTGGGGACGACCGGATCGATTTCGACGTCCAGGACGGTCGTGTTGGTGGGAAACCCCGTAATGGCCAACGTCCAGCTGCCGCCGCCGTCGGTGGACTTGAAGAGCCGGCCGGTGGCCGCGTAGACGATGTTGGAGGCCGTCGGATCCACCTCGAGGTCGTGGATCGAGAAATGGCCCGCCGGAAGCCCCGTGTTGGCCGCGGCCCAAGTGGTGCCACCGTCGGTCGTCTTGAAGATGCCGTCCAGGTCGGTGCCGGCGTAGAGCGTGGCCGGGGCTGACGGGTCGAGGGCCAGCGACAGGACGAAACGGCTGACGGCGTCCAGGCCGGAGGTCGGAATGCCCGTATTCCGCGCCGCCCACGTAGCGCCGGCGTCGGTAGAAACGAAGACGCCACCGCCGAAGGTCCCGGCGTAGACCGTCGTCGGCGTCGCCGGATCGATCTCCACGGCCTCGACGTAGATGCCGCTGAGGGCGTCGACCCGCGGGCCGGTCTGGAACCAGTTGGCGCCCGAGTCCACGGTGGCGAACACACCGCCACCGAGCCCGATCGCCGGGCCGGCGATGTCGTGACCGCTCCCGGCGAAGACCATCTGCGTGCCTTCTCTCTGGTAGACCTCCACCGCGTCGATCATGATGCCTTCGAGGCCGTTGAAGACCTCCTCCCAGCCGCCGGCCGAGGTCACCCTCCGGAAGATCTTGCCCTCTTCGGAACCGGCGAAGATCATCGACGGAACGACTCCCAGGGGAGGCGAGACCTCCATGGCGCGGATGGTCGTTCCGCTGGGCAGACCGCCATTGAACGCCACCCAATCATCGAGCAACACGAGATCGCACAGGTCCGTGCCCTTGAACACACCGTCGTTGCTCGTGCCCACGTACGGCGTCGACTGGCCCAGGCGCCCGCAACCCACGGGGACGGAACCGTCGACGGCCAGGGCAAAGACGATGTCGGAGGTCAAACCGTTGTTGATCGGGAACCACTCGGGGGAACGTCCCGTGACGCGCCGCTCGTCGGTGCGGAAGACACCGTTCAGGTCGGTACCGGCCAGGAGGTGCTCGATCGCGACGTTGAGCTGTCCGGGGGTGGGGGCCAGGGTAGCGAAGAGGTGGGGCGACCTGCGGTCCCCTCCGTCGGGGGCGCGCGCCGCCGACGCGCCCGCTCCGCTGGCGCCGATCTGATTGTTGCCGGAGATCTGCAGCCCGAACGCCGGCTGGATACAGTGGTCAAACGGACCGCCGACGCTGTAGATCACGAGGTCGAGAAGATCCCGGGTACTGGCGTTGAAGCCGACGAACCCGCCGCCGGAATGAAGAGCCACGGCGATCGTGTCGTCCCGCAGGTCGAAGCCCGTCACCTGATCCACATTGGCAACTCCGGCGTCGTCGGCGACCACGAAGAGGCCGTTGGTGTCGAAGGTGCCGCCCACGACGAGCTCCTCGTAGGCGTCGTCCTCCACGTCGAAGTCCTCCGCGGGCTCACATACGCCCGTCACCAGGTCCACGAAGGGAGCGCCGGCCTGATAGAAGACAAGAACGCCAAAGAACGTGGTCAAAGGCTGGCCTTTGAGCTCGATGAACTCACCGGTCTCAGCTCCGCCTCCGAAGCCGGAGCTGTCCGGATCGGCATGCACTTCGTTGATGACGAAATCGAGCTGCGTCGGAATGGGGATCTCCACGTCGAAGACCACCCGCTGCCCCACGCCGTCGTTGATCTCCGCCCACGTCGCCCCGGTGTCGAGGCTGCGAAAGAGGCCGCCGCCGTTGGTCCCCGCGTAGAGGATGTTGGGCTCGTTGGGGTCCACCTCGATGGACAGCACGAAGAGGTTGCCGAGCGCGGTGGCCCCCACGCCGTTGATGGCCGTCCAGACCAGGGGCGCCACGGGAGCGCCGGCCGTCGAGGCCGTCGCCCTGAAAACACCACCGCCGTTGGTCGCGGCATAGAGGATGGTGGGCTCCAAGGTCGGGAAAGCAGGCTCGACCGCGATGTCCACGACGAGCTCCAGGTCCTGCACGAGGAGACCTGTACCGGTCAAGCCGCCGTTCTCCTGCGTCCAGCTCTCGCCGCCGTCGTCGCTGCGGTACACACCGCTGCCGTCGATACCGGCAAAGACGGTGATATTCGGCAACGTGCTCTGCGGATCGGTGGCGAGCGCCGTGACGGCGCCCGAGAAAGGCCCCTGAGAGGTCCACTTGTTCTCACCCGCCCGGGCAGGCGGCAATCCTATGAGGACTCCGACGGCCAGACACAGTGCCAGGACAGGACGTGTTGCGACGAGATACGAGGTGAGGTGAACCTTGCTCATAGGGGACGCTCCGGATTCTTGGGTTGAATGTAGATTCAGCTGTGCAGATGGGCCTTCTCCCGGTCGGTGGAGATTACCATCCACAGTTCTGTGAGGTCAAGGAGCACCCCTCTCGAGCAGCCCTGACGGCTCCTGGGCGGGCCGTGGTCTGAAACCCTCGGCAATTCCTTCGTAGCCGGTCGCCTGACCCTGGCGGATCGGCTCGGTGATAGGGTCACCGCCCTGACCACGGAGGACCCCCATGTTCCAAGCCGACCTCTTACAGAGCCAGACCATCCTCGTCACCGGCGGCGGCACCGGCCTCGGACGCGGCATGGCCGAGCGCTTCGCCTCCCTGGGCGCGCGCGTCGGCATCTTCGGACGCCGTGAAGAGCCGCTCCGCGAGACCGTCGAGGCGATCCGTACGGCTGGCGGCACCGCCGCCTGGACGAGCGCCGACATCCGCGACGGTGAAGCCGTGGAGGCGGCCGTGACGGCGCTGGAGGCGGAGCTCGGAGCGTTCACCGGCCTCGTCAACAACGCGGCGGGCAACTTCATCGCGGCGTCCGAGGACCTCTCGCCCAACGCCTTCAACGCCGTCGTCCAGATCGTCCTCTACGGTACGTACCACGCCACCATGGCGCTCGGACGGCGCTGGATCGAACGCGAGACGCCGGCGCACGTCCTCTCGATCGTGACCACCTACGCCTGGATGGGCTCGGCTTTCGTCCTGCCGAGCGCCTGCGCCAAGGCGGGGGTGCTCGCCCTGACCCGTTCGCTTGCCGTCGAGTGGGGCACCTACGGCATCCGCCTGAACGCCGTCGCCCCCGGTCCCT
Organism: uncultured bacterium; assembly: GCA_965371445.1. Lineage (GTDB taxonomy): Bacteria > Acidobacteriota > Thermoanaerobaculia > Multivoradales > J023 > DASWIG01. Next base: position 13,268 of record CBDUYN010000165.1, on the reverse strand, counting down.
TCCCGACCGAGGGAGCCTTTTCCCGCCTCATGCCGCCCGACTACGTGAAGACCGCCGAAAGAGCCGTCCCCCTGGGACGCTTCGGCAAGCCCGAGGAGCTCTCGGACCTCGCCACCTTCCTCTTCTCGCCCGGGGCGAGCTACCTGACCGGCGAATGCGTGGTGATCGACGGCGGCGAATGGCTCAAGATCGGACAGGAGTTCGGCAAGCTGACCGACATGCCGCGCGACAAGATGAAGGCCGTCATGGCGTCGATGAAGCCCCAAAGACCTGAGGGGGGATCTGCGAGGTAGCTCAGGACGAAGGCGTTTCGACGCGGGCGGGGCGCAGGTCGAGCGGCAGCACGCCGGTGCCCGCCCCCTCGACGTCGAGCCGCAGGCGATACAAGTAGAACGGCTCCCAGGACGTCCACCACATGGGATGGCGGGCGCGTGGGCGATCGAGGGTCAGGCGTAGCCGTTGCCAGGGACCGCGGCGGCCGACGCGTTCGAGCTCGCCGCCGTCGATGCGTAGGGTCACGTCCTCGCCGGCGCGCAGCTCGACGTCGAGGGCGACGAGCGGACCGCTGCTCCCCACGAGGATCCAACCGCCGCCGCGCAGACGGAGCCGTTCACCCTGGCGCACCGCGCCGAGGCCGCGGTCGAGGAACTTGATCCACAGGCCGTGATGCCGTACGTCTTCCTGACCGGAAGGCTTCAGATGGCTCTGAGTCGTCTCGTAGGGCAGAAGGCTTTGTCCCACCGTCGACACGTAGCGATACTCACCTTCTTCGAGGAGCGGATAAGCGCGCGGCGAAAGCCATAGGGGAGCGAGGAAGAGCCCTGCCAGGACCGCGGCTCCGGCGAGGTAGGGCACGCCGATCCGCCGTCGCGGCAGGAACCAGAAGACCGGATAGAGGGGCAGGAAGTAACGGTTTCCGACCGCTCCGCCGCCGCCCCAGAAGTTGAACGGCCGCAGATGCAGGAACGCGGCGAGCGAGAGCGCCGCGGCAAGCAGCAGGCACCAGCTCCAGATTCCCCGCGGCCGGCCGGCGAAGGCAAGGAAAAGAGGCAGGAAATACGGCAAGAGGCCGACATGACGGCCGGCCAGGAGGTAGAGCGAGTTCCAGCCCCAGAGCGAGGCGCGGATCTTCTTGCGTGCCGCCAACTCGCTCGGTTTGAGCCAGGCACGGTTGAAGTCGAGGTTTTCCTGCCACTCGGTGGCCGCTTCAAAGTCGACCTCGGGAAAGCCCGTGTAGGAGTAGAAACCGCCCCGCTCCGCGCCGTAGCTCGTCCAGCTGCCGGTGAGGCTCTGGTGGACGGAGCCGGCGCCCAGCACCAGGGCGAGAGCGCCGGCGGCAAGCGCCGGCGTCTCGAGCAACGTCCCTTTGCGCATTCTCCCCCGACGGCGCGCCACCACGTAGATCGCCGCCAGCACCGGGAGGAAGAGCGTGGCATACATGGGCCGGCTAAAAGCGACCATGGCGAGGAGCAGCCCGGCGGCGGCCCACCGCAGCAGCTCACGGTGCCGCGACGTGTCCCCGACGGCTTCCCGGCCTTCGGCAGCGGCGGCGAGCGAGAGGGCGAGCGCCACGAGGCACATCAGGAAGAGGTCGGCGTGCGCCCAGAACGTGTAGACGAAAGCGATCGACGCGAAGACAACGAGCGCGATCCACAGCGGTGCCACCGCTCCCAGCCGGCGCCGCAGCACCCAGGCAGCGGCGAGCGCCGCCGCGGCGAGGAGCAACGCATTGGCCGCGAACGGTCCATGGACCGGCGCGAGGCGTACGAAAGGAGCGAGGTAGAGGGCGTAGAAGAAGGGCTTGCCGAAAGTGATCGTCTTACCCGCGTCGCCGCTCTGGAGGATCAGCCCCTCGGGCTGCAGGCCGCGGTGCTCGACGAAGCGGTCGAAGTCGCGCCGCTCATAGGCGAGGTCGAGATCGAACGCGAGGCTCTCGGCCTGCATGAGGTAGGTGGCCTCGTCGCCGACGAGCGACGGCCAGCCGCTGCGGTCGAGGCTCGCCGCGGCCACGGCGAGGGCGGCGAGCAGCACGGCGAGGACCGTCCAGGTCCAGCTTGACCTCAAGCTTGTCGGCATCGATTCGAAGCTCCGAATCCCACGGGGAACGTCCCCGCAGGGGCGGTCCTACTCTACCCAGGAGCCGCCGGAGGACGCTAGCCGCTTTCCTGGGGGCGTGCGCCACGGCGGCGCGCAAGTAGAGCCGCATGGTCCTCAAGAGCCTCCCGTCAAGGCGAGCCGAGGAGGCCGCCCCGCGCCAGGCGTGCCATCCGCGCCAGCTCGACCTCGAGCTCCTGGCGCTTGATCCGTAGATACGCCTGGAGCTCGCGCCGGCGCAGGAAGAGGAAAAATACGCGGACGTTCTCCGTGATCCGCTTCCTCTCCTTGCCCACCCGGAGCGCGACGGCCGAAGTCACGAGCAAGCTCGCGCCGTAGCCCACGGCGCTCCAGGTCCCCCAGAAGTGGAAGACCGCAAACGTCTGAGCCCCCCAGAACGCCAGGAAGAAAAACAGTCCGAAGAGCATCCCGGCGGTGTCGTACTGGTCGCGGCCGCGGGCCGCCCGCCGGCTCGTGAAGCGGGTCGCGAAATACGGGACGGCCGAGTTGAGAAAGCCCCAGAGCGCCAAGGGCGCGACGAAAAAGAGGAAGGCGGTCGAGCGCAGCAGGAAGCGCGCCACGAGCGCCGGACGGTAGCGAAGGTTCAGATGATAGTCCTCGACGCCGTGGTGCTCGCAGAGGTCCTCGAAACGCCGCAGCTTCTCGCCCAGGAGGCGCACCTCGACCGGACGCGTCAGCCGCAGCCAGCGGTGGGTGTCGATCAGCCGCTGGAGCGAACGGAAGCGCTGAGCGAGGGAACGGCGCCGGCCGCTGCGCATGGCGAAAAAGTTGTTGAGCAAGCGCAGGAGCTGGATGTCCTCCCACGAGTCGGCATTGAGCGTCACCCGCTCCAGGCCTTCGCCGATCGACTCGGTCAACCGGCGCGGTGCGTCCTCGGCGGCCGCGTCCTCGGCGGGAATGGCGACCGGCGGCGCGATCTGGACGAGGACCTCGCTCCGGAAGCGCCCCTTCTGTGGGAACACAAGCCCGACCGGAACCACCGCCGGCAGCCGGCCGGTCCTCTCCCAGAGGCCCAGGGCGAGCCGCGCCGCACCGGTCTTGAGCGGCCGGAGCGTCGGGTCGGAGTGGCTCTGCCCCTCGGGGAAGATCAGGAGGATCCGTCCTTGTTCGAGGTACTCGTAGCAGCGCCTGAAGGAGTCCACGTTGGCTTTCGCGGTCTGCTCTTCGGCGCCGCGCCGCCGGCGGTAGATGGGCACCGCCTGGATGAGGGCGAGCACCGGACGCAGAAGCGGGCTGCGAAAGAGGCCGCTGCGCGCTAAAGGATGGATCGGACGCGGACAGCTCGCCTGCACCACCACCGCGTCGACGAGCGCGTTGACGTGGTTGGCGCAGAGGATGACCGGCCCCTCGGCCGGCAGGTTGGCGAGGCCGGCGGCCTCGAAGCGGCGGTAGAAGACCCCCACCATGAAGACGCAGAAGCGCCGCCAGGACCGCTGGGCCAGAGTCGGCTGCGGCAGCGGATACGCGTCCTTTTCTCGTTCCATCCTGGACGCATCTTACACGGAACCGGCGGACTTCGTCCGCCGAAATCCCCCTAGCCCCCTTTCCTAAAGGGGGGTTCAGAGAATAATCCGGAGTCTTATCCCCCCTTTAGGAAAGGGGGCTAGGGGGATTTCGCGGCCCGTCACCTTCGAGGTCGGGCAACGGCGGCGGCGCGAGGTAGGCGCCGCGCGGCTCGACGGGCGAGAAGCGGTCGAGGAAAACCGCCCCCAGACCCACCGTCCACACCACGTACTTGAAGAGAAAACCGACCGCCACGAGCAGATAGGCCATGAATCCTACGAAGCCGCCGACGAGCGTCATGGTCTCGCCAAAGATCTGCCAGACCTGGATGACGGCGATCCCCACCAGCACCGCGAGAAACGGGCTCAACCGCCGCGGCTCGGTGTGCCGACCAAAAGCCTCTCCGATGGTCAGGGCGACACCGGCATAGCCCATGCAGAACAGAACGACGGCGGTCAGGATGGCGAGCGGGATCAGGAGCAGGAAGAAAGGGATCCCGACCACCGAGATCACCAGCACCGTCGACACCACCACCAGGACCGGCAGGGCCAGCACCTCGACGATGAAGCCGATCAGCCCGGCTTTCCACGGCTCGTGACGGACGCGGTCGGCAACGGCGTCGATCCGGCGGCGCGACACCGCCAGCACGAGGAGCACCACGACCGCCAGGAGCATGGTGTTCAAGAGGAGGTTCACGAGATCAAGCCACGGCGGGTCCCACCAGTTCCAATCCCAGCCGCGGTCCCAGTCCCGCAAGACGGGGCCGAGGGGCGTCAGCGGTTCCTCGGTGATGCGGCCGCGGATGCGGCCCTCGGGATCGTAGACGCGGCCGCCGACCGCCTGGACGTCGCCGTAGACGTCGGCCTCCTCGCCAAGCGAGACCGACCCGCCGACCGCGGTCACGCTACCGTCGACGATGCCGTCGATCTCGATCGAGCCGATCACCACCGCGTCGCCCCGCACCTCGCCGTCGACCTCGAGGTCGCCGAAGATCACCACCACGTCCTGGACGACCTCGTCCTCGTCGATGGTGAGCGCCGAGCCGATGGAGAAACGGTTGCCGCTGTGGCTTTTTCCCCGGTGGCGGCGCTCCTCGCGGCGCTCCTCGCGCGGCTCGCGTAGGGCCGCCGCGGCTTCGAGGTCTTGCCCGCGCTCCTCCTCCCGGCGCTCGCGCTCGGCTTGCAGGAGCTCGCCGGTTTTGCTCTCGCCAGCCAGCGCCCAGAGGAGCGCCGCGTCCTCGTCGCCCAACCGCTCGGCAAGCGCCACCGGCTCCAGGGCCGTGCCGTCGAGCAGCACCGTTTTATCCTCGACCTCGATCAGCGTGAACGGCGCCTCCTCGCGCGGCTTCAAGACGTAGCCGTGGCGAGTGGCGATGACCTCGTAGCGCTCGGCGAGAGAGCCGAGGATCGCCTCGGCCTCCTCGTCGCTGACGCCGAACGGCGCGGCACCCATAGGAACCGCGGCCAGCAGCAGGAGGGCCGCCGCGGCCGCCGTCCTAACCAGCTTCCACATAGCCGGAGCTCCTTTCCAGCGCCAAGAGCCGGGCGAGAGCGCGGACGCCGAAAACCGAGACGGCGAGCGCCAAGAACCAGGCGGCGACGACGGGCGGTGAGATCGCCACCACGACGAAAGCCCGATAGAGGCCCTCGAAAACCTGCCCCACGGTGACGAGGACGGCGATCTGCTCGTAGAGGGCGAGCGACGCCTGGATCACGGCGTCGAAGATCCGTCCCGGGCCGAGGCCGCGGGCGACGCCGAGGAGGATCGGCGGCAGGTAGGCGGCGGCGAGCCCCGCAGCGAGAAGGCAAAGGGCCACCGCGGCACGCCGCGGCAGGCTCCAGGGCGGACGCTCGACGCCGGCGGCGGCCAGCACGCGTCCGGCGAAGCCGCGGTTTGGACGCACCGCGAAAAGCCCCACGAAGAGAGCTTGAAGGGCCCGCTCGGCGTCGGCGTCGTGGCCCTGGGCCTCGGCGGCCAGCCAGCGGTGCAGGTGTTGTAGGTTGCCTCGTCTCATTCGTGGCCTCTCCCTCCATTCGCCCTACGGATACCTCACTCGTCTTGTTTCGCTCCGCCTCGGCTTTTGGACCTGCGGCCCAGCACCTCGAAGCCGCGCCGTTCGAGCTCGGTGGCAAGAGATTTCCGGGCGCGGTGGAGCTGGATCTTCATGGTCCCCATCGGGACGCCGATCACCTCGGCGATCTCCTGGTACGCGAGACCCTCGCGGAAGCGTAGCAGGAGGATCTCCCGATAGCGCGGCGCGAGGGCCCGGAGGGCCTCCTCCAGGCCCGCCATCACCTCGGCGCTCTCCGCCCGCCGGTCGGGCGCCGTGGTCTCCGGCGCCGCCAGGACCTCCCAGGTTTCCTCGTCCTCTTCGCCGCCCGCTTCCAGGGGGACGCTCTCCGGGTGCTTTCGCCGCAGGTGATCGAGGGTCGTGTTGTGGGCGATCTTGAAGAGCCAGCTGGCGAGCTTGCGCTTCGGGTCGTAACGGTCCAGGTGCCGGAAGGCCTTGACGAAGGTCTCCTGCGCCAGGTCCTCGGCGATCGCCGGATCGCCCACCATGCGTACGATCAGCGAGAGCACGGGCCGCTCGAAGCGGCGCACGAGCTCGTGAAACGCGTCGCCGGAGCCCGCCGCCGCGTGGACGGCGAGCTCGGCGTCGGTGAGCGGTGGGTTGCGGCGGAGCATCGCGTCGGCCGATCTTCCCACACCGGCGCGCCCATCCTCAGGCTTCAAACGTGACCGTGAACTCCGCTCCTCCCGCCGGACGGTCCCGGTAGCGGACGTCCCCGCCCTGGGCTTTTGCCAACGCCTTGACCAGGACCAGCCCCAGGCCGAGCCCCTCGGCGGTGTGTGTTCCATGTCCGCGTGAAAAGGGACGAAAGAGCCGCCGCCGGAGCTTTGGCGGCACTCCCTCGCCGTTGTCGGCGACTTGGAGCTCCACAGCGTCGTCCGCCGGCAAGAGGCGTAGCTGGATCTCGCGATCGGTGATGCTCCGGGTGTACTTCTCGGCGTTCTCCAGCAGGTTCTGGACGATGTGGGAAACGGCGTCGCGGTCGAAAGTGACCGGCGGCAGGTCCTCGGGGAGCTCGACGGTGAGGCGCGCACCGGCCTCCTCGATGGCGGGACGCTGGCGCTCGATCGCCGCGGTGACCGCTTCGGCGAGGTCGCCGCTCGTGGGGTGGACCGAGAGGGACTCGCGTTCCAGCCGCGTGAAGCTCAGGACGTTGGTGACCACCCGTCCGAGGCGTTCGGCCTCGCTCGCCATGCGCCGCGCGTACTCCCGGGCGCGTTCGGGATTGCCCAGGCCCTCGGCCAGCATCTCGCCGTAGAGGCGCAGCCCGGCGAGCGGGGTCCGCAGCTCGTGGGCCGCCGAGGCGGCGAACTGGGTGCGCTGTAGCGCCAGGCGTTCCGACTGGTAGACCATTGCGACGACGAGAAGCCCCGCCAGGGCCGCCGCCACCGCGCCGAGCAGGAAGAGGCGAACGAAGCGTCCACGCTCCGCCGCCATCTCGACGGCGGCTTCTCCCAGGGCCTGCGACACGTCGAGGGCGACGCCCCAGGGCGTCCCGGAGATGCGCGAGAGCACCCGCTCTCCCGAGCGGTCGCCGTCGCGGTAGAAGCCGAGCTCGCTCAAAGGAGCGAAGAGCGCCGGATAGTCGGCCTGGGCCAGGTGCTGGCGCACGACGGCCTCGGTCGCGATCACGAAGCCCTGGGTCCAGGTCCCGACCGGGGTCTCGACCTTGCGCAGCGCCACGAGGCCCGGCTCGCCGCCCACCGGCAGGGTGTGCCAGGTGAAGGGCCAGACCGCGACCTGGACCTTGCGCTCGTCCTGGCGCGCCGCCGAGAGCGTTCGTCCGCGTCTGCTCCTGGCGTGCGTCAAGTCGGCGTAGAAGGCGTTGGCCTCGAGGTGCTGGCGCCAGGCGTGAAAGGGCAGGCTCTTGTGCCGGACCCGGGAGCCCGCCGTGCCTTCGCCCGAAGAGTCCTCGGAGCGGGGTAGCGGGTTGTAGAGGTCCGCGGTGCCGAAGACCGTCTCCTCAAGGCAGAAAAAGGCGATGCCCTGGAGCTCGTCGAGGATGTCGCAGTGGGCGCCGTCGGACGACTGGAGGCCGAGCTCGGGGAACTCGTCGTTGAGGGTCGGCAGCGTCAGCACGCCGTCGGCGTCGACCTGGAAGTGGGCCGCGACGAGCGGGTCGGTGGGGCCGCGGGCGAGCGGTGAGACGAGAACCAGGTCGCCCTGAGTGGCGGCCTCGGGATCGTGGAAGAGGTTCTGGTAGTGGTAAAACGGCCGCCGCGACTCGTTCTCGCGCAGCAGCTCGAAGCGCGTCGCGAGACGCTCGGCGAGGACGACGCCTTTCTTCTGCGCCTTGATCCGGGCGCTCTTCTCGCGTAGCGCCAGCGCGTGGTCGAGCTGCTGGTGGCCGGCAACGAGCCACGCGGCGCTCGGCACCGCCACGGCGACGGCGACGAGCGTCAGGGCGATGGCGGTCCGGCGGTAGGTCATGGCGCCCTTCCTAGCTCGGCTCCTGGGCCCAGGCGTAGCCCACCCCGGTGACGGTGACCACGATCCTGGGCTTCGCAGGGTCGGTCTCGATCTTTTGCCGGAGCTTGGCGATCGTCATGTCGACGGTCCGGGTCTGGAGGGAGCCGAGAGTGCCCCAGACCTGCTCCAGGAGCTCGGCGCGCGTCACGCCCCGGTTGCGGTGGCGGTGGAGCCAGCGCAGGATCCCGACCTCGCGGGCCGTCAGGGTGATCTGCTCGTCGCCGCGCGTCGCGAGGCAGCGCCCGAGGTCGAAGCGGCAGCCGTCCTGCTCGATGACCTCGGGCTCGGCCGGCGCCACCCTGGCGCGCCGTTCGAGCGCCTCGACCCGGGCCAGGAGCTCGCGCACGCCGAAGGGCTTGGTCACGTAGTCGTCGGCTCCCGCCTGGAGGCCCTTCACCTTCTCCTCTTCGGCGCCGCGCGCCGTCAGCATGAGGATCGGCAACGCCGGACGTACGGTGCGCAAACGCCGGCAGACCTCGATGCCGTCGAGCTTGGGCAGCATGAGGTCGAGCAGCACCAGGTCGAAAGCCTCCTCGCGGCCTCTCTCAACAGCCGTGGCGCCGTCGCCGACCGCCTCGACGCAATGGCCCGCGCCCTCCAGGAGGTCACGCAGGCCGTCGCGCAGCATCGGTTCGTCTTCGACCACGAGTATGTTCATCGCTACACCTCTCGACTCGCCGGCACGCGGTCGGATGCGGCCAGCATAGCGAAGTCCACGCCGGCGGCGGTGTAAATCTGCTGTAAATGGGGTTGGGTGTATTACAATCCGCGTCGATCGAACCGTCTTGGAGAGCTCTATGCGTCATCGTCTCGTCTATGCCCTGCTCTACACCGTGAAGCACACCGGCCAGCTCTTCTACACCTACGAGGAGAAGTGGGTGGGCGAGGTGCCCGAGAATCCGTGGTCGTCGGACTACCAGGTGGTGGCGATCCTGAATCACACGAGCCTCTACGAGTTCCTCTTGGCCTCGTTCCCCCCCGACCGGTTCCTCCTGCGCATGGCCTGGCACGGCGTGGTCCCGGTCGCTTCGAAGACGATCAACCGGCCGCTGACCGGCAAGTTCTGGCGCATCATCGCCGGCAACGTCGTCCCGATCAGCCGCGAGCGCGACCATACGTGGAAGGCGGTGATGGAGTCGATCGATCCCCGTTCGATGGTGGTCATGCTGCCCGAAGGCCGGATGAAGCGGGCCAACGGCCTCGACGCTTTCGGCCGGCAGCTGGTGGTGCGCGGCGGCATCGCGGACGTCCTGGAGGCGATCCCCGACGGCAAGATGCTCGTCGCCTACAGCCAGGGCCTGCACCACATCCAGATCCCGGGCCAGTCGGTACCCAACCTCTTCAAGCCGGTCCGCCTCCGCCTCGAGGAGATCGACATCGCGGCCTACCGCGAGGAGATGGCGGCGCGCGACGGCGATTTCAGGGCCGCGGTCGTCGCCGACCTGATGGAGCGCCGCGACCGCTACTGCACGTCCGACGTCGGCGAGATCGTCGAGCCGGCCGACGCGTGAGGCCAAAGAAGGCAAGCGTCTCGCCTGCTCCCCTGGTTCGTCCTGGGGCGTGCGTTTGCCCTCTTCGTTTGAGAAGATGGCAAGCCCATGACAGGACGGATGACAACAGAATCGACGACCCACCTCCCGGCCCGTGCCAAGGCGATCGCCCGTGACGAGATCGACCTCGCCGCCGAGCTCGACGAGCTCGAAGCCCGCTTCGCCGAACGCGAGGACTCAATCCACGCCTTCGTCCCCGAAGAGGGACGCTTCGAGCGCCTGCGCCGCGAGGCCTCAGAGCTTGCCCGGCGTTGGCCGGAGCCGAGCGCGCGTCCGCCGCTCTATGGCGTGCCGGTCGGCGTCAAGGACTCGATCCACGCCGACGGCTTCGCGAGTCGCGTCGGCAGCCGCTTGCCGCCGGAAGCCCTGCAGGGCGCCGAGTCGCCGGTCGTCACCGCGCTGCGTGACGCCGGAGCCCTCGTCCTCGGCAAGACGGTCACCACCGAGTTCACCTACTTCGCGCCGGGCCCCACCCGCAACCCCCACGACCTCGCCCACACGCCGGGCGGCTCGTCGAGCGGCTCGGCGGCGGCGGTCGCCGCCTACCTTACGCCCCTCGCCCTCGGTACCCAGACGATCGGCTCGGTCACCCGGCCGGCCGCCTACTGCGGCGTCGTCGGCGTAAAAGGTAGCTACGCCCGGGTGGCGGCGGACGGCGCCGTGCTCTTGGCGCCCTCCTACGACCACGTGGGTTTCATGACCCGCGACGTCGCCGCGGCGGCGCTCGTCGCCTCGCTTCTCGTCGACGGCTGGCGCGCCCGTGTCGAGGATGAGGACCGCCGGCCGGTCCTCGGAATTCCCGAGGGGCCGTACCTCGAATGCGCCGACGCCGACGGTCTGGCGCATTTCCGCTCGGTTTGCCAGACTCTGAAAGACGCCGGATACGAGGTCAGGCCGGTCGCCGCTCTGGGCGGTTTCGCCGACGTTCGACGCCGCCACGACCTCGTGGTGGCGGCGGAAGCCGCCCGGGAGCACACCCGGCACGGCTGGTATCCATGCTACGCCGAGCTCTATCAAGAGGAGACGGCCGAGCTGATCCGCCACGGCCTTGAGGTCGACGACGGCGACCTCCGAAGGGCCGTCGCCGGACGCGAGCTGCTACGCGACGAGCTGACGACGCTCATGGACGAGCACCAACTGGACCTCTGGATCTCTCCCCCCGCTCCCGGCGCCGCTCCCGCCGGGCTCGCCTCGACCGGCAGTCCGGTGATGAACCTGCCGTGGACCCAGAGTGGCCTGCCGACCGTCTGCGTGCCGGCCGGGACGAACCAAGCCGGCCTCCCCCTGGGTCTGCAACTCGCCGGACGCTTCGGCGCCGACGAGGCGCTCCTCGCCTGGGCCGGCGGGATCGAAGAGGTCCTGCCGTGAGCGTCGTCGGTTGCGAGTTGCGTCCCGGCGCCTCGGCGAGCTCGTCGCGGATGTCCGCGGCGAGCTTTGCGAGCCGCTTCGCGAGATGGTCAATCCGGGCACGCGGTTCCAAGAGGCGACCTCCGCAGCGCGAGCCCGGTGAGAAAAAGGCACCCGGGCGCAGACAGGTGTGGGTGATCGGGTAGGGTCCGCGCCCGGGGCAAGGGCCACCAGGCGCAGAGACGAGGCGGGTAGAGACGGGGTGTCGTGGAGAGGTTCAACGACTCTGCGCCCGGGTGGACAAGAGGGTCGAGCTGGTCGAGGTCGGCATCGCGTGTGGTCGACGCCCATGCTCCTGCCTCGATGCTTCTGGACACTTCTTGCCACCTCCTGCGAGGAGCATGGCAGAGCTCCCGCGGTTTGCGATCTCGTCTTTGCTTTCACCTTTTTCCTCCGCAATCCGACGATCCAGGAGAATGCGGGAGGTTGAGCACAAAAGTCCTGGAAGCACCAGGAGAAGCCGTTCTGTCATGCTCTGAAATGCCTGGCCACACCCTGTAGACAGGGAAATCGATGCTCAGGGTGTGAAAAATCCTGAAATCGGGCTATCGTGGCGGAGGAGCGGGTAGGGCCAGGGGACGAAGCCATAACCGCGAAGATCAGACACCAAGAGGCGACGGAAGGCGGTTCCTCGCGGCCCGCCGTGGCGCTTCTTCGCCGCTTTACAGCTGAGTCAAGTAGGAGCCATGGAAGGAGAAAACCATGAAGACGAAGTCACACGTTCCGGCTGGTCGAGCGCCTCGAAACGGCGCTGAGCCTCGGCGAAGAGAATTACCGAAACCTCGGGCCGCGACCCGATCTGGGCCAAGCAGGCGCGCGTGAACACTTCACTTGCTGCTAGGGCGGGGTAGGTATCTCGGTCATAGCGGAAACGGAGGAGTTCCCTTTCCGCCTCCTCAACAGCGCCAAGGAGACCGGTCGCAGCTGCGAGGTTGATCGGAACGCCACCCATCACGGGCGACGCATCGCGCCTGTTGTCGAAGTAAGGCAAGGCTCGCCGATACAGGCGACTCGCAGTCTCATAGTCGTGAAGGTCGAGATATACGTTGCCTTGCTGACCGAGAAGCAAGCCAGCGATGTGCGGGTCCAATTTCTCGTAGAGCGCGGTGGCGGCCCCAAGGAGACTCACCGCCTCTTCGGCCTGGTGAGTCCTCTGCTCGACGATACCCAAGAATCGATCGTGCAACGCCCTAAGCCACGGGCTCTCCTCGGGCGCCTCCGGCCACCGAAGCTCCACCCTGGCCTTCGGGAAACGAGCCAAAGCGCGGAGGACGTTCCCCCGCCAGAAGCGCGTCACGAGCAAGAGCTCTGGCTGTTGGAGGACCTGTGCATCGCCAAGGGCGAGAGCGCACAGCTTCAGCCGGTCTTCCTGCGACGACCAGCTCAGACTGTCGACCTCGGCCAGGGCGGCGATGACCCGGCCCACGGACGGCGGAGCGGCGGAGTCTTCCAGGTCGGTGTTCGCCCACAGCCACCAGGCCTGCCAGGCGTTGGCCAGGAGGCCGTGCCGGGCCAGGGAGATGGCTTTCCACACCACGCGGTAGCACTCGTCGCAGCAGATGCGGAACCACTCCAGGTCGAGAGGCACCAGCTCCAGGGCGTGGCGCAGATGCCACCGCAGGGACTGACCGACGTCGAGCAACAGCGCGCTTCGGCAATCGGGGCAAAGCGCCGAGGTCAGGGCACCGCCGGTCGAGCAGGGGACCTGGATTTCGAGACGCCGGCGACGCCTCTCGAAGCGGGGTGCCAGGACGCCGGCCGAGGCGTAGAAACCGCGAGCCCGGGTCAGGTCGTCGTAGGCGTGGTCGACGTCTCCGTCGAAGGTTCGGGCGGTGCCGCGGAAATGGAACGTCAACGCGAGCCGGGCGTCGAGCTCGGCTCGGTGCTCGCCATGGTCGGGATGGCTCGCAGCCCGTTCGAGCTTCTCCAGCGCCGCGTCACAGTCGGCGGCGGCCTGGGCGCGGTCGGCGGCGGCGATGAGGTCGCTGAGATCGGGCTGCTCGTAGAGCTCGCCAAGGCCGTCCCGGGCATGGTCGAACCGACGACAGAACGCCCGGCCCTCCTGCCGCGTGAGTCGGCCCGCAAGGGCGTCGTGGATCTGGGAAAGGTCGAACGGCGCCTCCCAGGGCTCGGGGTCCGGATCGGGGTTCTGG
>CBDUYN010000164.1:0-23131 GCA_965371445.1 uncultured bacterium | reverse complement strand
CGGAGCCGCACCGGGGTCGAGTCCTAAGGTAGCCCAGTGAGCCGCCTCCCGGAGGTGCTGACTGAGGCCCGATGAGCGGTCTAGCTAGCTGGCGGGGTCGTCACCTTGGTCCGGCGGGTCCAGGGATTCGAGCTCGCGGCGCCATTCTTGACTCCTCGGTGAGGCCAGGGGATTTCGCCGATCTGTTTGCCGAGCTCGCGGATCTGGCGGGCCGTTTCCTCCTGGGTGGCGCGCAGGCTTTCCTGGGTGCTTTCCTGGCTGGCGCGCAGCTCCCGGATCTCCCGGCTCGTCTCCCGGATCTGGCGGTCCGTCTCCTTCTGGCTGTCGCGCAGCTCCCGAATCGAACGGGCGTTCTCGGCGACGAGATCTTTGAGCTCCTGGTCCGTCATCGTCCTTCACACCTCCCTCTGAGAATACCATAACCAGCTTCATCCCCGGGTGCTGGCCTCCCGCGCTTCCGCCTCCTCGACCGCCTTCCTCGCCGCCTCGTAGAACTTCCGGCTCTGGTAAAGCGACAACGCCGGCGAAAGACGCTCCAGCCACCAGAAAAGCCTCCACACGATGGCGACCGCACCGTCGAAAGCTCGTAGGCCGGTGTCTGTCATGAAGGGTCCTCCTCGGGAAAGACGGGCGCCACGGCCGTCGCCGGGCACACGAGCCCGGTGCCGGGCACGAGATACCGGCCGTCGTCGAGGTGCCGGACCCAGGCCTCGGTGCCGGCGGGCAGCTCGCCGGCGGCCGTCGCGCAGTCTTCGAGTAGGACTGCCGGACGCGGTCCCCAGCGGTCTACGGCGAAGGCGCCGCCGTAGAGGGCGGCGGCGAGGACGGCGACGGGGATCGCCGCCCACCGTGTCTTCCCCCCTTGATCCCCCGAGGGGGACAGCGGCAGGCGCGAGCGCCAGGCGAGGAGCACGAGGCCGATCCAGGCCAGGCCGACGGCGCTCCAGCGCATCGCGTCGGTCCAGGGCTTCAGGCGTCCGAAGTTGCCGCCGGGCGGCAGTGCCTGGCTGCCGAGGCTGCGCCGCGCGAGCCGCAGGTTCTCCTCGAGCCACGGATCCTTTGAGCCCGCCGCCCGGCGGTACCAGAGGACGGCTTCGGGCAGCCGGTCCAGGTGATGGAGCACCGTCGCCAGGTTGTAGAGGAGCGTCGGATGGGGGTCCGCCGGCGAGTAGCCGGCGCGGTAGGCCTCGACGGCCTCCTCGAGGCGGCCGTTGCGGAAGAGGCGGTTGCCCTCGTTCAAGGCGGCGACGGGGTCGGCCGTCCCTTCGGGAGGAATGGCCGCGGCGAGAGCCGAGACGACGAGCACGGCGGCGAGGCCGAGGGCGGCGCCACGGCGCCGGTGGAACTTGCCGGACATGGCGCGATCTTAGCCCACGGCGCGGACGAGCTTGCGGGAACGGCTGAGGATCTCGGCGCGTAGCTCGTCGATCGACGACAGCTTCGGAGCATAGCGCAGGTAGTGGACGTCGTCGGCGAGCTTGACGAGCGCCTCGGCGCTGTCGCGGTCGACGCCGCGCTCGACGAGGAGCTCCGCCCACTGGGTGCTGGGGGACCCTTCGTGAATCTCCCAGCGCTCGAGCAGGAAATCGCGCCAGCCGGTTTCGACGAGCGCCGCCGCTTGACGCGGGCGCTCCTCATAAACCGCTTCGTCGAGGGCTGCAAGGAGCCGTCGCCGGGCCGGGCCATAACCGGCGCCGCGGCGCCGGCTGAGGACGAGAAGCAGGACGGCGATCCCCCAGGGCAAGGCGAAGAGCCAGGGCCTGAAGTCCGCCATCGAGACCTCTCCACCTACCGCCGGCAGGGCCGCGGTACGGATCGGATGGAGCTCGGTCTCGCCGTCGGCGAGCGCCCGGCTTCGGCCGTGGACGGCAAGCTCCAGGGCCGCGGTCGCGGCGACGCGAAACTTCCGCGCCGCGGGATCGAAAAACGGCAGCTCGATCGGCCCGAGCCGCCACTCGCCGACGCGCTCCGGCATCAAGACGTAGCTCCAGGTCCGCGATCCATAGACCCGCTTGCCCTTGAGCTCGTCGCTCGACTGCTGCTGCGGCGGGAAGACCTCGACGCCCGCGAGCTCCGGGATCGGCGGCACCGGGATGCCCCGCAGATGACCCTTTCCCTCGAGCCGCAGGGTCAGGGTGGCGGCCTCGCCGAGCGCGAGCTCCGGCGGCTCGAGCTCGGCGGTGAGGCGCATCTGGCCGACCGCGCCGGTCCAGTCCGGGGGGGCTTCGGGCAGGTCGCGGACCTTGAGCGTCACCGGGTTCGAGCGGCGGACGATCTCGCGGCTGCGCGGCATCATCGAGGCGTAGGGGCCGGAGTCGGGGATTCGGGCCACCATGCGGGCGCTGACCGCCTCGAGCTTGAACGTCCCGGCGCGGCGCGGGAAAAGCGCCCGCTCCAGGAGCACCACCCGTCCGAAGCGCTCGCCCTCGTAGGTCACCATCTTGGGCCGCAGCTGCTCGGGCTGGGGGATCACCTGGGCCCAGAATCCCTTGAATTCTGGGAAGTTCTCCGGGGTGACCGAGTGGATCGAGACCTGAGTGTAGAGGTTGAGCGTGTAGATGACCTGCTCTCCGGCGAAGGGATTGCGCGGCGTCACCTCGGCGCGAAGAAAGATCCGCGGCGGCTCGGTGCCGCGCGTCGGCCGGCGTCCGGGGCGCCCGACCGAGTCGAAGAGGCGTTCGAAAGGATCCTCGGAGAGAAGCGGATCGACGGGACGGGACGCCGCGCTGCTGCGGCGGCGGCGGTCGGTCGGCGCCTCCTCAATGACCAGGACCTCGCAGTCGTCGAGCTTCATCCTGCGTCCGTCAAAGCGCACGCGAATCGAGTGGACCCGCGCGCGGCCGAGCCCGCGCGGTTGGAGCTGCCAGCTGATCGAGCGGCTGGCCGACTGCCGGCCGTTGACGATGCGCAGGCTCGTCGACTGCGTAGGGCCGCCGACGATCCGGAAGTTCTCGAGCTGAAAGTCCGGCTCGGGCATCGCTGATCCCCCCTCGACGCGGATCTCCAGGCGCGCCGTCTCGCGAAGCCCCAGGACGTCGTCGGGGTCGAGGAGGACCTGGGCCCGCTGCGGCGCCGCGGCGCCGGCGAAAAGCGTCGCCGCCACGACGCCGAGGAGGACGGCACGGAGCTTGAGCTTCAAGGACCTCTTCATCGCTCACCAGTCCTTCTTGCCGCGGGCGCTTTTCTTCGCCGCCTCCTGCGCTTGCTTGCGGCGCCGTTCCCGTTCCATGTTCTCGACCGCCTCGAGGATCGCCGCGGCCTCCTCCGCCGTCATGTCGGGCAGGTCGCGGAACTCGGGCAGAGGACCCTCCTGCTGCTGCTGTTGCTGCTCTTCCTGCTCCTGGCGTTCCTGCCCCTCCTCCTGCTGCTCCTCTTGCTGCTGTTTCTGTTGCTGCTGATCCTGCTCCTGCTCCTGCTGCTGCTCGTCCTGCTGGTTCTCCGAGTCTTGCTGGTCTTGCTGCTGGTCTTGCGGCTCCTGTCGTTGCTGGTCCTGCTGCTCTTTGAGGAGGCGCCGCGCCAGCTCGAGGTTGAACTTGGCGTCGGCGAGGTCGGGGTCGGCCTTGAGGGCGCTTTTGTAAGCCTCAATGGCGCCGGAGAAGTCGTCTTGCGCCAGGCGGAAGTTGCCGAGGTTGTAGTGGGCGCTCGGGACGAGATCCGCCCGGCTGCTCTCGGCGGCCTCGGCGAGGAGCGCGGAGGGGTCGCCGAGGCCGGCGGCGAGCCGTCCGGTGCCGGCGTTGTAAAGCGCCACGGGGTTCTCGTCGGCGAGGCGCAGGGCGGTCTCCAGCGGCCGTAGGGCCTCCTCGGCGCTGCCGCGGCGGGTAGCCTCCAGGGCACGACCCGTGCGCTCCTCGCCGTTGAAAAGCCAGCGCTCGACCCAGTCGGGCCACTCCCCGGCCGCGGCGCCGGGGGGCGAGGCCAGGAGGAGGGCGAGCGCCGCCGTCAGGGCACCGGCTCGCGTCATGGCACGCTCTCCGTCGACCGCCGAAACGGCGCCAAGAGGAGATGAGCGACGAGCGCCATGACGGCGAGCGACGCCGGCCACTGGAACCGTTCTTCGAGCGAGCTTACGAGCTCGCTCCCGTAACTCGTTTTTTCCATGTCGGCAATCGACGTCACGATCTCCCCGAGGTCTTGGCCGGCGCTCGTGGCGCGCAGGTAGCGGCCGCCAGTCTCGCGGCTGAGCTCCTCCAGGGTCGACTCGACGAGGCGGCTGACGACAACGTTGCCCGCCGCGTCGAGCTTGTAGCGGACCTCGTCGCTGCGCGGCGCTCCGGAGCCTCGGCCCCGCGCCAGGATCTCCTCCATGTCGAGGACGTGGCGGGGCAGCTCCAGGGGCATGCCTTTCAAGGTGCCGACGCCGATCGAATGGACGAGAATTCCCGCCTCGCGGATCGTCGCGGTGACGCGCTTCAACTCCGAGCCGTGGTCCTCGCCGTCGCTCAGGAGGACCAGGACGTGGTGCTTCGAGCCCTCGTCCGGAAAAAGCTCCAGGGCACGCTCCAGGGCGGCAGCGAGCTCGGTTCCCGGCGTGGGAAGCGATCCCGGCAGGGCGGCGTCGAGCAGCAGCTCGATCACCGCGCTGTCGGCGGTCAGGGGCACGAGCACCTCGCCGGCTCCTTCCGCCTGGACGAGGGCCACGCGGTTGCCCGGCATCTCGGCGACCAGGCGGCGGATCAGGCTCTGGGCGACCCACAGCCGGTCGGGCGCCACGTCGCGGGTGGCCATCGACAGCGAGGTGTCGAGGACGAAAACGACGTCGACGCCCTGTCGCTCGACCTCCTGGGTGCTCGCTCCCCAGCGCGGACGCGCGAGCATGAGCGACGTCCCCAGGACCGTCAGGGCGAGAAGCGTCACCGAGACGTTCAGGCGTCCCCGGTCGTAGCCGGTCATGAGCCGTGCCCACAGGCTTCGCGCCGACCACGCGGCCACCGCGGTGAGGCGCCGCCGCCAGGCGACGGAGGCGAGGATCGCGACGAGCGGCACCAGGGCCAGGAGGTAGAGGTCTTGGGGTTTGGCGAAGTCCATGCCTACGGCTCCGCGGTCCATCCGAGAAGCGCCAGGACGAGCGGCGCGACGAGCAGCGCGAGCGCTCCCCAGGCGAGAGGCTCGAAGGCCTCCCTGTAGGTGATGTAACGTTTGATCTCGAGCGGAGTTTTCTCGAGCTCGTCGATTTCGTCGAAAACCTGGCGCAGGGTCTCGGGATCGGTGGCCTTGTAGAAGCGTCCGCCGGTGCGTTCGGCGACGTTTTGCAGCAGCTCCTCGTCGACCTCGACGTCCATCATCACCCGCCGGATCTCGCTCTGGCCGAAAGCGTTCTGGAACTGCATCGGCACCGGCACGGTCCCGGCGGTGCCGACGCCGATCGTGTAGACCTTCAGCCCCAGCCCCTCGCAGACGGCGGCCGCCGAGTCGGGGTCGATCTCGCCCCGGTTGTTGACCCCGTCGGTGACGAGCACGATGATCCGGGTTTTCGCCTCGCTGTCTTTCAAGCGCGCCGCGGCGTTGGCCAAGGCGAGGCCGATCGCGGTCCCGTCGGGAAGCGAGTTGAGCGACACCGAGTCGACCAGGCGCCGGAGCATCTCCCGGTCGGTGGTGAGCGGCGCTTTGGTGAGGGAGCTGCCGGCGAAGACGACGACGCCGATGCGGTCTCCTTCCCGCTTGGCGATGAACTCCTTCATCACCTCCTTCGCCACCGTCAGGCGGTTCTTGGGCTGAAAGTCCTCGGCCGCCATCGAGCCCGAGACGTCGAGCACCACCTGGATGTCGATCCCCTCGGTCAGGTTCTCCTCGTGGGCGGTGCCGGCCTGCGGCCGCGCCGCCGCCAGGATCAGGAGCGCCAGGGCGAGGAGGCGGAGGTAGAAGGGCAAGTGGAGCCGCCAGATCCCGGCGGTCCGCCGCGGCAGGCTCGAGTAGGTGAGCTCGCCGTAGGCGCGGCGCCGGTGGCGCAGCCACGCGACGAGCGGCAGGAGGGCGAGGAGGGCGAGCCACCAGGGATCGCGAAGCTGGGCATAGTCGACGCCGATCATGCCGCCTCCTCCCGGACGTCTTCGTCCTCCATCTCCCGCGGCCGGAGCCGCTCCTCGATCTCCTCGCCGAGGCGCCTCGCCTCCGTGAGCCGCTCGGAGGTCACCGCGGAACCGACGTCCTGGCGGGCGAACTTCACCTGGTCGCACTGGCGCAGGAACGCGACGGCACGCTGGGCCTCGCCGGAGGTGACGGCGGTGTCGTGCAGCCGGCGCTGGATCTCGCTGGTGGTCGACTCGACGGCGTTCATGTCGAGCCGCCGGCCAAAAAAGCAGCGCAGGGCGAGGCTCATGGCGGTGTGGGCCGGCTCGCTCGCCGCGGGATCGACGTCGCCGAGGCTCGACAGGAGCTCCTCCAGGGGCAGGAGCTGCCGCCGCCCACCGCCGGACGCCGCCGGCGTGGTTCGGAGCCGGGTGCCAAGGCGCCGCGCCACCAACAGGCAGAGCAGGGCGAGCACACCGAACGTGGCGTAGGAGCGCCAGTCACCGCCCAGCCGCCGGAGCGGCGCCGCGCCGCGGGGCTGAAGCTCCTCCCCTTCGCCCTCGCCGGACTCGCCCATCCCCTCAGGCAGGACCGAGCGGACGGTGAAGCCGACCCCGGCGCGGGTCGGCACAAGGACGGTCTCCGCGGCCAGGGGGACCGAGACCGATACCTGTGGCAAGACGACCTCGCCGGTCGAAAAGGAGGTGAGGACGAGGCTCTGGACGTAGACCCGGCGTTCGCCCGCGGTGGAGGATTCGACCGCGCCGGCCCGCAGGACCTCGGCCTGGCCCCAGGTCTCGCCCCAGGCGGGGAAACGGGGCTCGCCGGTCGGGGCTTCACCGTCCCAGACCAGGGTGAGCCGGGCGGTGACCCGGTCGCCGACCGTGATCTCCTCAGGGGTGACCTCGACGTTGACGGGAATCGGCTGCGTGGCGGCGGCCGGCGTACCGGCGGCCGGCGTACCGGCGACCGCGCCCAGGAGGGCCGCCATCCCGAAGGTGAGGAGCCTCCTCATCGCGCGAGCCTCCGCCGGCGGCGCTCGAAAAACGAAACGAGGGTCGGCATGTAGGGGACGTCGGTGCGGATCTCGACGTAGTCGACCCCGAGCTTGCGCAGGAGCTTGTGGAGCTCACCACGCTCGCCGCGGCGGCGCTCGGTGTGCTCGCGGGCGAGGCGCGCACCGCTCGTGACCGCAAGCCGGCCGCTCTCGGCGTCGCGCAGGACGACGGGCCCGGTAGCCGGCGGCGCGTGGTCCTGCGGGTCGTAGATCTCGATCACGATCAGGTCGTGACGCGACGCCGCGGCCTTCAAGGCTCCGGCGGGCAGCGTGTCGAGAAAGTCGGAGATCAGGAAGACGACCGAGCGTTGCTTGAGCGTTTTGAGCACCGCCCACAGGCCCTTCTCTAGATCCGTATGACCGCCGGGAGGACGCATCAGGATCTCGCGCACCAGGCGCAGCACGTGGGTCCGGCGACGCTCGGGCCGCAGGAACAGCTCCAGGCGGTCGCTCAGGAACGCCGCCCCGACCCGGTCCTGGTTCGAGATGGCGGCAAACGACAGGAGCGCCGCGAGCTCGGCCGAGAGGTCGCGCTTGAGCAGATGCCGCGAGCCGTAGCCGAGGCTTCCGGAGACGTCGACGGCCAGGAAGATCGTCAAATCCCGCTCCTCGACGAAACGCTTGACGTAGGGCGCGCCCATGCGCGCCGTGACGTTCCAGTCGATCGAGCGGATCTCGTCGCCGGGCTCGTATGGCCGGACTTCGGCGAACTCGACGCCGCGGCCCTTGAAGGCGGAATGGTAGTCGCCCGCCACCCCCTGGTCGACCAGGCGCTTGGTGGCGATCTCGATGTGGCGGACCTTCCGCAAGAGATCCGGCGGCAGCTGCGGCCGGGCTTTGCGCTCTACCGGGGCCGGTCGTCGAAACAGGCCGAAAAAGCTCAAATGCCCAACCTCCTCAAGGCACCTCGACCCGGTCGAGCAGGCGCTGTACGAGGTCGTCGGTGGTGATCTCTTCGGCCTCGGCCTCGTAGGTGGTCACGAGGCGATGGCGCAGGACGTCGGGCGCGATCTCCTTGACGTCCTCGGGGATCACGTAGCCGCGCCCGCGGACGAGGGCGAGCCCCTTGGCGGCGCGCGCCAGAAAAAGCGTGGCGCGCGGCGAGGCGCCGAAGGCAATTAGGTCCTGCAGGTCGCCGAGGCCAGAGGCCTTGGGCTCGCGGGTGGCGACGACGAGGTCGAGGATGTAGCGGCGCATCTTGGCGTCGAGGTACACCTGGTCGCCGACGCGGCGCAGCTCCAGGAGCTTGTCGCGGCCGAGGACCGGCTGGACCTCGGCTCGCTCTCCCTCGACGAGCATGCGGTTTAGGATCTCCTCCTCCTCGGAGCGCTTCGGGTAGGTGAGCTTGAGCTTCATCATGAAGCGGTCGACCTGGGCCTCGGCGAGCGGATAGGTCCCCTCCTGCTCGATCGGGTTCTGGGTCGCGAGCACCATGAAGGGCTCGGGCAGGTGATACGTGGTCTCGCCCAGGGTCACCTGCTTTTCCTCCATCGATTCGAGCAGCGCCGACTGCACCTTGGCCGGTGCCCGGTTGATCTCGTCGGTCAGGACGATGTGGTTGAAAACCGGTCCCTTGCGGGGTAGGAACTCCCCATTCTTCTGGTCGTAGATCAGCGTTCCGATCAGATCCGCCGGCAAGAGGTCGGGCGTGAACTGGATACGCTGGAAGTCGATCTCAAGGGTCTGGGCAAGGGTCTTGACCGCCAGCGTCTTGGCGAGGCCGGGCACGCCTTCGATCAGCAGGTGACCGCGGGCCAGGAGCCCCACGAGGAGCCGGTCGACGAGGTACTCCTGGCCGACGATCACCTTGCGGATCTCGGTCTCGACGGACTTCAAGGTCAGGGTCTCCCGCTCGACTTCGCGGGTCAGGGTGGCCATGTCTCGTTGCATGGCGCCATTATGGCCGATTCGTCCTCGGGATGGGAGGACCGGGCGCCGTCACTCCCAGCGCAGGATCTTCGACGGCTCGAGGCGCATCGCCTGGACGGCGGGGATCAGGTTGGCGAGAAAAGCGACCGCGGCGAGCGCCAGGGAGACGATGGCATAAACCCACGGGTCCCTGGTGTCGACCCCGTAGAGGAGGCTCGACATCAGGTGGATGACGTTCCAGGCCAGGACGAGGCCCAGGACGACGCCCGGTACGACCATGAGGAAACCCTGCCGGAGGACGCCGGCCAGGATCCGCGACGGAGCCGCCCCCAGCGCCATGCGTACGCCGATATCATGCATCTGGGCCACCACCATGTAGGAGATGACGCCGTAAACGCCTACCACGGCCAGGACGAGACCCAGACCCGCGAAGCACATGAGCAGCGTCGAAACCATGCGCGGACGATCCAGATGCTTGTCGACGACGTCCTTGAACGAACGGACGCTGTGAAGGGGCTGGTTGGGATCGATTCGGTAGACCTCCTGGCGAACGGCGTTCATCATGTCGGAGGGCTGGGCCGACGTCTTGATCAGCAAAGCCATCTCCGGCGAAGTGCCCTCGAGGTAAAGCGGCATCTGGGTGTACGGGACGTAGACCGAGTTCTTGGGCGGCAAGAGCAGGCTTCGGTTGCGGATGTCTTTTGCGACGCCGACGACCTCGCGCCACCGCGGCACGAATTGCCGCGCGGTACCCTTCAGCTCAAAGCTGATGCGCTCTCCGATCGGGGAACGCTCACCCCAGAAATGGCGTGCCAGGGTCTCGCTGACGATCACGACCCGGCGGCTGCCGCGGCGATCGTCGTCCGCCGCCGTGAAGGTATCGCCTTCGAGCAGAGGGATCTCCATCATCTGGAAGAGATTCGGGCTCACCATGTGGTAGATGGTGTTGGCCATGTCGGGGACCGAGGGCATCGGCCGATCCCCGGCCACGACCGGCGAAGAGTTGTCGCCCACGGCCAACTCGTCCGTCAGGGGCAGGGTGTCCAACAACGCGACGCTTTCCACCCCGGACAAGGAGCCGAGGCGCTCCAGCGTTTCGTCGAAAAACGACGCCCATGCCGCCGTCTCACCGTACTTCGATTCGGGTAAGCTCGTCAGCAGAACCAAGACGGAGTCGCTCGAGAAGCCCACCTCGACCTCCCGCAGGTTCCTGAAGCTGCTGATCACGAGGCCGGCACCGATCAGGAGCGTCGTCACCAGGGCCAACTCGCTGCTGACGAGGGTCCGGCGCCAGTGCTTGTTGACCGGAAGAGCCGGGCTTCCCAGCACGTGCAAAGAGCCCGACCGGATGTTCTGGAACGTCGGGACGAGGCCGATCGCGATCGCCACCGCGACACATAGGAGCGCCGTCGCCAAGAGCACTTGCGGGGTCAAGGCGGCCCGGTCGGCATAGGGGATGCCGGGAAGCAGCGACGGCAGGACGCGTATGCCGATCGCCCCGATGGCCAGCCCAAGGACGCTGCCGAGAAAGGCGAGGATCAGGCATTCGCTCAGTACCTGCCGCGCCAGGTGCTGGCGGCTTGCGCCGAGCGCGGTACGCATGGCGGTTTCCCGCTGGCGAACCGCCGCCCGCGTCAGCAGGAGGTTCACGAGGTTGGCACCGGCGATGAGCAGGACGAAGCCGACGGACACCAGGAGGACGTAGATCGTCGGCCTCAGGTCTCCGACGAGGACCTCCAGAACCGGCGACACCCGGACTCGGGTACGGGCATGGGTCAGCGGATGCTCCCTCCCGAGCTCACGGGCGATTCGTGCCATGTCGTCGCGGGCCATCGCGACCGTGACCCCGGGCTGCAACCGTCCGACGGCCCAGACGTCGTCGAAGGTGTCCCGCTCATGGATCGGCAGGCGGTCGTAGAAGATGCCGACGGGTAACCACAGGTCGCCCAGGGAGACGTCACCGAAGGTCTCGGAGCTCAGACCCCGAGGGAGGATCCCGATGACCGTGTAGAGCTCGCCGCCGAGCAAGATCGTCTTCTCGACCAGCCCGCCGTCCCCGCCGAAGCGGCGTTGCCACAGCTCGTAGCTCAGCACGACGGTCCGCTCGGCACCCAGACGGTCGTCCTCCGGGGCGAAAACGCGGCCCAGGTGGGGTTCAATTCCGAGGGTGTCGCAGAAATCCGCCGAGACCATCAGGCTCGGAATACGCTCCGGGTCGCCTTCGGGGCCGGTAAGGTTGTGGCCGCTGGGCCGAAACAAGGCGAAGAGCGAGAAGACGCGGTTGCGCTCTTTCCAGTCGAAGTGCGTCGGGAACGAGTTCGGGCTCCGAGGAAAATTGTCGGTCTCGCGCCAGAGGACCATCAGGGTCTCCGGATCCTCGTAGGGGAACGGATGGCGCAGAAGCGCCTCGGCGAAGCTCAGCATGGTGACGTTGGCACCCATGCCCAGCGACAACGTAACCGCGGCGACGATGGTGAAAGAAGGCCGCCGTAAAAGGGCGCGAAGGCCAAAGCGAAAATCCTGAAAGAAGCTCTCCATGATTTGATACGACCGGCTGGCGCCGTTGTGCCCGAAGATCCCCTGCCAGCGCGGTGCAAGCTTATCTTGTCGCAGCGGTTTCCTCCAACCGAGGCGCTACCGGGAATCCGTGTGTTGCCTTCGACGGTGTCATTGTACCAGAGCTGTTCAGCCGTCACGGGCCTGGATTTCGCGGCCTTTCTGCACCGCTTGGCGGGCCTCTTCCGGGCGGCGGGTGCGATTCAAGACATCGGCGAGAAGGAAGTAGCCCAGAGGGCCGGTCCGGGCGTCCGGATCGCGGCTCAGGCCGTCGCGGGTCAGCGCCTCGGCCCTCTTGAGGTCGTCGCCACGGTCCATCAGGAGCTTGGCGAGGAGAAAGTAACCACGGATGAAGTCGGGGTTCGAGGCGATCGCCGCTTCGTAGAGCTCCTGTTGGCGATCGCTCTCGCCGCGCCGACCCATCAGGCGGCCGAGGTTGAACTGGGCCTGGTAATGCAACGGCGCTCGCTCGATCGCCTCCTCGTAGAGACGTATCGCCCGCTGCTCTTCGCCCTGCTCTTCGTAAAGCACCGCCAGGTTGTAGCGGGGCTGCGCGAGGGCGTCGTTTATGGCGATCGCGCGCTCGAAATGCTTCACGGCCTCCGGCGCCCGGCCCTCCAAGACCAGCACCTCCCCCAGCTGGTTCTCGACGAGCGCCGCAGGGCCAGGCGTGGCCACGGCGCGCTCCAGGATCTCTCTGGCCGCGGCGAGACGCTCGTCCGCGACATGGATTTTCGCCGCGGCCAACGCGGCCTTGCTGTCGGTCGCCTCGAAGCTCAGCAGCCGCTCGAAGCCGAGGAGCGCCTCAACCTTGCGGCCCAGGGCGTCGTAGGCCTGAGCCAGTCCGAAGAGCGAGCTCTTGTGGTCGGCGTCGAGCTCCAGAGCCCTCTTGAAGTAGGGAAGAGCGTTTTCGAAGTCCTTCTTTTGAAGCAGGATCTGGCCCAGCATCTGGTAAGGGTCGATCATCTCGGCATCGCGCTCCAGGACCTCCTTGAGCCGCGCCTCGGCCAACTCGGTTTCGCCCTTGCCGAGGGCGCTCTGGGCCATCATGATTCGTTGATGGAGCTCGATCTTGTCCTTGGGGTCGGCGCGCTGTGTCTCGTCGTCTGCGCTCGCCGCCTCGCCGCGGCCCGCCACGTACCCGAGAGCCCGGAGCTGGGCCAGGGTCTCTTCGTCGAGGTCGGCTGGCTGCCCCCCTCGCCCTTCGGCCTCGATCGTGCCGCGCAGCGCGGTGAGCCGCTCCCGGAGATCCCGCGCCAGGCCCCGCTCGTCCGCGAAGAGGTTTCTCTCCTCGTCGGGATCGGCGACGAGGTCGTAGAGCTCCGGACGAGGTGTCGCGATGTACTTGTACCTGGTGGTGCGCAGCGAGCGAATCGGCGACCAGCCGTAGTGCAAGAGCGGGTAGAGCGACTCGGAGTAGACCGCACGTTCCTCGGCTTCTTGAAGGTCGAGGAGAAGCGGCAGGAGGCTCCTGCCCTGGATTGCGGACGGCATCGGCCGGCCGAGGGCTTCAAGGATCGTCGGCAGGAGGTCGACGTGGCTGACCGCTTTCTCCACCACCCGGCCCCCGAGACGCTCCTCCGGCAAACGGACGATGAGCGGCACCCGCATCGTGCTGTCGTAGACGAAGAAGCCGTGGAACCCCTCGCCGTGGCTACGCAGCCCTTCTCCGTGGTCTCCCGTGACGACGACGAGCGAGCGCTCAAAAAGACCCCTCTCCTCAAGGGCATGACGGAGCTCGCCGAGAAGAGAGTCGGTGTAGGCCACTTCGGCGTCGTAGGGCCGGCCCGGATACCGTGAGCGGAAAGGCTCCGGAGGCTCGTAGGGGTCGTGGGGGTCGTAGAGGTGGAGCCACAAGAAGAAAGGTCCCGGAGGCCGCTCGTCGAGCCAGTCGCGAGCCGCGGCAACCGTCTCTCGGCCGTCACGCTGGACCGAGCCCAGGTCGCCACCCATCTCCTTCAGGTCGAAGTCGTCGAAGAAGTGGTGAAAGCCGCGGGCGATCCCCCAACGCGCGTCGAGGACGAAAGCGCTCACGAAGCCCGCGCTCGTCCGCCCGGCTTCGCCGAGCCATTCGGCCATCGTCGCCACGCTCTCGTCGAGGCGATAGCCGACGTTCTCCCTCACCCCGTGGTAGGGGGGGTAGGTCCCGGTCATCATCGAGCTGTGGGCCGGCAGGGTGAAGGGAACCGTGGTCGAAGCGTTTCGGAAAAGGACCCCTTCCCGGGCCAGGGCGTCGAGGTGGGGCGTCTCGATCCGTGAATAGCCGTAGCAGCCGACACGATCGGCACGCAGGGTGTCGATCGTCACCAGCACGACGTTCCAGTCGGTGCTCTCTCCGGCGACCTCGCTCCAAAGCTCGCGGACGTCGGGCTCCCGGCGGCCCTCGCGGAGCCACAGGTAGGCGCCGATCCCCACGAGAAGTGCCACGAGGGCCCCGAAGACGGGGCGCTTCGAGCGTCGTTGGGAGATCATGGAGCCAGGTCTCGGTTCATCTCGATCGGGAACCTACCACAGCGGCGCAGGAGCCGCCTTTTGCCGCCAATTCGGGATACGTTGTTCGCACTCGCCCTCTTCCGACTTATAATGCCAGAGCTATGACCATGACGATTGGGCCGTACCGGATCAGCGAGCGTCTCGGTACCGGGGGTATGGGCGAGGTCTTCAAGGCTTACGACGATCGCCTCGACCGTTGGGTCGCCATCAAGCGCATCCGTCCGGGCAAGGAGGACACCGACGACAACCGCGAGCGCTTCCAGCGGGAAGCGCGGGCGACGGCCCAGCTCAACCACTCCGCCATCGTCCACGTCTACGACATCTTCCGCGACGGCGACAGCGACTGCATCGTCATGGAGTACGTCGAGGGGCGCACTCTGCAGAGCCTGACCGCCGAGGAGCCCCTCGACCCGGCGCTCGCCGCGACCCTCGGCCAGGAGATCGCCGAGGGTCTGGCCGCGGCCCACGCCAAGGGGATCCTGCACCGCGACTTGAAGACTGAGAACATCATCGTCACCCCCGAGCGACACGCCAAGATCCTCGACTTCGGACTGGCGAAGCCCCTGCTCTCCAACGAGCTCGACGCCTCGCTGACCGGCAAGGGCCAACTCGTCGGCACCAGCCGCTCGATGTCCCCCGAGTACGTAGGAGGCGAAGAGGTCGATCACCGCTCCGACCTCTTCGCCCTCGGCGTGCTGCTCTACGAGACGGTGGCCGGCCACTCGCCGTTCAAAGCCCAGAACACCCTCGCGACGCTCAAGCAGGTGATCATCCACCAGCAGCCGCCGACCCGGGAGATGAACCCCGACGTCTCCCCGGAGCTCTCCGACCTGATCGACCGGCTGCTGGAGAAATCTCCGGACGATCGGCCGCAGTCCGCCGTCGAGGTGGCGGACCAGCTCGGCCAGATCACAGGCCAGCTCTCCTCCGGCACGATTCGTGCGGGTTCCTCCTACACGCACACCCTGAGTGACGTCTCGGAGGCCTGGTCGATCTCGCGGGTCTTCGTCGACCCGAGTCTACGCCGCTACTGGTTGGTCATCGCAGGGGCCGTCGTCGCAGCCCTTGTCGGCGCCTACTTTCTCGGCCGAGGCACCGGCGGACCCCTCCCGGAATTCGCCGGGGAGCAAGGAATCCGTATCGTCCTGGGCCAGTTCGAGAACCTGACCGGAGAGTCGATCCTCGACGTCTCGCTGAATACGGCCTTTCGTGTCGGCCTCGAACAATCGCGGCGCATCGAGATCCTTCCGGAAAGCCAGATCCGGGAAGCCTTGAGCCGGATGGAGCGCGATCCGAATACGCCACTCGGCCGCGACCTGGGCGTCGAGGTCTGCCAGCGGGAAGACGCTCACGCCCTGATCGTCGGCAACATCACCCGCTTTGGAGACGAGTACCTCCTGAGCGCCGAGATCGTCGACCCGGGGGACGGGGGAAGCCTCTATACGAGCTCGTCGCTCAAGGCGTCCGGCCAAGGACAGATCTTAGGTGCCCTTGACGAGATCACCCAGGAGATCCGCGCCAGCCTGGGTGAGTCGGTCCACGCCATCAAAGAGACTACCCTTTCGCTCGAGAAAGTCACGACGCACGACCTGGATGCGCTCAAGGCGTACTCGCTGGGCCTCTTGAAGGGCCCTGACAATTCCAGCGAAGCGATCACCCTGCTGGAGCAGGCGGTCAGCTTGGATCCGCAGTTTGCCATGGCGCACGCCAAGCTCGGAATGTTCTACCTCCAACGTTCGGAGGGCGCCAAGGTCACCCACCACTTCGATCAGGCACTGAAGAATTCCGATCGTCTGACGCCGTTCGAGGAGCTCTACGTGAAAGGCTGGAGCGCCAGCTTGAGCGGCACGACGGATGAGATGATCAGCGCCTGGTCCCTCGTGACGTCGCTCTATCCGGAGAATTGGAGCGGCTTTCTCAACCTCGGTATGATCCAATGGCTCTTCCTCAACGATTTCACCTCGGCAACGGAGGCCTTTGAGGCCTCCTACCGCCTGGCGCCCCATCTTTCGGGCAACTGGTCACCGCGGCACCTGGCCTATTGCCGGCTCGCCAAAGATGATCATCTCCGCGCCCTCGAGATCTTCGAGGAGCATCAGTTCCTCGAAGGCATGGCCGACACCTACATCGCCCAAGAAGACTATCCCCGTGCCTTGGAGATCTTGGAAAGCGAACCCGAGGTACGGCCAGACTTCACGCGCAAAGAGCTGCGGTTGCGCAAGGCCCTATTCCTCGTGGATCAGGGACGGTTCCGCGAGGTCGTAGAGCTCTCGCGAGAAATCACCTTCGCTGAGTCGCCTCAAGACAGCGGCAGTGCGCGCCTGGCCAGTCGGATGGCGCTCATCACGGCCTTGGAGCAGCTGGGAGACGGCCCCGAGCTTCGTGATTCCCTTCGCTCAGGTGTCGAGGCGGCTCGTGTGATCCTGGAAAGCGACACCACGGATCGCGTCCTCACCCCGATACCCTATCTCGCCGTCCTCGGTAAGATCAGCGCCCGCCACGGAGACATCGAACAAGCGGGGAGCATCCATCAGCTCATCCAAGGCAAAGCCGAATCGAGCGGCGTCGGGCTGTGGCTCAGCTATTTGAGAGTCTTGGAAGGCGAGATCCTGATCGCCAGAGGAGAGCTCGCCAGATCGGGCGCCGTGCTCGAGGCGGCCCTGGCCGCGGCAGAATCCTTCCAGGCCCGTGAGAGCCTGGCGCACTTCCATGAGGCGAACGGCGACCTCGAAATGGCTCTGCAAGAGTACTCGTGGCTCAACGAACATCGGGGCCGGACGTTCTCCGAATGCCTCGACATGTGTCTTGTGAGATCCCAAAATGTCGTCGCATGGTCGTATTCGCTTCTGGCGCTCGCCCGTCTCCACGAGAGGACCGGGAACACTGCTCTGGCTCAGGAGCACCGCCGGAGGTTCGTGGATCGGTGGGCCCATGGCGACCAGACGCCCGTTTGGCGCGAGGCAAGCCGTCGCCTTGAAGAGCTAAGCCCGAAAGCTCCCGACGGATCTGGAGGCCTTTGAACGCAGAACCGCGTTCCTCTTCGCCGAAAGCAAGCGGGGGTCAGGTGGCTGAATCTGAATGGACATCCAAAAGCTAGCCTTGAAGCGGAGCTTCAATTCGCTAGCCAGGAAGCAGGGGTGGGGAGATCCTCTCCCGGCCCGTCGGAACCGTCATGGACGGCCCTGAAAGGCGCCTTAGAGGAAGAAGTAGCCGAACATGGGGCCAGCGATGTAGGCAAAGGTCTGCGCCAGCTGCTTCTCACCGGGCAAGGTCACCTGAGAGGGAACCTGCCGCGAATCGACATAGATGCCGTACGCCGCAAGCGTCTCCAGGGGACGAGCCGTCAGCTCCTCGCGGAGGCTCTCGTCACGCACGAGTCCTTTGAAGAAGTCCGCGTGGGCTTCGACGGAGACAGCCGTCGTGCTGTCGGGGAAGAGTTGGGGGGCCGTATTCACTGGACACAACATGGTGATCCTCCTTGGCTGACTGGTTTACGACACCGGTCGCGCTTGTAGGTCCGCGGCCAACTGGATGCCGTCTGATCCTCTCAAGGGCATTGTACAACAACGATCCTTGACGGGTCAAGGCCAATTTCACGGTCAAGAGGGCGAAAACGTGCCTCCGGCGGGAAGCAGGGTTTTACCCTGCCTGAAGAGGTGCCGACCGCAAGATCCTCAGCCGCGAATCTCAACTGCCGCCCATGCCTGGCAGATTTCCCTGACGCGGCGTGGCTCTTCCTCTCGCAGAGCTTCCTCCGTGAAACGGTCGATCTCCCCCGCATCGACGTGGGAACGGCGCAGGGCCTGGCGAACCGCGCTCACCAAGGCGAAGGGATTGCGGCTATGCAATCGGACCTGGATCTCCGGATATCGTGGCATGAGCATCACCGTCGCTGCCTCTTACCTACTTAGACGCGCGAGCGGCCCAAAACGTTCGGTGCGGCCTGAGATTTTCTTCCAGCACCACGGACTCCTTGTCCTTCAACGCGAGCAAGACTCATGCCACCTACTGCCCCTGCCCGCGGCGCCGGGCGTGCTCGGCCAGCAGGCGACGGTGGTCTTGCTCGCTGTCGAGGTCGGCGAGCTCCAGAGGGTCCTGGACCTCGACCGCGAGGATTTCGTTCCCGTGACGCTCCAGGATGGATCGTCCCCCGGTGTCGCCCGTAAGAGCCCCGAGCTCGCCGAAGAGCGAGCGGTCCCAGAGGACGGGGGCGCCCCGGCGGCCGACGGCGGCCGGCACGACGATCCTCTTCGGCGAGGCGGCGTAGGCGGCGAGGAGCCGATCGACGAGCGTGCTGGTCAGAAACGGCTGGTCCGACGGCAGAAAGATCGCCGCCTGGGCCCCTGGATCGACCCTACCGAGGCCGGCGCGGACCGAGGAGGCGAGGCCCGAGGCGTAGGCCGGGTTGCAGACGACCTCGACGTCGAGCCCGTCGAGGACGGGGGCGATCTCGTCGGCGGCGTGGCCGAGGACCACCACGACCTGGGCGAGCCGCGACGCGAGCGCCGTACGAACGGTGCACAGCAGGAGCGGCTCGCCGACCCAGTCGATCAGCTGTTTGGGGTGTCCGTGAAAACGGACGGAGCGTCCAGCGGCGAGGACCACGCCGGCGACGAGCGCGGCGCCGTGACCTCTCACCGCGGCTCCGCGGTGCCGCGTTTCAGCCCCTGGCCGTGGCTCACGGCGACGACCTCGGCGAGGATCGCGACGGCCATTTCCTCGGCCCGGCGTCCTCCCAGGTCGTACCCGATCGGGTTGTGGATCGTGGCGAGGTCCGCTTCGGCGAGACCCTCCTCCCGGAGCGCCGCGAGACGCCTGGCGTGAGTTTTCTTCGAGCCCAGCGCGCCGATGTAGCGCACCGGGCTTCGAAGGGCTGCCATTATGGCCGGGACGTCGAGCTTCAAGTCGTGCGAGAGGAGCGCCAGATAGGTGGATTCGTCGAGCCCTATCTTGGCGAGCGCCTCCTCGGGCCAGAGGGTCAACAGCTCGTCGGCGTGGGCGAAGCGCTCGGGGGTCGCAAAGGCGGTCCGCGGATCGACGACGTAGGTGCGAAAACCGAGCTCCTTGGCAAAAGCGACGAGCGGGATCGCCACATGCACCGCGCCGACCACGACCAGCTTCTTGCGCGGTGGATGGACTTCGAGGAAGACGTCGGCTGAACGCTCGCCCACGCGGACGTCGAAGCGCTCGCCCGCAAAGCTCCGGAAGGCCTCCCCGGCGCGCTCACGGACCGCGTCCAGAAGCTCCGGGGCGCCGAGCTCGCCCCGGGTCGTGCCGTCTCCCCAAATCAGGAGCTGATTCCCCAAAAGCTCCTCGGGACCGCCGACCACCGTCGCCAGGGCGAAGAGACGGTCCTCGGCGAGGGAGCGGCGCAGCTCATGGTAGATCTCGCGTTTCACGTGCTGCCGCCTCAGGGGTCCTCAGCGAGGCGCTCGAGGAAGACGTCGATCTTGCCGCCGCAGGTCAGGCCGACGGCCCAGGCGTCGTCCTGGCTGACCCCGAAGTGGATGAGCTTGGGGCGCCCGTCGCGCAGCACCGCCTGGGCCTCCTCGTAGACCGCCCCCTCGACGCAGCCGCCGCTCACCGAGCCGGCGATCCGGCCGTCGGCGGTCACCGCCATCTTGGCGCCGAGGGGCCGCGGCGCCGAGCCCCAGACCTTGACGACGGTCGCCAGGGCGACCTGGCGGCCGTCTTGCCGCCAGGTCTCGATCTCCTCAAGAAGGTCGCGCATTCAGCTGGCCAGAGCCATGGGCCGGGCCGGTACGGGCTCGGCCTTCGCCGGCTCGGCCGGCGCCGTCTCCTCGAGGCCCTCGAGCAGCGCCTCGAGCCACAGGTGCTTGCCCTGGAGGACGCTCTGGGCCACCCGGTACTTCGCCGCGTCGTCGTTCGACCACAGGTCCTGGAAGAGGCGGCGGACCTTGCGCCGCGCGTTGCGGCAGAAGAGATCCGTCAGCTCCTCGGCCGGCCGCGCCTCCGGCCGGCCGGCCTTGCGCAGCGTCCGCGCCCGGGCGATCGAGGCCGCCATGGCGAACAGCTCGTTGGCGATGTCGACCAGGCGGAAGAGGAAAGCCTGCTTTTTCTCCAGGCCCGCCTGGTGCACCACCATGCCGTGGAAGACCTCCCGTGCCAGCCGCCGGGAGCTGCGCTCGACGAAGCGCATCTGACGGGAGAGTTTGCCGAACTGCGAGAAGCTCCCGCCGTGGGGCACCCAGCAGCTCGGGTACCAGGAGGCGTAGAAGGCGAGCATGTCGGGCAGCGCCTGGACTTTCTCGGCGGCGCTCTTTCTCGGGTCGATGAACCCGCCGGCCACCTGGAGGTGCTTGTCGACCGCCTCGCGGGCCATGAAGAGATGCATGATCTCGGAGGACCCTTCGAAGATCTTGTTGATGCGGTAGTCGCGCATCATCCGCTCGACCGGGATCGCCTTCTCGCCACGGCTCTTGAGCGAGGCCACGGTCTCATAGCCCCGGCCGCCGCGGATCTGCATGGTGTCGTCGACGATCTCCCAGGTGCGACACGAGACCCACTCCTTGGCAGCCGCCGCCTCCAGGCGGATGTCGACCTCGCCGCGGTTCGACATCTCGGTCGCGAGCTTGGTGACCGACTCCATGGCGTAGGTGGTCGCGGCCATGTCGGCGATCTTGTGGGCGACCGCCTCGTGCTTGCCGACCGGACGGCCCCACTGCACCCGCTCGCTCGACCACTCGCGGCAGATCCGAAGCGCGGCTTTCGCGGTGCCGACCGAGCCGTTGGGAATCGAGAGGCGCCCGTCGTTCAAGGTGGTGAGCGCGATCTTCAAGCCCCGCCCCTCCGCGCCGATGAGGTTTTTCTTCGGCACCCGGACGTCCTTGAAGCTTATGACCGCGTTGGAGAGCGCCTTCAAGCCCATGAAGTGGCAGCGGTGCTCGACCTTGACGCCTTTCCAGTCGGTCTCGACCACGAACGCGCTGATCTTTTTCGAGTCGGCGCGCCGCGCCATCACCACCAGCAGGCTCGCCATCGTCCCGTTCGTGCACCACAGCTTCTCGCCGTTCAGCACGTAGGCGTCGCCCTCCGGCGTCTCCTCGAACGTCGTCGCCATGCGCGCCGGGTCCGATCCCACGCCCATCTCGGTCAGGGCGAACGCCGAGATCTCACCGCGGGCGCAGCGTGGCAGGTATTCCTTTTTCTGCTCCTCGGTGCCGAAGAGCTTGAGCGGCTGCGGCACGCCGATCGACTGGTGGGCCGAGAGCAGCGCCGCGACGTTGCCGTCGCGGGTGCCGAGCAGCTCCATGACCTTCGCGTACTCGATCTGGTTGAAGCCCAGGCCGCCGTACTCCTTGGGGATCTTCATGCCGAAAGCGCCGAGCTTGCGCAGGCCGTCGACCATCTCCTCGGGGTACTCGCCCGTCGTGTCGATCGCCTCCGAGTCGACGTGCTCGACGAGGAACTCCTTCAAGGCGTTGTAGAAGGCCACGAACTCGCCGCGCTCCTCCTCCAGAGGATAGGGGAAGATGAGGTCGGTGCGCAGGTTGCCGAGAAACATCTCGCGTATGAAGCTCGGCTGCGTCCACTCCTGCTGGCGCGAGTCCTCGGCGACCTCGCGGGCGTCCTGTTCGGTGATTTCTGTCTGCTTGCCCATCTTGGAGCTTCTCCTTTCTAGGTCGGTACCGACTACGACACGTCGTGCTCGGTACCGCTCGTGATTTTGGAAATTCCTTGCGCCGCTTGTCCCGGCTCGCGCAGCAGGCCCCCGAGAGCGATCTCGGTGACGTCGCGGACCACCTCGCTGCTGCGCAGGCGACCGTCGGCCGAGTACCAGCGCGCGAGCCACATGACCATGCCCAGCATGGAAAACGCCGCCACGGTCGTGTCGACGTCGCGAAGCCGGCCGGCCTGGCGCAGCTCCTCGAGCGTCGAACGGACGAAGTCGAGGTAGCGGCGCTTGCGACCCACGATCTCCTGGCGGTACTTCTCCGAAAGACCGTCGACCTCGTCGATCAGGATGGCGAGGGTCCCTTTCTCGTGCGTCAGGAGCCGCGCGTGCTCCGCGACGATCGCCCGCAGACGCTCGACAGGATCGGCAATCTTCTCGGCCGGACGGATCACCTCCGCCTCCAGGAGGTCCATCGCGAAGCCCATGATCGCGTGGAGCAGCTCTTTCTTGCCCTTGACGTAGTAGTAGAGACCGGGCTTCGTGAGCTGGACCGCGTCCGCGATCTGGCTCATCGACGTGGCGTCGAAGCCGTTCTCGTAAATCATCCGGGCCGCCGTACGGTAGATCGCGCCGGCGCGCTCGTCGTCGAAGAGCTTGTGGTTGTCCGTCATGCTTCGCGGGCTTATCAAAACGTCTTACCTACCGGTCGGTAAGTGCCTTCGGTCAAAGGATACGGCTGGCTCCCGCTTGTCGGATGCAAGCGGCTTACCTACCGGTCGGTAAAGCGTCTCGCAAAGTCCGGCCGAGGTCAAGGTTTTTTTCGCTCGGGATTGGCTCTTGCGCTCTCCGTGCCGCTTGCACAAGCGGGCCTGGGGAGCTACGATACCGCGGTATACGGACCACCGAGCCAGCCCACCCGACGCCTTTGGAACGCCAACGAGGAGCCGCCACAGAGGCTCTTGCCCAGACCCGCCGGGCGTTGCGCCATCTGCGTGACCTGATCGAGGACTCCGACGTCCCGCGACGCGAGATCGAGGCCCGGAGCGGCTTTTCCCGGGGTTACCTGGCGCAGCTGCTGTGCGGCAACATCGACCTCAAGCTCTCCCACCTGGCGCGCATCCTTGACTCGCTCGGCACGTCGCCGGGGCATTTCTTCGCCGAGCTCTATCCCTACTGGCCGCCGCGGCGGCGCAGCGCGCGGCGTAGGGCGAGCCTCGTCGTGACCCGCGACGTCGCCGACATCTACGGCTACGGAGTGGAGTCGGTTCGCGAGCTCCGCCAGCGCCTGGAGCGGTGCGAGGCGACGCTCTGGGAGCTCAAGACGAGCGGAGCTCTCGAAGATCTTGAGCCCGGAGAACGCAACGAAGACGAAACCACGCCTTGACACCCGTAGGGGGCGCACGGCCGTGCGCCCGCCCCGCTAGTGCTGGGTCCGGGTGGGGCGCGCGGAGAGGGGCGGGGGGCTGTAGTACTCGAGCGTGACCTCGCGGCCGAGCTGGATGACGTCGCCGTCT
>CBDUYN010000163.1:0-23222 GCA_965371445.1 uncultured bacterium | reverse complement strand
GGTTGTACGAGGAGCTCAAGGTCGAACGTGTCGTCGCCGTCCTGGGTCGTCCGGATGTGGGGCCGGGGACCCGGCGTCGGCTCGTCGAGGAGGTCCCGATGGCGTCGTACGCGCTGGTCGACCGGCTGCTGGCGGAGAGCGCGCGGCTGGAAGGGGAAGATCCGGAGCGGAGCGCGGAGCTAAGCGGGCAGGCGTTGCACGGTCTCGAAGCTTGTCGGCGGCGCCGGTTGTCGGGGCTCCGGGAGCGCAAGGTCCTGGCGCTCGGCGGGCCGCGGCCGGGCGCATTGCCGAACGACATGGACATGCTCGTCGGGCGTTACCGCCCATCGAACCCGCCACCGTTTGTCCCGCCGCGCCGGCTGAGAACCTCCCGCACTCGCTCAGGTGAGCGGCGTTCCAGCGGAGCAAGCCGGACGGCTCCTGGGCGACGAGGTCGCGGCCTCGGCGCTGAGCGGTCAATCGGCGTCTTGGAAGACGGCCTCGAGGACGGTGGCGTCGAGGACACGGTAGGTCCAACGGTCGAGGGTGTCCACGTCGGCGCGGTCGATAAGGTCGACGGCCCAGGGCGGACCCGTGTGCTTGTGCCCGTTGCAGCCCTGGCAGGAAAAGGCCAGGTTGGACACCTCGTCCGTACCTCCACGATAATGCGGCCGGATGTGCTCTACGGCAAAGGGATCGGGGGAAAAAGGCTCCTGACTGCGACAGTACTCGCAGCACCAAGACGCACGCTGAGCTACCGCGGCTTTCTGTCGGGCCGAAAGGCGGGGTCTAGGCATCGGCCGTAGGCCCGATGCCCATCTTGGTCATCAGATCCCGCAGGGGGACCTGACGAAGATCCGCGAGCTCGGCCAGGCATTTGATTCGGTGGGCGTTGGCCAGCTCGATCTGGTCGATCAGGGCGAT
Organism: uncultured bacterium; assembly: GCA_965371445.1. Lineage (GTDB taxonomy): Bacteria > Acidobacteriota > Thermoanaerobaculia > Multivoradales > J023 > DASWIG01. The sequence goes on along the minus strand of CBDUYN010000163.1, from coordinate 22,319 downwards.
GAGCTCCGCATGCTCCTCACCGCTCAAGGTCTCGGCCTGTCGCTGCGCGACGAGCTCCCGGTAGCGCGCCCAGACTTCCTCTGGAAATCCGCGGTTGATTTCCTCCAGAAGCTCGCTCTCCCTCCGCGCCCCCACGGAAGACTCCTTGGAGGCCAGGGTTTCTCGCAGCAGATCGAGCACAAAGCTCTTGGCGTCGAGCCCCTTGCGACGCGCTTCCAGGAGGATCTGGTGCTCCAACTCGCTGGCGATGTCGAGGGTAAGAGTCATATAAGGATCCTACCGCCTTCCCGGGCCGAGCGCAACACCGACCACGCCCCCCCTGTTGGTCCTCGAAGCTGACGCCCCCTCTTGAGGTGCCACGCGCTTCCAAACCCCTTGTTGTCAACGACTCACGCCAGATTCTACCCGCTGAGGGGCGGCGAGCTCTGCCTCCTCCGGCTCGACGTAGGATGCTTCCAGGGAGGAAAAAAAGAGCCGTGGCCTAGTAAGGCCACGGCTCGCAATCGGATGGGTGGGTGGATGGTTTCGCCTAGGCAAGGGCCTGGGCGTCGTCGTCGTCGGTGCCGAGCGCGAGGCCGGTGTCGTCGTCGTCCGTGTCGGTGTCTTGACCGTTCACGTCCCTGATGTCACCGTCCTCGGCCGGGGTCTCGTCCTGCTCGGGTGCCGTCGCCTCGGTCTCGAGCTCGGTCGGGTCCGCGGGGAAGGGGATCTCCGTGGTTCCCAGCCGACGCGTCGACGGCCGGACCCGGGCGGCGACCTTCTTGAGGCCCGCCTTCCTGAAGAGGGCCTCGACCACCTGCGCGGTGCCGAAGAACTCGACGTTGAATTCTTCGACGGCGGTGTCCTTGGCGAAGACCGCCGTTTCGGTCAGCTTGCCCTCACGACCTACCCGGACGAGGGCCCGCCTGAGGCGGGCGATCGCCGGCCGCAGACACTCCGCGAGAAAGGCCTCCGCATCGACCGTGACGCCGCTCCGTGCCTTGGGGAGCCCCGCGGCGTTGGCGGTGACCTGACGGTCGACGAATTCGGCCTGCTCCACGAGGGCCTTGGCGTTGCTCGGCATCCGGGTGGTGAAGCCCAGGGTCTCGAGCTTTTCGGGACCATAGGCTCCTTCGAAGACCGAACGGCCCGCCGTGAGCTCGGTGAGAAGCGCCTTTTCCGCCTCGTCGCGCTCGTCGCGCGCCGCGGCGTCCTTGGTCCTCTCCGCGAGCAACGCGTGGTGAGCGTCCGACAGCTTTTCGTGGGCCTCGTCGAGGCCCAGGCGCAGGTCGGCGACGGCCAGGCCGTAGGACGAGATCTGTCCTTCGGCGAGGATTACGCCGGGGCGGACCAGGACTCTCTCGGCCAGATACCACTGGGTGTCGAGAGCCCAGACCACCGCGTCGTAGGAGCGCGATCGTTCGAGCACTGTGCTCAGGGGATGGTTCGTTTCAGCCACGTCTTTTCACCTCCTTTCTTCCCCGGCCGGGCGTCGCCGCCAGGCCGGGCCAGTCACCGGCGGAGCCCGCCCGCCTCCCCGCGTTTTGAAGGGCTTTCGTTTTTCCCTTCCGGAACGCTACAGCTCCGACTGGTCGGGGCTCGTGGGAGGGCTTCCTCCGGTGCCTCCGGCGTCGCGGCCCCCTTGAGGGATCCGGTCCGCCGGGCGACGTCGAAAAGCTTGCGGCAGACCTCGCCGGCGGGCCGGCCAAATTAAGCGGAAGATTTTGTGAGGTGGCCTCCGGGAGGGGAAGATTCTGTACCGTGGCGCCCCGCGGAAGGGCTCGCCCACGGCCGGGAAGGGGGGTTTTCACCGGTCAACCTACAAAACCTTCCCCTGGTTTCGCGGTCGTTTCAGAAAGTTCCGCTTTTTTTGGCAGGTGCGGCGGCGGCGGCTCGTCGAAACTCCTTCTCAGCACACGCGGCTCGCCCTTTGAAGCGGGACGCGCCTGATCACGAAGCTCGACTGTCCAGGTACCGGGGCAGGAGCTCTTCAAGACGAGCCCCCAGGTTCGGAAAGGAGATTCCGATGGCCGAGACGAGAAAGCTGCTTGAAGCTCTATTGCCGGAAATTCGCGCGGTCCGCGAGAGCGGTGACCGAGGTCTCCGGCGTCTTGGCGAAGCTGTCGGCGAGTTGAGCGGTCAGGTTCGCGAGCACGGCGTTTTATTACGTCAGCTTCGCCGGTCCGACGAGATCCAGGCGGGAAAAATCGACAAGCTACGGCAAGAGATCGCCCGTTCCAAGGAGAAATCGTCGGCCGGTAAGTGGTACGCGGTCGCGGCCCTGGCCTTCGCCGGGGCGTTGGCCGCTGCCCTCACAGGCGACACGGGTCTTTTGGAAAAGATCCTGAGCGTCCTTTGACGCCGCCGCGGGTGCGGAGGTGGCGGCGTGCGCCGCCTCGACACGATCGACCAGGACCGGCCGGTCCGCTTCCGGCCGAGCCGGTCCGCACGAAAGGAGTCCGTCATGGGCCTTCGCAGCACCGTCAAAGAACAGGTTCGCACCATCCTCTACACCGTGGCCGACTGGTTCGTCGACCTCATCTTCGGGGTAGACGACCCGGAGAACATGAAGCCGGAGAGGACCCAATAACGGGACCTCCACTTTCCGGGGACCGGGCCGCGGGCCCGGTCCCCTTTTCTAGAAAGGAAAAACCATGGCAAGTATCCGTCCGATATTGAGAGACGCCGAGCGCGACGTCGTCCTCGACGCTCCGAGAGAGAGGGAGCTTCCCGAGCTCAAGATGATCACCAGCCGCCGCGAGAGCTGTGCCGTGCTCGTCAAGCTCATGGGGACGGCACGCCGACGCCTCGGCGGAAGGCTTCGGCGGAAGCTGCCGGCCACGTCGCCGATGCCCGGAGCGGATTGGGACCCCCTGGAAGGCTGCCTGCTCCGGGACCGCGACGCGCTGGTGTCGGCCGGCCGGGCCGTGGAGTCGGCGAAAGCGGAGCTGACGGAGATCCTCTGGCGAAAGGACGCCGCCGTCGGCGCGATGTGTCGCGGGTACTACCAGTTCCGCTCGCGCGTTCCGGTCGTCGGCGAGTCCGCGGCGCGGCTTCTTCGTTTCCCGAAAGACCTGCCCACCAAGCCCTCCGAGACCTGCAAGCTGCTGCGCAAGCTGGCGTCGACCCTCTCCAGCCGTCGTTTCCGTCGCGCGCTCCGGCCTCCCGGGTACGTCGAGTTTGACCCCGAGCCCCAGGTCGATTCTCTGCGTTCCCTGGCTCAGGGAGCCGAGGAGGCGCTGGACCAGGCCGCCGCCGTCAGGAGTCGGTTGAAGCTTCTCAAGCTCGAAAGGGACGCGGGCCTGGCCGCTTTTGACGCCACGTCGGCCTGTATCGTCGGCTTGCTGATCGCCCTCTTCGCGTACGCCGACATGGACAGCGAGGTGCGGCGGATGCGGCAGGCTCTCCGGAAGTGTGGAGTGCGGTGACGGGGCGGTATCGAGAGCCGACAGATCCGACAGGGCTCACTCCGCGTACATTGACTCGATCAGCTCGCCCCAGCGCTCGTGGACGACGGCACGCTTGACCTTCATCGTCGGCGTCAGCTCCCCTTCCTCGATCGAAAGGTTTCGCGGCAGGAGCCGGAATTGGCGGACCTGCTCGACCCGTGAGAAGCGCCGGTTGACCTCGTCGACGCCCGCTTCGACGGCCGCGAGGACTTTTTCGTCCGCATGAAGCTCGTCGCCGTCGAGGCCGTGCTCCTTGGCAAAAAGGGAGAGCGCTTCCATGTCGAGCGAAAGGAGCGCCGCGACGTGGGGGCGCCGGTCGCCGACCACCACCGCGTCGGCGACGAGGTCGATCTTCTTGAGCTCTTTCTCGATCCCTTCAGGAGCGATGTTCTTGCCTCCTGAGGTGATGAGGATCGCTTTCTTGCGGCCTGTGATGCTGAGGTATCCGTCGTCGTCGAAAGAGCCCAGGTCGCCGGTCCGGAACCAGCCGTCGTCGTCGAAGGCCTCGGCGGTCGCCGCCTCGTCGCGGAGGTAGCCCTGGAAGACGTTCGGACCGCGCACCAGGACCTCGCTGTGCGCGTCGACACGGACCTCGACCTCGGGCATCGCCGGGCCTACGGTCCCCAGCCGGACCTTTCCCGGAAAGTTCCAGGTCGCCGGGCCTGAGGTCTCGGAGAGGCCCCAGACCTCGTAGATCGGCACCCCGAGGCCGGCGAAGAATTCAAGGACGTCCTTGCCGATCGGTGCCGCGCCCGAGACACCGAGCCACGTCCGGGAAAGGCCGATGGCCTGTCGGATCTTCGCCGTCACCAGCCGCTCGGCGAGCCGGCGCTTCAAAGCCAGAAGCGCTCCGGGCCGGATGCCGCGATGCGAGTCGAGGTGAAAGCGCCCAACGGTTCCGATCGCCCAGTTGGCAAGGGCTCGCTTCAGAGGCGGTGCCTCCTGGAGGCGTGCCTGGAGGACGCTTGCGAAACGCTCCCAGACCCGGGGCACGCCGAAGAAAATCGTCGGCTGCGCCTCCCGGAGGTTCTCAGGCACTTTCTCGGGCGACTCCACGAAGTAAGTCGCCATGCCGGCACACGTCGGCAGGATGATCGAGTTCATCTGCTCGGCGACGTGGGCGAGTGGCAGGTAGGAGAAGGAGACGTCCTCAGGCGTGACCGGAAAGATCGTCTCGAAGATGCGCTCCGTTTCGACGAGGTTGCCGTGCGAGAGCATGACGCCCTTGGGGCGGCCGGTGGTCCCCGAAGTGTAGATCAGGGTGGCGAGGCCGTCGTCACGAAGCGCCTCGATACGCTGGCGAAGCTCCTCCTGTGCGATCTCGTCGGCGTGGGCGAGGAACTCCGCCCAGCTCTCGACGCCTTCGCCTTCGCCTGCGCCGTCGATCACGACGATGCGCCGGAGCTCGGGGAGCTCGGCCCGGACCTCTTCGACCTTGGCCAGCTGGTCGGCGTTCTCGACCACTACGGCCCGAGAACGGGCATGCCGGAGGATGTAGCCCACCTGCTCCGGAGCGTTGGTCGTGTAGATGCCGGCGCCGGCACCGCCGGCCGCCATCGATCCCAGGAGGCTCACCGCCCACTCGGGACGGTTGAAGCTCAAGATCCCCACCGTCGAGCCCGGCTCGAGCCCGAGGGCGAGGAGGGCACGGCCGAAACGGTGGATCTCGTCACGGTGCTCGCGCCAGGTCGTCGCGACCCAAACGCCTTCCGCCTTGTGGTAGCACGCGACGGCGTCGCCGCGCCTCTCGGCGTGGTGCTCGAGTTTTCGGAGGATGGTCAAGGCACCATACTCCCGGATCAGTCGTGCTCGGCCGCGTCTTGATCGACCACAGCCTCGGCCACGGCGTCGGACTCGGCGGGTGGTTTGTGAACGGCCTCCGGCGTGTTGTAGCCGACGAGGATCACGCTCAGGAAGATACCGACGACGCCGACCCAGAGCCAGGGGCTCGTCTTCACCTCGTAGCGCGTCGTCCACACGGAGACGAGCGAGGAGACGGTGATGGCGCCGCCGAAGACGATCGGCATCACCACCTGCGGCATGGCCGAGCCGCCGCTGAACATGGCGAGCGTCAGGTTGAAAGCGCCCCAGGCGCCAAGGGTTCCCGCGGCGAAGCCCCACAGGACGCCCGGTCCCGTGAAGGTGAAGGCGTCGCCTTTGTAGTACATCCCCAGGAGCCCGCCGCAGATCGCCCAGACGATGTAAGCGAAACCGATCGCCACGTAGGGTTTGAAGGGGCTCAAAAGAGCGCTTCGGGCCTGGCCCAGGGTGGGACCGTAGAAGCCCCAGCACAGGGCCACCAGGAGGGCAAAAAACACCGGGTACTTCATCGTGGGACCTTTCGCTTCGACGATTCACGGAAGCGCGGCGTCGAGAGACGCTGCACGGGCCTGGGCGACGCGAGAAGGATACCGGTGGGGCGGGTGTCCTGGCAAGGCATGCCAGGGATGGCAGGGTTGCCGACCGGGGACGGATCCCGCTAACCTCGAAGCGCCTCCGCGGACGCCGATCTCTATGAGCCGTGAAAAGATGACGCTGTCCCTCTTGCCGGTTTCATGAAGCAACTACGATTGACCTCAGGTGAAGCGCGTGCCGTCGCACCGCTTGTCAGGACGAACAAGGACGGCCTTGCCCTGAGACGACCCGACCCGATCGAAGCCGAAATCGCCCGGGCGCTCGGCTCGGACGAGGACGAGCTTCTCCGGCGCGCCGCCGTCCGCGGCCCCGAGGACGACGGCTACATGTCGTCGGAATGTATGGTCCACCTGATTCGCCACCACCTCCACCGCGCCCCGCAGGGAGGGGCCGCCCGGCATCTCGCTGAAGGGCTCGTCGAGCATCTGCTGCGGCGCTGCGCCGCGGAGCTGCGTGGCTCGGTGCGGGGTTTTTCCGGCTCGACGCTCGACGACGTCCGCGAGGAGATCCTCGGACGCCTGGCGGTGACGCTCGCCGATCCGGGCGAAAAAGCGGACTTTCTTGAGGTGCGTTTCGCGCTCGCCATGAAGCGCCTACGCATCGACGTCTGCCGCCAGGAGCGGCGCCGCACGGACCCCCTCGTCTCGATCGACGAGCTCGGCGCCGCGCAGGCCGCCGACCCCCTGGAGAGGCTCGAGGCCTGGATCGACCGCGACGCGCTACCGCGGCCGCTCGGTCCCGAGGACCTCGCCGGCTTGAAGGAAGCTCTCTTTACGCTCGGCGAGGAGGAGCGCAAGGTCTTCGTCCTTCACCGGCTGGCGGGGGTTTCGATCAACGCGAAGAAACCGGGTGCGGCGAGCCTCGTCGAGATCCTGGGGCTCTCCGAACGCACCGTACGCAACCGCTTGCGCCGGGCCGAGGCGAAGCTCGGTGCCTTGAGCGAGGAAAGACGATGAGCGAGACAGAGCTTCAGGCCGCCTTCGACGACCTCGTCGAAGCCGCGGAGCGTTCCGCGGCGGCGGTGGAGGAAGCCCTGGGCGAAGCGGTGGCCCGGCACCCGCATCTTGCCGGCGACCTCGGCGACTTCGCCGCCGAGCTCCTCTTGCAGGACGCCCTCACCGCGTCGGACGCCGCCGGTGACGACGAGGCCGTAGTGTCGAGCGCTCTCCGACGTTTTCAGAACCGGCTCGACGAGGTCGGAGAGGAGTGCGCGCCCATCCCCAATCCCTTCGACGAGCGCCCCGCCGCCGAGCTCCTGCGCGTCGGCGTGGCGCTCGGCCTCGACAAGACGCTGCTCGTCAAGCTCCGCGACCGCAAGATCGAAGCCGAGACCGTGCCGCTAGCTTTCGTCGAACGCCTGGCCGGCGAGCTCGGCGTCGCCTTTCCCCTCGTCGCGGCGCACCTTCAGGCGCCGCCGATCGTCCACCGCGGCATGAGCTTCAAGGCCAAGGAGAAGCCGCGGCCGGGCTTGAAGGAAGACTTCGCCGAGGCGGTCCGCCGTTCGACCCTGGACGACGAGGAGAAGGCGCGCTGGCTCGACGAGCCGGGGGAGTGACGGCGCCCCTCGGATGGACAGCTTTGAGATCGTTCGCCGGCGAGCCAGGACGCGGCACGACGGTGTGGTCGCCGGGGGTGCCGTGCCTCCCGGGTGGCAGCTGGTCGAAAGCTGTGTCACGAACCTCGGCTACGACCTGATCCCGCTGCTCGCCGACGACGTGATCCTGGGCGGCGCCGAAGCCGTCCTCGACCGCGGCGTCGAGGCGATTTTTTTCCGCGGCGACGTCGAGGCCGAGACCGCGACGGCTTTCGTCGCCCACGAGATCGGCCACCTCGACCTGCACGAGGCCTTCGCCGTCTGCGACGCCGAGGACGTCGAGATCTCCTCGCCCGAGGACCCGGCCGCGGTCGGCGCCCACCGCGTCGAGGCCTATGGCGTCCGGGAGCGCGACGAGCTCCAGGCCAACGTCTACGCCCGCGAGCTCCTGCTGCCACGCACCGCGGCCCGCCGCCTCTTCCTCGACGAAGGCTTGAAAGCGAGCGAGATCGCCTCGCGCCAGGGCCTGAAGCTCGACGTCGTCCGCCAGCAGCTCTGCGACGCGCTCCTGATCCCCGAGTCTCCGGAGAGCGACGAGGGGCCGCGCGCTCCGGCCGTCTTGAAGCTCGACCCCACACAGCGCGCCGCCGCGGAGCACCACGGCAGCCCGCTCTTGCTCGAAGCCGGCCCGGGCACCGGCAAGACCCGCACCTTGGTGGCGCGCATCGTCCACTTGCTCGAGGAGGGCGCCGACCCGGCCTCGATCCTCGCTTTGACCTTCTCCAACAAGGCGGCCCGCGAGATCACCGAACGCGTCGCCGAGAGCCTGCCGCGGGAGGCGCCCCTCATCTGGGCCGGGACCTTTCACGCCTTCGGCCTGGAGCTCCTGCGCAAGCACCACGACCTCGTCGGCCTCGAGCCGGAGGTCCGCATCTTCGACCGCAGCGACTCGATCGAGCTTTTGGAAGACCGCCTGCCGACGCTCGGTCTCAAGCATCACCAGAACCTCTACGAGCCGGCTCTGGAGCTCAAGGAGATCCTCGCCGCCGTCTCCCGCGCCAAAGACGAGCTCGTCGACGCCGCGCCCTATCAGGCCCTCGCGGAGGCGATGCTCGTGAAAGCCGCCAGCGAGGACGAGCGCAAGGCCGCCGAGCGGGCCCTGGAGGTGGCCCGAGTCTATGAGGTCTACCAGCGCACCTTGCGGGAGAAGCGGGCGGTCGACTTCGGTGACTTGATCATGGTGCCGATGGAGCTTCTCGAAGCGCGGTCCGAGGTCCGCGAGGTGGTGCGGGAGCGTTTCCGGCACGTCCTGGTCGACGAGTACCAGGACGTCAACCGTGCCAGCGCCCGATTCCTGAAGGCGATCGCCGGCGACGGCCGGCGTCTGTGGGTGGTGGGCGATTCGCGGCAGTCGATCTACCGCTTCCGCGGCGCCTCGTCGGCGAACATGGCGCTTTTCGAGCAGGATTTCCCGGGCTCCGTCAAACGGGCGCTGGGCACGAGCTACCGTTCGACGCCGGAGATCGTCGAAGCGATGAGCGGTTTTTCGACCACGATACGCGCTTCCAAGAGCTCTCTGGAGCTACGGCTTGAAACGTCGCGCGACTCCGCCGGAGAGGGCCTCGCCCTCGCGGTCGTCGACGACGCCGAAAGCGAGATTGCCGCCGTCGCCGGACGCCTGGGCGAGCTCTACGAACGTGGCGTGGCATTGTCTCGGCAGGCGGTGCTGTGCCGTTCCAACGCGGGCCTGAGCGCTTATTCCGAAGGGCTTGAGGCACGCGGCCTGCCCGTGCTTCACCTCGGGAGCCTTTTCGAGCGCGAGGAGGTCCGCGACATGTTGGCGCTTCTCTCGCTAGTCGCCGAGGCGGCGGGTGCCGGTTTGATGCGGGTCGCCGCTTTCGCCGACTACGCCGTCGAGATCGCCGACGTCCGAACGTTTCTGAAAGCCATCCGCGAAAAAGAGATCAAGGCTTTCGAAGGACTTCAGAGGCTGGACGAGGTCGAGGGTTTGAGCGCCAAGGGAAGGGAGGGTCTCGCGCGGCTCGCGCGCCACCTCTCAGGAATCGAGAAGACCGCGGCACCCTGGAACTTTCTGGCGACCTATGTTTTCGACCGCAGCGACTACCTCTTGCCGATGCTCCGCAGCGGCGCGACGCAGGAGCGCATGCGCGCGGTGGCGCTTTACCAGTTCCTGAACTTCCTTCGTGGTCCGACGCCGGGTGGCAAGGGGCTGCCGGCGAGGCGGCTGCTCGCCAGGGTGCGGCGCCTCGTCCTCCTCGGTGAGGAACGCGACCTGCGCCAGATCCCGGCGGCGGCGCTCCACCTCGACGCCGTACGGCTGATGACGATCCACGGCAGCAAGGGTCTGGAGTTCGAGGCCGTGCACCTGCCGTCGCTTATGTCAACGGGGTTGCCGGCCGTTTACCGGGCGCCGCGCTGTCCGCCGCCCGAGGGCCTCGTCACCCGCGCGAGCCAAAACGGCGACGTCGCCCGAGCCGAGCGCGAGATGCACGAGGAAGAGGAGGAGTGCCTCTTTTTCGTCGCGCTGTCGCGGGCCAGGACCTACCTCGACCTCTACCGCCCGAAGAAAACGGGTCGCTACAACCGCAAGCCGTCGATATTCCTCGCACGCCTCGATCCGCCGCCGGAGCCGAGGACGGACCCGCACCTGGTGGCACGCCTGGCGTCGCCGCCCGACGGCGTCGTGCCGCTCGCCGGGGAGCGTGCGGTCAAGATCGACGGCAGCGACGTGACGATGTTCGAACGTTGTCCGCGGCGCTATTTCTACAGCCGCGTCTTCGGCCTCGCGGGCTCGAAGCGCGACGGCGCTTTCGTCAAGACCCACGAGGTGATCTATCACGTCCTCGACACTCTGCGCGACAAGCCGGAGACGGTGCTCGACCGCGAGCACGTCTTTCAGCTCGTCGAGGAGGCCTGGAAACGCTCCGGACCGGTGGGTCACGCCTTCGAGGCGGATTACCGGCACCTCGTCGAGAGGATCGTCTCGAACCTCGTCGCGGTCCATACCGGGCTTGACCTGAAAAAGCCCGAGGCGCTGATGATCCGGTCGCCGCGCGGCCAGATCGCCGTCGCGCCCGACGTCGTCGCCGGGCGCGACGACGGGAGCGTCCTTTTGCGGGTGCTGCGCACCGGACGCAAAGGCGCCTTCAAGGGCGACGACACGATCTTCGGCCTCTTCCAGGAGTCGGCCCTGGCGCGCTACGGCCCCGGCGGCTTCGAGCTCGAGGTGGTGCACCTGACCGACCGGGGCCTGACGCCGATCGAGATGTCGGCGCGCAAGGTCGCATCGCGCCTGGAGAAGGGCCAGCGTGCCGTCGAGCGGATCGCCAAGGGACGCTTCCCCGCGTCGCCCGATCCCGTCAGCTGTCCGCGGTGTCCGTTCTTTTTCGTCTGTCCGGCGGTGCCGTCGGGGAAGCTGGTGCGCGGCTCCGAGGAGGAGTAGGGCGGGCTCCGTCCCAGGCCGCGCAGGCTGCCGTCTGACGGAAGCGGTTCTGCAAATGTCAGGGTTGATTGCGGTTACCGTCCGTAAACGTCAGGGTTGATTGCGGTTGACATTCTGCAAACGCCAGGGTTGAATGGCGGAGATGGACCGCGATCTCCAGACCGTGCTGCTCCGGGACAACCCCTGGATTCCGGACCCGGGACAGCTGGCCGGCTGGCTTCGCCATCGGCTGCCACCAGTCTTTCATCCGCGCTCCGGGGTGGAGCCGGGGCGTCGGCGCTGGCAGGAGGCGGATCGCGCCCATCTGGTGATCGGCCCGCGTCAGGCAGGCAAGTCGACCCTGATCTGGGCGCATCTCGCCGAGCTCGGCACACCGGCGCTCTTCGTCGATTGCGAGCTGCCTCTCGTCCAGGCATGGTGTCGTTCGGCGGCGCTCTTTCTCGACGACCTGGACCGGCTCGTCGCGGAGCCGGTGACGCTTTTCTTCGAGGAGGTCCAGCATCTCGAAGACGCTGGTCTTTTCTTGAAGGGACTGGTCGATCGCCGGATCGGGGTGCCGATCCTGGTCACCGGAAGCTCTTCGTATCACCTGGGAGCGCGAACCCGGGAGTCGCTGGCCGGCCGTGCCACCCGCACTCGGCTTCTGCCCTTTTCTCTGGCCGAGGTCTCGGCGGACCTCGACGGCAAGCCGGAGATCCTCCGGCAACGGTTGATCACCGAACGCCTGGACCGGCACTGCCGTTTCGGGGGTTATCCCGAGGTTTGGCTGAGCGAGACTCCGGAGGTGCACCTCGCCGACCTCGTAGAGGCCTTCGTCCTGCGCGACGCGAGCGATCTGTTCCGTATCCAGCGGCCCGACGCCTTCCGCCGCTTGTTGCGCCTCCTGGCCGGCCAGGCGGGGAGTCTCGTCAATCTCTCGGAGTGGGCGGCGCTGCTGGGGCTGAGCCGCGACACGGTGGCGTCGTACCTCGAGATCCTGGAATCGAGCCACGTGGTGGCGATTTTGGCACCGTTCGCCGGCGGGCGACGCTCGGAGCTGACCCGAAACCCCAAGGCGTACCTTCTCGACAGCGGCATCCGCAACCAACTCCTCCACGACTTCCGGCCTCTCGAGGAGCGTCCCGACAGCGGTCCGGCCCTGGAGAGCTGGGTGATGACCGAGCTCTGGAAGACGATTCCCGGCGACGCGACGCTCCATTTCTGGCGCAGCACCTCGGGAGCCGAGGTCGACTTCGTCGCGGCTGTGGGGGAAGTCACGGTCGGAGTCGAGGTCAAGGCCGGGGCGCTTCGCCGTCCGGTTCTTGCCCGCGGAGTGCGGAGCTTCATCGACGCCTACCGCCCTTCGGGTCTCTTCGTCGTCAACACCGGCTTCGAGCATACGCAGCAGGTCGGGGAGACCGAGGTGAAATGGATCCTGCCCATGGACCTGGCCGCCGAGGTGGCCGGAATCCTCGGAGAAGCTCGATCGCTTACTCCTCAGCGGCCCTTCGGTGAGTCGACAGTCTAGGAGCCTGTAGGGCATAGCCCGCCGGTTCTTAGCGCTTCACCAAAAATCTACCTGGTCCTGACCTTCCCTGGAACCAGCAACGACGACGGCACCTGGTCCTGACCTTCCCTGGAACCAGCAAGATTTCGAGCTCCCGGGCTCCGACGCCAACGAGCGTATCGTTGGCGTCATCGAGCGACCACGCGCCTCGGTGCTATGCTGCGGCCTCCGACGAAGCCTGAGCTGAAACGACTATGCCGTCCCTGGACCTCCTCCGCACCCGCACGACGCTCGAGCAAGGCATCGCTGAAGGTCTCCACCTCGGAGGACAGCTCTACGCCTCCCTCGGCGGCGAAAGCGTTGAGCTCGTGGTCGGCGAGAGGATTCCGGGCGAGCCCATGACACCCGACACGCTCATGATCTGGCTCTCGTCCTCGAAGCCGGTCGCGGCGGTGGCGATCGCCCAGCTCTGGGAACGCGAGCTCCTGGAGCTCGACGAGCCGGTCGTCCGCTTCATCCCGGAGCTCGGCGTCCACGGCAAGGAGCGGATCACGCTGCGCCACGTCCTGACCCACACGAGCGGCATCCGGATGCTCTCCGTCGGCTGGCCGGAGGCGAGCTGGGACGAGATCATAGCGAGAATCTGCGGCCGGCGGCCCGAACCGCGCTGGGTCCCCGGCAAGAAGGCCGGATACCACCTCGCCGCGAGCTGGTTCCTGCTCGGCGAGGTCGTGCGCCGCGTCGACTCGCGCCCTTACGGCCGCTACGTCCGCGAGGAGATCTTCGAGCCCCTCGCCATGCACGACTCCTGGGTCGGCATGCCGCGCGAGCGCTTCCTCGCCTACGGCGGCAGGATCGGCCGCATGTGGGGGACCGGGGGCAAGCGGCACCTGCCACGGCCCTGGCACCAGGAACGCCACGTCGTGGGCTGCTCGCCGGGCGGCAACGGCTACGGCCCGATTCGCGAGCTCGGACGTTTCTATGAGATGCTCCTCGGACGAGGCAGCTACGGCGGCACCCGGATTCTGCGCCCGCAGACGGTCGAGGCCCTGGTGACGCCGCACCGGGTCGGGATGGTCGACCAGACGTTCAAGTACAAGCTCGACTGGGGGCTCGGCTTCATCGTCGACTCGAAGCACTACGGCGCCGAGCAGGAGCCCTACGGCTACGGCCGGCGCGCCTCGCGGCGCACTTTTGGCCACAGCGGCTTCCAGTCCTCGACCGGCTTCGCCGATCCCGAGCACGGCCTCGCCGTCGCCTTCGTCGTCAACGGCAACCCCGGCGAGCCGCGCCACACCGAACGCTTTCGCGAGATCTGCGACGCCATCTACGAAGACCTCGAGCTGCCGTCTTGAACCTGGACTTACCCACCGCGAAGAAAGGACCTCCCAGACTGTGCTTCTCTCGATCTTCTTCGTCCTCCTCGGCATCGTGCTGCTCTACTACGGCGGCGAGCTTTTAGTCGACTCCTCGATTCGCCTCGCGACGCGCTTCGGCACGAGCCGCATGGTGATCGGCTTGACGGTGGTGGCCTTCGGCACCTCCTGTCCGGAGCTCGCGGCGAGCCTGACGGCGGCGCTCGAGGGCTCGCCAGACATCGCCGTGGGCACCGTCTTCGGCTCGAACGTCGCCAACATCGGCCTGATCCTCGGCATCTCGGCTTTCATCATGCCTTTCGTGGCGACGATGCGATTCCTGCGCCGCGAGGTGGCCTTCATGATCGCGATGACGGTGCTCGTCTACCCGCTGATGGCCGACGGCGAGCTGAGCCGGCTCGAAGGGCTCGTCCTCTTCCTCCTGTTGGTGGGTTTCATCGTCTTCCTGCTGCGCGACCCGACGGCGCGCGACGAGCACATCTTGCCGGCGGTGGGGGAGAAGAAATCCTGGCCGCTCTACCTCTCCTTCCTCGGCGTCGCCGCGGGAGTGGGGCTGCTCGTCGCCGGGGCCAAGTCCCTGATCTACGGCGCGACCGACATCGCGCTCGCCATGGGGATCTCGGAGCGGGTGATCGGCTTCACCCTGGTGGCCCTCGGCACCAGCCTGCCGGAGCTCGCGGCGAGCGTCGTGGCGACGAAAAAGGGCGAGGTCGACATCGTCCTGGGCAACCTCGTGGGCTCGAACATCTTCAACCTGCTCTGCATCCTCGGCCTGACGGCCCTGGTCGTGCCGATCCCCGTCTCTCCCGAGTCGATGCGGCTCGACTTCGCCGCGATGCTCGTCATGAGCGTCCTGATGCTCGTCTTCCTCCTCTCGAGGCTCCGCTTGGCACGCATCGAAGGCCTGGTGCTGCTCGGCCTTTACCTCGGCTATATTGTCTATCTGTACCTGGCCTGACGACTACATACCCTGGCCGAGGAGATCGGCGAACGCTCAGGAGAGGTCCGCGGGCGCCGGGGAGGTCCGCTTACCCGCTCTTTTTCTTCTTCTTGTCTTCGCCCACATTGAGGTACACGGGAACCGTGGAGCTGGTGGCGCCGATCTCGTCGCGTACGCCGACGGCGATCGTCTGCTCGCCGCGGCGGACCGCGAGCCGCGTCGAGTAGGTGGCGCCGCGTTTCAACGCTTCCTCCAGGGCCTTCGCCGGGATCTCGATGGGTACGACGATTTTCCGGGGCTTCGACATGCGACCCCTCGCGTCGCGGGCCACGATGAAGATCGAGACGCGTCCGACGTGGACTTTTTCCTTCGGCAGGAGGACGAGGTTCTTGACCGGCAGCCGCACGTGGATCGGCACGAGGTAGCGCTTCTTCGTCTCCTTCTGCGCCTCGCCGACGATCACCCGCACGCCGAGCGGGTTGTCGACCGTGTCGAAAAGCAGCGCCGAGAGGGTCCGGTCCTCCATCTGCTGGTCGTCGTCCTTGTCGCGGTAGCTCTCGAGATAGCGCAGCTCGACGCCGGGGCGCTTGACTCGCACGGTGAGCTTGTGGCGCTCGCCGTCGCCCTGGTGGGGCGACGGATAGGCGAGCGAGTAGTAGTGGGTCAGGTCGTTTCGCATCCGCACCAGGAGCTTCTTGGGGTTCGCGACCTCGATGGCGGCCTCGCCGCCGGTGCCGAGCGCCAGGACCCGCAGGCCCTCTTCCGCCGGGAACGCGACGTCGTTGCCGAAGCTCCCCGTGGTGAAGTTCATCTTCATCTCCGCCGTCACGGCCTGGAGCCGTTCGCTCAACCCCGCTCCCACCGGGTAGAAGACCACGCGGCTGGCGCTGGCGTCGGCGATCAGATCGTAGAGCCGCTGGCTGGTGTCGTAGGGACGCACCTCGGCGTCGACCGAATGGACTCCGATCTCTTCGCCGAAAAGGTCCCCGTACTTCCCCCACCAGGTGACCATCACCCGCTCCCCGGGGCGGAGCGGCATCTGGTCGCAGACGTAGAGCAGCGCTTTCCTTCCCGGCATGCCGGCGAGCGAGCCGAGGAAAGCGCCGATCACCTCCGTCGAGCGGCTGACCTTGAAGTACACCTCGCGGACGTGGCTCCGGGAGATGGCGAGGAGCCGGATGGCGTCGATGCGGCCCACCTCTTCGTCCATGTCGCCGCCATCAGCGCTGAAGCCGCCGGGGGCATAGCTGTGGGCGATGTCACGCAGGATCATCGTCGCCTCGTTGTCGATCGAAAACGGCGAGCGGCGGACGTTCTCGAGCCGTTTCAGGGTCGCGGCGACCGTGGCGCGGTCTTTCGAGAAGCGCTGCTCGATCTGAACCTCCGGGTCGACCCGCGCCACCATGACCTGGGTGCCGTCGGCCATGATCTCGTCGAGCTGCTCGCGGAGCGACTTGAAGATCCGCGAGCGGCTCTGCGGTGTGATGAAGACGTCGTCGACCAGGACGATCAGCGAGAAGGGCTCGAACTCCTCGGAAAGCTCGGGCTCCGCCGGCGCTTCCTCCGGCTTGGCGGGACCGAGGGCCCGGTGGCCGCCCTCGACGCGGTAGAAGTTGGTGATCTCGACGGCCTCGCCGTCGTCGAGGATCTCGAAGTCGTCAATCGTCAGGTCCTTGACCGGGTTGCCCTTCTTGTCGGTGACCACGATCTCGACGTTGACCAGGCTGACGTCGATCGTCTCGAGAAAAATGCCGTGGCGCCGGGCCTGCGCCTCGGGCTCGGATTGAGCTGCGGCAAAAGCGGGGACGAGGAGGATCGCGGCAAGGGCGAGAGTCGCCGGTACGTAAGCTCTGCGGGTCTTGATGGCCGACATGGTCGTGCTCCTCAATGGCTCAATCGCTCGCCAGTTGTTCCAGGGCCTCGCGGTTCTTGATCAGGAAGCCGTTGCGCCGCGTTTCGACGACGTCTTGCTTGCCCCAGCGGCTCATGATGCGGATGCAGGTCTCGATGGTGGTGCCGGTCATGTCGGCCAGCTCCTGGCGCGAGAGCGGAATGGGGACGAAGGTGCCGTCGCTTTTCGGACGGCCGACGCTGTCCGCGAACTTCAAGAGCAGGTGCGCGAAACGCGTCTCGACCCGGTAGCAGGTGAGCTCGACGATGCAGTTCTTGCACTCGGCGAGGCGCTGGGTGAGAACCGGCAGGAGCTCGCCGACGAGCTCCGGACGGGTCTTGAAGAGCTCGAAAAGGTCGTCGCGGCTGATCTCGAGGCAGGAGGTGTCCTCCTGGGCGCTCATCGAGGCGTCGCAGGTCTGGGCGCCGAGGGCGGCGACCGCGCCGAAAAGCTCGCCGGGGCTAAAAAGCGCCAGGACGACGTTGCGCCCCGTCGGCAGCGCCCGGTACATCTTCACCCGTCCGATGAAGATCAGGTAGAAGCTGCGCGCCAGGTCCCCTTCGGCCAGGATCTTCTCGCCGCGGCGGAAGGTGCACATCGTCGCCAGCTCGGCGAGCGCTTCGAGGCAGCCCTGGGAGACGTCCTTGAAAGCCGGCGCCTTGCCCAGACGCTCGGCGATGTCTCGGGGCGTCAGCTCCAGGCCGTACTTGGGTTTGCTCTGCATCAGGGGAGTCCCCTCCGGGCGGACCGCGAGTATATCAGGGCGCAGGCCGGATCCGCCAGTCGCGGCCCGCGGCTGTCAAACGAGCGCCAGGATGCGCTCGGCGAGTCCCGCGACGTCGCCGCGCGGCCAGACGGGAACGGCGACCTCGGGGTCGTCGTCGCTGACCACGGCGACGACGTCGTCGTGCTCGGCGGCGAGGCACGGTCCGCCCACGGCGGCGCGCCAGGTCTCGATCTTGACGCCGCCGGGCCGGTTCCGATCGCCCTCGACCAGCACCAGGTCGCAGCCGGCGTAGGCCTCTTCCAGGTCCCGGGTGTAGTCGCTCGCCCCGTCGAGGGGGACGAAGATCGCCATCAGCTCTCCGGCGACGATGGTCGAAGGGCTCGCTCCGGCCTGGCGTAGGACAAAAGAGTCGCTCCCCGGCCGGTCGAGCTCGTGGGGATGGCTCGTGTGCTTGATCGTCCCCACCTTGAGCCCCCGGCCGACCAGCTCCCGGACCAGCTCGCTGACCAGGGTGGTCTTGCCGTGATTCTTGCGACCCAGGACATGCACTCGTTTCATCGCCGATCTCCTCCAAGCGGTCCGTGATTGTACAGAAGGTTCCCCGCGAAGGCCACGCACGCGGCGCTTGATCGCCCGCGGAGGATCTGGCAGGCTGCCCGGAGCATGAAGCCGCGCTTCGAGCTCGCCCCCGACGTCCGGTTTCGCTGCAGCCGCTGCGGCGACTGCTGCCGTACCTGGAACGTGATGCTCGGCCCCGGAGAGGCCGCGGCCCTGCGCCGCCTCAACTGGACGGGCCGCGTCGAGCGCCTGGCGGGAGCCGAGCCGGCCCGGAAGGTGCGCCAGGCCGGCACGCCGGAGCGCGAGCGGCTCCGCCGCCGCGCCGACGGCTCGTGCGTCTACCTCGGCGAGGCGGACCAATGCCTCGTCCACGAGCACTTCGGGGGCCGAGAAAAGCCCTTGCTCTGCCGACTCTATCCCTTCGGCTTCTACCCGATGGGCGAGCGGATCGGCGTCGATGTCTCCTTCGCCTGCCGGGCCGTCTCCCGCGGCGAGGGAGAACCGCTCGATGAGCGCGTGCCGGAGTGGACACGGCTGCTCTGCGAGTCCGACCGTTCGGCCGCGGCGGACGGCCGGCGCCATTTCCTGAGAGACGGCGTCAAGATCTCCGGAGCGCTCGTCTGGGAGCTGGAGCACTACCTGCTGCGCTTCCTGGACGAGGGGTCGCTGAGCCTCTTTGACCGCGTCCGCTGCGTGCTGGAGTTCACCAAGATCGCCACCACCGGCGATCCGGAGGCGCCGACCGCCGGCCAGCTGCGCGCGGCCATGGCCAAGGGCCTGCCGATCCAGATGGCGAAACGGGTGCCCCGGGCAACGATGGACAAGACCCAGCGGGCGATTTTCTACCAGTGGCTCTTCCTGTGCTTGAACCCGCCGCCCCACGACCTCCCAACCTGGAGCGGGGAGCGCCAGACGGCGGAGAAGAGCCGCCGTCTTCAGGCCGGGAAACGCTACCTCAAGCGGCGTGGCCGGCCGTGGATCGACGACCGCGAGCTCGGCGCCGACTTCCGGCGGATCGACGCCATCGACGGCGACGTCTTCACCCGCGGCGAGGACGCCGCACCGCTCTTGACCTACCTGAAGGCGAAGATCCTCGGCCAGCGGTTCCTGGTCGTGGGCGAAGAGGAGCTGCCGTTCGTCGAAGCGGTGCCGAAGTTCCTGCTGGTCGTGCCGATGGCGATCTGGACCGCCAAGGCGCTCGTCGCCGACCGCGGCGGCGAGCGTGTCGAGCAGAGCGACCTCCGGCGTGCCCTGCGGCTGATCGACCGCACCCTCGGGACGCTGCCGACTTCGGCCCTGCCCAGGAAACAGGCCGAGGCCTGTGATTTCGTCATGCTGGAGACCGACTTCGTCGAAGCCGCCACCTGCGACGTGGTGGCCGGCGTCCAGGCGGCCATATGACCTCCGTCATATGAGCCCACCCCACCCCGTGGCAAGCTCCCCGCACGACGGTCCCGGCAGCTCAGGGGGAGCCCGCCCACGCCGCGCGAGGAACATCCGATGCCAAGCCCCTCTCCGGCCGCGACGACGGCCGTCGACATGCATTTCCACCACGTCGGTGTCGCCGTCAAGAGCATCGATGAGGCCCTCGGCTACTACACGGGCCTTTTCGGCATGCGGCAGGTCTGCGACCCCTTGGAGGTGCCGAGCGAGAACGTCAAAGTCTGTTTCGTCGAGGCCTCGGAGGGGGTCTTGATCGAGCTCGTCGAGGGCCTCGGCGAGAAGTCGCCGGTGGCCGAGATCGTCGAGCGGACCGGTGCCGGTCCCTATCACCTCTGCTACCGCGTCGACGACCTGGACGACGCGATCCGCAAGCTTCGTGCCGGCGGCTGCCACCGGCTGAAGAGGTTCGAGCGCCCCGCCCAGGGCTTTCGCCGCTTTGCGTTCCTCCTCACCCCCGACCGTCAACTCTTCGAGCTCTGCGAGCGTAGCGAGGAAGCCTCATGAGCGAATCGACACCCCAGCGCCGTTACACTTTCGACACGCTTTTTTTCGAAGCCACCCGCCGCTGCAACCTCTCCTGTCCGATGTGCATGGCCTCGTCTGACAACAAGGCGCTGGTCAAGGAGAGTAAGCTTGCGGAGCTGACGACCGACGAGATCGAACGCCACATCTTAAAGACCGTCAAGGACGTCGGGGTGCGCATCATCACCTGGAGCGGCGGCGAGTTCATCTTGAGAAAAGACGCCGTCGAGCTCGTGCGCCGTGCGACCCGCTACGGCTACGAGTCGACCATCTGCTCGAACGCGACGCTTCTGACCCGCGAACGGCTCGCCGAGCTCAAGGCGGCCTCCGGCGACACGCTGGTCATCGCGCTCGGCATCAATTCGATCGCGGACGAAAACGCCTGGACCCGCGACGCCGACTGCGACGCAACGCTCCGCGTCATCGAGCTCTGCAAGGAGATGGACATCCGCCGCCACGTGGTCGTCAACGTCGGCACCCACAACATGGAAACCCTGGAGCAGACCTTTCAGTGGCTCGCGGACCAGGGCATTCCCTTCAACCGTTCGCCCTACACCGCCCGTGGCTCCGGCGCCGCTTACTGGGACGAGCTTCATTTTACGAGCGAGCAGATGGAGGAGAAAATCCACCCGGCGCTGCGCAAGCGTCCGAACGGCTACATCAGCTACACGCCGTTTTTCCTCTCGCCGGAGCTTCACGAACGAACCTCGAAAGGGGTCAGGAACGTCACCGTGCCGCAGAACCCCTCGATCGGCTGCTGGTGCGGCACGTGGCTCGCGGTCAACACCGAGGGCGACGTCTCGCCCTGCGGGATCCTGCTCGACGAGGTCCGCTGCGGCAACGTCCGCGACCTGACCTTTCAAGAGATCCTCGACCGGAGCGCCGAGTTTCAGGCGGTGCTGGACCGCAATCAGCTGAAGGGCAAGTGCGGGCGCTGCCGCTACAAGTTCGTCTGCGGCGGTTGCCGCGCCATGGCCTTTTTCGAGTCGGGGGACCTGATGGGCGAAGATCCGACGTGTTTTTTCGAGCCCGTCGACGAGACCACGGTTTCTCCTCACGAAGAGGAGACCAACCGCATGTTCAAGCGCTACGCTTTCATGGCCCGGCAGTCGGCCCGGGAGCGCTCCGCGAAAAAGGTTGCGGACGCCGAGAAGCGTCAGGAGCTGGCTCTGGAGGAAGTTGAAGCATGACCGAGATGGAACGAAAGGCGCTCGAGATCCTCGCCCGCATCGCCAAGAAAGACGTCGCGGAGCTCGAGGCCGCCCACGACCTCGTCGGCGACCTCGGCATCGACAGCCCGAAGGCCCTGGAGCTGGTCTGCGACATCGAGGACGACTGCGGCTTCGAGGTGCCCGACGATGCCGTGGGTCAGATGGATACCGTCGGCGACATGCTCGCGATGGTGCGCTCCTGCGCACCGGCGCCGGCCGGGGTCTGAAGCGACTCTGTATCCGCTGCTCGTCGATGCCGCCGCGGATCACCCGCAGGGACCTCCCCTTGACCTTGTAGACCCTCCCTTCGACTTCGGATCCTCCTCGGAGCGCCGAAAAGTCCTCTTTCCCTCCAGGCGGGCCAGCTCCTTGGCGTAGACCTCGGCCCGGTAGGTGGCGCCGCAGGCGGTGGCCGCCGGCGTTGCGCAAGGAGGCGAGCAAGAAGGGTCGTCGCAGCGGCCTGACCGGAGCTGCACGGCGGCAAGCGCGTCCAAGGCAAGCCCTTTGGCTTCAACGGCTTGGGCCGGGTCGTCCGGGACGCCCGGACCCTTCTGGATCGTGGCTTCCGAGCCGCCCGGGACGCACGGATCCTTCTGAATCGCGGCCTCCGAGCCGTTCGGGAGGCGAAATCCAAAATGGATTTCGGCCTCCGGGTCGCTGAGACTAAGTCTCAATAATACCCCCCAGAGGTGCCAACCGAGTCGCAAGGCCACCTAGTCGCCGGCTGGTCATCAACAAGATCGGCGAGAAGTGGAAGATCGGCTGGCGTGGAGAGATCCCAACGGTTCACGTTCCCCGCGGCGCGGACACAGGGCTCGAAAACGAGACGACGGTTCCGACTCACCCCGTCCCGATTCAGGAGACACGGTTCGCGCGCAGCGATCCGGCACGCGACCCTCCGTGATGAAGGGCTGACATCCACCGCCGTGCCGTCGGTTGGCTGAGCGGTTTTCGGTCTCGGCCAGGAAGAGCTGCGTCCCGATCCTTGCTATGTCGGTATTTTCGTCTTCGCGCGGCCTGTCGAGCACCGTGCGAAGGGATTTCAAGGCCAAATTCCCTCGGCTTGGCCGGGCGCCACGCTCGTGAGGCCCGATTCCGCAGTCAGCGAAGCGTCCCTCAGCAGGTGAAATCTGGCGTAAACCGTTGAAAACAAGGGACTTGTGATGTGCATGGCACCTCCTACACTGGAGTCCGACACGACTTCGCCACTGCCCATCCGCGCATCTATCACAAGAGGCCTCCCATCGGAGACGTGAACCAATCCTTTCAGCACAACGGAGCCCCGGAGGGGCGGCAGCATCTAGCCCGGGGCGCAAGCCCCGGGT
>CBDUYN010000162.1:0-23852 GCA_965371445.1 uncultured bacterium | reverse complement strand
CCGGGCCGCGATCGGCCGGGCCGCGATCGGCCGGGCCGCGATCGGCCGGGCCGCGCTCGTCGAGCCCTGGCGGACGCTTTCCGGGAAGCTCCGGCAAAGCGCCCCCTACGCCGCGCTTGCCGAGCGCCTCGGCGAGGTCACGGGCCTCCCGGCTCCGGCCGCCGCCTGGGTCCTGGAGCTTCTGGCCGCCGATCTGGGGCGAACGCTGCTCGTCGTGGTGCCTCACGAGAGCGACGCCTACGCGTGGCTGGAGATGACACGGCTTCTCACCGGCCGCCGCGACACCGCCGTCTACTTCCCGGGCCCGTCGCTTTCCCCCTACCAGGAGACCGAGGTCTCGCTCGGCGTGCGCGCCGCCGAGGCCGTGGCCGTCGAGCGCATCGGACGTGGCGCCGCGTCGACGGTGCTCACCACGCCCCGCGCCCTCTTTCGGCGCCTGCCGCGTCCCGAGGACTTCCTGCCTGCCGTCCTCCACCTCGCCGTCGACGAGGAGCACCCGGTCGAAGGGCTCGCCGAGCATCTCGTCCGCTGGGGCTATCACCGCAGCGACCTCGTCTTCGAGGTCGGACAGTTCGCCGTGCGTGGTGGCGTCTTCGATCTCTTCCCGCCCGGTGCCGAGATGCCCGTACGCCTCGACCTCTTTGGCGACACGATCGAGTCGATCCAGCTCTTTGAGCCCGAGAGCCAGCGCTCCCAGTGTCGTGTCGAGTCGGTCGAGGTGGCGCCGCTCGCGCTTTTCCCGGAAGGCATGGAGAGCGCCCGCCGGCTCGCCGACGCGCTCGCCGACTACGCCGGACCCAAGAAGAGCGAAGAGGTCGCCGAACGCCTCGCCGAGCTGCGCGGCAAGGGACGCTTCGACGGCTGGGAGAGCTACCTGCCGCTGCTCGCCGAGAAGACCGTCGGGCTCGTCGACCACCTCGACGATCCGTTCGTCGTCAGCTTCGACCGCGACACCTTAAGAGCCGACGCCGAGCACCACGGCGAGACCCTGCGCCTCGACTACGAGGCCCGCCTTGCCCACAAGCGCCTCGCCTTGCCGCCGGAGATCGTCGAGCACCCGGCCGAGGACGTCCTGACGGCGATCGAGCTTTCCGAGGTCCACGTCGGCGACCTGCTGGTCGAATCGCGCTCGGCGACGAGCTTCCACGGACGGCAGAGCGACGTCTTCCAGGACCAGCTGCCGCGCTTCCCGCGCGAGGTCGAAACCGCCCGCGGACGCGGCGAAAGAGTGCTCCTCGTCGCGCCCGAGGATCACCAGGGGCGCCTCACCGAGATGCTCGCAACGTTCGAGCTCGAAATCGGCGGCGGCGGGGTAGAGCTTATGACCGGTGAGCTCCAGCGCGGCTTCCACCTCGCCGAAGCCGGGCTCGTCGTCTTCGGCGAGCGCCAGCTCCTGCGCCGTTCGCCCATCGTGCGCCGGGCCGGCAAGAGACGCTTCGGCCCCTTCCTGTCGACGCTTCGAGATTTAGGAATCGGTGACTACGTCGTCCACGCCGACCACGGCGTCGGCCAGTTCGTGGCGCTCCGCACCCTGGGGGGCTCGACGATTGACCTCAAAAGCCTGCCGCCGTCACTCGCCCAGGCAGCGCCGGGCGAGGACGCCGAGACCGAGGTGATGGAGATTCACTACGCGGGCGGCAAACGGCTTCTCCTGCCGCTTTCGCGCCTTGACCTGGTCCAGAAGTACAGCGGCATGGAAGGCGCCGCGCCGCGCCTCGACCGGCTCGGCGGCACCTCCTGGAACCGTACCAAGCGGCGCATCAAGAAGGGCATGCGCGACATGGCCGAGGAGCTCCTGAAGCTCTACGCCGAGCGCCAGCTCGCCCGCGCCCCCAAGATCGACTCCGTGAGCGAGCTGACGCGCCACTTCGAGGCCGCTTTCGAGTACGACGAGACCGAAGACCAGCTCGAGGCCATCGTCGCCATCCGCGAGGACCTCGGCCGGGAGCAGCCCATGGACCGCCTGCTCTGCGGCGACGTCGGCTTCGGCAAGACCGAGGTCGCCATGCGCGCCGCCATGACGGCGGTCGAAAGCGGCTGCCAGGTGGCGGTGCTCGCCCCCACCACCATCCTCGCCGATCAGCACCTGGAGACGTTCGAGCGCCGCTTCAATGGCCTGCCCGTGATGATTGAAATGGTCTCGCGCTTCCGCTCCGCCGCCGAGGTCCGCGACGTCAAGCGCCGCACCGAGGCCGGCGGGGTCGACGTCCTGATCGGTACCCACCGCCTCTTATCCTCGGGAATCCAGTTCCCGAACCTCGGGCTGGTGATCATCGACGAGGAGCAACGATTCGGCGTCGCCCACAAGGAGCGGCTCAAGACGCTCAAGAAAGACGTCCACGTGCTCGCCATGTCGGCGACCCCGGTGCCGCGGACCCTCCAGCTCTCCCTCGCCGGGGTCCGGGACCTCTCCTTGATCGAGACGCCACCCCGCGACAGGATGGCCGTCGAGACGGCCATTTTGCCGTTCGACCCGCGGCTCATCCGCGAGGCCGTGGAGTACGAAGTCGCCCGCGGCGGCCAGGTCTACTTCGTCTACAACCGGGTCGAAACGATCGACGAGATGGCCGCTTACCTGCGCGAGGTGGTCCCTGGGCTCAAGATCACGGTGGGCCACGGCCGGCTCGACGCGCGCGAGTTGGCGCGCCGTATGCATGCATTCGTTGCCGGCGAGTATCAGCTACTGTTAGCGACGACCATCATCGAGAACGGCATCGACATCCCCAACGTCAACACCATGATCGTCCACCGTGCCGACCGCTTCGGCCTCTCCCAGCTCTACCAGCTCCGCGGACGCGTGGGCCGAAGCAACCAGCTCGCCTACTGCTACCTCCTGGTCTCGGACGACCGGATCCTGAGCCAGGAGGCGCGCAAGCGCCTCGACGCGATCCGCGAGTTCACCGAGCTTGGCGCCGGTTTCCGCGTCGCCGGGCGGGACCTGGAGATCCGCGGTGCCGGCAATCTCCTGGGCGCCGAGCAGAGCGGCCACATCGGCGCAGTGGGGATCGAGACCTACCTGAAGCTCCTCGAAGAGACCGTGGCGGAGCTGCGTGGTGAAGCCCCGCTCGAGGAGGCACCGTCTGCGATGCTCGACCTGCCGATCCGGATGTCGATCCCTCCGGAATACGTCGGCGACGCGAACCTCCGTATGGAGCTCTACCGGCGGCTTGCAGCGGGCGAGGAGGCCGAAGAGGACCTCCTCACCGAGATGCGCGATCGCTTCGGCCCGGTCCCCGACGCCGTCTTGACGCTTCTCGAAGTGGCCGCGGTCAAGCGGATGGCCGAGTCGCTCGGATTGCAGTCGATCACCGCCAAGGGCGGACGGCTCGTGCTGCGGCTGCGCCAGGACGCCCGCGTCGAGCCCGAGCGGCTGATCGATCTCGTCTCCCGCCACCCGAAGTCGCGCTTCAGCCCAACCGGCTCCCTGACGCTCGAAGACGTGCCGGCCAGCGAAAGCCTACAGCGGGCGCGTGAAGTCCTGAAGTTCCTGGCACCGGCCGAGGAGGTGACGGCATGATTTGGTGGACAGGCGTCTGTAGAAGCAGACGGCGACTGGCGGTGCTCGCCGGCCTCTTGATCGTGGCCGGGACACCCGCCTGCCGGAAGACGTCTTCCATCGGCAGCGACGTCGTGGTCTCGATCGACGGCTCGGACATCTCTTACTCGCGCTTCGAGTCCTACCTGCGCGAGAACGTCGACGCGCCGGACCTGCCGCTCGGGAACGCGGTCTTGAACCAACTCTTCGACCAGTTCCTTGAGGAGCAGCTCCTGGTGCGCCTGGCCCTCGATCGCGGCTTCGAGACCCACTCCGAATCGCCGGCGACTCCCTCGCTTGACCAGCGGATGGCAGTGAGCTACCTCTTGAGGGAGTCGGCTGCCGGCTTCGACCTGGAGGCCGAGGCCACGGCCTATTACGAAGACCACGAAGAAGAGTATCTGCGCCCGGAGAGCGTTCGGTTGCGACAGATCCTGGTCTACGAGCGTCCGGTTGCCGAGGAGGCCCAGGGCGCCCTGGAGAGGGGCGAGGACTTCGCCCAGGTGGCGAGCCGCTACTCGCAGGTGCCCATGGCCCATCTCGGCGGCGAGCAGGGGCGCCTGGCGCGCGAGGACCTGCCCGCCGCCTTTGCCGACGCCATCTTCGAGCTCGAGGCGGGCGAGACGAGCGACGTCCTCGTCGCCGAGTACGGTCTCCACATCTTCCAGGTCGTGGAACGATTCCCCGCTGAAGCGGTGCCGCTGGAGGAGGCCTCCGCGGAGATCAAGCGGCGTCTCGAGCGCCGCCACGTCGACGAGCTGGTCGCGACCTTCATCGACGAGGCCCGGCGACGCTACAATGTCACGAGTCACCTCAGCAACTTCCCTTTCGACTACCAGGGTTCCTATGCACATGAAAAAGACCTCTGACGCCCGACTGCCCACAGCCCGCGCTGCGAACCGGCCCCACTGGCTCCTCCTGGCGACGCTCGTCGTCCTCCTCGGCGCACCCCAGGGCTTGGCCGACGACTTGAACCGCATCGTCCTGCGCGTCAACGACGAGATCCTGACGCTCCACGACTACCAGAAGCGCAAGTCGATGACCGTGACCCAGATCCTCGCCAGCCGGCTGCCGCCGGGAGAGCAGCAGGAGAGGATCTCTCTCGTCGGGCGGCAAGTCGCCCAGGAGCTCTTTCGGGAGCTGCTGCTCCAATCCCGCGCCAAGCAGCTGCGGATCGTGGTGACGCAAGAGCAGGTCGAGGAGGCGGTGGACGAGCTTCTGGCGCGCCAGGGCATCGAAGACGACGCGACGCTCCAGCAGGCGCTCGCGAGCTCCGGCATGACGCTCGACCAGGTGCGGGACAACATGCGCCGCGAGATCACCTGGAGCCAGGTCGTAGGACGCGAGGTGACCGCCAAGATCCAGGTCGCCGAAGAGGAGCTGCGGGCCTATTACCGCAGCAACGCCGAGCGGTTCGTCGTCCCCGAGCAACGCTGGCTGAAAGAGGTCATCGTGCTGGAGGCGAGCGGTGCCTCCCCGGAAAAGCTGGAGGAGATGGCTCGGGAAATCCGCGCGAAGCTCGCCCAAGGCGGGGAATTCGAAGAGGTGATCGAGCCCTATCGCTCGGCGGAGCTGACGACCGGGGTCATCGACCTCGACTGGCTGGAGGAAAGCGAGCTCGACCCCGACCTGGCCGAGGTCGCCTGGCAGCTCGAGCCTGGCGCCTACTCCGAGCCGGTCTTGTCGCGCGGCGGGCTCCACGTCATCCATCTCGCGGGCCTGCGCGAGGAAGAGCAAAAGCCCTTCAAGGAGGTCCAGGATCAGATCCTCGGGATCGAGCGCTCGCGCCGCTTCAACAAGCAGATGCAGACCTTCCTGGTCGAGCTCGAGCGCAACGCCTTCGTCAAGGAAGACCTGCCGCCCGAGGCGGTCGGTTACCGTACCCTCGCCGAAGTCGACTTCGGCGGCGAGAAGAGCCCGCTCGACCTCTTCCGGGCGCCCACCCTGCCAGCCGTCGACGAGGAGGCGGAAGGTGTTGGCGAAGAAGAGACCGGCGGCGGGGAGGGTGGAGGCTGATGAGGCCAACCACGTCGCCGCCATGAGCTCTTCCCTTCCCATCAACCTCGACGACCTGCTTTACCAGCGGGGGGTTGGAGGCACCCCGTATCGAGCTCAAGGGCGCCTGAAACGAGGGCCCGACGGCGCAGCAGGTGCTGCGGACGATCTGCGCTTTCGCCAACGACTTTCACAACCTGAACGGCGGCTATGTCGTGATCGGCGTCGAAGATCGCGACGGCACCGCGGTGCTGCCGCCAGAAGGACTCGACCCCAGCCGTCTCGAAGCCGTCCAGAAATGGATCCGGGGCAACTGCCGGCGGCTTGAGCCTGAGTACCAGCCGATCCTCTCGCCCGAGGTGGTCGGGGGGCGGCACATCCTCGTAGTCTGGGCACCGGCCGGAGAGGTCCGGCCCTACAGCGCTCCGGGTCGGGAGAGCGGCGAGCGAAGGTTCTTCGTCCGGCTGGGGGCCGAGACGGTCGAAGCCAAGAAGCAGATTCTGACCGATCTGCTGCAAATGACGGCAAAGGTTCCCTTCGACGATCGGCCGGCCCGCGACTTCACGCTGAGCGATTTGCGAGCTTCCCTGGTTCGCGAATTCCTGCGGGAAATTCAGAGCGGTCTGGAGAACGAACGGGACGAGCCGGAGATCTATCGCCGCATGCGGATCACCAAGCGGATGAACGAGCACGAGGTACCTCGAAACATCGCGCTCTTGTATTTCAGCGACGATCCCGAGCAGGCTTTTCGCGGTGCCCGGATCGAGGTGGTCCACTTCGCCAACGGCGGAGACATCCTCGAGGAGCACGTGTTCCGGGGTCCGTTGCTGCGCCAGCTCCGCGACTGTCTGGGCTATCTGCGCGGCCGGGTGGCGCTCCACGTCCACAAGGTGCCGGAGCGCCCGGAGACCGAGAACTGGGTGAGCTATCCCTTCCCGGCGCTCGAAGAGGCCGTGGTCAACGCGATCTACCACCGCAGCTACGAGTCCGACATGCCGGAGCCCACCAAGGTCTACGTCTACGCCGATCGGATCGAGGTCACCAGCTACCCGGGCCCGGTACGAGGTCTTCTACCTGAGCACTTCCTGCGCCACCGCGAGCTGCCCCCCGTCACGGCCCGCAACCGCCGAATCGGCGAGTTGCTCAAGGAGCTAAAGATGGCCGAGGCACGTGGCACCGGTGTAGAGAAAATCTAGCCCGGCATCTCCCTGCGAGATGATGAGATAGTCCGTTCTACCGCCATAATCCGAGATCCGTGAAACGGTAGAAGTCGGGGATAAAGAGCCCCGGCGGTAACAAAGCCTGGCTAAAGTGTTCTCCGGAGCCGTGAATGGGCGGCGCTCCCTAGGGCCTGAGCCGCCGAGCACGCGCCCGGAGGGGCGTGGCCGAGAGCGCCCACTGCGCGCTCCGGCCGCCTCACCGTTGCGGAAAGAGCTTCAAGAAAACGATCCGCGCCGCGACGGAGTCCGCCGGACCGGCCACCGCCTGACCGATTTCGAAATTGACCAGCATCTGCCACGGCAGGGCCAGCGACCCCTCCAGGCCGATGCCCGCCAGGAGCTCGCGGTCGAGCCCCGTCTCCTCGTTCGTCGCCCAGACGGCGTCGCCTTCGAGCTCGACGCGGATCACGTTGCCGACGTTCAGGCCGTAGTCGAGATGAATACCGTCGGCCTTCTCGGCGCGTACGAGCCCGCTCGGATAGCCGCCGACCGAGGAGTCGCCGAAGATGCCGAAGTCGTAGCGCGAGAAGCGGTCGAGGTCCTCGCCGTTCAGGTGCTCGAGCTCGACGCTCATTTTCATGAAACGCTTCAACCAGAACGTCTTCGCGAACGTCACCTGCCAGCGGACGTAGTCCTTCTGATCCTCGAAGGCCTGGAGCTGACGGTCGCTGAAGCCGCCTTCGAGCTCCGGGATGCCCCAGGGCTCCCAGTCGGAGCGGCTGTGAAAGCTCCCCTGGAGCTTGAAGCGATAGCCTGAGCGGTTGTAGGCCAGCTCCGTACGAAAGGTGTATGTCAAGGTGTCTGACGGCAGGAGGAAAGCCTCGGCCGTGTCGTCGGCGGTGCCGTACTTGTCGTAGCGCGCGGCGTAGGTGAAGTCGAGCTTGGTGAAGTTGCCGAGCGGACGGCCGAGGAAGACTGAGACGCTCCCGGTCTTTGATTCCACCTCCTCCGCCACGACCTCCTCGCCGCCGCGGTAGAGCTGGTCTCCCCGGTCGATGAAAAAACCGAAGGCGTTCACGCCAGCGTCCCAGCGGCTGTCGAAAAGTCTCGGCTCGGCGACGTTGAGCGTCAGGAGCGGTCCGGCAAAGAAGAAGTTCAGCTGCTTGCCCGAGCCCCGCCAGTCGAGCGCCAGGTAGTTGACGCCGGCGAGCGGGATGGGAGAGTCGAGCGACTCGTCGTAGAAGACACCGCCGACCACGAAGAGGCGGTTCGTGTCGAGCCCCTCTTTGACCACGCGCCCTCCCTCCTCGTCCGGGACGAGGTAGCGCAGGCCCTTCTCGGTGTCGCGCACCATGGTCGACTCCGACGCCCAGGCGGCCTCGCGCTCGCGCTCGAAGCTCTCGGGGTTGATGCGGATCGAGGTGAGCTGCGACTCGGTCTCGACCGGCACGGTGGCGTTCAAGACGGAGAGCAGCTGCTGGCCGACGATCCGCGTCGGCAGGACGTAGCTCGTCTGCTCCCAGGGTGCCGGCTGGCCGTTTTCGTCCATGGGGGTGAAAAAAACGCTCTCTTCGTTCGAGATCACCTCGCCCTCGAGACCCAGTTGGATGGCGCGGGTCTTGACCCGGGCGTAGACCAACCGGTCGATCCACACCGTGCCCTGGTAGAGGCCGCTGCCCGGCGCGACCTCGACGGGCTCGAAGTCGACGACCCAGCACTCGCGTCCCGTGACCGTGGCGGTGCCGCGCAGCCGGTAGCGGTACTCCTTGGTGAAGTGGATCTCGAGCGGCAGGGAGGCCGCTTTTTCGGGTTGGATCAGCGGGATCTCGGGAATCCTCTTGCCCTTCCACTTGACGCCGTCGACGTAAAACGTCTCCCAGACCCAGTCGAAGCCTTCGCCGCGGCGAAAGAAGAGCGGTCCCTCGTAGGCCGCCTCGACGGAACCGGCACCGGTGCCGATCAGGAAGCGCAGGTGGAGGGTGTTGCGAGCTATGTAGTGGGTGAGCTTTCGCGCCTGGTCGTCCTCGAAAGCCTGGAGCCGGCGCAGGATCTCCTCGACCGGCATCTGCCGGGTGTCCTCGACGGTGACGCGCTCCTCGAGGCCTTCGAGCTCGGCCGCCGTCATCCGCTCCAACCGCACGAGCGACACCGCAGCCGTCCCCTCGACGGGCACGACGATGCCCGAAGCGGTCCGCCGCTGGCCAAAAACCATCGACTCCTCGCCGTTTTGGAGGTCGATCGTACGCGGGCTCTTGAGCTGCGGATCGTCGAAGTAGAGCTCGGCCGCTCCCTCGGTCTCGGCGATCACCCGCAGCGAGAGGTCCTTGCCGTGGACGAACGTCCAGGCCTTCTCGGCTCCCGACGGCACGGTCGCCGGGTCGAGGGAGAGGTCGCCTTGAAACTCCCGCGCCAGGACCTTCAACGGACGCAGATCCTCGGCCGACGGCTGCGCCCGCTCGAAGAAGGTCACGGCGATGCCCGCGGCGCTCGCCTCGGCGGCGCGGGCCAGGGTCTCGGTGGCGTCCTCAGGCCAGGGCAGCCGGTCGAGGACGACCCCCTTGCCCGGATCGAGCTCGCGGATCGTCGCGACGGCGGCGGCGAGCGCCTCCTCTCCGGCCGGCGCGAGGGCGACGCCGTCGACGTAGGCCGCGACCTCTTCACCGTAGAAGCGGCGCAGCCACTCGGCGTCGGCCGGCAGGGGGCCGACCAGGACGCGGGCGTCGCTCCGGCCGCCGGTGACGGTGACCGCGGCCCGCTTGAAGAGAAAGGCATAGTCTTTAGCGTCGCTCTGGCCCTTGGCGTCGGTCTGTCCCGTCCATTCGATCTGGAAATGGGCGCGGTCCGAGGCGTCCCGGGCGAGCCGCGCGAGGTCGCGAAGCTCGGCCTCGAGCTCGCTCGTGTGCTCCAGGACCGGCGCCGGGGTGGCGAAGCGGGCGAGCACCCAGGGGGTGCCGCCGCGGCGCAGGACAGCGTCCATCGCCGCCGCGTCCGCCGAACCGTCGAGCGAGACCGGCCAGGCGACGTAAAGGCGCTCTTCGCCTTCGAGGCGAAAGTCTTCGACGAGCGGCGCGTGAGCCGCTTCGGGAAAGGCAACCTGTACGCCGGCGCAGGGACGGCACGGCGGACCGGCCGCGGCGGCAGAGCCCGCCAGGCCGGAAAAGATCGTGGAGAGGGAGGCCAGGTAGAGGAAGAATCGCTTGCTGAACATGCCGGCAAGCTTAGTCGCATGCCTCCCTGGTTGTCACGTCCCCGCAGCGGCGATAGCATCGCTTTCAAGGAGGAACCCACCGCACATGGAGCTATCCGGACGTCTGTCATCGTTCCCCATCGGCGAGCTCTTGATGTGGGCGAAAAACGAGCGCCGCTCAGGAGCGCTCGTGCTGCGCCGCACGAGCCGCGAGAAACGCATCTACTTTGCCGAGGGGCAGGTCCGGACGTGTCTGACGAACCAGACGGCCGAGTTCTACGGCCAGCACCTCTTGCTCTCGGGCGTCCTCGAAGAGGACGTGCTGCGCGACTCGATCAACCGGTGCCGGGCCGAGGGGAAGCGTCTCGGAGCCGTCCTCGCGGAGATGGAGCTCCTGGAGCCCGCCGAGATCGCGAGAACCCTCTCCAAGCACAACTTCGACGTCGTCCTCGACATTTTCCTATGGGAGCACGGAATCTTCTTTTTCGAGGACGAGCCGCCGCCCACCGACGAGATCCTCGCCCGCCCCATCGACCCCCTGGAGCTGGTCTTCGAGGGGACTCAGTGGAAGGGGGGCTATTCGCGGCTCCGTGAGACCTTTCCGCACGACCAGGTGATCCTCGCACGCGACATGGACCTCCCTGGCTTCGGTCACCAGCCCCGGCATCGCCAGATCTTCGCCGAGGTCAACGGCCGCTCGACCCTTGCCACCATCTACGACAAGGTCGCCGGCTCCTACTACCGTTTCCTCCAGGCTACTTTCGACCTCTATCAGGACGGTTTCCTGAAGATCGTCGACGTCGGGGAAGCGATGCTCCAGGGGACGGTCGAGCTGCCGCTGCGCGAGCTCCTCTTCGAGGAAGCGGAACGCGAGCAACGCGACAGCGCCCGGCTCTATGCGAGCCCCGTAGGTCCGTTCCTGCGCTACGTTCCGGTTTGGGTCCGCCGTCCCGCCAAGGAGGAATGGGATCAGCTCCCCGCGGAGGTCAAGCGTCTCTACCTCCAGTTCGACGGCACCCGCCGCCTCGAGGACATCCTCGCCGAGGACGGCAAGTGGCGCCTCCAGACGGAGCTCCTGATGCTCCAGGTCAAGCAAGAGGCGGTGGCTTTTCTGCCGGCGCCGGCCACCGAGCTCCGGGATCAGATGAAGCAGCTCGGCACCGAGCAAGAGCGCTGGTGGAAGCAACTGCTGGGCTCGGGCGAAAAAACCACAGGTTGACACCCGTGGTTCTTCTCGGCAGGAGGGCTCCAATCCATTCCGGGCAGGAGTGCTATGGTTGACCGATGAAGGATTTGAACGAGCTTCAAGGTCACCTTCGCGAAGTCCTGAAACAGCGTGAGCCGCGCTACCTCGAGTTGCTGCGGCTGATGGTTGAGATCAACACCTTCACCCTGAACCGCGAAGGGATCGAGACCCTCGGCGACCTGACGGCCGAGACCTTTGAGCCCCTCGGCTTCAAGGCCGAGAGGGTCCCGGCCGAGAATCCGGACTTCGGACGCCACCTGGTGCTCACCCGCGCGGCCCGCGGCTCGCGCTCGCTAGCCAGGATCGGCCTCGTCTCCCACCTCGACACGGTCTTTCCGCCGGACGAGGAGAAGCTCCACGACTTCGTGTGGCGCGAGGAGGGGGAACGCATCTTCGGTCCCGGCACCGTCGACATCAAGGGCGGCACGGTGCTCGTCTACATGATGCTCGACGCCCTGGCGAGCGTGGCACCCGAGGTCTACGACTCGGTGAGCTGGGTCTTCCTCCTAAACAGCGCCGAGGAGAGGATTTCGACCGACTTCGGGGTCCTGTGCCGCGATCGGCTGGTGGGCGAGCAGACCCTCGCCGCCCTGGTTTTCGAGGGCGGCCTCCTGGAGGAGGAAAGGGCAAAGGTCGTGGTGGCCCGCAAGGGCATGGGGGTCTTCCGGGTGACGGTCGAGGGCCGCGCGTCTCACGCCGGCAGCGCCCACGACAGAGGCGCGAGCGCGGTGACGCAGATGGCCGACGTCATCCGCAGGATCGAGAGCTGGACCGACTACGGCCGCGAGCTGACGTTGAACGTCGGCAGCGTCCAAGGCGGCACGGTGACCAACCGCGTCCCACACTCGGCCGTGGCCGAGGTCGAGATGCGCGCTTTCGATCCCGAGGTCTTTGACGAAGGGATGGCGCGGATGCTTTCCCTGAAGGAGTACTGCAGCGTGTTCAGCGCCGCCGACAGCTTTGCCTGTGTCGTCCAGGTGGAGGTGCTCACCCGGCACGAGCCCTGGCCCCGCAACGAGGCCACGGACCGGTTGCTCGAGACCTGGCAAGAGGCGGCCCCGGCGCTGGGGCTCGAGGTGGTACCGGAGGAGCGCGGAGGCCTCTCCGACGGTAACCAGTTCTGGGAAAGCGTCCCGACACTCGACGGCCTGGGGCCGTCGGGGGCCAACGCCCACTGCTCCGAGCGCTCGGCCGACGGCTCCAAGGAGCAGGAGTACGCCACGGGTCCGTCGTTCGTGCCCAAGACGCTCTTGAACGTCTCGGCGCTCCTGCGCCTTCTGAAGCGCTGATCTCGAAACGCCGACCGCCGAACGCGGAGCGGGCAAAAAAAGACCTGCCCCGTTCCGGGGGAACGAGACAGGCATCGGGACGCTTTTCCTCGCGTCGTCAGCTTAAGACGTCAGGGATGCTTGAACCAGAAGTCGTAGCGCCGCTGGCGCTCCTCGAGGAGCGGGACTTCCTGGCGCAGGACCCCGAGGTGACCGGGGAAGGCGGTGAGCTCGTCCCTCTTCGCGTAGGGCAGCGACCTCGGGGCCGCGTCGCCGAGGCGTCCGGCCTTGAACCATTCGCGATCCGACCCCAGCCGGCCAAGAGGGAGGAGGGCGATCGACGGATCCGTGGGAGTCGTTTCGTGAGCCCAGAGTGCGTTCATCAGTGGACCTCCTGGGTAGATTCTCAGTCGTCGCCAGAGCTCCGGGTGTTCGGATTCTGGACACTTCTAGACGGAAGCAAAACCAATGCCAACCAGGCAAGCTCCGAGATCGACGGCCTCCAAAGCCGTCAAGAGTGCCTTAAGCTCTTTGTTTTCAACAGCTTGTGCGATTTTTCCCAACTACGGGGGCGAACGGTGCCGGGAGGTGGATTCTCAGAATTGAGAATTTCGGGGTGGTCTGATTCTCAATTCTGAGAAAGAATAGGTGGGTTGGGACCCCGAGGGGAGGGTTGGCCTGCGGCGCAGGGGATCCGATCGCGCCCTGCTCTTCTCCAGCTTGCCCTCTTCGCGGGTCCATTTGAATGGGGGTCACATGGCCTATCGCGTCGTCGCCAAGTTCGAAGATCAGACGATCCGTCACACGCTCCAGCCCGGGAGCAACCTCATCGGATCCGGTGCGGCGTGTGACATCTGCCTGCACAACACGACCGTGTCGCGCCAACACGCCGTGCTGACCGTGGAGGAGAACCGGGTGGAGCTGGAGGACCTGGGTTCGACCAACGGGACCCTGGTGCGTTCGCAACGGATCGACCGTGCCGAGCTCCAGCCCGGCGACGTTTTTGTGATCGGCCGCGTGGTGGTGCTCCTGGAGCAGCTCGACGAAGACGACCTGGAGGCGGCGATCGTGCTGCCGCGCGTCGGGGTCGACCCAAGCGGCAAGATCCGGCTCGACTTCGACGAGCTGCGCGAGACGACGGACTCCTTCACGCCGCTCGACCGTTACGCCCTCGACCACTTGCCAAGACTCCTCGACCGGGCGCAGCAGGAGGTCGACCACCACGAGATGGCGCAGCAGGTGGGCTATGCCCTCTTCGAGACGATGCCGGTGGTGGCGGTGGAGGTGATCGAGATCGGCAGCCGCGAGCGGGGGACGCTCTACACCGCGGAGCGTCCGGAGGACGACGTGGCCCTGCCGCAATGGACGGAGTCGAAGTCGGGCCGCTGCATGGTCCGGGCGTGCTTTCACACGCGCCGGGCGGCGGCGCACTACCAGTCGGTGGTCGATTCGGCCGCCCTGTTGCTGTCGCTGGTCGACCGGCGCTACGGCCCTTTACCGCCCCCGGAGCCGCTGCGCGACAACAGGGCGGAGCGGCCGCAGCCGCGGACGGTGGATCCGAAAGTCCGTCAGATCTACCATCAGGCGGAGCGGGTGGCGCGCGGCGACGTCGGGGTCCTGATCTGCGGCGAGTCGGGGACCGGCAAGGAGGTCCTGGCGGGCTTCATCCATGCCGCCTCGCCGCGGGCGGAGATGCCACTGGTGGCGATCAACTGCGCGTCGCTGCCGCGCGACTTGCTGGAGGCGGAGCTTTTTGGGGTGGAGCGCGGCGTCGCCACCGGGGTCGAGGCACGGCCGGGCAAGTTCGAGGCCGCCGACGGCGGGACCCTCTTCCTCGACGAAATCGGCGACATGGCGGCGGAGACACAGGCAAAGATCCTCCGCGTCCTCCAGGAACAGCAGACCTATCGCATCGGCGGTCACGCGCCGCGGCCGGCCCGAGCGCGCGTGGTGGCGGCGACCAACCGCTCGATTCACCAGATGCTCGCCGACGGCACATTCCGCAACGACCTCTACCACCGGATCGCCACCTGGGAAGTGGAGTTGCCGCCGCTACGCCACCGGCGGGCCGACATCCCCAACCTGGCCACCCACTTCCTCTCCCAGGAGGCGAAGCGCCACGGCATCCGGGTGCGGGGCATCTCGGTGGCGGCCCTGCGGGCCCTGCGGCGCTACAAGTGGCCGGGCAACATCCGCCAGCTCAAGAACGAGATCTCCCGCGCCGTCCTCTTCCTTGAGGACAAGGAGCTCCTCGACACGCCGCGGCTCGGCCCGGCCCTCCACAGCGGCTCCGACACGACCGGCGGCACCTCGCTCAGCGAGATCCTGGAGAACGTCGAGCGCGACGAGATCCTGACCGCCCTCGACCTCTCGAACGGCGACATCGCGGCGACCGCCGAGCTGCTCAAGATGAGCCGTCCGACCCTCTACCGGCGGATCAAGATCCTGGGCATCCAGGCACCGGAGGACCCGTCGCGTTAGCAGCTGAGCTGGCCTGGTTCTTACCCGAGGAGATCTGGATGAGCTCAAGCTGCTGCGAACGCTTCAAGAAGGGCAAGAAGCCATGCAAGAGCTGTCCGACGATGGCGGAGCTCCCCAAGAAGGAGCGCAAGAAGCTGCGCCGCAAGTACCGGAAGAAGAAGGCCGCCAGGTCCCCGAGGTCCGAACGATGAGCAGCCTCCTCGTGATCCGCCACGCCCAGGCGTCGTTTCTCGGCGCCGACTACGACGTGCTCTCGCCGCTCGGCGAGGAGCAGGCGCGTGTCCTGGGCCGCAGCTGGGCGGCGGCGGGCCGCACCCCCGACCGGGTCTATGTCGGGCCGCGCCGCCGTCAACGGCAGACCGCCGAGGCGGTCGGTGAAGCCTTTCGGGTGTATGGCCTCCCCTGGCCCGAGCCCAAGCTCCTCGACAGCCTCGACGAGCACTCCGGGCAGCTGGTCGTCGACCACGCCGTACCGGGCTACTACGAGCGGTATCCGGAGCTTCGCGTCCTCGAAGACCGCACCGACGGCTCAGGTCCTGCGTCTCCGGAGCGCCGGGAGGCTTTGAAGCTCTACTTCCAGGTCTTTCGCGAGATCACCAGCGCCTGGGTCCGCGAGGATGTGGAGACGCCACCGGAGATCGAGACCTGGGCGGCGTTTCGCGCCCGCGTCAACGGCGCCGTGCGAGGAATCCTCGAAGCCGGGGGACGCGGGGAGAGCGTCTTCGTCTTCACCTCCGGAGGTCCGGTCGCGGTGTCGACCGGCCTCGCCCTGGAGCTGCCGGACGAGAAGGTCCTGGAGCTCAGCTGGCGGGTACGAAATACGGCCTACGCCGAGCTCGTGTGGAGCGACGCGGGCCTCGCCTTAAACGCCTTCAACGCCATCGAGCACCTCGCCGAGCCGAGGCTCGTCACCTATATATAAAGGAGAAGCTCCATGGAGACGTCCCGCGTGGACTCATTCGTCGAACGGATCAAGGATTTTCTTGAAAGCGACATCTATCCCGCCGAGAAAGTCTTCCTCGAGCAGGGCTCACGCGCCGCCGCGCCGGCAATCGAGGCCTGTCGGGCACGAGCCAGGGAGCTCGGTCTGTGGACGCCCCACCTGAGCGAGGTCGACGGCGGGCCGGGTTTCACCCTCGCCGAGTTCGGCCGCATCTCCGAGCAGCTCGGCAAGAGCCCGATCGGGCTCTTGTGCGTCAACTCCCAGGCTCCCGACATCGGCAACATGGAGCTCCTGCTGGGACACGCCAGCCAGGAAATCAAGGACCGGTTCCTCGCGCCGCTGGTGCGCGGCGAGATCCGGAGCTGTTTCGCCATGACCGAGCCCGAGCACGCGGGCTCGAACCCGGCGATCATGTCGACGACGGCGGTGACCGACGGCGACGATTACGTCGTCAACGGCCACAAGTGGTTCGCCTCCTCGGCCGACGGCGCCGCTTTTGCCGTGGTGATGGCGGTCACCGATCCCGACGCCCAGAACCGCTACGGCCGCGCCAGCCAGATCGTCGTGCCAACCGACACGCCGGGCTTTCGCCTGATCCGCAACATCCCGGTCATGGGCGAGGCCGGCGAGGGCTACTTCAGCCACGGCGAGGTGTCCTTCGAGGACTGCCGGGTGCCGCGTTCGAACCTGATCGGCCACGAGGGCGAAGGCTTCGCCCTCGCTCAGCACCGCCTGGGTCCGGGACGCATCCATCACTGCATGCGCTGGATCGGCATCTGCGAGCGCGCCTTCGACATGACGTGCGAGCGCGCCGCGACGCGCGAGCTGGCGCCGGGCCGTCCGCTGGCGACGCGTCAGGTCGTCCAGCACTGGATCGCCGACAGCCACGCCGAGATCCACGCCTCGCGTCTCATGGTGCTCGACGCGGCGTCAAAAATCGACCGCGAGGGCGCCGCGGCGGCGCGGGTCGAGATCTCGACGATCAAGTTTTTCGTCGCCAACGTCTTGCAGCGCGTCCTCGACCGGGCGATCCAGGTCCACGGCGCCCTGGGCATGACCGACGACACCCTGCTTTCCTTCTGGTTCCGCCACGAGCGGGCCGGGCGGATCTACGACGGGCCCGACGAGGTGCACAAGACGGTCGTGGCGCGGCATGCGTTGAAGCCCTATGGCGTCCACGTGTCGCTCTGACGCTGGGAGCGCAGGCGTCCCGCCTGCAAGGGGGGGACGAAGTCCCCCTTCTTCGTAGTCGGTGCGACTTCGGCTGTCGGGTGGGACGCTAGTCGATGAGCGAGAGCGGTGCGTTCGTCACCCGGGGATTTGACTCTGGAAGAGTAAACGTCCAAATTTGTCCAGTGGATAGATCCGTTACCGAGATGTCGTACTCACGTCCCTCGGTGAGGCCAGATGCCGAGAACCAATACCGGCCGGTCCGTGGTTGGACGTTCACCATCAGCTCCCACTTGGTGGCTGACACATAGTACATCACCGCGGAACCTTCATTTTCGGTGACAATGACTCCCGGCAGATACCCTACCAGACTAGTACGACCCGACTCGATCCTGAAGCGCCCACCCCGAAGGCAAAGCACCGTGTCTG
This sequence comes from uncultured bacterium, assembly GCA_965371445.1. Classification (GTDB taxonomy): domain Bacteria; phylum Acidobacteriota; class Thermoanaerobaculia; order Multivoradales; family J023; genus DASWIG01. The sequence goes on along the minus strand of CBDUYN010000162.1, from coordinate 6,438 downwards.
ACGGCTGGCAACCGCCCGAATCGGCCAGGGTGGTTGCAGTCGCGCTATTCGAGTAGCTGGAATTTCCGTCGTTGTTGCGGGCCCGGACGCGGTAGTCGTAGGTGGTGTCGGGTATCAGGCTGGAGACGATGGCGGCGGTCGAATTGGCGGATACCGAGCCGATGTCCTGGTACGAGCCACTGCCGCTGAAGCGACTCTCAACGCGGAACTCTTCTTCATTGTTGGAGTTGTCCTGCCAGTCGAGCTGAATCTCGGTGCTCGAGAGAGTGGTCGCAGTCAGGTTCGAGGGGGCGGCCGGCGGCGTCGGGGTGGAGCTACTCTCGCACGCCAGGCTGAGAGAGTAGTCTCCCATGTTGAAAGAAAAGTTATTGACCATGCCGATCACCCAGGTTCCGGAACTGCCGAGGGTATAGACAATGCGTGAGTCCGTGCCTGGGCCGCTGTTGTCATCGTCAGCCACCGTCTCCGGCTCCAACCCGGTGTCGTCGAGGAGGACCAGAAAGGTGTCGAATTGAGTAGAGGAGCCGTTGATGGTTACCTCATCGCCGGCCTGGCCGCTGAAGGTCCAGAAATCGACCCAGAATCCAGTATCCACAACACAATCCGTAAAGTCGATCTGACCGAAAACGGTCTCGCCGCAGTCCATGGTCTGGATCGTACACGCCTTGGATCGTACGAGGGTCTTGATCTGCGGCAAAACGTCCGGGCTTTCGACCGGCCGCACCTGTGGCTGGCCGGCCAAGAGGGGGGGTGAGAGGAGACAGAGGATAGGGACAGTCAGGATGATCAGGGGAGGTCGCATGCTATTCTCCTTTGTGGTCAGGCCAAAGCCAAATAGGGTCGATTGTTCCTTGTGTGTCTAGCCTAGGCCAGTGCACGCCAATCTGTCACCACCCCAAAGGGTAGTCTTTCACCCCTGGCGCATAGGAGAACGACCGCCACAGGGCGAGGAGCGGCGCCAGGGCAGGGTGCCATGATCGCTATCCAGATCGTCCTCCTCCTGGCAACCCTCGCCGCCGGAGCCGGCGGGACGCCGACGCTCCCAGCGCGTTCCTTCGGGACGAAGAGCAGGCGGGACGCCTGCGGTCCCAGCAGGGACCTACTCGTTGCGCAACGCGACGATCGGGTCACTCGATGCGGCCCTTCGGGCCGGCAGGTAGCTCGCCACAAAGCCCACCAGGAGGAGCGTCCCCATGACCGCCGCGAAGACCCCGGGGTCGATCGCCGTCATGTCGTGCAGCAGGCTTTCCATGGCCTGGGCCAGCGGCACCGCCCCGACCAGACCCAGGACGACACCGACGGCGGCAAGGACGAGCCCCTGGCGCACCACCAACGCGAGGAGCTGCGCGGGGCTCGCGCCCATGGCGATACGGATCCCCATCTCCCGCGTTCGCCGGCTCACCGAGTAGGCGGTCACGCCGTAGACTCCGACCGCCGCGATGACCAGCGCCAGGAGCGCGATGGCGGAGAACATCTGCCCCCAGACGTGCTGCGCGAAGTAAAAACGGGTCAACACCTCCTCCATCGCCAGGACCTCGAAGAGGGGCACGTTCGGATCCAACTCTCGGAGCGTACGGCGCACCGCCGGGACGAGCGTCGCCGGCTCGACGCGGCTGCGCAGCACGAGCGACGGGATCCGGGGCGGCGCGTCAAAGCTCGCGGACGAAGCGGTCCCCGCTATCGGCACGTAGACGCGATGGCGCGGGTCCGATTGGAAGCCGGCGATCATCTCTCCCGGCTCGACGTCGCCGACGACTCCGATCACCTCAAGCCAGGGACCGGCGCCGGAGCGTAGCGTCCGCAAGCGGCGGCCGAGCGGATCCTCGCCCGGCCACAGCAGCTCGGTCAGCGACTCGCTCACCAGCGCCGCGTCGGCGCCGCCGGTGACCTCGCCAGCGGTGAAGGTGCGGCCTCTCGTCCGTGGGATCGAAAGGGCCTCGAAGTAGCCGTCGTCGACCGTCTGGTAGACGACCTGAGGCTCCCCGTTTTCCGGGAAGCTTCGGCCGTCGACTTCGAGCGCCGTCACCATATGACCGTTCTTGCTGATCGGCAGCGCGTTCGCGGCACCGACCGCTTCGGTCTCGGCGAGGCCGTCGAGACGGCGCAGGGCCTCGGTGAGATAGGCGGTCCGCGCTTTCGGCTCGTCGTAGGCGTCGCCGGTCAGCGGCAGCCTCAGGGTCAGCACCTTCTCGGTCGCAAAGCCCGCGTCCGCCGACTCGAGGTTGTGAAAGCTCTTCGCCATCAGAAATCCCCCGACCAGGATCACGAGCGCCATCGCGTACTCGGCGACGACCAGGGTGCGGCGTATCCAGCCGCTGCCGGTGTCCTCGAGGCGTCCGCCGGTCTTCAACAGCTCGAAGAGGTTGCGCCCCGAGCTTTTCAAGGCCGGCAGCAGGCCGATCAGGACACCGGTCAAAAGCGTCACGGCAAGGATGTAGAGGAGACCGCGGCCGTCGAGGTCAAACTTCAACCAGTAGGGGATGGGGACGGAAACGATCGAACGCGTCCACACCTCGCCCCAGGACGCCAGCATCGTCCCCAACACCCCACCGGCCAGGGCCAACACCGTCGACTCGACGAGGGTCTGACGAATCAACCGCTCCCGGCTGGCGCCGAGCGCGGCACGGAGCGCTTTTTCCTGCGAGCGGGCCGTCGCCTGGGCCAGGACGACGTTCGTGACGTTGGCGCAGACGATCAGGAGCACGCAGCCGACGAGCACCATCTGCGCCGTCGACGCCAGCTGGGTCACCCGCGGCAGCCAGGCGTCGTGGAGCCGGCGCACCTCGACGCTCCAGCCCTTGTTGGTCGCCGGGTGAAGCGACGCCAACCGTTCGGCCACTGCACCCATGGCGGCCTGGGCCTCGGCAACGCCTATGCCCTCGCGCAACCGGGCGATCACCTCGAGCTGGCGGCTGTCGCGCGGTGTGGCCGCCGGATCGAGCTGGAGCGGCGTCCACAGATGACCGTAGAGGAAGAACTGGAAGCCCTCGGGCATGACGCCGACGATCTCCCGGACCTTGTCGTCGAGTCGCAGCGTCTTGCCGACGATCGCCGCGTCGCTCGCGAAGCGCTCCGTCCAGACGTCGTGGCTGATCAGGACCGCCAAGGGTCCGTCGGGCTGGTCCTCTTCGGGCAGGAAACCGCGGCCCAGGAAGGGCTGGACGCCAAGCAGGGGAAAAAGCTCCGCCGTCACTGCGGCGCCGATGATCCGGTCGGGTTCCTCGGAGGACTGGAAGTTGTAGCTCGTCCAGCGGTGGGCTCCCGCGCCGGCGAGGACGGGATTGCCGTCCATCCAGTCGCGCAGGTTTGCCGCCGAGACGTTCTTCCAGGTCTCGCCGATCGCCGGCTGCGACTCGTTGAGCGCCACCAGGCGATCCGGCTCCGTGAAGGGCAGCGGATTGAGCACCATGCCGTTGAAACCGGTGAAGAAGACGCCGTTGGCGCCGATGCCGAGGCCGAGCGTCAGGACGACGATGGCGCTCGCCGCCGGGCGTTTGCGGATCATGCGGAGGGCGAAACGGACGTCTTGGACGAGACTCATGGCCGTGAAGCTCCTTTCCTGGTCCGAAGTAGGTAGCAATTTGCGGGCCAGGCTTCTGAGGGGTCCTGGTGGGGTTGTCGGTGTCCGAGGTGTCCGTTTCTGGGACGGCCGCGTGCCGCAGGCGGACGTCTTCGGCTCGATTCCCGAGTGGCACCTCGGACAGGGCGGAAAGCCTGGATCTTCGTCGAGTGACGTCTATACCGACCAGAGGTCGACGGCGGCGATCGGCTCCTCGGGCCGGTTGAGCGGCTCGTTGGCCCGCAAGAGGGGACGGCGCCAGGTACTGACGTCGGGATGGCGGGTGATGACCAGCCGGTCGAGCTCGTCGTCGAGCCCGAGAAGGCTCTCAAGCTCGTCGAGGAGCTCTTCGGGCACCGTCTCGGGCGGCGGCCGCTTGCGGAAAAGCTGGCGCAGGGCGCGGGCCACGAGCGTCCGGTCGTGCTCCTGGAGCTCCTGGCGCTGGCTGACCTGGACGAGGATCTCCGCGAACCCCACCAGGTCCTGCCACAGCTGATGGCCCTCCTTGTCGTCGCGGCCGGTCCTGTTGAGCCACTCGAGGATGCGCTTCAGGAGCGTCCGCAGCTGGATGCGGTCGTCGATGCGCAGGAGCGGATAGACCGACAGCTCGCGAAACGCCACCAGCCGGTAGACGACGCTGCGCAGCCGCTCGGCCAGGCGTTTGTCCTCCCTGGGACGGCCCGCGGTCTCCCGGCGCAGGTTCCAATAGAGCTTGCGGATCTGGAGCGAGACCTCGACGTCGAACCATTTGCGGATCGGCGCTTCGAGCTGCTCGAACTCGTACATCGCCGACTCGACCGAGATGAGCGCCTTGCGCAGCCGCCGGGTGCCCGCCTCGCAGTAGGAGGCGACGCTCTCCAGGTCGACGTTCTCGCGCTGCGAGGTGGCGGTCAGGACGTCGAGGCACTCCTTGAGCTCGGTGCGGGCGAAAAACGCCAGGTCGGTCAGGTCGCGGGCCGCGAAGACCGAGGAGATGAGGAAGCCGATGCCCTTCAAGGAGAAGGGGTCGTCCTCCTCGGGCGGGGTATCGCCGATCTGATCGGGCCCGTAGGCGGCCTCGATGTCGCGCGTCACCTGGAGACCATCCTCAAGGAGGGCGCGCACCGTCGGCACGAGGTCGGTGGCGAGGCTGATCAGCGCGCTGTCTTCCGGCACCCGGACGTCGGCGCTGTCGATCTGGGAAAGCAGGTCCTCGATTCGCGCGGCGATGCTCTGAAAGTCCATTCTGGCCCTCCGGGCCATGGGTCGCCAACCCTCCGGCGCACACCAGGGCCTTCCCTCGCTAGAGGGGTCCCTATTCTAACCGAGAACGCCGGAGGATTCGATTCCGCCGTTATAGGGTAAGCCGGCGATGGAGACGACACTCGACCAGGATCGCCTCATGCTCGCCTTCGAATCCCTCGACGAGGCCCGGGGCTTTCTTGAGGAGACCCACAAGCAGGCGGGCTTTTTCGTCCAGCTGCCGCGACTCCTCCAGTTCCGCGACCGGCTCGCCGTCCGGACGACGGCGCCCGGCTTCGAGCTCTCCTTCACGGCCGAGGTGGTGCAGGTCTTTCCCGTCACCGGCGCCTACGGCACCGGCTTTCAGCTGGCCGACTGGGACGAGAAGCTCCAGAAGGAGCTGGAGCAGCGCTTGAAGGGCCAGGTCCGGGAAACCGAGATGGACACCTCGCCGATGTTCCGCGTCAAGAAGATGAACCCCAACGAGCGCTTCCGCCTGGCTCTCAAGGCCAACCGCACGGAGCGCGCCATCTTGCTGCGCGACACCTCGCCCCAGGTGCTTCTGGGTCTCCTCTCCCATCCACAGATCGAGACCAAGGAGGTCATCGAGATCCTGAAGTCGAGCTACGCCACCGCCGCCATCATGGAACGGGTGGCCAAAACCCGGCAGTGGCTCTCGCACCCCGACGTCCCGGGGCTCATCGTCAAGAGCCCCAAGACGCCGCATCCGGTGGCGATGAACCTTCTCGAGCTGGTCCGTACTCCGGACCTCCGGAAGCTCGCCAAGGCCGCCCCCCGCGAGAACCTGCGCAAGGCAGCGCTCAAGGCCTATCTGAAGCGGATCGGGAAGCGCTAGCCACCCAGAGGGTTAGCACAGCCCGTCCGGCAAGAGGGCGAAGACGTCGTGGACCGCGAGCGGCAGACGGCTTGCGAACGGCTCGCCGTAGGCGGCGCCGATCATGAGCCCGAAATGCTGCGCCCGGCCGACTACGGCGCGGGAGAACTCCGGGCTCGACACCTTCGTCCCGGGCTCGTCGCGCGCCTCGCCCTCGCGGTAGAGCTGACTGGCGTACTCGCGAAGGGCGGCCGCTTTCTTCTCCCAGGTCGACGAGACGTCAACGACAAAGTCCGGATCGAAGGGATCGTGCTGCATGTAGGAGAAGACCACGCCGGGCCGGTACGGCTCCCCTTCGCCGCGCGCCGCGAGCCCGGCGTAAAACGCTGCGTCGGCCACCAGGCGATGAGCACGCCCGTGGTCGGGATGACGGTCCGAGGGCGTCGGAGAGAGGACGATCTCCGGACGGTAGCGGCGCAGGACGCCGATCAGCGCGTCCTCTTCGGCCTCGCCGGTGCGGAGCGCGGCGTCGCCGCAGTCGAGGAAGTCGACAGCGGCGGCGCCCAGGGCCCGTCCGGCGCGGCGCGCCTCTGCCTCGCGCTTATCCGGTGTACCGCGGGTACCGCTCTCGCCGCGAGTCAGGTGAAGGATCCCGACCTTTCGTCCCTGCTCGGCGAGGAGCGCCAGGGTCGCTCCGCAGCTGAGCTCCACGTCGTCGGGATGGGCACCAATCGCCAGCACGTCGAGTCTCAAGAGTCACCTCCGGGAGACTGTCTTTCCCCCCCTTGATCCCCCCAAGGGGACAGCCTTTCCCCCCCTGGAT
>CBDUYN010000161.1:0-23944 GCA_965371445.1 uncultured bacterium | reverse complement strand
GAGCGAGGAATTCGGCGAGCGTCAAGAGGCCCTTCATTCGGTACAGCGATGTGTGTGTCATAAAGCAAGTCTCCTATTCTTTGACCTCCCCCAAGGTCCTCTGCCATGTCGACTATAGCATTTGGTCGGCGCCAAGTCCCGTCCGGCAAAGCTTCGGGGGCGGCGGTGCTAAAGAAGCGTGCGGAATCGGCAGCCACCAGCCTGCCCTGGAGCGAGCGGCGGTCTAGTCCTGCCGCAGCGCCAGCATCGGATCGATGCGCGACACCTGACGCGCCGGCAGGTAGCTCGCAAGCAGCGACACGCCCCCCAGCACGACCGCCACCGCCACGAACGCCAGCAGGTCGGCGCGGATCCCCGACATGGCGCTCGTCACCGCCTCTGTCGCCGCGAACGCCAGCCCCAGTCCCACGGCGACGCCAACCGCCGTCAGGACGACCCCCTGGCGCACGACGAGGGCGACGATCGAGGCCCGTCCGGCGCCGAGCGCCATGCGGATCCCGATCTCGTGACGGCGCCGGCTCACCGTATACGCGACGACCCCGTAGATCCCCACCATCGCCAAGAGCATCGCCGCCACCGAGAAGCCTCCCAGGACCTGCGAGCCCATGTCGAGCGGCCCGAGCGACTCCACCACGACCTGTTCCATCGCCCGCACGCTGCTGATTGGCAGGTCGGCGTCGAGCCCGCGGATCTCCCGGCGCACCGCCTGGACGAACGACAACGGATCCCCCTGGGTACGCAGCACCAGGTGATTGGCCGAGCTCATACCCGCCTGAGCGGGCGGAAGATAAATCTGGGGCTCGATGGTCTCCGACATCCAGGCCGCATGGAAACGGACGTTGGCGACCACGCCGACCACGGTCGCGGTCTCGAAACCGTCACCTTTCTCGATCCGGATCGTCTGGCCGACGGCGTTGCCGCCGCGCCAGTAGCGCTCGGCCAGCACCTGGTTGACGAGCGCCACGCGCCGGGTGTCGGCCGTGTCGCCCCGCTCCAGGGTCCGGCCCTGGTGAAGCGGGACGCGCAGGGCGTCGAAATAGCCCGGCGAGGCGACGATGCGAGTCGCCACGAGGCGTTGCTTGGGATCGCTCTTGTCGCGTCCGGGGATCTCGTAGACCACGTCTTCGCTCGCGAAGTTGAGAGGTAGGCGGTTGATGCTTGCCGCCCTCTCGACGCCGGCAAGTCCCTCGAGGCGTTGGGTCAGCGTGTCGTAAAAGGCGAGCCGCTCCGCGGAGCCCTCGTACTGCGCCGACGGCAGGACCAGGTTCATCGTCACAACGTTGTCACTCTCAAAGCCCAAGTCGACGTTCTTCATCGACCAGGCGGCGCCGAGCATCACGGCCGCGCCGCAGAGCAGGAAGACGGCAAAGCTGATCTGCGACACCACCAGGGCCGAGCGCAGCTTGCCGCTCCGGGCGCCGTCGCCACCGGCACCTCCGCCACCGGCACGTCCGCCGTCCTTGAGGGAGGAGACGAGGTCGAAGCTCGTGCCCTTGAGCGCCGGCACCAGGCCGAAGACGACCGCGCTCAGAAGCGAGATCGTGAGCGTGAAGACGAGCGCTGTGCGGTCGACGCCGAATTCGCCGACGAAAAAGAGCGCCTCCGGCAAGCCCGACGCCAGAGCTCGGGTGCCGAGGTGAGCCAGAGCGACCCCCAGGGCTCCCCCACCCACCGCCAGGATCGTCGACTCGGTGAGGAACTGCCGCAAGAGGCGGGAGCGGCCGGCACCCAGGCTGGTGCGTACGGCGACTTCCGTCGCCCGCGCCGCCGCCTTGGCCAGCGTCAGGTTGGCGACGTTGGCGGCGACGATCAGGAGGACGAATCCCGCCGCCACCATCAGCAGCATCATCACCATCCGGATCTCCTTGTAGGCGAAAAGAAGCGACTCCCGGATCGGGACGAGGCGGACGCCGTAAAGGCCGTCGACGTCGGGATGCTGCTGGGCGAGCCGTTGGTGGACGGTCTCGAGCTCGGCCAGGGCGGCCTGCCGCGTCACCCCGGGCTTCATCCGGGCGAAGACCTCCAGCCACTGCGAGCTGCGCTCGGTGGCGGCGAGGTCCATCGTCTGCGGTGTCCACATGCGGACCTCGGGATAGGGGAAGCGGAAGCCGCGGTCCATGACGCCGATGATGTCGTAGGTCTCGCCGTTGAGCCGCAGTGTCTCCCCCTCTTGATCCCCCGAGGGGGACAGTGTCTCCCCCCCTTGATCCCCCGAGGGGGACAGAGTCTCGCCGACGACGCTCTGGCGTCCGCCGAAGCGCCGCTGCCAGAGCCCGTAGCCGAGGATCGCCACCTTGGCGGCCCCGGGCTCGTCGTCGCCTTCCTGGAAGGCGCGTCCGACGATCGGCTCGACGCCGAGCAGAGCCATCGAGTTGGCGCTCAGCCGTCCGACGCTCACCTGCTCGGGCTCGCCGCCGTCGCCGGTCAGGTTGCGCATGCCGTAGGCATAGGCGCCGATACCGGCGAGGAGGTTGGTCTGCTCGCGAAGGTCTCGGACCTGCTCCATGGAGAAGCGGACGCGATCATGCCCTGCCTGGGCGTCGGTGTGGTGAAGATGGACCAGCCGCTCGGCCTGGGGATACTCCAAGGGACGCAGGAAGAACGGGTTGACGAGGCTGAAGATCGGTGTGTTGGCCCCGATCCCCAGCGCCAGGACGACGAGGGTGACTAGCGTCAGGGCGCGGCTGCGCAGCAGGGTCCGGACGCCGAAGCGGACGTCCTGGGCGAAGGATTCCAGGTGGTGGGCGATGGCCATGTTCTTCTCCTGTCCGGTTGAGAGGGCGCTCCGCGCGGTGGGACGTCAGGAGTAGAACGACGGAGGACGGCATTTCTTTCACCAGGACCCGAGCGAGCGGACCACAGCCGCCCGGGCACGGACCCCTTCGTCGGTGTCGAGGCTGAAGCTGCGGGCGTGACCGAGCTCGTCGCGGATGAACGCCGCCAGGCGCTCCCGCTCCCTGGCGAGCTCTTTTGACGCGCCGTCGGGCAGCGCCTCCAGGGTGCCGGCGACGACCTCGCCAGCCTCCGCGTCGTACTCCCAGAAGCCGACGAGACGATCGCCCAAGAGGAGCGGACGCTCGGCGACGTGACGCCCCGTGCCCAGCGTCGTCGGCTTCGACGATCCCCAGGCCTTGACGGGATGGTCGTGGTGGGCGGGGTCGGTGAGCACGCCAGGACCGCCGTAGACCGTCAGCAGGTTGTCCTCGAACGGCAGGAAGCTCCAGACGGAATTCCCCGGCTGTGCCTCGGAGAAGCCGCGCCGGTCGTCTTCCAGGATCCAAGCGAGCCCAGGACGCCCTTCGACGGCGACGTCCACCAGCGGTAGCTCCGCCATCGCGGCCTTGGCGTCGCGCTGCGAGATGCCGACCCAGGTGGCAAGCTCCTTCTGCGTCGCCGGGCCGAAGAACTCGAAGAAATACCGGGCGACGGCTTGGAGGCGTCCCGGCTTCTCGGCGGGGACCTTCGTCTTCACCGGCGGCGCCAGGCCCCAGTCGTAGCGCTCGGTGTCGAGCCGTCCGCCGACGGGACGGCGCTCGATCTCGGCGCGGAGCTCGAGCTCACGGAGCGCTACCGGCAGCGGCGAGGAGACGCCCACCTTCTTGCCGGCCATGGTCGTCCTCCTTTGTCGATGGGTGCTCGGAGGAGCCTGTATATCACGGCACGTCCGCTGTCCCGCAGGCCCGCGTTCCGGCATAGAATGCCTTATGGCTCAAAGGACGGACAACTCCGGCATGCCCACGATGGGAGCCTTGGTGCTCTGGCAGGAGAAGCTCGCGTACTTCCTGGAGCAGGAGGCGATCGAGGCCGATCCGGAGAAGCAGCTCGCGTTGCGGCAGAAGATCCGCAGGGCCGAGGCCCGGATCCGCGAGCTTAGCTAGTCCCGCGACGGCGGTTGTGCAAAGCAGATCGTGCGCTCCCACGTTTTACAGACCTCTTACGCCCGCCGGCGCGGGCCGGGCGTAGGATCTCCGGACCGCGCGGCACCGGTCTACCGGCGCCCGTCCATCCGTCTCCGAGGAGGGGACACCACTTCACCAGGCTAGGGGAGCACGATCGTGATTGAAGGAGTCGTGAGAGCTCGGTTGGGAAGAGGGCTGGCCTTCGCCTTCGCCCTCGGCGCCGTCGGCGCCGCGGCGCTAGGCGCCCAGGAATGGACCCACTGGAGGGGACCACACCAGAACGGTGTCTCGCCGGAGAAGGGGCTCGTCTCCACGTGGTCCAAGGAGGGCGAGAACCTCGTCTGGCGCGAGGACTTCGTCGGCCGCTCGACGCCGATCGTCTTCGACGCCCGGGCCTGCGCCATCGGCCGCGCCGGGGAAGGCATCGAACGCCAGGAGGCCGTCGCCTGCTGGGACGCCGGCACCGGCAAGAAGCTCTGGGAACGGCGCTTCAACGTCTACCTGACCACGGTGCCCTGGAACCGGGTGAGCTGGGCCTCGATGGCCGGCGACGCCGAGACGGGGCTCCTCTTCGCCCAGGGCGTGAACGGCCGCTTCGTGGCCCTCGACCGCGACGGCAACACCGCCTGGGAGTGGAGGCTCGGCGAGGACGTCGGCCGCTTCTCGGGCTACGGCGGACGTACCAACACGCCGCTCGTCGACGGCGACCTGGTCATCGCCCACGTCGTCAACGCCGGCTGGGGCAAGGACTTCGGTCCCGGCGGCGACCGCTACTTCGCTTTTGACAAGCGCACGGGGGAGATCCAGTGGGTCTCCTCGCGCGGCGCCAAGCTCCAGGACTTAAACACCTACTCCGCGCCCGTCGTCGCGGAGATCGGCGGTCAGCGGCTCCTGATCGGCGGCGGCGCCGACGGCTGGATCCGCGCCTTCCAGACCAGGACCGGCAAGGAGGTCTGGAGCTTCCACCTCTCGAAGCGGGGTTTGAACAGCTCCGTCGTCGTGGCGGGCGACATGGTTTTTGCCGGCCACTCGGAAGAGAACCTCGACGAGGGCACCATGGGACGCCTCGTGGCGATCGACGGCACCGGCACGGGCGAGGTCACGGCGACCCACGAGAAGTGGCGCCGCAACGAGCTTTCGCTCGGCTACGCCTCGCCGCTCTACCACGACGGCACGCTCTACGTGGTCGACAACTCGGCGAACCTCTACGCCTACGAGGCCAAGACCGGCAAGGAGCTGTGGCACCACAACTTCGGCACGGTGGGCAAGGGCTCGCCGGTCTGGGCCGACGGCAAGATCTACGTCACCGAGGTCAACGGCAACGTCCGTATCATCGAGGTCGGAGCCGAGGGCGCCAAGGCCCTCGACGACGAGCACCTGGAGATGCCCGACGGCCGCTACGCCGAGATCTACGCCTCGCCGGCGATCGCCTACGGCCGCATCTACTTCACCACCGAGGAAGGCATCTACTGCCTGGGCGACAAGAGGAAGGCCTTCGCGGCAACGCCCGAGAGGGTCATGTCGGGAGAAGAGCCTGCCGCCGCCGACGCCCAACCGGCCTGGCTCCAGGTGGTGCCGGCCGTGGCCGTCGCCAGGGCGAGCGAGAGCGTTGACTTCAAGGCCCGCCTCTTCGACGAGCAGGGCCGCTTCCTGCGCGAGACCGAGGCCGAGTGGAGCGTCAAGGGCCTGCCGGGCTCGTTCGACGCCGGCGGCAAGCTCAGCTTCGACGCGTCGAAAGTCGCCGGCACCCTGGGCGGCAGCGTCGTCGCCACGGCGGCCGGCCTTTCGGGCTCGGCGAGCGTCCGCGTGGGGGGCGCCCTGCCCTGGTCCGAGGACTTCGAGGGCGTCGAGGCCGGCAGGTGGCCGAGCGGCTGGATGGGCGTCGCCCGCAAGGGCGCGGTCCAAGAGATCGACGGCAACAAGGTCCTGGCCCTGGAGCGGCCCGCCGGCGGCGCGCCGCGCGCCCGGCCCAACATGGGACCGGCTTTCCTGTCGGGCTACACCGTCCAGGCCGACGTCATGGGAACCCAAAAGGGCCGCCGCCGTAGCGACGTAGGCCTCATCAACAGCGGCTACGTCTTCGACATGCAGGGCAATCACGAGCGCCTCCAGATCCGTTCCTGGGCCTCGGAGAACCGCATGATGCAGCAGACGGAGTTTGCCTGGGAGGTCGACGTCTGGTACACGATGAAGCTGCGGGTCGACTACGAGGGCGAGGGCGACGCGGAAAAGGCCGTCGTCCGCGGTAAGGTCTGGAAACGCGACGGGGCGGAGCCCGCGGAGTGGACCTTTACCGTCGAGGATCCCCTTCCCATCCGACACGGCAGCCCGGGGCTTTACGGCTACATCCCGTGCGACGCCTATTTCGACAACGTCAAGGTTGAGGTGAGCAAATGACCGAGCGAACGAGCTTACGTTTTCTTCTTTTCTTCGTCGTCCTGGCACTTGCCGCCGGGAGCGTCCTCGCCGGGGACAAGGTCGTCATGTTCGGCAACACGCCGGAGCGTAACATGGTCTCCGACGAGAAGGGCCTGCCCTCCGAGTGGGACGTCAAGACCGGCAAGAACGTCAAGTGGTCGCAGCCCGTCGGCTCGCAGGCTTACGCGGGTCCCGTCGTCCTGGGCGGCAAGGTCTTCGTCGGCACCAACAACGAGGGACGCCGCAACGAGAAGCTGGGCAACGACCGCGGCAACATCATGGCTTTCGACGAGAAGACCGGCGAGCTCCTCTGGCAGATGACGCACAAGAAACTGCCTGAGACCAAGCTTCACGACTGGCCGCTCCAGGGCATCTGCTCGACGCCGGCGGTCGACGGCGAGATCGCCTACTACGTTTCGAACCGTGCCCAGATCGTGGCGGTCGACGTCAACGGTTTCCGTGACAGCGAGAACGACGGTCCTTACAAAGACGAGGAAGCCACCTCGGAGATCGACGGCGACGTGATCTGGATCTTCGACATGATCGGCGAGCTCGACGTCTTTCCGCACAACCTGGCGGCCGGATCGCCCCTGATCGTCGGCGACCTCGTTTACGTCTCGACCGGCACGGGCGTCGACGAGGGGCACGTCAACGTCCCGTCGCCTTTCGCGCCGTCGATCGTGGCGGTCAACAAGGGGACGGGCGAGCTGGTCTGGGAAGACGCCACGCCGGGTGAGAAGACCCTTCACGGCACCTGGGCGAACCCCGCCTACGGCGAGCTCGGCGGCAAGGGGTACGTGATCTTCCCGGGCGGCGACGGCTGGGTGCGGGGCTACGCTCCCAAGACCGGCAAGATCGCCTGGTCCTTCGACGCCAACCCCAAGGATTCGAAGTGGCGCCTCGGCGGTGCCGGGACGCGCAACAACGTCATCTCGACGCCGGTCGTCTACGACGGCAAGTTCTACGTCGGCGTCGGCCAGGACCCGGAGCACGGCGAGGCGCCGGGGCACTTCTATGCCGTCGACCCGACGAAGGGGGCGGGCGAGATCACGAAGACAGGTCTGGTCTGGAGCCGCGGCGGCGAGGATTTCAACCGTACCATCTCCTCGGCGGCGATCAAGGACGACGTCGTCTACATCTCCGACCTCTCGGGCTTCCTCTATGCATTGAACGCCCAGACCGGCGAGCACTACTGGACCTACGACGCGTTTGCCGCGGTCTGGGGCTCGCCCTTCGTCGCCGACGGCAAGGTCTACCTGGGTGACGAGGACGGCGACGTCGTCGTGCTGAAGGAGGGCAAGGGGAAGGACGGCGAAGCCGAGATCGTCGCCGAGGACCAGAACCTGGGCGCCGCCGTCTATACGACGCCGGTCGCTCACGACGGGACGCTTTTCGTCCTCGCCCGCAATCGTCTGTTCGCTCTCGCGGAGGGTGCGCAGATGAAGATGGAGGAGAAGTCGTCACCTTGACGGCCGTTTACCCGGGGTTTCAACCCCGGGTAAATGCGCGACGGCGCCAAGAAAGACGCTAATTTCATCGCCTCCGAAACGCCGCTCTTCGTCGGCCGTGCAGTGGCGGCGCTGGCGGCCGATTCCGACGTCGCGGCGAAGTCCGGGCGGGTTTACAGCTCTTGGGGCTTGTCGGAGGAGTACGGCTTCACCGACGCCGACGGCAGCCGTCCCCATTGGGGCCGGCACTTCGAGGAAAAATACGGCTACAAGGTCCGCACCTGCGACGACGGCTTCTACGAGTACTGGTTCGAAGGACCCTTCGACGTCCTGTTTCCCGACTGGCCCTGAGGCCCGAGTAGAAGATCTTTTTTCATTCTCTTCACCACCGACCCGGAGAGCCCTGGCGGCCGAGCGGTGGTCCCAGGAGACGCGGCGGATCTCCCGGTTCGCCGGCCGCCGGTTCGCCGGCCGCCGGTTCGCCGGCCGCCGGTGCGACGACCCAGGCCCGCACGTCGTTGCGGCCCGCCCGAAAGACCGACTCCGGCACCGTGGCCCGGAAGCGATAACCGCCGGAGGAGTCCCAGGCGCGGGCGGTCGCCGTGGCCTCGACCTTGCCGTTGACCGAGACGGCGACGACACAGCCGTCTTGCGCGGCGTGATCGAGGCGAAGGCTCCCGTCGAGCAGGACCGGGGCGAAGTCGCCGGCAGGGTCGTAGTCGATGCCGCCGTCACCCAGGTCGAGGGCGATCTCGAGCCCTTCGAGGACGCCGTGGCCGAGCTCGTCGAGGCGCCGGTCGAGCAACTCGGGACGCGGGGCGCCGGCTCGATAGAGGGCCTGGGGATTTCTTCCCGAGCCGAAATGCTCCAGCTTCCAGCGGACGAGATCGCGCCTGCGCTCCTCGAACGAAGGATCGAAGCTCCGGAGCTCTTCCCCTTGGAAGTAGCGGTCGGCTACCTTGTAGCCTGGGGCGAAGAAGGATTCGCCGTCCATCTCCCACGCCGGAGAAGCGCCCAGGAGATCGAGCAACGACGGCAGCAGGTCGAGGGTGCTCACCCGGTCGCGGCGGATCTCGCCGGTGCTCTGGTGAGGCCGCCTGACGAGGAGCGGCACCGAGAAGACGTCGCTCTCGTAGCCCAGGGGAGCGCTCCGGCCGCCGTGATCGGCGGTCACGACGAGCAGCGAGCGGTCGTAGAGCCCGAGGTCCTTGAGGCGCGCCACCAGCTCTCCCACCAGACCATCGACGTAGCCGACCTGGAAGAGATACTGCTTGTAGCGTAGGACGAGCGCCTCCAGGTCCGGCTCTTGACGCTTCGCCCGGTCTTTCAACCTCAAAGCCGGCGCCACCTCCAGCCGGAAGTACTTCCCCGACGGCAGGAAGAGATAGGGCATGTGGGGATAGAAGACGTGCAGGTAATAGAGCTTGCCGTCGCCGTCGCGGTCGATCACGTCGAGGAAGTCGTGGAAGCGGTCCACCCTCTGCCGGCGAGCCTGCGCAAAGCCCACCCAGTGCTGATCGACGCGGGGCAGGCGGCCCGTATAACCAGGGGGGAGAGTACGATGGAGGTAGATCAGGGACAGGTCGCTCAGGTGGATCCGCCAGCGCAAAGCCGGCGGCAGCTGGCGTTGAAGATAGGAGTTGAACGGCCTCGGACAAAGTTGAAAGCTCAGCTCCTCGGCAAAGATCTGGTACGTGCCATGGAGCAAGGTGAAGAGGTTTCGCGGATGGTCGGCGAGCCGTGGCAAGGCATCGGGAGCGGGGTAGCTCCCGGTCAGGATCGAGGGAATCGCCCGCTCCGTCCATCTCGACACCGACCAGGCGTTCTCGAACCAGGTGGCCTCCTCGGCCAGAGCGGCAAGATGAGGATAGCGCCGCGCGTTGATCCGCCCTGATTCGTCGATCAGCGCCGAGGCCGACAATGCGTCGAAGATCACCAGGACCACCGGCGGTGGGTCCTCGATCCCCAGAGCCGGTGGTGCCTCGGGGACCGCCTCGGCGTTTATCCGAGCGACACGTGGGTTCAGCAGGAAGACGAGCGCCACCACCAGAGGCAGCGGCACGAGGAGGCTGAAACAGCTCCTCACCCCCTCGGATCTGAAATAGAGAAGGCCCACAACCGTCCCTGCGATCCCCGAGAAGGCCACGACCGGATGGCCGGAGAAGACGAGCGAGATCGACCTTGGCGCGAGCTGAAGGAACAAGAGCGTCGTGGCGAAGCCGGCGAAGACCGCGTCGAGCCCCCGGGCCACGGACTCGGCAACGGCTCCCGACAAGGCTCGCAAGAGCAACACCGGAAGCGGCAGGACAAAGAGCAAGACCAGGGTCAGGACCAGGGCTTCCCGCGTCTCCCAGCCACGGGCCAGCATGACCTCGGGATGCTGGGCGAGGAGGTCGAGCAACGGATAGGCCCCCACCAGGGCGGTCAGGGCGAGGATGTGGAGGTAAGGCCCGATCTTTCGCACCGCGGCATCGTATCGCAGCCTCGGGCGTGAGCCCGTGGGCAGCTTGCCTCCGAGAAGGATTCACCGCTCTACCCGGATCCTGTAGGATGATCGGCGTTCTTGAACGTCATCTCCAGGAGGAACCGTAATGTACCCGTCCCTGATCCTCGTCTTCGCTCTTCTCGCCTCGATGGTCGCCCCCGCCTGCGCCCAGGCTGCGGAGGCCAAGTTGCCGCGCGACGTGCACTGGATCCGGAGCTCGGCCGAGTACCGGGCGGCCGTCTTCTCGACGTACGCCCAGGCGAGCCGGCGCCTCGAAGAGCTCGCCCAAGGCCGCGAGGCCGGCACCTGGGCCGTGGCGCTCGACGCCGACGAGACCGTGATCTCGAACAGCCTCTATCAGAAAGAGCTCGCCGACGCCGGCGTCCCCCACAGCCGCAAGCGATGGAACGTCTGGGTGGCGCGGCGCGAGGCGCCGCCTCTGCCGGGGGCGCGGACCTTTCTCGAACGCGTCCATGCCCTGGGCGGCAAGATCGCGATCGTCACCAACCGCCGCCAGGCCAACTGCGCCCACACCGAGGCGAACTTCCACGCCCAGGAGCTACCCTTCGACGTCATACTCTGCCGCAAGGTCACCGGGGAGAAAGAGCCACGTTGGGAAAAGGTCGAGCAGGGCAAGACCCACGCCGGGCTGCCGCCGCTCCCGATCCTCCTCTGGCTGGGCGACAACATCCGGGACTTCCCCGGCTGGAAGCAAGAGAATCGCTTCGACCCCGAAGACGCTTTTGCCGATTTCGGCCGCAAGTACTTCATCTTCCCGAATCCGATGTACGGATCCTGGACCGGCAACAAGCCCGAGTGAGCCCGGTTCGACCTGAAGGAGAGGAAAGCCCTACGGCGACGTCCGGACAGGCCGGGCCTCCTCGTCGAGCTCCAGCTCCCGCGGCACCTCGACGAGGGTGCTGCCGGGGCTCTTTCGCCCCTCCATCTTCGGTCCGGCGGCCGGCGATTTGTTCTGCGGCTCTTTCTTCTGCACGCTCCGACTCAGTCTTCGACGACCTCTTCCGGAGAAGAGACGGTCCCCGCCTTCAAAAGCCAACGTTCCAGGGTGGCGAGGTCCGTAGTGCCCAGGATGCGGCGACGGACGGCGGCGCCGGGGGACAGGCCTCGCCCGGCGAGGACCGTCAGGATCGCCTCTGCTTTCCCCTTGACCTCCCCTTCGGCCAGCCCCTCGATCTTCCCGTTGATCTCCCCTTCGGCCAGCCCCTCGATCTTCCCCTTGATCTCCCCTTCGGCCAGCCCCTCGATCTTCCCTTCGGCCTTCTCCTTGGCACGGATCTCGCGGATCACCGGATTCCCCTTGGCGGCGAGGGCTCGGGCCACCGTGTCGTCGGCGGACGCCGCGTCGAGGATCGCCCCAACCGGCATCGGCTCGGCCAGACTCGAATGGGAGATCTTGGCGTCCGCGGCCAGCTCCACCCAACGACCCTTTTCCTTTTTAACCTCATCCGGCACCCACTCGGCGACCTGGCGCTCCTTCACGAAGACCGCGAACACACGGTCGACGCCCCGCTTGAGCCTCGTCGGGGCTTTGCGGGTCACTGCGGCCTTCTTCTGCTCGGAGACGACCTCGAAAGCCAGCTCCTCGCGATAGCGCGAACCGGTGTCGGGATCGGTCCCCTCGCGCACCACGGCGCTGTCGCTGGCGAAGTCGCCCAACCGGTCGTGGCGGGTCAGGAGGTCGGTCGCGACCCGGTAGCCCGGTGCCAGGTGGGCACGCAGCAGATAGTCGAGGTCACCGTTCTGGACGGCGTGCGGGAGCTCGGCGGGGAAAGTCTGCAGGATCTCGCCGTCGACCATCTCGCGGCGCTCGACCTCAGGACGTATCTCGTGCTCGTCGACGCGTAGACGGCGACGCGGGCGCGGAGCGTCGCGGTGCGCCGGCAGCTCGTAGGAGGGAGCCGAGACGGCGGCACCCGGCGCGTGGACTCGGTAGGGAGGGCGGTTCTCATCCATGTCGACAGAATACCACACGCCGCTCCATCGACAAGGCGGCATGACGACCGAAGCGTCCTGCGACACGTCCGGGCACGCCCGACGGACGCTCCAGCTCAGCCTTCGACGACCTCTTCCGGAGAAGAGGTGGCACCCGCCTTCAAGAGCCAACGCTCCAGGGGCGTGCCCAGGATCTGGCGACGGGCGGCGTCGGCAGAGCAGCCCGGTTGCCCCTGGGAGCGCGGTGTCCCGTCCCGCCCCCGACCCGGCCCAACCGGCCTGCGTCGGGGCCAAGGGTCCCTTGTGGGGCGTCTTGCCAGTGGGGTCGACGGCGCGAAGCTGGTTTCCTCGTGCCTTCTTGCCATGTCTTTATGCCTTTTCTGCCTCCCGAACGAAGGTCCGGTCCGGGCGAAGGCCGGAGCCGGAAGCGTTCCCCGAGCTCGTCTCGTACTCGGTGATCCGTGCTCGTTGACGTGCTTGAACGGTAAGCGTCCTCGACTTCTTTGGCGGTCCTCGCCGGTTCCGACGTGGATACGCCCAGCCGCCCTTCAGGGTCTACCACGCAGGTGGAGCAAGGTGGAGCCCATTCAAAGCTGTCCGCTCGGTCAGGAGACCAAGAAGAAGAGAAAGGCATGGCAAGAAAGGCAAGAAAGGCAAGAACATCTCGGCCGCAGAACGGCTGGCATCACCGGCGTGGATGGAGCGTAGCGAAATCATCGTCCGCGTGAATGCCATTGTTCGACGGCCCTGTTCCCATATAATACCTAAGATCACAACGATCACCATAGCACTGCGAGTGTCTCAAGATTTTTATTGATTAGTAGGTTTGAAGCAACCTGTGCGCCAGCTCTCAACAGCCCCACCTCCGCTGCGTAAATATCTCGAGCGGGCTCACACCAACCAGGAACCAATATAGATAAACCATAGTGCTCACAGGTAAGAATGCCTCCGTGATGCCATATGCCGACCGATCTGACCGCTTCACCAACAGAGTACATGACATCATCCTTGCGCGGGCCGAAATACTTCTTAAGGGCCTCATGTAGAAGCCCGATGCACCGCAACCCTGCCGTTGGCCCCCAAGCCTCCATGACCAACTGATAAGCGGTGATCTCTATCTTGGGTGGATGGGTTGGTTGGCCCCAGGATATACTCTTCAACTCGTTAAGGTAAGCTACGAATTGCGCCAGAATAGCGTCCCGGGGTGCTGCAATGTGGTCTCCTCGACAGTAGCGGTCGCAAATGTCTACCACCTCGTCAGCAATCGCCTCTGAAATATGCAATTGCTTGCCCGTAAGAGTCGACACAACGTCCTCTTCCGACACCTCACGTGAAAAATCGGCTACTCGGGCATAGACCTCCATACCTGTGATCCGCTCGATCTCGCGCAAAAGTCCGCCAAGACCATTCGCCCGACAGATGCCTGATCGACGAGAAGCCGGACATCGTCCGTTCCGGCCTCCTCGACGTAGAGCTTGACGAGGCTGCTGGTGTCGAGATAGAGGATCACCGGCGATCTTCGAGCACCATGTCGGAGAGGCTCTTGTCACGGACCTTGACCGGACGAGCCGACCCCTTGGGCTTCCTGCCGCTCCATCTGGCCTGTCCCGCATCGACGAGGTCCCAGATCTGACGCAGTTCCTGACGCTCATTGATGCCGGTGAGGACGGCGACCGGCCGACCCTCGTCGGTCACGACGACCTTCTCGCCGGTTCGGGCCAAGCGCAGATAGTCTCTGAGCTGGCCTGGGAGAGCTTCGATTCCTACCTGCGTCATGAGGCCTCCTTTCGTCCAGAGAGGAGTCTACCACTTCAGCAGCATCCGTACCGCGAAGCCACCTCCTGGCGTCCCTCACTGCCCCCAAACGAGGTGGGACCGCCGACCGCTCCTCGGGATTTGCGCCGGTGACTGCCTCCGGATCTGCTATTCTCCCTCCATGGCCCTTCCTGCCCTCAAACCCGAAGAGGCATCCCTCGACGACGAGTCCGAGGGCTCCGTCTTCCGCCTGGTCGAGCTCGCCGACGGAACCGTCGAGGAGCAGCAGCTTCCCCTCACCCTGGAGCTCCTGCTTCACCCCCAGGAAGGCGACAAGGTGGCCCAGAACGACTTCCACAGCCTCTTCCTCGGATCGCTGCTCGAACGCGTCCGTCATCCTCCTCGCTCCGCGGGGGGGGCGTAGTGAGCCGGCGCATAGAGGATAGCACAACGCTTGACCGAGTAGCGCTTCCTCGACAGGCCTGTCCCCTCGGCCACTCCGGCCACTCGCGGGCCGAGGCTGAGGCGGCTCAAACAGGGTCAGCGGGATTTGCGCCAACCCCGATTCCGGACCCGAAAAGCGAAGCCTGCGCCGCTCCCTCCCCGGGACCCACCACCTCGACCTCGCGGACGCCGTAGCGCGCGATCGCCGGACGCGGCTCGACGCCGTCCTCCGTGCGCCGCACGAGCCCCAGGGCCTCGAAGCGTTCGACGGCCTCTTCGGCGAGGCGCCGCTCGGCGCCCACCTCGCCGACGTCCTTGCGCCAGATGCCGCGGTGACGCGCGATCAGCTCGGCGACGTGGGCCTCCAGGGCGGCCCGGCCCACGGTGGCGCCGCGCCGGGCCTCTTCCGCGAGGTGCTCGGCGAGCAAGAGGGCCAGGTGGCCGGAGATTCCCTGCTCGGGCATCTTGAGGTCGCTCAGCTCGTCGCGCTCGTCGACCAGCGCGATGCCCTCGGCGCGGACCTCGGGCACCAGGCCGGTCCACTGCTCGATCCGGGCGAGGAGAAAAGCGCGCTGCTTTTGAAGGTAGGCGAAGGCTTCCTCGTCGAGCGCTTCGTACTCGACGACCGGGTCGTCGAGCAGACGCCGGGTAAGCTGCTGGCGCAGGCGCCGGCGGCGGGCCTCGTCGCTGTCGGGCAGCGGCTCCTCGACGATTGCCGCCAGGCGCTCCTCGAAGCCTTCGGCGTCGACCGTCGACGGCCCGCGCCGCACGTTGAGCATGGCGGCGAGCGCCGGACGGTGGACGTTGTAGAGGACGTCGCCGCAGCTCGCCGGCGTGACGGCGCACGAGGGCGAGCTCGGCGGCCGCCCGGGGCTCTTCGGCCGTCAGGAGCGGGCGCTGGAGCAGCGCAAGCAGGGCGGCGCGACGCTCGTGGAGCGTCGCCTGGTCGAGCTCCGCGGCGAGCGGTGCCCGGCGGCCTTCGCCCCGGAACGTCATGCGACCTCCTCCAAGACGTCCGCCGTCTCGCCGGATCGCCGGCCGCCGAGGACGTCGCGGACGGTGAGGAAGCAGTCCTCGCCCACGAGCTCGCCGTCGCTCGTGCGGATCGTGGCGGTGCGCTCGTCACCGGTAGGCTCCAGGGTGACGCGGAGCGACCCGTCGCTTGAGGTGGCCTCGGCCGGGCCGGGGCCGACGAGGTCGCCCAGCGCCTCTCCCAGGAGGTCGAGGAAGAGCTGGAATTCGACGGCGTCGAGCTCGCCGAGCTCCGAGAGGCGGAACCGGCGTCCGGTGGCCAGCCGCCGCCGGGCGTCCGCCGCCTGGCGGCTCTCCTCGGCGGCCATCCGGGCGAGGATCGCTTTTTCTCGGCTGCGGTCGACGATCGAGCTCGGACGTCCGCGCCGCAGGTAGCTCCCGGTCTTGCGCAGCCGCGGCGAGATCTGCAGCGGCGGCGCCTCGAGCCAGCTGGTCTGGGCGCTCACCGGACGCATCTCGCGCCGCTCCAGCGTCTCGGCGTCGACCGACAGGTGCCGCGCCGGGGTGAGGCCGAAAGCGGCGCGCCACAGGCGATGGGCGTCGCGGTCGCTCGGCGCCTCGGCGAACCAGCGGGCGAGGGTGCGCAGGTCGCTCGTCCGGTCGCTCTTGGTGAGGCGGCGCTCGTGGATCGCCGCCGCCGCGGCCAGAAGCGCCGGGATGGCCGAGCGCGCCCGGCTGCGCAGCACCTCGGCCTGCGAGGGGCCGGCCTCGTCGATGAACCAGGAACGCAGCCCCCGCCAGCGGGCCCGCCAGCTCTCGTGGACGGCGGCGCGCGCCGCCGCGTCGACCGCCCGAGCGGCGATCAGGTCGCGCCCCGCGGCCCCGGCGCGCAACCCCACGACGTTTTATCCGGCCGCGAGGCGGTGGAGCTTCGCGGCGACGTCGCTTGTGACCAGCACGAGCTCGCCGATGAAGCGCTCCAGGTAGTCGATCAGCATCTCCTTGTAGAGGAGGAACTCCTCGACCGAGACGCCGTGGAGGTCGATCGTCCGCTGGAGGCTCGCGATGAAGGTCTGGGCGTGCGAGGTCAGCTCGTCGAAGCGGGAACAGAGGGCGGCGAGCGTCCGGTGGACCTTGCCCGGGTCGAGCCGCGCCTCGCCGGCCAACTGCCCCAGCTCGGCAAGGTGGACGCGGATGTCGTCGAGGGCCGCGGCCTTGAGCTCGCCCGGACGCTTCAAGGTCTCGTGGTAGTGGGCGACGGCGCGCTCGGCGGCTTCCCCCTCCGGGGTCAGCTGGTAGAGGTGGCGGCGGCGGTAGAAGTCCTCGACGGTGGTCACGTCGCTGGTGTCGGGATGGGCTCGAGATTGCCCCAGTCGCAGAGCTGGTCGAGGACGGCGTCGAGGAGCTGGGGGTCTTCGTCGAGCGGAAAGCCGCGCTCGGCGAGCCCGGCGCGGACCTCCGACGGCCGCAGGTGGAGGAGGAAGCGCTCCTTGGCCGCCATGAAAAGGCCCATGACCGCCCGGTAGAGGGGCGTGCGCTCGGCGTTGACGTAGGCGAGCGGACGAAGGCGCGAGGTGGACGATTGGGGGCTCATGGGTGACGTTCCGGGCGGCCGGATTTACGGTACGCGCAAAGCCTATACGGCCCCGCCGTAATTGCAACCGGACAGGGCCATCGACGAGAGCTTCGTCCGCCGCAGGTCGGGACGTCCTATCCGCCACGAGCTGGGCAGAATCCGTTTGTTCGCGGAGCACGCAACACCCCGCCGGTGATGAACGTATCTCGAAGGACCGCACTCATCAGACCGCGACCTGGAGGACCCCCGTATGCCTCTCCTGCGCACCCGCCGCATCCTGACCTGGACGCTCCTCGCCTTAGTCGTCGGCACGAGCTGCGCCGCCGAGCTGAGTGAGCCGGAGAAGAACTTCGAGCACCTGTGGCAGACCTTCGACCGCAACTACGCGCTCTTCGGAGGCAAGCACGTCGACTGGGACGCCCTCTATGCCGTCTACCGGCCACGGGTCACCCCCGAGACCACCGACGACGAGCTCTTCGACACGATGGCGAGCCTCCTCGGCCATCTGAACGACAATCACGTCCGGCTGATCTCGCCGGAGCGCAGGTTTCAGTCGGGCATCCTCGGCGGCATGGAGATGGAGGACTTCTCGCTCGACGTGGTGAAGGAGAAGTACCTGAAAGGGAAGTTCGAGACGAGGGTACGCGAGATCTTCACCTACGGCTGGCTCAGCGACTCCATCGGCTACTTCCACTTCCGCGGCTTCGGCCGGCTCGCCGACTCGACCGCCGCCATCGACGAGATCCTGGAGAAGCTCAAGGACGCCAAGGGCATCGTCATCGACGTGCGGGCCAACGGCGGCGGCGACGACCGCGTGGGCAAGGCCATCGCCGACCGCTTCGCCGACCGCCAGCGTCTCTACATGACCACCCGGACCCGCTCCGGCGGCGAGCACGACGACTTCACGGCGCCCAAGTACTGGTACGTCGAGCCCGGCGGCGAGCGTCAGTTCACCGGCCCGGTGATCCTGCTCACCCACCGATTCTCGGTCAGCGCCGCGGAGAACTTCGCCCTCGCCCTGCGGCTGCTGCCCCACGTGACCGTGGTGGGCGACGCGACGTCGGGCGTTTTCGCCGACGTCTACCGCGACTCCCTGCCCAACGGCTGGAGTTTCAGCGTGTCGTACAAGCTCTTCACAGACCCCGAGGGTTTCTGCTGGGAAGGGATCGGCGTGCCCGCCGACCTGCGTCAGACCAACTCGAAAGAGAACGTCGAGGCGGGGCGCGACGCCGTCGTCGAGCTGGCCATGGCGCTGATCGACTCGGGCGCCCTACGTCCCCTGGACCGGGACGACGGCCTCGTCGACCTCCGCGCTTCGCTGGTCGACGAGCTCGAAGGTTGGCTCGCCGGCCAGGAGCCCGGGAAAGCGGCCGCGGCCTTCCGGCAGCGCAAGTCGAGCGCGCCGCTCGACTACTACGTCGACGAGGACGAAATCGAGGAGCTGTGGCGCAGGCACCGCGGTGAAGACAACCTCGAAACCGCTCTCGCCGTCGCCACCCTGTGGACGGAGGAGTTTCCGGACTCCTACCTCGCCCACCGCGCCCTCGGTGAGACCCTGGCCGCGTCGGGGGACGGCGAGCGGGCACAGGCCAGCTACGAGGCCGCGCACCGGTTGAACCGTGAAAGCTATCCCTGGGAGCGGGAGGAGCAGGAGAAGACCGAAAACCTTCTGGCCGGCCGGGAGGTGCTCGCGGACGTCCTCGAGCTCGCCCTCCGCCAGGAGGCTCTCGACGAGGCCCTGGCGAAGTACCGGCACGATCCCGGCACTTTCTACGTCAACGAGGACGCCCTCAACCAGCTGGGATACCAGTTCCTTGGGGCGGGCCAGGTCGCCGAGTCGATCGAGGTCTTCAAGATCAACGTGGAGGCCTTTCCGGACTCGTTCAACGTCCATGACAGCCTGGGCGAGGCCTACATGGAGCATGGCGACCGGGAGCTGGCGATCCGGAGCTACGAACGGTCGCTCGAGATCAATCCCGACAACACCAACGGTGTCCGGATGCTCGAGAGAATCCGCGCCGAGGGCGCCGCGGACTAGCACGAGCCGGCGTCCACCGCAGCGCAGCCGGGGCGGCGGCGGTCGGTGGCTGTCGCCGAGGCGATTCGGTCGCGCCGCTGGCCGGCGTCCGCAGCTGCTCCGCCGCTCCGGGGTCTTGTCCAAGCTCTCCGGGACCAGTAGACTGGTCCCGGAGAGATGCTCGATGGAAACTGCGAAACTCACTGTGTGCTTGCCCAAAAAGGGCCTCGATTTCGCCGAGCGATATGCACGCGCGCATCGCATCACGATCAGCGAGCTCATCGACCGCTACCTCCGGCGCCTCCGGATCCGGAGCCGCGTGAAGGTCCGCTCGGAGTCTGGGCAACGTGAGGTGGGCGCGCGGCAGGAGCTCTTACGTGTCGGGGACGCGCTCGCGGCTGAGGATCCTCCGGGATCGCAAACGCTGACGGCTGCGGTGCTGGCGATGCGGCGCTGACGGATGTATACCGTTGACGTCAGCGTAGGGCTCTTCTTCTCTTCTTCTTTGTCGCTCTTCTCCGACTCCGGAACCCCAAGGGGGTTCGATCCCGAAGCTCAGGGCAACGCCCTGGGTAGGCGTCCCACGCCTCCCCAAACCCCAACGGGGTTTTACAACGACGACGGCGTCACTTGGACCGTCGTCGGCTGAGCAGTCGGTCACGACGATGCTCGGGTCCCGCGAGACGTTCGTGCGGAAGTCCGACGTCTTACTCCTTCTCGAATCCGTGGCTCGTAAACTTCTACGTCCCGCCGTTCTGTGTGACCGTACGCACAACGGGCCGGTCGAGACCGGAAGGGCGGGCCGATCACCTCGGCCAGATTCTCGGCCTGATGGAGGTCGAGGAGATCTGGGCCGGACTAAAGGGGCGCGCGGCGGGGTGGCCGAGCTCGCCAGCGGTCAGGAGATCCGGAGGCGGGCCGGAAGGTTCGCCGATCCGTCTGCGTTAGCGGTCGCAGCGGAATCCCCGGAGCCCGGTCTTCCGGGCGAGGAGATTGGAGCGGATGGACGCGACCTCCTGGAAGCTCATCGTCCAGGTGGTGGCCACCGTCGCCGGGTAGTCGCCGGTCTCGGGTCCGGCTCTTTCCACCAGCTCCAGGTGCTTCTCCCGAAACCGCGCAAGGTACGTGACGTAGCGCATCTGACACGAGTCGACATACGCCGCCGCTTGCTCCAACGCGAGCGCCAGGTAACCCAGCTCCTCGGCGAGCTCGGCGACAGCCTCCCGCTCCTCGGCCGACGCGTCGTCCTCGCGCTCGACGCGAGCCAGGAGCAGAGCTTCGGCCTCCTCCGGCGGCAGAACCTCCAAGTGGAAGGGCTTGCGGATCCCCACCGACGCGAAACCCGTCGAGGCACGCGACGTCAGGAGGAAGCGTCCGCCGTCGGTGGGCAGGAACGGCTTCAGCTTGGCGGGACGGTCGGCGTTGTCGAAGACGAGGAGCCAGCCGTCGTGGGTGGCGAAGAAGCGGCGCACCGCTTCGAGGACGACGGCCTCGTCGGTGCCTTGGGCCTCGGGCAGGGCGAGGAGCTCGGCCACCTTCACGAAGCCGGCGCGGATCTCGGGCACGGTCGCGGCGCGGATCCAGAAGACGGCGTCGTACTCGTCGCGGTAGCGGTGGCAGTACTCGATCGCCGTCTGGGTCTTGCCGATGCCGCCGAGGCCGGCGATCGCCTGGCCGAGGACGGCGCGTCCGTCGTCGGTGAGGGTGCGGTGGATCTCGGCGAGGACGTCCTCGCGGCCCGTGAAGTAGGGGTTGCGTGGAGGGACGTTCCAGTGGCTTCCAGGCGACGGCGGTGGCGGCGCCGGCGGTTGGTGGATGACGTCCCCGATGTGGACGTCCCCGCCAGCGGCGATGGCGCCGTCGCCGCTGGCGAGTTGGGACTTTTTCACGTCCCGGCCGACCTCGATCGTCCGATCTTTGGGCTCAGAGGACATGGTCCGGAGTATATCCGGCTCCGGTTCGCCCTGGGCCTGCCACGCTGGAGAGGCGACCGGCCGGCCGGAGCTGGGGACGCGCTACGCGCGGCTCATTGGATGGTCCGGGCCGCGACGGTCCGAGAGCCCGGACCGCGACAGCTCTGCCACGCATTCGCTTGGGGTTGCGCTGGCGATGGCCTCGACAGGGCGTTCCTCCCTCGGACCCCCTCCATCACCGAAGGCATGGTGAGGCGGGGGCCCTCGATCCGGACGCGTCGACGTCGCCACCGGACAGGCCCGAGCCCAGAGACCACAAGAGCCGCTCCGCTGGCCGCCTGGCTGCCCTCAGAGCCCGCAGGAGAGGAGGAGAGGGCCCCCCGGACCCGGCCGCAGAACGGTCTGACCGGTAGAGGCCACGTCACGAGGTCTGAGGGGCTAAGAATCCGGAATCGATCGCGCAAAGCGTGAGCCGCAGGCGGTATTCTGGGCAACATGACGGAGCGCACGCGTGGAGAG
Organism: uncultured bacterium; assembly: GCA_965371445.1. GTDB lineage: Bacteria > Acidobacteriota > Thermoanaerobaculia > Multivoradales > J023 > DASWIG01. Next base: position 2,545 of record CBDUYN010000161.1, on the reverse strand, counting down.
AGGTTGATCCAGTGGTGGAAGAGGTTGATCCAGTGGCTAGCCGCCACGCAGCGGTGGCTACCTGCCCTGGTTGTTACCGCGGCCGTCATCCTGGCCCTCTACGGGTTGGTGTGGCTCTTCGAGGCGAGCCCTGCAGAGTGGGAACCTTGGAAGGGGAATCTTGCTCGGCTCAAGACCGTCGCTCAGGTGGTGACGCCGATTGTGTTGCTCTTCGGCCTCTATGTGGCCTTGCGCCGAGTCAAAGTAGCGGACAAGCAGGCCGAGACTGCAGCCAAGCAAGCGGAAACCGCAGCCGATGGTCTAGTGACGGAGAGATTCGGCCGAGCCGTCGAGCAGCTGGGAAAGGAGGAAAGCCTGACCGTTCGACTCGGCGGAATCTACGCGCTCGAGCGGATCGCTTTGAAGTCCCCATCGGAATCACTGGACGGTGATGGAGGTCTTGTGCTCGTACGTGCGAGAACACCGCCCAGTGCCCAGCTATGAATCCGAAAGGGAGAAAGCTAGCCCGCCAGAGGCTGAGGCTGAAACCGAAAGCGAGACGCCGAACGAGGATGAGTCCTTGTGGGTTCCTATCGATATCCAGGCCATCCTGACGGTCCTCAGACGACGAAACACGGCTGCAGAGACCGAGGGACAAAGACTCGACTTACACGAGGCGGATTTGCTCTGGGCGAACCTCGGCAAAGTCAACCTCCGCCAGGCGGATCTGAGCAGTGCGGAGCTCGGCTTCGCTGACCTCGAGGGGGCGAACCTCGGCAAGGCGAACCTCCGCCAGGCGGGCCTCAGCGACGCGAAACTCAGCGGGGCGGACCTCAGCGAGGCCGACCTCTGGGGCGTGAACCTCTGGGGCGCGAACCTCAACGGGGCGAACCTCTCGGGCGCGAACCTCCGCGGGGCGAGCCTCCGCGGGGCGAACCTCACCGGGGCGAACCTCCGGGAAGCCAACTTCATCAGGGCGGACCTCTTCGAAGCGGACCTCCGCAGTGCGGACCTCACTCGGGCGGACTTCGGGGCGGACCGCCTCCGGGGGTTAAACATCACCCGCGAGCAACTGGCAGAGGCTCGAGGCGACGAGACGACGAAGCTTCCGAACGGCATGGAGATGCCGGAGTCCTGGCGCGAGAAGCCCGAGGAGACGAAGCCCGAGGCGGAGCCCGAGGAGGAGGACGAGCCGGCCGAGGAGAAGAAGGCCGAGGAGGCCGAGGAGCCGAAGACGGCCTGACCGTTAGAGGCCACGTCAGGAGGTCTGAGGGGGTAAGAGGCGATCACCGCGAACACGTTGCCAGGATGGCTTTTTTGTGGCTACAATAATCCCATGAACCGAGACACGAACCGAGACACGAAGCCAGGACGCCCCCGACTCGACGGCGCCGGACGTGTCCGGACGCTCCGCGTCCGCATGAGCGACGAGGAGATGGAAGACCTCGAGCGTCACATGGAGGCAAGCCTCCACCTCAACACGAGCACCTACACCCGGGCCGCACTCAAAGCGGCCAAAGACGCCCCCGGACTCCGCGCACAGGTAGCGGACCTCGGAGCAGAGCTCGCGGACCTGAAGAGGCAGCACCAGCACCAACAAGTCGGCGCGGCACGGACCCCCACCCCGGCCGACGACGGCCGCGCCTTCATCCGACACACGGTCTCCCAGCTCATCGAAGAGATGGACGAGCTACAAATGACCGAAACCGACCTCGACGAAGTCCTCGAGGAGTGGATCGGCGGCCTTCAAGGCGTCTTGAAAGCATGCGGGTATAGCGAGATTGAGCGCGGCGGATAAATGGGCGTCTCGAAATCCGCCCCGGAGCCGCCACTCCGCTGGCCGCCTGCGGCCTCGTTGCCATGCGTAGTAGCCCGCCTGGTTGAGAACGAACCCAACCTCGACATCCTCGATCCCCATCTCGTCGACGACCCTCGCCACCACCAACGTCTGAGGACAGAGCCGCTCGCCAAGCTTCCAGGTCCCGAAGACGGGCTCCTGGGGCCAGAGCCGGGCCAGCGCTTTCACCACCCGCTCGCCCCACTCCCGCTCCGCCTCGCCCAGTCCGGCCCGCACCACCGCCTGCACCATCCGATGAACGCTCAACGTCCGCGCCTCGACGTCGCGCTCGACGAGTGAGTAGCGCAGAAGCGGCGCCACGACCTCGCCGACGCCGTCGTCCACGAGCGCCTGGGCGAGGTGAGGACCGAGCGTTTGGGCGCCTTGCTCGAAGATCTCGAGCGGCACGGCGTCGGCCGCGAGGAGCGACAGGGGACGCGCTGCGCGCGGCTCATTGGATGGTCCGGACCGCGACGCACCGAGAGCCCGGACCGCGACAGCTCTGCAACGCTCCGCTCGGGGTTGCGCTGGCGATGGCCCCGACAGGCCCGGGCTCTCGATCCGGACGCGTCGCCACCGGAGAGGCGCAGGGCGCGCCATCCACAAGAGCCGCTCCGCTGGCCGCCTGGCTGCCCTAGAGGCCGCAGGACAGGAGGAGAGGGACGGACCCGGCCGAAGACGGCCTGACCCGGCCGAAGACGGCCTGACCCGGCCGAAGACGGCCTGACC
>CBDUYN010000160.1:0-24116 GCA_965371445.1 uncultured bacterium | reverse complement strand
GTGCCGCGGCGGCTGAGCCTCGATAGGTGATTGGCGCAGACGGTTTGCGCTGATTTGAAACGAAGCAGACACGAGGTTTCGTCCCGGTCGCCGGAGCTCCCGGGCCAAAACCGACCACAGAAAGTCGGTGTAGGGTGAGTTTTAGCTATTGACAACGGGGGCCTCATAGGTGTTCTGCGGCTCTGGTGGCGCCACGCTGCTCATGGGGTCCCGCTCCCCTTTCTTGACGCCCATTCTGAGACCTGACGGTGAATCTCATCAATACTTGAATCCTCCCAGTATTGAGCGATCTCTTGAACAGAGTCGCCTTTCCCTCGCTCAAGGAGTACCACGAAACGTGTAGCCTTCTGGATGCCTAGCGTATCTACGAGCGCACTCCATCCTTCGCGAAGGATGTCGCCCGCATTTGCTTCCAACACGGCAGCTGTGCTCATTCGATCTCTCCTTTCCGGAGTTTGTCTGAAAACCGGGTCGGGTTCATTGCTGAGAAGTAATCCGCCTGACGACCCTTCGCGAGTCGTCTGTAGCATCGCGCCTGCTTCATTTGCGTCACTTTGTTGTCGCACGACAAGAAATACCGCGCCCGCCCAGTGATCGCAGATGCAACATGCAAGGCGTCGCGTGCTCGGACGTGGCAATCTTCCTGAATTCGCCTACCTAAGTCGAGGACATCCTCGATATTCTCTACATGTTCAGAACAAAGAGTAAGATAGCTCTTCACTCTGCTGCGTTTTTCCTCTCCTAGAATGTTGGTGATCTCGAACTCTAGTATGTCCGAGCAAAGCAGTCGCAACTCACCATCTCTTACTCGTGACATGATTTCCAAAAAGGCGTTGGATTCTTCCCGGATGGTCGACCGAGTCTGATCATCGAACGGCCGAGAGTACACATTCGTGTCACAGTATATTAACGATCCATCTGCCGGCATACGCCTTTCCACTTCTCAGTGTGCGATGGGGTCGTATTTGATCCCCTCTCGGGATCGATGCCGGCCTGCCGGCCGCAAACGCCAGCGGCGAATTCGGGTGAGCAGTTCGGTCGGCGCCACGTAGTCTTCGACCAGGCAGACACCCACGACGAGGTCAAGCCAGCTCTGCGAGGCGGCGTGCTCGGACACCCGACGGTGACTTCCTCGCCGAGTTCGCCGGCCTTCGGCCTGGTAAGGCGATCGCCGCGACCCGCCAGCCGGATCTCGACGCCGCTCTCTGCGGGAGCACGGTCCTTCGACGGAGACCGTCCGGGCCCTGGATGCCTGGCGAAGGCTCTGCCCGCAGCGAGTCGTGGGCGGGGAGCTCGTAGGAGGTTCCCGGCGAGGCCTCTGGGGCTGACCTCTCCCCCTGAAGGGGCCTGGAGGGGCCTGGAGGGTCGGGCATTTGGGTCTGCTGGCCATCATGGGACCAGGGTACCACCGGGCGCGGAGAGCGACAAGCGCTCTGTCTGTGGACCGGCGGCGCTGCTTGAAACGCAGTGCCGCCTGGGTGCCCGTCCACCGCGACCTCGCTCGCCTGCCGCCATGCGCCGCGGCGCCTCCGCGGCGCCCCACGAAGCAATGGCCAGCCCGCTCACGGCCATTTGCTACCTGGCCTAGCCCGAGAAGAGCCGCGCTTGCCGACTTGGGTGGTACTCGATAGATGGCGCATCTTTCAGCGGCGGCGCCAGCTGGCCGCTCGAGTTTGGCGTTAGGCGCTGCTCCCCACTCCACATGCGGTAAATCCGATTTGACGAAGTAGAACAATCGGTCGAAATCATCGTCATCAAGGGCGCTGTAGCTGCCCAGGTCCCGGCGATAGTTGATTGCTAGAAATCGAGCATCAACTTCGACCACCTTCACCTCTCCTTTGTCGTACGCCCCTTCCCTTATTGCCTTGCGTTGGAATAAGCTTGGATCCGGGACTTCGTACCAAGACGGCACAGATCGCAGATTTTTGTTACTTACTACGTCAAGAATACCTCGTGGGTTGAGCCATTTTCTTGAATCTGCGCTTCGCATTAGTTCATCGCTCGTTGTGTTTGGATCATACCAAAGTTGCACGAAGGCACCTTCTTGAACAAGGGACTTGATGAGCGGATAGAAATCCAAATCCCCGGTCAACAGAGTGATATTCTTGAAGTTTCCGCGGACACAATGAGTATAGGCGTCCATCGCAAGTTGTACGTCGACTCCCTTCTGCCTTATTTTCTTTCCACTACCGCGAGTAAAGCCAAAGTTCACGTGCCAGCCACGATGGGAGGAGATTCGGTTGAATTTTCGGTCAGCGGAAGAGACTTCCTGTTGGTAGTCCGCTTCACTCTCTCCTTGTTTCCTTGAGGGGTACGCATCGTAGTAGAAAGCCTTCAGTGCACCTGCCCCAAGACGCTCGAAGTCGAGCACAAGGTCTTCGCCGAAGTAATACTCGCTGTGAGCGGCAATGGTTCTTTCAAGATAGGCGCCGTCCACGAAGAGGTAGGTTTCTTCAGTTTTCATTGTCATCCTGAACTTCTGTGGCGCCTAACATAGAAATGTGGGTGCTTAGCGCACCCAAAAGGGAGCTGTAGCGCCCTGTTTCCTGAGACGCCGCCCTCGCGTAAGCTCCTGCCGGCCACCGACTTATGGCGGTAATGGGGCGAATCGCCGGGGGGCAAAGGACGCTCTCTAGCGCCCTTTTTCTCCGTTGCCCTGCTCTGTGGGTGCGTAGCGCACCCAAAAGGCCGCTGTAGCGCCCTGTTTCCCAAGGCGCCGTTTGAAGCTAAGCCATTGACCGCCAAAGGTTTCCGGCGATTACGGGGCCAAAATTCGCGGGGCAAAGGACGCTCTCTAGCGCCCTGTTTTCGCCCTTGCCCTGTTTTCGGCCTCTGGTCGCGTGAAAGGACGCTCTGAGAGCGTCCTTTCACACTATGACTTGAGGGTATATGTCTCGCCAAGTGCCTGAGCCGCAAGGGCTTGGAGCCGGCCTTTCGAAATTCAGCGCGGACAAAGGACGCTCTGAGAGCGTCGTAGCACCCCGGCTCGGCGACCACCTCCCGGGAGACGCGGGCAAAGGACGCTCCCAGCTGCCCATAGCATCCCGGCCACCACCGCCTCGATCTTCCTCTATCTCCCTGAAAGCAAAGCACTTACACCGATCCTCGTGTCTCCTGTTCGCCGAGCAAAGAGCGCGTTTCAGCGTCGTAGCACCCGATCCACGGGCCTTTCCGGGGCTGGCGCTCCTCGGCTCTGGAAGTGCCCCGAAGGATACAGAAGGCGATGGCCAAAAGGCAAGTCTTTTGGCCAGATTTTCTCACTAAGAACTTGATTCTTCCTGATCGAATTGGTAATCTTGGCGTAAGTTGAGCGTAAGTCATGTTACTGAAACTTCAGCACGACGATCTTCCTCCAACCGGACCCACTTCAACGGGCGACCCCGGGCCTGATGACCTGGGAGCTGTCCGGGAGGAGATGGCGAGATGCCTGCGGCTGATGATCCACCTTTTTCCCGATCCCGACTTCGTGGCGAATCCGCCCGAGATCCGCATCGACGACGAGTATTCGCCACTTCCGGAGTCGCCCCTCTGCGCGACGAAGAGCCATCAACTCTTGCTCTACACCCGCGGCGATCTCAATCGACCTCGCCAGCAAATTCTGGCGACCCTTTTGCACCGCGCGGTCCATCTCGCCAACGCGTTCCGCTACTGCGGCTTTCGCGAGAACACGCCAATGCGGGTCGTCGCCTCTCGAGGGCAGCTGATCATTCAGGCGCGGGATCCCTGAGTGAGGTGCCGAGCCAAGCGCCGGCCATCCGGATGCCGGACCCGGCCGGGCGGCGCCCTGGTCGAGGCGCTGGCGTCGGCGACCCGCCCGGCGCGGAGTATATCCCCCGCGGGAGCACGGCCCGCCGGGGTTTCAACCCCGGGCGGACGGACGGTCCAAGGCCTTGCCCTTTGCCACCCGACCACAAGAGGCGCCCTGCGGGCGCCTGAAGAGCAGGCGGGACGCCTGCGCTCCCAGCGAAGGCGCCTGAAGGCGCCGAGAAGACGGCTGGCGCAGCCCTCCCTACGCGCCCCTTCCCCTCGCCGCCGTTTCTGCTACACTGGCCCCCCAACCAACGAGAGGGACTCCGATGACCAACGAGGAAACGCTCAGGGACCAAGCCGCCAAGCCAACCCTGCTGCGCATCCGGACCGACGTCGACGGCGCCAGCCAGCGCTTGCAGCCGCTGCTGGTGACCGTCAAGAAGCGGCTCTTCGAGGGTAGCTTCAACGTCCAAGCTCTCTGGCGGGAGCACAAGATCCGCGACAAGAACGCCCCCGCCATCTTCAAAGAGATCGACACCGTCCCGAGAGCCTACATCCTCCGTGGACGCATGGAGACCGCCGAACGCCTCCTCCTTCAAACGCCCCTTGCGGTCTCGCGAATCGGCAGGCTGGTCGGCTACCTCAACCCCGTCAGCTTCCGCAAGGCGTTCAAGAAGTGGAAGGGATGTACGCCCTCCGAGCTCCGCGAGCGCCACGGCCTGGTGAAGGCGGGCTTCGAGCAGACAGTCGCCGACGCTCTCGCCGGACAGCTCTCCCCGAGCCGGGTAGGTGACCTCATGAATCGCCTCAAGGCCCTCCTGGTCGAGATGCAGTGCCTCTTCACCGGCCCTCTCGACGAGCTCCAATCCAAGCTCGTCGACGCAGCGAAGTTAGAGCAGATCCAGGTGGAAACCCTGGTTCTGCCGCGCCTCGCCTTCTTGTCCTTCGACGAGCAGAGGCACGTCGTCCAACGGTCCCGGCCCTTCTCGACCCCCGCCCTCTTCGACGCCCTGCACCGCGAATCCCGCGACCAAGGACGCCAGGACCGTCAACGCGGCGTCGAGCTCTCCCAACTGGCGCTCGACAGCGTCGAGGCCAATGCCGAATCCCTCGGTCCGCTCTATCACACCCTACGGCCCCAGGCTTGGGCCTGGCTCGGCAACGCCTACCGGCTCGGCCTCGACTTCGTCGCCGCCGACCGGGCGATCGACGAGGCCGTCGAAGTGCTCCACTCGACGGTCGACCTGCTCACCGCCGGGATCGTTTACCTGTGCCAGGGGACGCTTCGGACGTTTCAGCGCCGGCATGACGAGGCCGTGGAGGTTTTCGATGTCGCTTTGCCTGCTTTCGAGGGAGCGGGAGACGAGCCGTGGCAGATCGCGACATTGAACCACAGGGCGACAGCTCTGCGTTATGCAGAGAGCCACGAGGAAGCCTTGGCAACGCTGACGAAGGCTGCTGCTTTGCCCGGCGCCGCTTCGGAGCCATTTGCCACTGAGCTACTTCGCGATATCGCCATTACGTTAGTTAGACTTGGCCGCTTCTCAGACGCTGAGAACCAGTTGTTGACCCTGAGGGACGAAAGCATGGCGCTTCATTGGCGACATCGGTGGATCGAAGCATATGTCGCCCAGGGTATCGGAAGGTTGGAGCAAGCGGAGGAAAAGTATCTTGCGACGGCAAAAATGCTCGAAGAGCTCGACGAGCCACTCTACCGAGCGCTCTTGCTTCTCGACTTGGTAGTACTCTACGCGGACCAGAAGAGGACGGCGGACGTCATACCGCTCTGCAATACGATCTACCCCGTCTTCGAATCTCTCAGGTTGTACGACGAGACGATGGCCAGCGTGCGACTGCTCGGTCAGGCGATCTCGGAGTCCTGCGTGTCGACCGACGTCCTCAGGAGTCTGCGGTCGTCCCTGCGCCGCGATCCCTTGGCCCGAGTTTAAGAGGTCAGTGACCGTTGCAGGATGGCCGACTGACGTCGGCCAAATCGCCGCTCCCGGCCGGCCCCTGCCCCCCTTTCCTAAAGGGGGGTTCAGAGAAGAATCTGGAATCTTGTCCCCCCTTTAGGAAAGGGGGCTAGGGGGATTTCCAGCAGGCGCAGCCTGCCGGAATTCTCGCCATGTCCGTGCGACCCCTACCGTGGGCAACTAGCCCAGATGGTCGGCGCCAGGCGGCATTCCAGCCTTGAGGCTGCTCTTCGTCTTCATGGTTGTCTCCTTTCGTCGTCGGTTCACGGATCTCTCCGTCCAAGCCTGTTCCCGGAGCCCGAGGATAGCCCGTCCGGCAGGCGTTTGGATCCCCCCAGGGAAACTTTTGCCTGGACATTTGTGCAGGCAAAGAGGTCTCTATCCCCCTGGTCTTTCTTCTGGCATGCTCTCCAATCATCGGAGATCAGGAAGGGAGACCCCATGAGCACCCAAGCCCAGAGAGACGATCCAGACCGGCCCGCCGTCACCCGTTCGAGGCTGGATCGAAGCCGTCAGCGCATCACCGAGATCGCCGTCCACCTCGACGCGGCCCGCGGCGGGCTGGCCGAGGTCCGTGACGAGCTCGACGCCGACGTCCCGGACGTGATGCTCGAAGGCCACGTCCCACCGTCGGCCGAGTTCGACCTCGACGGCGTGGTCGAGGACGTGATGATGGAGCTCGAAGAGCAGGTGAGCCGTCTGCGCGACGCCGTGGCGCGCGGCGACGACGACCTGATGGACGCCTGGCTCGACGACCAGGCGGCGGCGGCCGCCGCCGAGGCCTATGCGAGAGAACGCTGGTTCGCCGAGGCGTCCGAGGACGGCCCGCCACGGCTGCCGGCGCCGCGAGCCTTCGCCGAGCTCCCGCCGGAAGACGCCTGGGCTCAAGCCGACGTGAAGCGGCTGGGCGAGATCCTCGGCGGTCAGCTGCGCCGCGTCGAGGACTTCCAGCAACGTCTGACCCGCCTCGAGAGGGCGATCCGAACCAGGAAATCACCCCGACGCAAGGGAACCCGAGCAGGACGACCGAAACTCCGGCAGAGCGAGGGTCCGGATAAGAGTCCGAAACGTTGAACCGTACGCAAGGAGAGGCTCATGATCCCACTCCGAGAAGAGCAAGCGGCGCTTCGTCGGGCGTCGGCGCCGGTCCTGAAGGAAATCGGCCACGACATCGAAGCCGCGTCGGTCTACCAGATCCGGGACCTCTTGACCTACATCCTGGAGGAGCTCTTCAGCGTCGAGCTGACCGTCGCCGCCTGGATGAAGGCGTGCGAGCTCCCGCTCCAGAACGGCTCGACGCTCTTCGAGGCGCAGATGGGCGTCGCGCCGGAGACCTACCTCTGGGACCGCCGGCTGGAGACCTCGGCGGGCCTCCTGCTCGACACCGACTTCCAGCCGGGGCAGGTCGCCCAGATGGTCTGCTTTTCCAACAAGCAGACCTTCAAACGCCGCTTCCGAGCCTGGTCCGGATTGACGCCCGACGCCTTTCGCCGGGAGATTCAGAAGCTTCCGGGACTCTTCACCGAATCCGGCGAGAGCCTGCTCTCGGGCCACCTCCTGGCTCGTCTTCTCACTGCCGGGCTGACCGACGGCGAAGCCGGAGAGCTGATCGCCGAGATGAAAGTCCGCAATGCCGACTGCTGGATGCGGCGTCCACCGGTCGGACCCCTGGAGAGGTTTTTTGCCAGAGAGATCTGGGAGAACCTGTTGGTGCCCGACGCGAGCGAGCACGAAGTGGCGCTCTATGAGCTCTGCTTCACGACGCCCGCGCTCAAAGAGCTGCTGATGCAAAAGGCCGCGGAAGTAGACGACGAAGACGAAGACGAAGAACGGGGAGACCACGGGTAGGCTTCGGAGAGGAGGAAGGAATGTCAAGCGATTTTACTCCCTTGACGGAAGGCCGCTTTCTGGAGGAAGCGTCGGTTCGCGTCTTGTCGCGGCTGCACGACGACGCAGCCGCGGCACCGGAGCCGATCCGGGACGCCTTCGCCTTGATCGAGCGCAAGCTTTTCCATCGCGACCTTTCTCGGTCCGCGATCGAGAAGAGCTGTCCCGAGGCCGGACGGCGCTTCAGCGAGCTCTTTCGGAGCGTCACCGCCGGCAGCCCGGTGGCCTACCTCCGGGAGCTTCGCATCGAGACGGCGAAGGACTTGATGCGTCGTACGAAGCTGGCGAACCGCAGGATCTCCCACCTGGTGGGTTACCGGAGCTACCGCGGTTTCGCGCAGGCTTTCAAGGACCTGACGGAGGAGACGCCGGTAGAGTGGCGCGCCCGCCTCGCGGATACGGCTTCGGCGCGGCCGGCATCGGCGCCGCCGCGTGTGGAACGGCTCGACTCGTGGCGCCGGGTGTTTCTGGGCGTGGCCGACGAGGCGCTCTTTCACGAGCTCCTGGAGAAGATGCTGGAGCTTTACCCGGAGCAGAAGGAGAGCTGCCGCGACCTCTACTTCGAGCACAAGAAGGATTCAGAGCTGATGGCCAATCCCCGGTTCCAGCGCGCGTACGAGGACTTCAAGGTGAAGCGTGTCGCCGCGGTGTTGGAGCGTTCCGACGTCCGCGCCGGTGCCAAGCTGCGGCTGGTCGAGGACATTCCGGTGTCGTCTTTCGCGCTCTGCGACCTGTTGCTGGAGAAGGCTTCGGAGCTGGCGTTGAAGGACCCGGAGCGAAGCCGGGAGTGGAACCGCTTCGCGGTGAGCAGCTTGAAGCCCTGGCGCTCGGACCCCCGCGAGGAGGTGGCGGACCGTCGCCTCCTCGCCCTGGCGCAGCTGGCGCGGACGTCCTTCGCCGCGGGCAAGGAAGACGAGGGCGACGAGGCGCTCGCCCTGGCGGAGCTCAAATGCCGGCAACCGTTCGAGGCGATCGACCCGGTAGCCCGGGGCGCGCTCCTCGAAGCCCGCGCGGCGCGTCAGCAGCTGGACGTCCGGGCGACGGTCGAGCAAGCGATGGAGGTCTACCGGGATTTGGGCGACGAGGCCGGGGTAGAGCGGGTTTCTGAGCTTGGGGCGACGGTCTCTTCCGAGCCGGCTTGAGCCGGCTTTCTCGTCCATAGCACGGGTCTTTAGGCCCGTTGCGGGGATGGCGCGAAGCACGACGGATCAGGCTCGCCGCGCCTCCGCAACGGGCCTAAAGACCCGTGCTATAGGCTGGAAAGCCAGCTAAAGCTGGCTCCCGGAAGGCACAAAAAAAGAGCCGTGACGACGATCGCCACGGCTCGGATCCTAGTGGGTTGGTGAACGGTACCGTCTAGACAAAGGTCAAGACGTCTTGGGTGTCGTCACCGGCGTCGTCGCCGGTCTCGTCGTCTGAATCCGCGTCGGGATCGATGACGATGTCCTCTGCGCTGACCTCGGTCTCGTCGACCGGATCTGGCGTCGGTTCGGTGTCGAAAGGCTCGACGGTGGTTCCCTTGTGGCGGCCCGAGGGACGGATCTTGGCAGCGATCCGATCGAGGCCGGCCCTGCGGAAGACCGCCTCGATGATTCTCGCGTCCTCGTAGAACTCGACGTTGAATCTCTCCAGCGCCTCGTCCTTCGCGGCGACCGCGGTCTCGGTGACCTTGGCCTCCTTGCCGACCCGGTCCTCGGCCTGCTCCAGACGATCGACGGTAGGCAGCAGATTGTCGTTGACGAATGCCACCAGATCGATCGAGAAGCCGGGCCCGGCTTCCGGGAGGGTCCCTGCGGCCGCGATGAGATTGCGTCCGAGGAACCGCGCCTGAACGGCGAGGGCCATGGAGTTGGTCGGCAGACGCCGGGTAAAACCCAGAACCTGCAAATCCTCCTCAGCGAGGATCCCGCCGATCGCGTTGCGCCCCGACAGCACAACGCCGCGGAGAGCCGAGTGCGCTTCGTCGCGCACCTTGCGCACCTTCAGGTCCTCACTCCTCTCGTCGAGGAGCGTGTTGTGGGCGTCCTTCAGGTTGTCGTGGACCGTGTCGAGCCTGCCGCGCAGCGAGTGCATGTGCCAGGGCTCTCCCGCCGCCGCCGCGGCCTCGTTGCCGAGAGCCTTCTCGACCAGGTGCCACTGGGTGTCCAGCGCCCAGGTGACCGCGTTGTAGGCGCGAAAACGATCGATGATCGTGATCAAGGGATGGTTCAGTTCAGCCACGCTCTTTCACCTCCTTTCTTATCCCGCCTTTTGTGGCGGTGGAGTCGCCGGAACGGCCCGCCAGCCTCCCCACTCGTCGAGGGGACCCGGAGGTCTCTCCTCTGGAACGCGTCAGCTCCAATTGGTTGGGGCTCGTGGGGGCCGTCCCGGCGCCTCCGGCGTCCCGCTCGTCATGAAGCCGGGCCGCCGGGTGACGCGACACAGTTTCGTCCGAGGTGGCGCGGCGAGGGGGGTCTCCATTTGTAGAGAATTTCTAACGGGGGATCTCCATTTGTAGAGAAATCGTCGACGGGCCTCATGAAATCCCTCTTCCGCGGCGGCGAAGGCGGCCGGAATCGGCACATCCGTCAAGGAATTCTCCACAACTCGTGACCCCCGTTAGAAATTCTCTACAAATGGCGGCCCCCCCTGGTCCCGACTCTCCCCCAAAGATCGTTTCCAGCAAACGCGGCCTCCGCCCGAAGCGGGGGCGCATCCGACCACGCGGCTCGACAGTTCAGGTACCGGGACCGGAAAGCCGATGGAAACGGACCGCGGGTGCACAGGTGGCGGCGTACGCCACCTCGAACGATCGCCAGGACCGACACCACGCCGGTCCCAACCACAAGGAGTCCGCCATGGACATTCGCACCTACGTCAAGGAACAGGTTCGCACGACTCTCCACACTCTGGTCGACCGCTTCGTCGACGCTCTGTTCGGGCCCGACGATCCCGAAAACATGAAGCCGGAGAGGACCCAATAGAGGGACCTCACCTTCGCGGGACCGGGCCCGAGGGCCCGGTCCCTTTTTTCCCACCAAGGAGATAAATCATGAAGATCTATACGACACCCACGTCGACGCAGAGCGTGATGCCGGGCGATCGCAAGCCGCCGGAGCTGCTGCTGGTGAAGCAACGGCGCGGCGCCTGCTCGACGATCCTCGACTTTCTCCAGGCGGCGCGGCGAGGCCTGCCAGAGAAAGGACCCTTCGGATTCGCCGGCGACGAGCTCCGGGAGCCCATCGGCGCGACGATCCTGGTCTCCGCGGAGAGCCACCTGACGTCGGACCGCGACGCGTTCCTTCAGGTGGCCCGGGCCTGCGACATGGAGCAGGCCGTCCGCACGGGGCTGATCTTGAAGCGCGACGAAGCCGTCGCGGTGTTGGGTGACGGCTACGCTGGATTCCGGCGCTTTGTTGACGGCGCCTACGGCCTGGACGCGAGCCGTCGTCTCGGTTTCCCGGCGAGGATGCCGCGAAACACCAGGCCGATGTGCCGGGTCCTGACGCGGGTCGCCACGAACATCGAGGATCCGCTCTTCCTGCGAAGTCACCCGGTGCCGGGCTGGATCCAGGTCGATCCGAAGCTGCGGGTCCGGCACCTGCGTTCGCTCGTGCGAGGGGTGGAAGAGAGCCTTGAGGAGCTGATCCGCAGCCGGCATCGGCTGAAGATCTGCCGAACAGTAAGAGACGAGGCAAAGGTCACCCTCGACACCTCGATCAGGTTCGCGACGCAGCTCCTGTTGGCGTTTTTTACCTACGCCGGGATGAAGGAAGAGGTGAAGCTGCTGAAGGCGGCGCTGCGGCGGAAGTGAGCTCGCGTCCATGGGGCCGGCGATCCGTGGCTTCCTGTCGCGGCATCGCCGTCCCCTGGGCAGCACTTTTGACCCGGCCAGCGTGTCGGCGCAGGTGGTATCACGCGTCGGGGGCGTAACCGTCTACTAGAATCGATCCATGACTGCGAAGAGTCGACGGCCCGGCCTCTGGCGACGGGCGACGCGTCCCTTGCGTAGGGTCCGCCTCCTGCGCCGGGCGGGAAGGCGTCTGCGCCGTCGCATCCAGCCGGCCCTGGCGGATCTCCTGGCCAATGTGCAGCGCGGCGAGCACACGTTCGTGGTGCTCGTCGCGATCGGCATCGGGATCCTCGCGGCCTACGGCGCGATCGGCTTCCGCTACCTGATCTTCTTCGCGCAGGAGCTCTTCTACCCGGCCGGCGCGTCGCTCGACGCGCTCTCCGCGGCACCGTGGTGGCAGCGGCTGCTGGCACCCGCCGCCGGCGGGCTCGTGGTGGGGCTCCTCGTCACCCGGATGGCGCCCGAGGTCCGGGGCTCCGGGATCCCGGAGGTGATGGAGGCGGTGGCCCGCCGGGCCGGCGCCATCCGTCTGCGGGTGGTGCTGACCAAGGCCGTGGCGGTGGCCCTCACCATCGGCTCGGGGGGCTCGGCGGGACGCGAGGGACCGATCGTCCACATCGGCTCGGCGATCGGCTCGGGCGTCGGCCAACTGCTCCAGGTCTCGGCCGAACGGGTGCGGACCTTCGTCGCCTGCGGCGCCGCGGCGGGAATCGCCGCCACGTTTAACGCGCCGATCGCCGGAGCGCTTTTCGCCATGGAGGTCGTGGTCGGAGAAATCGGCGTCGGACGCCTCTCGCCCGTCGTCATCTCCTCGGTGGTCGCGGTGGTGCTCTCGCGTCATCACCTGGGCGACTTCCCGGCCTTCGAGGTGCCGGCCTACGAGGCCGTAAGCCCCATGGAGCTCCTCTTCTACGGCCTCCTCGGCATCCTGGCGGCTGGGGTCGCGGTCGGTTTCATCCGCGTCTTCTACGCCTCCCAAGACCTTTTCGAGAAGCTGGATGTCCCCGAGTGGGTGCGTCCCGGCGTCGGGGGGCTGGGCGTCGGCCTTCTGGCGCTCGTCTTGCCGCAGGTCGGCGGGGTCGGCTACGAGACGATCAACGCCGCGCTCGAGGACCGGGTCGTCCTATGGCTGATCCTGCCGCTTCTCGTCGCCAAGCTCCTGGCCACGGCTTTGACCCTGGGCTCGGGGGCTTCGGGGGGGATCTTTGCGCCGTCGCTTTTCGCCGGCGCGATGCTCGGTGCGGCGGTCGGGGGGCTCGTCCACGGCGCCTATCCCACCTGGACCGCGCACCCGGGAGCCTACGCGCTCGTCGGCATGGGGGCGCTCGTCGCCGGTACGACCCACGCTCCGATCACCGCCATCCTGATCATCTTCGAGCTCACCAACGACTACCACATCATCCCACCGCTCATGCTCTCCTGTGTGGTCTCGGTGCTGCTCTCGAGGCTCTGGCACCGGGAGTCGATCTACACGGCGGCGCTCCTGCGGCGCGGCGTGCGGCTCGAAGAGCGCCCGGACCCCAACGTGCTCCGCGGTCTGCGGGTCTCCGAGCTGATGCTTGCCAATCCGCCCAAGGCGCCGGCTCAGTGGCCCTTGTCGCAGGTCGTCTCGCATCTGCTGGCCAGCCGCCACGCCGAGCTTTTCGTCGTCGACCGCTTGGGGACGCTCCTCGGAACGATCGGCCTTGGCGAGATCAAGGACATCCTCACCGAAGTCGACCAGCTCGGCACGCTCGTGATCGCCGCCGACGTCATGCTCGAGGATCCGGCCTTCGTCACGCCCGAGGAGAACCTCGGCCTCGCGATGCATCTCGTCGGACGCATCGACCGCCACGCCATCCCGGTCTGTGCCGACGCCGAAAGCCGGATCCTCGTCGGCATGGTGACCCGCGACCAGTTGATCGACACCTACAACCGCCGGGTCTTCGAGACCGACCTTTCGGGGGGCTTTTCTTCGCTCATCGAGGCGGGACAGGAACGAAGCGTCGAGGTCCTGGGCGGCATCCACCTGGAGCAGGTCGAGGTCCCCTTCGCGCTCGTCGGCATGACGCTTCGCGAGGCGGACCTTAGAAGGCGTTACGACGTCGAGGTGATGCTGATCCGTACGGCGGGATCGGCGGCGGACCTCGACGGGCGTCCGGGGCGGGTGCGTCCCGACGTCCGCCTGGAGGCGGGCGACCGTCTGCTGGTCATGGGGACGCCGGAGGCGATCGCGGCGTTACGGCGGTAGCCAGGGAGCAGCATCGGGCAGCATCGGACATGGACTCGAGCTGGCGGTAGGAGTAAACTCAGGCCTTGGAGGCGACACCATGACGAAGACTCTCGACGCGGTCGAGCCAAGGTCTCCGTCCGCTTACGTTCGATGAAGTCGAGGTGGCTACGGCTCGTCCTCGTCGCCCAGGTCGATCTCCTCCGGCATCTCCTCCACGTACGGCAGACGCTCCAGCCCCAGCTCGTCACAGAGCTCGTCGAGCGTGACGACGCTCCCGTCGTCGTCCATGACGTCGCCGCGGACGATGAACCGCAATCCCCACTGAAGCGGCGGTTCGCGCTTCTCCGGGTGCCGGGCGAGGTCTTCGAGGAGGGTGCGGTCGTCCGCGGTGGAGCGGCGGGCGAGGTGATGGGCGAGGGCCGGCCAGAGGGGATCGAGGGCGTCCTCGTGGCGGGCCAAGGCCTCGTCGAGCTCTGACGGATCGCGGCCGGGGTCGAACGACAGCCGAGAGGCGGCCTGAAGGAGGCGGCCCTCCGGAAAATCTTCCGGAACGCCTGCACACGCGATCTGTGCTCGGGCGCCGGCACGTCCAAAAGAAAATAAATCGATCGACGCGTACGAAAGTAACCAATTACTCTCTTCGATCTTCCAGTCGCGCGCCAAGTCGCGCGCCAAGTCGCGCGCCCAGTAGCGCGCCCAGTAGCGCGCCAAGTCGCGCGCCAAGTCGCGCGCCCAGTCGCGTTTTTGGTCATCCCATTCTGATGGTGACAATATCGATGCCGCGGCTTTTCGTAAATCTTTCTCTTCGGCGCCACAAACCCGAGCGGTTTGCAGCCGAAGGCCTGCCAGCCGGCGATGACTCGGCCAGAGCTGAAAGAGCCCGAGCTGCCAGGGGTCGGTCGGCCAGATCGGATGCGAGCCGCAGAGGATACGTCCGGCGGCTACCGAGCGAAAAACCGCCGGAGCTTCAGCGTGCGCCTCGGCGATGAGATCACACGCGAGCGTCGCCGCCTGCGGCGGTGAGGGAGGTACGCCGAAAGCCGGTCGGGAGAATTCCGTCAACCGCAACCATTCGACCCACCTCGCTACGTCCGCCCGCTGCCTGATCCCCGCGTGAAGCTTCTCCTTTCGTTCGTCCTGACGGCTCGCTGCCCAGGCTTGGGAGCAGCGGTCGAGGTGACCGGACCATTCCCTCTGCAGAAAGCTCAGAAGGCGATCGATCCAGCCCTCGAACGCGGCCTCCGGGCCGAGGCCGTCGGCGAGCATCATACCGATGAGCGCGAGGCCCTTGTCCTCGGCCTCTTCGAGTTTCCTCAGGATGCCGTCGAGCCGCTCGCGGCTGTCCCTCTCTATGACCGCCGACCAGAGCAGCAGGGTCTCCCACCAGTCGGCGTCTCCCAGAAGCTCGGCAAAAGCGTCGGCCCGTCTTTCACCTTCATGGGTCGCGTCGAGATGACGGGCCGTGAGGTATTCCTGGAAGCTCAGGTGGGTGAAGGCGAGCTTGCCGTCGGTGCGGTCGACGAGGAGCGCCGCCGGTCCCGCCAGCCAGCGCAGGAATCCCGTTCGCTCTCGAGGTTTCCAATCCTGTGGAAGAAGGGACTCCATTTCGTCCCAAGTCCGGACGATCGTCTGCCGAGTCCCCTTCTTGTATCCCTCACTCTGCACTCCGTACGCCAGAGCCGCCACCACCCGCATCCGCTCTTCGCTGTCCTCCGGACGCCACTGCTCCCGCTGCAGCTGCGCCCCCTCCTGCTCCTTGCGGTCCGGCAACGCCGTCAGAAGGTTCTCGATACAGGCCTCGTAGAGCTGATGACGCTTGTCCGGCAACGGACGCGACCGGCTGATCAAGAGCATCATCGTCAGGAGCAGCGCCGTCCTTGCCAAAGCCTGCGCCTCCGGCGAACGCCTCAGGCCCTTCCCGAAGTGCTCGGCCTCACGGCCGGCCGCCGCGTCGTCCTCGCCGTAGCACTGGACGTAGAAGCGGCGCGCCAACTCGGCGATCTCGCCGTCGGCGAGCGGCTGGATGTCGAGTACCTCGAAGCCCTCGCTCGACGACGGACGCCCCTCCCCGTAGGGCCGCGACGAGACGACTACGAGCAACCGCGGATGATCCTCCATGAAGCCGAGGAGGCGTCCGCGCAGCTCCTCGCCGAGGTCACCGAGCTCGTCCCAGCCGTCGACGAGGAGCACCGGACGCGGGCCGTCCGGGCTTTCGAGAGCTTTTCGAAGCTCGCCCTCCCAGCCGCCGCCGACCTCCGCCGCCACCGTGGCGTCGAGGAAGCCGTCGAGCGAACGTTCCTCGCCCTCGCACGACTCTTCGGCCCAGCGGCGCGACAGGTCGCGGAGCACGATCATGAGCGGCAAGGCGCGCTCGTCCTCGACCAGGCGCCGAAACGTCCAGCGCATCCACGTCGTCTTGCCCGCGCCGCCCGGTCCGCGGACGACGAGCGGGTGCTCGCGCCGTAGCAACTCGTCGGGTTCGATCGGCGCGCCGAGGTCGGTTTTCTCGATCTGGAACGTGTCGGCGAGGCGCAGGGGCAGGTACATGTCGTCGAGGGTCGCCTCGATCGGACGCCCGGCGCCTCCGGCCTGGGCGACGCCGGCCATCGCCAGGTCCCAGCGCGAGAAGAGGTGTCGCATGCGGTTGCGGTAGGCGCGCAGGAAGGAACGGTCGACGCCGGCGCGTCCTACGGCGTCCGTCGTCGTCTTCGTCGTCTCGAAGCCGGGAGGCAAGTCGAGACGTTGGCGGTAGCCGTCCTTCTCGGCCGGGTCGGCGACAAAAGCGCCCCAGCGGAGCTCGCCCTCGGTCCGTGCCCAGCCGACGTAGACGAGCGAGTCCGCCTCGATCCGCCCCTCTTCCGGCACCAGGCGGATGACGCGGGCCGAGGCGGGCTCGTCGCGCGGCAGCTTGCCGTCTTCGAGCGTCAGGCTGCCGGCGGAGAGGACGTGGGCGCGTCCGTCGATCGGCCAGTTGAAGCTCTGCTCGTCGCGGGCGTGGTGGTGTCCGTGGAGCACGAGCTGGACGCGGGCGTCGTGGGCGATCGCCTCCAGGTGCTCGCGTCCGTCGAAGCCGACGACGTCGCTCTCGTAGACGGCGACGACCTCCGGCGGCAGGCCGTCGGTCGTGAGGCGCTCGCGCCAGGCGTCGACGTTGGCGCGTACCGTCGCCACGGGGTTGTGGTGGACGGCGACGACCTTGAGCCAGTCCTTCACCTCGCCGAACCGCCACGCGTCGAGGACGGCCTGGGCCTGCTCGCGGCTCAGGGCGCCGCGGTGGTCCTCGCGGCGGTGCGACTCGACCTCGCAGGAGTCGAGCGCCGCGACCGAGAGACGAAGCTCCGGGAAGCTGTAGAGACGGGCACCGCGGCGCAGGGGCTGGGCGATCTCGTCGAGGTCGTCGACGCCGTAGAAGCTCTTCAAGAAGCCCTCGTAGCGTTGCAGCTTGACGGCGTCGAGGCGGCGCCGGAGCTCGCCGTCGTCGAAGCCTTCGTCGTCCTGGTCGATCTCGACCTTGCGGCACAGGTGTCGGGAGACGTCGTGGTTGCCGGGGACGAAGACGAAGCGTTCGTGTCCGAGCCCGAGCTCGCCCGCGAGGGCGGTGAGGAAGGCCGCGCCCATGGAGAATTCCGGCTCCTTCGCCGCCTCGGCGACGTCACCGGTGACGACGACGAGGTCGACCTTGCCGTCGGTCCCGGCGGCGGTGAGGGCGCGGTGGAAGGCCTTGCCGAGGCGTCGGGGGTCCTCGCCCTGGAAGCGGCTGTGGGGTCCGAAGTGGAGGTCGGAGAGATGGAGGAGCTGGATCATTTGGCCCTTGAGTATAGCGGGCCGACAGCATCTGCCCTACCGCAGGAGAAGATCCCGGATCTCAGAGCGAAAGCCGTAATGATCTTTCTGTTCCAAGGCAACGACGATGTCGGCTACTTGTATCCGGCTGAGAAAACTCGTCGTCTTACAGCCCAACAGGAACGCCGGAATGTTAACGACCTCGATACCGAGCGCCGATGCCGTATTCCGCGCCCCGTTGTCATTCGTCAGTAGAATCGCTCCCTGCCCTTGCACGAGAGCGATAGCGATCGCCTGCAACTCGCCGCTTCCCAGATGATCAAGATCTGGCCTGGCCAGGAGACTCTCATACCGCGCTGGGTCCGGCGAGCAGACGGTGATCCATGGCAATCTCGCCAACGTTTCAATGAGGTCGGTAGCCGAGACTTCTTGATATACAGCCAGCGGAACGGCCAGATCATCGACGCCGTAGAAGTCACGGGCGAGCTCCAAGCGCTCGATTTTCAGAAAAGCGCTCAAAAAGTCGGTGTCCAGGAGGACCATCTGGCTCACGCCGGAAGTCGTCCCGCTCGCTCCATGCTTCGGCGAGCCATGGCCGCTGTCTCGTCGGCCGACTCAGGTGCCTGGCGCGAGATGCCACGGCGTGCCAGAGCCTCCTTCATGGCCTCGATTGAAAGACCGCTCCACTCAGCCGCCCGGCCCAGCGAAAACCCGCCTCTCTGGTACTGGAGGCAGGCGATGGTCTCGCGCAGATCCGGTCGGGCCGCAAACAGGGTGCGAAGCGCATCCTTGACGATGGCGGTGGGGCTTTCGTAGGTACCGGACTCCGCAAGCACGGAGACCTGGTCTTCAAGGTCTGTGGGGAGCACTATCGTCATGGTCGGAGTTCTCCGTAGGCCACTTCACGGGCGGCATTGCCAGACAACAATCCTACCACGCCGGAATCGGAGGGGAGCCACCTAGACGCCCACCAACACTTCCTCAACGGCCTCCTCCACTTCTCCCGCCTCCCGGACCTCCCCCGGTCCCGGACCCTGCTCGTGGTAGTAGGACCCCGGAAAGACCCGGACGCCGTCGCCGTGCGAGCGTACCTTCGTAACCTCGGCCGCACAGACCTTGTACTCCGCCGTCCCGGTGACGACGTCGCCGGCGTCGTTGGTCAGGAGGTTGGCCCTCGCCTCGGCGAAGTGGAGCGGCATCCAGATGCAGCCCCGGCGCACCTGGCGCGAGAGGATCGCCCGCAGCTCGACCGCGCCGCGACGCGTCGAGACCTCGACCCGGTCGCCGTGCTCGATGCCGCGTTTCCCCGCGTCGCGCGGATGGATCTCGACAAAAGCCTCGGGCTGTTTTTCGGCCAGACCCGACTCGCGCCGCGTCTGGGTCGCGGCGTTGTAGTGGTAGAGCGTGCGGCCCGTCGAGAGGACCAGGCCGTAGTCCTCGTCGGCGAGCTCCGCCGACGGACGATACTCCACCGCCTGGAAAAGGCCCCGTCCGCGCAGCACCCTGCCTTCGTGGAGGTACTTCGTGCCAGGGTGGCTCGGATCGGGGCAGGGCCACTGGATCCCGGTCAGCCCGCGATGGACCTCCTCGTCGATCCGTTGGTGGCTGATGCCGGCCATCTTCGGCGTGTCACGGACCATCTCGGCGTAGATCTCGGCCGGCCCGTCGAAAGACCAGTCGCCGCCGCAGGCGTTGGCGAGGTCGACGAGGATCTCCCAGTCGGCACGCGCCTCGCCCGGCGGCTCGACGGCTTTTCTGACCCGCTGCACCCGGCGCTCGGAGTTGGTGAACGTCCCTTCTTTTTCGGCGAAGACCGCGGCCGGAAATACGACGTCGGCAAAGCGCATCGTCTCGTTGGGAAAGGGCTCCTGGACGACGAGGAACTCGACGTCGTTCAACCCCTCCTCGAGCTTCCTGACGTTGGGCTCGGAGAGCACGATGTCCTCGCCCATGACGAAAAAGCCCTTCATCTTCTTGCCGGCCGCCTTGATCATCACGTTCAAGTTCATCCCCGGCTCGGCGGGGAGCTTGACGCCCCAGGATTTCTCGTACTTGGCCCGCGCCTCGGGGTCGCTGACGCTCTGGTAGCCGGGGTAGAAAACCGGCGTGGCCCCGGCGTCGTTGGCCCCCTGGACGTTGTTCTGGCCGCGCAACGGGTTCATGCCCGCCGAGGGCTTGCCGAGGTGGCCGGTCATCAGCACGAGGTTGGCGAGGCAGTAGACGTTGTCGGTGCCGTGGGAGTGCTCGGTGATCCCCAGGGTGTAGTAGATGCCGGCTTTCTCCGTCGTGGCGTACTTGCGCGCCGCCCAGCGGATGTCCTCGGCCGCCACACCGGTGACCCGCTCCGCCTCCTCAGGCGTGTAGCGCAACACGGTTTCGCGGACCGAGGCGAAATGCTCCGTGTGGTCGCGGATGAAGTCGTGGTCGACGAGGTCCTCGGTCACGATGACGTGGGCGATGGCGTTTAGAAGCCAGACGTCGGTGCCGGGTTTGAGCTGGAGGTGCCTCTCGGCGATCGAGGTCATCCAGATGGCCCGCGGATCGGCGACGACCAGCGTCGCGCCGCGGCGTACCGCCTGCTTCATCTCCATGGCGATGATCGGATGCGCTTCGCTCGTGTTCGAGCCGGTGACGAAAAGCAAGTCCGCGTCGCGAATCTCACCGATCGAGTTGGTCATCGCGCCGGCGCCGAAGGTGGTGACGAGACCCGCCACCGTCGGGGCGTGTCACGTCGCGGCACATTGATGGACGTTGTGGGTGCCGAAAACCGCCCGCGCCATCTTCTGCACCAGGTAGTTCTCCTCCATGGTGCAGCGCGACGAGCTGATGAAGCCGAGGCTGTCGACGCCGTGACGCTCCTTGACGCTCAGGAGGCCCTCCGACGCCCGGCTCAAGGCCTCCTCCCAGCTCGCCGGATGGAGCTCGCCGTCCTCGCCGCGGATGAGCGGTGTCGTGATCCTCTCCTCGTGGTGGACGAAGTCGTAGGCGAAGCGGCCCTTCACGCAGAGGTTGCCGTCGTTCGTCGTCGTGCCGGGCGGCGGGTTCGTGACCTTGACGATCTCGCCGGCACCGCCGCGCGCCGCGCGGTCGACGTTCAAGTCGAGCTGGCAGCCGACGCCGCAGAAGTTGCAGGTCGTGCGCACCTTCTCGAGCTCGCGCTCGGGTTTTTTCATCCGGACAAGCGGCATCTTCTCGGCCATCGCCCCCGTCGGGCAGACATCGATGCAGCCGCCGCACATCTCGCAGGTGGTGTCGAGGAGCGAGAGCTCGTCGACGGTCGAGATGGTGGTCTTCGAGCCGCGTCCGGAGAGCGTGATGGCCGAAACGCCCTCGACCTCGTCGCAGTAGCGCACGCACCGTTCGCAGACGATGCAGGTCTCGGGGTTGAACTGGATGTAGGGGTTGCGGTCCTCGTGGCGCGCCTCGCGGACCGTCGTCATCGAGCCCCAGTCGCCCTCGGCGCCGTAGCGCGACGCCATGTCGAAGAGCTGGTCGGGGGCGCCGCGCTCGGAGGTCTCCCGTTCCTGGGGGTGGTCGGTCATGTAGAGGGAGAGGAGCGTCCGGCGGTGGCGGTCGATGCGCTCGTTCTCCGAGGCCACGCTCATGCCGGGCTCGGCGAGGGTGGCGCAGGAGGGGGCGAGGCGGCGCCAGCCGTCGATCTCGACCAGGCAGGTGCGGCACACCCCGGCGGGGTCGAGGCGCGGGTCGTGGCAGAGGGTCGGGATCTCGCAGCCCTGGCGCTCGGCCACCTGGAGGATCGTTTCCCCGGGCTCGAAGCCGACCGTCTCTCCGTTGAGCTTCATCGTGTACTGCTGGTCGTCCATCTTGCTCTCCTGCTCGCCTTGGGTCCGCGGTCTCGGTTCAACGCGCTATCTTAGCACGGCTCCTTCCGGGAGGCGGCTTCAGCCGTCTTTCCAGCCCATAGCACGGGCCTTGAGGCCCGTTGCGGAGGTCGCCAGCCCCAAACCGTCGTGCCTCGCGCCGTGTCCGCGACGGGCCTCAAGGCCCGTGCTATGGACGAGGAAGACGGCTAAAGCGGCCTCAGAAGAAAGTGTTACAGTCCACCCAATCTCTCCCGCACCGACCATGGGAACCCTCCTGGACATCCGCGACCTCCACCTTCACTTCGGCGGCGTCGCCGCCCTCGCCGAGGTGAGCCTTGAGGTCCGCGATCACGAGATCCTCGCCGTCATCGGCCCCAACGGCGCCGGCAAGACGAGCCTCCTGAACTCGATCAGTGGCCTCTACCGTCCCCAGGGAGGGCGGATGATCTTGAAGGACGCCGCGGGCCGCGAGCACGACCTGCGCCGGGCGCGTCCGCACCAGATCGCGCGGCTCGGGGTGGCGCGCTCGTTTCAGAACATCGAGCTCTTCCGCCACATGACGGTGCTCCAGAACCTCATGCTCGGACGCCACGTCCACATGCGCGGCAACGTCTTCACCTCGGTCCTCTACTGGGGACCCCAACGCCGCGAGGAGATCGCCCACCGGCGCCGCGTCGAAGAGGTGATCGACTTCCTGGAAATCGAGAACGTCCGCCACCAGAGCGTCGGGACCCTCGCCTACGGCCTCCAGAAACGCGTCGAGCTCGGTCGCGCCCTCGCCATGGACCCCCACCTGCTGCTCCTCGACGAGCCGATGGCCGGGATGAACGCCGAGGAAAAGGAGGACATGGCGCGCTTCGTCCTCGACGTCAACGAGGAGCGCGGCGTCACGACGGTCCTGATCGAGCACGACATGGGCGTCGTCATGGACATCTCCGACCGGGTCGTCGTCCTCGACTTCGGCAAGAAAATCGCCGAGGGGACGCCGGAGGAGGTGCGCGCCGATCCCCACGTCGTCGAGGCCTACCTCGGCGAGGGCGACGAGGATTAGAGGGCCTGGCTTCGCGGATCGATTGAGGTCTCCGCGCCGGGGCGATCTTGTATTCGCCGGGCGATCACTCCCGCGCCGACAGGATCGTCTTCAAAAGCTCCGGGTCGTCCGGCAAGAGCCCGGCCTTGACGAGGCGCGGCGTCAACGTGTGCCAGCGCGGCTCGGCGGCGAAGACCTCGCGGAAGATCGGCAGCGATTCACGGACCTTGCCGGCCGACGCCATGGTGATGGCCTGCCAGTAGCGGATCTCGACCATCTCCGGGTACATCTCGGCCGCCGCGGCGTAGGAGGTCATCGCCGCTTCGACGTTCTCCTCGGTCATGTGGGCGTCGCCCTCGTTCATGTGGGCGTAGGCGCGGTGGACCTTCAGGAGGCGCCGCATCTCGACGAGGGGCTCGGCGTGGTCGTCGATGCGCAGGTCGACCACCCGCTCGGCCCAGGGCGCGCCCTCGGATTTGCCCGGGACGACGAGGATCGCCGCCGACTGGCGTCCGCGGATGTCGCCGCCCTCGGCCTGGGCGGCCTCCATGGCGGCCATCAACCGCTCAGCGAGGTCGCCGTCGGTCGACTCGTAGGCCTTGGCCATGGCGCCCCAGACGGTGTCTTTCTCCATCATGTTGGCCTGCACCGAGTAGCCTTTGCCTGTCTGGTGCCCGGCCGCCGCGATGCAGCTTCCCCCCGTGTGGACGGCGACGTTACCGTGCCGGTCGACCATGGCCACCTGGCGCACGTTGCCATGGGCATCGGCGGCCAGCAGCGCCTTCAGGGCCTCGGGCGCGGTCTTGCCGGCGCGCATCAGCGCGAGGCCGAGCGGTCCGTAGGACGGCTCGACGAACGACTGCGTCGCGACGGCCCCTACGCCGGCCTCGGCCCAGCTGACGATCGAGCCCACCGAGAACCAATGCGACTGGACCGCGACGCCCATCTCCCCGGTCTCGGGGTCCCGGGCGACGATCGAGTAGGTGTGGACGGGACGAAGGGGGACGTCGGGCGTCGCCGCGACGCCCGCCGGGGTAAGGATCGTAGCGAGACAAAGGGTCGTCAACATGGGCATCTCCTTCTTGCTGTGGCGGACGAACTTGGCGACGTTAGCACAGCGAAGGTGTCCGTCAGTCCGACGAGCCGAGCGGGCTGTAGACGTCCTCGCCGCGGGCTTCAAGCTCTTCAGCGTGACGGCGGAGGGCCGCCTGGAGACGCTCCTCGGCGGCGCGGAGGTCGTCCTCGGACGGGGGGACGGTGGGGTCGAAGCCGTCGCGGGACCGTTTCAGGAGGGCGATGGCGTCTCCGATGTCGACTTGGATCGGAGCTCCGACGTGCCAGGCGAGGAGAGCGGCGGCTTCGGCGTTCTCGGTGTCGTCGAGGTCGAGGAAGAAGGTGATGACGTCCTTGAGGGTCAGTGTTTCGTTGAAGAGATTCCCCGCTGATCGGGCCAAGTCCAGAGATTTTCCGCCCAATACGGCTGCCCGCTGATGGTGGCCCGCAGCGCGAGCGGTTCGGGCGAGCTCGCCATGATCCGCTCCTTCCCCCAGCCGATCCGCAATGTCGCGATGGAGCGCGAGGGCCTCCAGACACCGGGCAAAGCCGAGAGCCGGCTCGGACCGCGAAAGATGAATAGAGCACAAACTCCGAAGGACGTTGGCCTCGCCCAGGCGAGCCTCGATTTCCCGGTAGATCGGAAGGGCCTCGCCGTAGGAGCGCTCCGCCTCCGCGAGCCGAGAGGTGCGCAGGAAAAGATCGCCCAGCGCTTTCAGGACGTTGGCCTCGCCCAGGCGAGCCTCGATTTCCCGGTAGATCGGAAGGGCCT